>JAWXAM010000054.1:0-2799 GCA_034439495.1 Terricaulis sp. | reverse complement strand
GCCGGCGCCGGCTCCATCGCGCTTGCACTTGTGTTCGGGCGCTTGGCGGGACGCACGCGCCGTGATGGCGGGCCATATGCATACGCGCGCGAAGCCTTCGGCGATCTCACCGGATTTCTGATGGCGTGGGCCTACTGGCTCTCGTTCCTGATGGGCGTGCCGGTCGTCGCCATCGCGTTCGTCGGTTATCTCGGCGTCTTCATCCCAGCGCTGAACGCAAGCGCCGTCGCACAAGCCTCCACCGCGCTCGCTGTGATCGGCGTGTTCACGCTGATCAACATACGCGGCCTGAAGGAAATGGGCTTCACCCAAATCGCACTCACTGTGCTGAAAATTGTACCGCTGCTCGCCATTATCGGTTTGGCATTCGCTGCGGGCGCGCCGGAGAATCTCCCCGCCTTCAATCCATCGGGGCAATCGGTCATCGCCGCGCTGGCCGCCTGCGCGCTGATCACGCTCTGGCCGTTCACGGGCTTCGAAGTCGTGACGCTGCCGGCGGGCAACGTACAAGACTGCGAACGCACCATCCCGCGGGCGCTGATCACCGGCATGGTGGCCGTCGTCGCGATCTACCTCTCAGCCACAGCCGCCGTCATGCTGCTCGTGCCCGCGGGACAGCTCGCGCAATCCACCGCGCCGTTCGCCGACGCCGCCCGCGCCTTTGGCCCGTGGGGCCCGCATTTCATCGCAGTAGGCGCGCTGCTCTCCACGGCCGGCGCGCTCAACGGCCTCATCTTCAGCACTGGCCAAATGCCCATGGCCGTCGCCATCGATAAGCTCGCGCCAAGTTGGCTCGCCTCGACCAACAATGGCGGCGCGCCGCACCTGGCGCTCCTGCTGTCCTCGACGCTCGCCGGGCTCTTGCTCATTGCGAATTACACGCGCGGATTCATCGGCGCCTTTACGTTCCTGCTGATGATGGCGACGGCGCTCGGCCTAATCTATTACGTGGTCGTCTCAGTCGCTGAACTTCGCCATTCGTGGCGCAACGCCGCAAGCTGGGCGGCGATCGCCGCTGTTGCGATCGTTTATTCGCTCTTCGCCGCGTTCGGCTCTGGACTCGAAGTTCTGTTCTGGGGCGTCGTGCTGATGCTGGCCGGTGTGCCGCTCTATCACCTCTTCCGCCCGAAAATCAGTGACGCGATCACTCGCCCTTCTTGAACGGCGTGTGCTCCATCAGGAGCTCCGCTTCATCCGTCACGGCCGGCGTCTCAGCATCGAGATAACGCTGCACCGCCGTGCGCAGCCCCGGATGCGCGATCCAGTGCGCGCTGTAAGTCGGCGCCGGCACATAGCCGCGCGCCAGTTTGTGCTCACCCTGCGCGCCCGCTTCAACGCGCGGCAAGCCAAGCTCAATCGCAAGTTCGATCGCTTGATAATAGCAAAGCTCAAAGTGCAGGAACGGCACATCTGCCACGCGCCCCCAATAGCGCCCATAAAGCGCATCGCCGCCGACCAGGTTAAGCGCCGATGCAATCGGCGCACCATCCGCCTTCGCCACGAACAGCACGCACTGATCCGCCATCCGCTCGCCCAACAGCGTGAAGAACGCACGGTTCAGATAAGGCGAGCCCCATTTGCGCGAGCCCGTGTCCATGTAGCAGCGGAAGAAGAAATCCCAGTCGGTCTCTTTGATCTCCGCGCCACGCAGGCGCCGGATCGTGAGCCCTTCGCATGCGCGCGCACGTTCACGCCGTATCGTCTTCCGCTTTTGCGACGACAGGTCAGCGAGAAAATCCTCGAACGAGGCATAGCCGCGATTAAACCAATGGTACTGCAGTCCCACACGCGTCATGTAGCCAAGCGGCTTCAGCCGCGCCGCCGCTTCTGCCGTCGCGAACGTGGCGTGCACGGATGAAGCGCCACCGCGCTGCGCCAGTCCAACGGCGCCCTGCGCTAGCGCAAGTTCCACCGCCGGGTCGCGTGCAAAAATCCGCCGGCCCGGAACGGGGGTGAACGGCACGGCGCATTGCAGCTTTGGGTAATAGCGCTCGCCAGCGCGCTGCAGCGCATCGGCCCAGCCATGATCGAACACGTACTCGCCGTAGGAATGATCTTTGGCGTAGAGCAACATCGCGCCAACCGGAGCGCCAGCAGCATCGCGCGCTAGCAAATGGGCGGGCTGCCAGCCGCGCGGCGCCGACGCGCAGCCGCTCTCTTCCAGTGCTTGCAGAAAATCCCAAGAGAGAAACGGATCGTATGGCGCGTCCGCCGGGTTCGCGAGCCCATCCCAGACCGCGCGGTCGATGTTGGCGAGATCGCCAACCACCGTAATGTTCAGCGCGTCGGTTCCGTCCATGCCGCTAATCTAGGCGCGCCGAGGCGGCAAAACCAAGCCCGCGCGTCAGCCGATTTCAAACAGCCCGTCGACTTCCACAGCAAAGTCCATCGGCAGATTGGCCATGCCGACAGCCGAGCGCGCGTGTTTGCCTGTGTCGCCCAGAACTTGGACCATAAGGTCCGAGCAGCCATTCATCACTTGCGGGATCGGGCTAAACTCTGGCGTCACGTTCACAAAGCCATTGAGCTTCACCACACGTTTCACGCGATCCAGATCGCCGCCGCACGCGGCCTTCACTTGGGCGAGGAGGTTAAGCCCGCACAGCCGCGCTGCGGCCTGGCCTTCCTCGACTTCAATGTCAGCGCCGAGCTTGCCCTTGATGCCGCCCGACGCATCGACCGAAACCTGCCCCGACACGTGTACCAAATTGCCAACGATCACGAACGGCACATAGGACGCCACCGGTGCCGGCGGTGTCGGCAGCGTGATCCCCAATTCCTCCAAACGCGCGTCGATGC
>JAWXAM010000053.1:0-10092 GCA_034439495.1 Terricaulis sp. | reverse complement strand
GGCGCCAATAGCCGCGCGGTGTTCATTGCTGCAGCGCTGCTTGCAGCGCTTGGCATGGCGACCGCTGCCGAAGCGGCGGGGCTGTCCGCGGCGCTCGGCGCTTTCCTAGCCGGGCTCTTGCTCGCTGAAACCGAGTTCCGCCACCAGATTGAAACAGATCTCGAGCCGTTCAAGGATTTGCTGCTCGGCCTGTTTTTTGTGACGGTCGGCATGCAGATCGATATCGCTCTGCTGCTCGCTGAGCCGTTGCGCATTGTGATCGGCGTTGCCGGCCTTCTGGCGCTCAAGACTGCGATCATCGCGCCGCTCGCGCGCGCGTTTGGATTGCCCTGGCCACGCGCGATCGAAGTCGCGTTCCTGCTCGGCCAAGCAGGTGAGTTCGCCTTCGTGGTTATCGCCGCAGCGCGCGGCGGCGGCGCGATACCGGAAGCCACCGCTGACTACATGCTGCTGGTGACGGCGCTTTCAATCTTCATCACGCCGCTCTTTGCTTCGCTGGGCGCCCTGATCGCCAAACGGATGTCCAACGCCAAGATCGACGCGCCCCTAATCGATGCGGAAGAATCCGGTCACGTCGTCATCGCCGGCTTCGGCCGCGTCGGCGAGACACTTGCCGATCTCCTGAACGCACAAGAGATCGCCTACATCGCAGTCGAGAACGATGCGTCTCTGGTCAACCATGCGCGCAAGCGCAATCACCGCGTCCATTTCGGTGACGCTGCAAGCAGCGAGGCGCTCGCGGGGCTCGGCGCAGCCAAAGCGGCCGCACTCGTGGTCACCATCAATGATGCCGATGCTGTCGAGCGCATCGTGCTGGAAGCCCGCCGCGCATGGCCGCATATCCCGATCTACGCCCGCGCGCGCGACGCTGAGCACGCGCGGCGGCTCCACGCCATGGGCGCCGCTCTCGCCAGCCCCGACTCCATCGAGGCGGCGCTGCAGCTTGGCGAGGCGCTGCTCAACGGCGTCGGGGTGCCGGACGAAGTCTCGCGCCGCGTCATCCAAGACAGGCGCGAGGCCGAATTAAGCAAAGCCATCTATTGCGACCCAGGCTAAAACCGCGCCATCTTGCCGCCATCACGCCCACCCAGAACACGCTAAGAGGTTCGCATGTTGCGTGTATCCGCCCTGGTCGCCGCTTTCGCGCTTGTCGCCTGCTCTCCGTCGGCCGAGCCGCCCGCCGCCGAGCTTGGCGAAACCCTTGAGGGCGTAACCATCGTGGTGGAGACGCCCAGCGTGGGCGCGCGCGTAACGAGCCCGCTCCGCGTTGCGGGCGTCGCGCCGGGTGATTGGTTTTTTGAAGCGGTGTTCCCAGCCCAGTTGCGCACCGCAGACGGTGAAGTCATCGCCGAAGCGCCAGCCGAAGCGCAGCGCAATTGGATGACCGAAGCGCCAGTGCCCTACGTCGCCGAGCTCGAGTTCGAGGTAGAGCAAGAAACACCAGCTACGCTCATCCTCACCGAAGACATGCCCAGCGGCCTCCCCGGCCAACGCGAAATCAGCGTGCCGGTGGTGCTGGTGCCCGCAGCGGAATGAGCCTCTAGCTCATCCACTTCAGCGTCGCGGGCTCGATCGGGTTCACGAACTCGCGCCCCTCTTCCCGGCTCTTGGTCCATTCGCGCTTGAGCTTCAGGTACCATTTCGCCTGCACGTCGATGTCATCGATCCAGAGCATCGACGGCGAATAGGCGAGTCCTGAATTCTGCAAATCGACCATGCGGCCGTCTTGATCCAAGAACTCGCGTCCCGCCGGAATGAGGATCGGCTTCATCACATCGAGCAGCGGCGCATCGCGCCAGTACGTGATCTGCGTGATGCGCGTTGAGCCTTCGTTTTCCGGTGTCAGGCAAGTCAGCGTGAAGAGCCGCGCCTTCGGCGTCTCCACCACTTCCCAGCGATAGCCCGGCAGCATGAACGATATCTCGGTCGTCACCTGGCCGCCGAACAGCCACTTATACGCAAGCGAGTTCGACGCCGGTTGATGCCGCTCGATCGCCCAGCCACGCTCACGCGGGACGAAGCTTTTTTCTTTGAGTTTCTTGCCGGTGCTCGGCGGGCGCCACCACCATTGATTATGCACGTACGGAACGTGCGCCGGGTCCATCAGCCCGACGATGGCGTTGTCCATTGTCGCGGCGAAGATGCGGTGAATGACAAACTTCGGCTCGCTCAGCTCTTTGAGCCCAAACTCGGGCGGCGGCGGCGGCTCACCGGCAAAGCGCGCATCAGCTGAGACGAACACCAACACAATGCCGTTAGCCTCATGCGTTGCGAAATTACGCACGCGAATGCGGCCGGCTTCGTAGGGCTGGCCATCGACCAGCGACGGGATCTGTTTGCAGATCCCATCCTGCGTGCCGAAGCGCCAGCCGTGATACGGGCACTCCACTGTCTGGACGCCATTGGTCGACTCGATGCGGCCGGCCGACAGTGGCACCGCGCGGTGCGGACAGATATCGCGCAGAGCGAACGCGCGGCCCTCATCATCCCGCCCCAGCACAACCGGCTCGCCCAGGATTTCGCGGCGGAACATCTTCCCGCGCTTCAGCTCGGCTGAAGTCGCGGCGAAATACCAAAGGTCGCGGAGAAGATCGCTCATTAGGAGGCGAGATACAGCAAGGCGGGGATGGCGACAAAGCCTAGCGCCGCCGACGCGACAATACCGCACGCACAAAGCACAGCCAGAACCCAGCGCCGCCGCCGGAGTTCAAGCGGCCGCGCCTTATTCATCGCCCCGCCGGCGAAATAGATCGCCCCCAGTGAACCCGCCACCACCCCGGCGAGCGCCAGGAGATAGAGCAGCGTCTGCGCGATGAAGAGCATTTCACACGATCATTGCGCGACAATAGTCACTCTGAACGTGCTGCTCGCTGGCTCGTTGGTTTCCCAGGGCCGGCGCTGCTCCAGCACCAGTTCGCCCGATCCTGCTTCGGTGGCGACGAACATGAACACTTCCCAGTGGTTGCCGCCAGTATAGCCAGGCTGACTTTGCTCAGGGACCGTGTTGCCGCCCGCTTCGCCCGCGCGTTGCACGAAAGCCGGGAGCGTCACCGGGGCCCAAATATATCCTGCCGTCGGGACGCCGACGAGTTCGACCGCGAAGCGCTCGTTCACGGCCACGTTCACCGTCTGGCCGTTTTGCTCGGCCGTGATGCGGGTTGCGACTTCTCCCGGAGTCGGCGCCGGCACTTGCGTATTGCTCACCGGCGTTTCCTCCTTGGCTTCCTGCGCAGGCGTACACGCGCACAGCGCCATAGCGCATACCACCGCAATCGAACGGATCATTGCATCGCTCCTGCTTCCATGAGGCCGATATAAAACCGGATCATTCGGTCCAAGTTATCGACCGAAATACGTTCATTGAGCCCGTGCGGCATTTCCAGATCTTCCGCCGTCAGCATGATCGGCTGATAGCGATAAACGTTCTCCGCCACCTCCGAATAGTGCCGCGAATCCGTGCCAGCAAGCACTAGCCCCGGCGCAACCGGCGCGTCCGGCAGAATGTCACCTGAGAGCGCCGCAAGCAGCGCGTAAGAGGATGAGGTTGTGCTTGAGATGCTGCTCGCCTCGCGCGGCTCCTCTGACCAATCCACAGTCACGCCGTCGAGATCAGCCACCGCTTGGCGCGCGCGGCGCAGCAGATCCGCGCTTTGGTCTCGCGGGTGAATGCGAAAATTGATCATCGCGATTGCTTCGCCGGGCAGCACGTTAGGGCGCGAGCCGCCATTGATCATGGTCGGCGCGATCGTGGTGCCCATAAGCGCTTGCGCGGCCGGGTTGCCCGCCATGCGCTGACGCAGCATCGGCCCGAACAACCACTCGTTCGACACCGCCATCCGGTTCGTCAGCGTCAACTCTGGCGCGAGCGCGCGCATCATCCCCAAGGCCGGCCCGCCTTCGAGGCCGCGCTCGATCGGCATGTCATGGATGCGGTTCACCGCTTCTGCCGCCAGCGAAACTGCCGTCTCGCGCGGCGGCATCGACGAGTGGCCGGGCTGACCGACCGCACGCACACGCATGGTGCCGGAGCCGCGCTCAGAAATACCAATCATCGCCGCAGGCGCGCCTGTCAGCGGATGGCGATCGAGCGCGGCCATGCCTTCATCCAGGACGAACCACGCGCGTACGCCGCGCTCAGCCAAAAGCCGCGCCATCAGGACCGCGCCGCCATCGCCGCCGATTTCTTCATCGTGGCCAAACGCAAAGATGATCGTGCGCACCGGCTGGCGGCCCTGCCGCGCCAAAAACTCCGCTGCCTCGATGATCGAGATGAGCGAGCCTTTATCATCGATTGCGCCGCGGCCCCACACGGCGTTATCGCGCACGAGGCCGCCGAACGGATCGACGGTCCAGTTCTGCCGGGTATCGTCCGGCACCGGCACCACGTCCTGGTGCGCCAGGAGAATAATCGGCGGCTGCGCGGCATCGCTGCCCGTCCAGGTATAAAGCAGCGAAAGCTCGCCGACGATTTCGCGCCGCGCCGCGGCGTGGAACGCCGGATAGCGTTGCTGCATCCAAGCGTGGAATTGTTCGAACTGCGCGCGATCCTCGCCGTCGCTGACCAGCGAGACGGTCCGAAAGCGGATTGCCTCGCCAAGCCGCACAGCCGCGGCAGATGCATCAACGGCGTAGCTTGAACTTTCAGCAATCTCGACCGCAGCCGGCGGCGGCGGCGCGACAAACGAGAACGTCCTGAAGCCGACAAAGCCCACGACCGCGATCAGCAGCGCGCCAAGGCCCGCAAGAATAAGCCGTATCATGATGTCTCCCCATCCCGATTGGAGGCCTTCCGCCGCCTGAGGTCAACGGGCGGGAACTCCACTCACGCAGGTTCCCCCAACGCGAACGCATGGCTCCCCGAGGAACGATCCACCCGCTGCATTGTTTTGGGTGCATTCAAACCAAGGAGCGCATCCATGCGTATCATTATCGCTGCCGCGGCCCTCGCCGCGCTCGCCGCCTGCGGCCAGACCACGACGACGACCACGACGCCGGACACCTCAACGACGGAAGTCGTAACGCCCGCGCCCGCGCCGACCACCGTGATCATCACTGAGAGCGATGCACGCACGCGCCTCGAAACCGATGGCTACACCAACGTCACGGGCCTCATGCAAAATCCGGACGGCACCTGGAGCGCCACCGGCACGCGCAACGGCCAGCCGACGCAAGTCACCGTCGGCGAAAATGGCGTGAGCGTCACGACGACGACGCCGTCCACCAGCACGACGACCACCACCACGCCGTAAGCGCGTCTCGGCTGGAACGAGCAACGCCTCGCGCCTCACGGTGCGGGGCGTTTTGCTTTAGCCGGGCTTGCTGTTTTCCAGCACGTCTTCCCAGGTCCGCAGACCGCTGCGCTGCGCGTTCACGAGCACGGCCATGTTGCCCGGCTGGTGTTGGTTATCGAGCATCTTCTCGTGCGCGTCGGGGATTTTGTCCCAGGGCAGCACTTCCGACATCGCCGGATCGATGCGGCGATCGATCACGAGCTGGTTCGCCTGGGCCGCGTGGTAGAGGTGCGCGAAGTGCGAGCCCTGCACGCGCTTTTGGCGCATCCAGAGGAAGCGCGCATCCATGGTGAGATTGTAGCCCGTTGTGCCGGCGCAGATCACGACCATGCCGCCGCGTTTGCAGACAAGCACTGAGACGGGGAACGTAGACTCGCCCGGGTGCTCGAACACGATGTCGACGTCCTTGCCGCCGGTGTGCTCCCAAATCGCTTTGCCGAACTTGCGGCTCTCTTTCATGTACTCAGCGAAGCCCTCGCCATTCACTTTCGGCAGCTGGCCCCAACAATTGAAGTCTTTGCGATTAAGCACGGCCTTCGCGCCCATCGAGAGCACGTAATCTTTCTTGGTGTCATCCGAGACAACCCCGATCGCATGCGCGCCGCTGACTGCGCAGAGCTGCACCGCGAACACGCCAAGCCCGCCGGACGCGCCCCACACCAAAACGTTCTGGCCCGGCCGCAACACGTTCGGACGCCAGCCGAACAGCATGCGATAAGCGGTGGCGAGCGTCAGCGTGTAGCAAGCCGCCTCTTCCCAGGTGAGATGCTTCGGGCGCGGCATCATCTGGCGCGCTTGCACTTTGCAGAATTGCGCGAACGAGCCGTCGGTCGTCTCGTAACCCCAGATACGCTGGCTCGGCGAGAACATCGGGTCGCCGCCATTGCACTCTTCGTCGTCGCCGTCGTCTTGGTTGCAGTGGATGACGACTTCGTCGCCCGGCTTCCAGCGCTTCACCTTGGAGCCGACGGCCCAAACGATGCCGGACGCGTCCGAGCCTGCGATGTGATAGGGC
This sequence comes from Terricaulis sp., assembly GCA_034439495.1. Lineage (GTDB taxonomy): Bacteria > Pseudomonadota > Alphaproteobacteria > Caulobacterales > Aquidulcibacteraceae > Vitreimonas. The sequence goes on along the minus strand of JAWXAM010000053.1, from coordinate 3,786 downwards.
TGCTTGTGAACGTCGAGCGGCGAAAGCGGCTCACCAAGCGCTGCCCACACGCCATTATAATTGACGCCCGCCGCCATCACGAGAACGAGCGCCTCGTCTTCGCCAACCTGCGGCGTCGGCACTTGCTCCAGCTGCATGGCTTTGATCGGGCGGCCGTGGCGCTCTTTGCGGATCGCCCATGCCCACATTTTTTCAGGCACATGATATTGCGGAGGAATCTCGCCGATGGCGTAGATTTCTTTCACACTGCTCAGCGCGGCTTTCTGGGCATCGGCCATCATAAAACTCCCTCAGGACCAGCACGATGCGCTGTCATGCTGCAGTGCGTCAATGCCTCTGCCGTTGCGGCAATTTTGAGCGGCGATCGCGATTTCGGGAACAAGGCGAGTTCCAACCCGTTTACCACGCTTATGGAGCTAGGGTCCGACTTGGGCTTCAGCGCCGGTGGCGGCCGCCTCTCGGCCGCAGGGGAAAATCACATGACCGTTGAAAGCCTAATCATTTGGATCATCGTCGGCGCCATCGCCGGCTTTTTGGCTGGCTTAGTTGTTAAGGGCTACGGCTTGGGATTGGTCGGCAACATCATTGTCGGCATCGTCGGTGCATTTCTGGCCGGCTGGCTGCTCCCGACATTGGGCCTCAGCTTCTCGCTCGGAAACCCGCTTATCACCACGATCGCTTACGCCACCATCGGCGCGATCGTACTTCTGCTGCTGATCGGCCTCGTCCGACGCGCGAATTAGACTTTACGCGAGCCGCGCCGCTGTGATGAAGCATCCAGCGGCGCGGCGGCGCTCTTCGTGCGCCACTAAAACATGCCCGCAGGAAATGCCGCCACGATCGCCGCTGTCATCAGCGTCGCCATGAAGCCCGGCAACAACGCCTTCCACGCAAGCCCCAAAATCTCCGACCGACGCGCCGGCATTAGCACCGTCATGCCTCCGGTCATAATCCCGACTGACGCGACGTTGGCGAAGCCGCAGATGGCATACGTCAGGATCATGCGCGTTCGCTCGGTCATCTCGCCAGCCGGAATTGCGCCGAGTTCAATGAACGCGATGAATTCGGTGAGGAAGAGCTTCGTCCCCAAAATGTTGCCCGCAGCGAACGCTTCGTTCCACGGCACCCCGATCAGCCACGCGACCGGCGCGAAGGCGTAACCAAACAAGAGCTGTAGCGTGACCGCCTCGCCATTGAGCGGCGGCGCGAGCGCCAGCATGCCGTTGATGATCCAAACAAAGGCGACAAAAACGATCAAAAACGCCGCTACATTCACGGCAACCATGACGCCGTCCTGGACGCCCTTGGTGATCGCATCCATCGAGCTTTCGTACTTCAGCGTCACCTCGTAACTGAGTGGCGGCGCGTCGGGCGCTTCCGGAATCATGATGCGCGCGAGCAAAATCCCGGCCGGCGCCGAGATGATCGACGCCGCCAGCACGTGCCCTGCCGCATTTGGCAAAACCGGCGCCAAGATCACGGCGTACGCGATCATCGTCGACCCCGCGACGGTGGCCAGGCCCACGACCATCATCAAGAACAGCTCGGAGCGCGACAGCTTGTCGAGATAGCCGCGGATAACGATCGGGCTCTCCACCATACCCATGAAAATGTTGGCCGCCACAGCGAGCGCCGAGGCGCCGCCTAGTCCCATCGTCTTCTCGAACAAAAATCCGAAGAAGCGCGTGATCCACTTCAAAATTCGCCAGTGCCAGAGCAATGCTGAGAGCGCTGAGATCACCAGAATGAGTGGCAGCACGCGAAAGCCGAAGATAAACGGCAGGCTCGAACTCGTTGGCTCCATCACGAACGGCGATTGCCCGCCACTGAGATGGCCGAACACGAATTGAGCGCCGCGATCGCTACTCGTCGCCAGCGCATCGACCACACCGGTGACGCCGTTCAGCACCGCCTGCGAATTGGGAATGGCAAACAGCGCCAGCACCAGGCCCGCCTGCGCGGCCAACGCGCCAATGGCGAGAAAAAACGGGAAACGCCCCTTCCGCTCCGAGAGCAGCCAACAGATCGCGATGATCACGACGAGCGCAATCAAGCTGCGCGCATTCTCCAACGAATAAGGCATGCGACTCCCCCAAGCGGGCCCACGCTAGGAAGCGGCAAAAATCGCTGCAATCGCGGCGGCGCCTTTTCTCCCCCGTGGGCTGAAATTGCTTCGGCCTGGGCAATCGCGCGGCAGGCTCACTCTGTTGCACTGCAACAAGGCCTGTCCCATGATTGATCCCGGCCATGACTCACTTCCAGCACGCCCCCGACCCGCCCTGGATCTTCCGCACCTATGCGGGCCATTCGACGCCGGCTGAGTCGAACAAGCTCTACCGGGCGAATCTTGCCAAAGGTCAGACCGGCCTCTCCGTCGCCTTCGATCTGCCGACCCAGACCGGCTACGACTCCGATCACATCCTCGCCCGCGGCGAAGTCGGCAAGGTCGGCGTCCCCGTGGGGCACCTGGGCGACATGCGCGCCTTGTTCGATGCGATCCCGCTCGAACAGATGAACACCTCGATGACGATCAACGCGCCGGCCGCTTGGCTGCTCGCGCTTTATGTTGCGCTGGCTGAGGAGCAAGGCGCCGATCCTAAGAAGCTGACCGGCACGACGCAGAACGATATCCTCAAAGAATACCTCTCGCGCGGCACCTACATCTTCCCGCCGGCGCCAAGCCTGAAACTCACCGCCGACACCATCGCCTGGAGCCTCGACGCGATCCCGAAATGGAACGCGATGAACGTCTGCTCCTACCATTTGCAAGAAGCCGGCGCGACGCCAGAGCAAGAACTCGCCTTCGCCCTCGCCGCCGCCATCGCTGTGCTGGATGAAGTCAAAGCGCGTGGCGAAGTGGCGCCGGAGCGCTTTGCGCTCGTGTTCAGCCGCATCTCGTTTTTCGTGAACGCCGGCATGCGCTTCGTGACTGAGCTCTGCAAAATGCGCGCGTTCGTCAAGCTTTGGGACGAGATCGGCCGCGAACGTTATGGCGTCGACGACGAGAAAGCCCGCCGCTTCCGCTATGGCGTGCAGGTTAACTCGCTGGGGCTGACCGAGCAGCAAGCCGAGAACAACGTCTACCGCATCCTGTTGGAGACGCTCGCCGTCACGCTCTCGAAAGACGCGCGCGCCCGCGCGGTGCAATTGCCGGCCTGGAACGAAGCGCTGGGCCTGCCGCGCCCGTGGGATCAGCAATGGTCGCTGCGCATGCAGCAAGTGCTGGCCTACGAAACCGACCTGCTCGAGTTCGAAGATATCTTCGACGGCTCCAAAGTCATCGAAGCAAAAGTCGCGCAACTCATCGAAGGCGCCCGCGCCGAACTCAAAGCCATCGACACGATCGGCGGCGCAGCAGCGGCGCTCGATCACATGAAAGCGGCGCTTGTTGAGTCCAACCGCCGCCGTGTCGAGCAGATCGAAGCGGGTCAGCAGAAAGTCATCGGCGTCAACGCCTACACCGAAGGCGAGCCTTCGCCGCTCGAAGCTGGCGAAAAGAACATCCACACCGTCGATCTCGCGGTGGAAGCCGAACAGATCGCGCGCCTCAAAGCTTGGCGCAGCGCTCGCGATAAGAGCGCCGCCGAAACCGCGCTCGCAAACCTCGAAGCGGATGCGCGCGCCGATAAGAATATAATGCCCGCCTCCATCGCCGCCGCCAAAGCCGGCGTGACAACTGGCGAATGGGCCGCCGCCTTGCGCCAAGTCTACGGCGAATATCGCGGCCCCACCGGCGTCGCCCTCGTCATCGAAACCGGCGTCGAGGACGCCGAAGCCGTGAAGCGC
>JAWXAM010000052.1:0-51661 GCA_034439495.1 Terricaulis sp. | reverse complement strand
TGCCTCGCCGCCCTGGTTCCGGAAGCACCAAGCGCCGGCGATGACGCTACCCCTTCCCTGCTCGTCGTCGGCGCGCTTCCGGATGTCGTCGAGGATCAGTTCTCGCGCCTGTTCGCTGAACTTGGCATAGGGCCCGTCGCATTTTTTCCACCGCGTCGCTCGGGCGAAATTCCGGCTGTCGGCCCAAACACGCGCATGCTGATCGCGCAGCCGTTTCTTGGCGACACTGCCCGCGCGCTCGAAGCGCGTGGCGCAAAACGTTTGCCCGCGCTGTTTCCGTTCGGCGCCGAGGGCACCACGCACTGGCTGAAGGCCGCCGCCGATGCGTGGGATGTGCCGGAGATGGATTTTCGCCGCGTCGTCGCTCCGCACCGCGAACGCGCCAAGCGCGCGCTGGCGCGCTCCAAGGAAACGCTCGACGGGCGCAGCATCTTCTTCTTCCCGGACTCGCAATTGGAGCCGCCGCTCGCGCGCTTCCTTGCCGAAGAGCTTGGCATGCGGCCGATCGAGATTGGCACGCCTTATCTCAACCGCGACCTGCTCTCGGAAGAACTGAAGCGCTTGCCCGAAGGCGCGCAGCTCAGTGAAGGCCAGCATGTCGATAAGCAGCTGGATCGCTGCCGCGAGGCGCGCCCCGATCTTGTCGTCTGCGGTCTCGGCCTCGCCAATCCGCTCGAAAGGGAGGGGCTGACGACAAAGTGGTCGATCGAACTGGTGTTCTCGCCCGTGCACGGCTTTGACCAAGCGGGCGACCTCGCCGCTCTGTTCGCGCGCCCATTCGCGCGCCGCTCTGTGTTGAGGGTCTGACGCGATGAAGCTCACCGTCTGGACCTATGAAGGACCACCCCACGTCGGCGCGATGCGGATCGCGACGGCGATGAAGGGTTTGCACTACGTGCTGCACGCGCCGCAGGGCGACACGTACGCGGACCTGCTGTTCACGATGATCGAACGCCGCGATGCGCGCCCGCCGGTCACTTACACGACGTTCCAAGCGCGCGATCTGGGCAACGACACCGCGCAACTCTTCAAGACCGCAGCTTTGGAGGCTTACGAACGCTTCAAACCCGAAGCGATGATTGTCGGCGCGTCCTGCACCGCAGAGCTCATCCAGGATGACCCGGCCGGCCTTGCCCGCGCGTTGAAACTGCCGATCCCGGTTATCGCGCTTGACCTTCCTTCCTACCAGAAGAAGGAAAACTGGGGTGCGTCGGAGACGTTCTATCAACTCGTGCGCACCTTCGCGCCAAAGGTAGAAGGCGCACCCGAGCGTACTCCCGGCGCACGTCCGCGCTGCAATATCCTGGGCCCAACGGCGCTCGGCTTCCGCCACCGTGATGATGTTGTCGAAGTGAAGCGTTTGCTGGCGCGGCTCGGCGTCGATGTGAATGTCACTGCGCCGCTCGAGGCCACGCCCTCGGACCTCGCGCGCCTTACCGATGCTGACTTCAACGTCGTGCTTTATCCGGAAATCGCCGACGTCGCCGCCCGCTGGCTAGAACGCACGCACGGCCAGAAAATGATCCGCACCGTGCCGATCGGGCAGAACGCGACCAAGGATTTCATCAACGAGATCGCCGCGCTGACTGGCATCGATCCAACCCCGGTGCTGAACGACGCCGACGCGCGCCTGCCCTGGTGGTCGCGCTCGGTCGATTCCAACTATCTCACCGGAAAGCGCGTCTTCATCTTTGGAGACGCCACCCACGCCATCGCCGCCGCCCGCGTCGCCTCGGAAGAACTGGGCTTTGAGGTCGTCGGGCTCGGCACCTACGCCCGCGAATTCGCGCGCGAGGTCCGCGCCGCTGCTGAAAAACTGGGCCTCACCGCGCTCATCTCCGACGACTACCTCGAAGTCGAGCAAGCCATTGCCGAACTTCAGCCCGAACTGGTGCTGGGCACGCAGATGGAGCGCCACATCGCCAAACGCCTCGGTATCGGCTGCGCCGTGATCTCGGCGCCGGCGCACGTCCAAGACTATCCAGCGCGCTTCTCACCGCAGATGGGCTTCGAAGGCGCGAACGTGCTCTTCGACACCTGGGTGCATCCTCTGGTGATGGGCCTCGAAGAGCACTTGCTCGCGATGTTCCGCGAAGATTTCGAATTCAACGATGCCGCCGGCCCCTCGCACCTTGCCGCGCATCAACCCGCGCCGCTGCCGGCTGCTGCGCCGGCGCCAAGCGACATCACCTGGTCCAAGGAGGCCGAAGCAGAGCTCACCAAAATTCCGTTCTTCGTACGCGGCAAGGCCCGCCGCAACGCCGAACGCTTCGCCACCGAACAAGGCCTCGCCATCATTCAGATCGAAACTTTATATGACGCCAAAAGCCATTACGCACGCTGAGACGCCTCCCGTCCGCGTCGTGATTGTCACGCTAGACAATCACCTCGCCGGAGTCGTGCGCCGTGCGGAGAAGGCATTGGCGAGCGAGATCCCGGGGCTTTCCCTGAAGCTGCACGCCTCCACCGATTGGGGCGACAATTCCAAAGCGCTCGCGGACTGCATCGCCGACATCGGCAAAGCCGACATCATCATCGCGACGATGCTGTTCATGGAAGATCAGATCCAAGCCGTGCTGCCGGCGATGGAAGCCCGCCGCGACGCTTGCGACGCCATGATCTGCGTCATGTCGACCAGCGAGATCATCAAGCTGACCAAACTCGGCCCCTTCCGCATGGACGGTTCGCAGAGCGGGCCGATGGCATGGCTGAAGAAACTGCGTGGCTCGAAGACGAATTCCTCTGGCGCCGGCCAAATGGCGATGCTGCGCCGCTTGCCAAAAATTCTGCGCTACATCCCAGGCAAGGCGCAGGATCTGCGCGCCTACTTCCTCACCATGCAATATTGGCTCTCCGGCTCGCCGGAGAACGTGGCCGACATGGTGCGCTTCCTGATCGGCCGTTATGCCGAGGGCGAGCGGCGCGTCCTGCGCGAACAGATCAACGCTGCCCCGCCGCGCGAATACCCGGAGATCGGCCTCTACCACCCGCGCGCCGCGACCAAAATCGTCGAGCTTGTTGAGAGCTTGCCGCAATCCTCAGCAACGGCTGGCGTTGTCGGCGTGTTGGTGCTGCGCTCTTACGTGCTGGCGAACGACGCTGGACACTATGATGGCGTGATCGATGCGCTCGAAGCGCGTGGTTTTAAGGTTATTCCTGCGTTCGCCTCAGGCCTCGATGCGCGCCCCGCGATCGAAAAATACTTTCTTGAAGACGGCGCGCCTGTTGTGGACGCGGTTGTCTCGCTCACCGGCTTTTCGCTCGTCGGTGGCCCCGCCTACAATGATGCAACGGCGGCCGAAGAGATCTTGGCCAAGCTCGACGTGCCCTACATCTCAGCGCAACCGCTTGAGTTCCAAACTTTAGAGCGCTGGGGCGCATCCAGCACCGGGCTCTCGCCTGTCGAATCCACGATCATGATTGCGATCCCTGAACTTGACGGCGCCACCGCGCCGATCGTGTTCGGCGGCCGGTCAGATGGTTCTGGCGAGCCCTGCACCGGTTGCAGCAAAGGTTGCCGCTTCGAGACGCAAGCTGTTGCGTCGAAAATGTGCGCCTGCCCAGAGCGCGCCGACATGCTAGCGGCCCGCGTGGGCCGGCTCGTCTCGCTGCGCCGCAGCACGCGCCGCAACCGCAAGGTCGGCATTGTTCTCTTCAACTTCCCGCCAAACTCCGGCGCAGTCGGCTCGGCCGCCTACCTCTCGGTATTCGCGTCGCTGCACAACACGCTGAAGGCGCTGAAGGCAGGCGGCTACGACGTCGAAGTGCCGCGCACGGCGGAGGAAGTCCGCACCCGCCTGCTCGAAGGCAATTCCAAGCGCTACGGAACGGACGCCAACGTCCACACACGCATCCCCGCCGATGATCACGTGCGCCGCGAGCCGCATCTGGCCGAGATCGAAGCGCAATGGGGGCCGGCGCCTGGCCGTCAACTAAGCGATGGCCGCTCGATCTTCGTGTTGGGCGCACAATTCGGCAACGTGTTCGTCGGTCTGCAACCGGGCTTCGGCTATGAGGGCGATCCGATGCGCCTGATGTTCGAGGCGAGCTTTGCCCCGACGCACGCCTTCTCCGCCTTCTATCGCTGGCTGCGGGAAGATTTCGGCGCCAACGCCGTGCTGCACTTCGGCACCCACGGCGCGCTCGAATTCATGCCGGGCAAGCAAGTCGGCCTCACCGGCGCCGATTGGCCTGATCGGCTCATCGGCGATCTGCCAAATTTCTACCTCTACGCCGGCAACAACCCGACCGAGGGCATGATCGCCAAGCGCCGTTCCTCCGCGACTTTGATCAGCCATTTGACGCCGCCAATCGCAAAATCAGGGCTCTATCAAAGCCTGCAAGACCTGAAGGCGCTAATCAGCCGCTGGGATAGCGCGGCACGTCTCGAGCGCGACACGCTCGCTGCCAGCATCCAAAGCTCCGCGTCTGGTCTTGAGATGGCGCCAGCTTCCCCGGCATGGACCGCCGAAAGCCATGCCGAGATAGCAGCTCTCACGGTGCGCGTTACCGAAATCGAAGACGCCCTGATCCCGAGCGGTCTGCACACGATCGGCGTGCCGCCGGACGCAGCCGAGCGCGCCGACCTCCTGCTCGCGATCGCTGAGGGCAAGGGCGCCGCCCCACCGCGCGCGGCGATCGAAGCCATGGTCGCCGGCGTGTCGCCTGAAGTCGCGCTGGGCCGTGCTGGTAAGAAATCCCGCGCCCTGCTCGACGCGATGCGCGAGCTGCAGGCGACCGACGCATTGCTCGCCCGCGACGCGGAGCTCGATGCAATTCTGCGCGCGCTCGATGCACGTTACATCCGCCCCGCGCCGGGCGGCGATCTCGTGCGCACGCCCGCCGTGCTCCCAACCGGGCGCAACATGCATGGCTTTGACCCGTTCCGCTTGCCGAGCGCACTCGCAGTCCATGATGGAGCGCTACAAGCCAATCGCTTGCTGGCTGCGCATGCTAAGCGCAGCGGCGCCTATCCTGAATCCATCGCCATGGTTCTGTGGGGCTCTGACAATTTGAAGAGCGAAGGCGGCCCGATTGCCCAAGCGCTGGCCCTGATGGGCGCGCGGCCGCGTTTTGACTCATATGGTCGGCTTTGCGGCGCGGCGTTGATCCCGCTCGCCGAGTTGAATCGCCCCCGCATTGATGTGGTGATGACACTCTCCGGCATCTTCCGTGATTTGCTGGCGTTGCAAGTGCGCATGCTCGCGGAGGCCGCATATCTTGCCGCAGTAGCGGACGAGCCGCTTGAGCAAAACCATATCCGCAAGCACGCACTCGATCTTCAGGCGATCCATGGCTGCGACCTAGAAACCGCCGCTCTGCGTGTGTTCTCAAACGCGGACGGCGCTTACGGTGCCAACGTCAATCAGTTGATCGATTCCGGCGTTTGGTCCGAGGAAGACGAGCTGGCCGACGCGTTCGAGAGCCGCAAATGCTTCGCCTATGGGCGGACGGGCGCAGCTGTGCGTCAGTCAAAGATGTTGCGCAGCATCCTGAAGAGCGTCGACTTTACGTACCAAAACCTTGAGTCGGTGGAACTCGGCGTCACCAGCATTGACCACTACGTCGACACACTTGGCGGTATCAGCCGCGCCGTCCAGCGCGCGCGCGGAGTTGCAACGCCGGTCTATATCGGTGACGAGACACACGGCGAAGGCAAAGTCCGCACGCTCTCAGAGCAGGTCTCACTAGAAACGCATACCCGGACACTCAATCCGCGTTGGTACGAGGGGCTGCTGAAGCACGGCTACGAAGGCGTGCGTCAGATCGAGGCGCAGGTGACCAACACGATGGGATGGTCCGCGACCACCGGCCAAGTTGAGCCGTGGGTCTATCAGCGCATCAGCGAAACCTACGTGCTGGACGATGCGATGCGCCGGCGTTTGGCGGCGCTTAATCCAAAAGCTTCCGCGCGCATGGCCAACCGCCTGCTCGAAGCACACGAACGGCAGTACTGGCGCCCTGACGCCGCGACGCTCGATGCGTTGCGCAACGCCAGTGACGAACTCGAAGATCAATTGGAAGGCATCGCCGCACCCGCGGCGTGAGGAGCATAATGACCACCCTCGATTTACCCAGAGGCCTTCCCAAGCGCCCCGACGGCGAAGGCAGCGTTCAAGTTCTCATGGATCCCACCATGAAGATCGAGCGCGCCAAAGTGTTCGCGGTTTATGGCAAAGGCGGCATCGGCAAGAGCACGACCTCGTCAAACCTCTCGGCCGCGTTCTCGCACCTCGGCAAGCGCGTGCTGCAGATCGGCTGCGACCCCAAGCACGACAGCACCTTCACGCTCACCAAGCGGCTGGTGCCGACCGTGATCGACGTGCTCGAAGGCGTGGAGTTTCACTCAGAAGAGCTGCGGCCCGAAGACTACGTTTATGAGGGCTATAACGGCGTTATGTGCGTCGAAGCGGGCGGCCCGCCTGCTGGCACCGGCTGCGGAGGCTATGTCGTCGGTCAGACGGTGAAGCTGCTCAAAGAGCATCACCTGCTGGAAGACACCGACATCGTCATCTTCGACGTGCTGGGCGACGTGGTCTGCGGCGGCTTCGCTGCGCCCCTCCAGCACGCCGAACGCGCGCTGATCGTGACGGCCAACGACTTTGACTCGATCTTCGCCATGAACCGCATCATCGCGGCCATCAAAGCTAAGTCTAAAAACTATGACGTTCGCCTCGGCGGCGTCATCGTGAACCGCAGCGAAGGCACGGATGAAGTCGATCGCTATAACGCTGCACTGGGGCTTGAGCGGATCGCGCACTTTCCAATCCTGGACGAGATCCGCCGCAGCCGCTTGAAGAAGTCGGTGCTGTTCGAGATGGAGTCCACGCCGGCGCTCGAAGCGGTGAAGCTCGAATATATGCGCCTCGCCGCGTCGCTGCTGGTTGGCGACAAGCAATATGATTGCGTGCCGATGAAGGACCGCGACATCTTCGATTTCTTGGGTTTTGAATAATGAGCATCACCGATACCCAACGGCCGACGGCCGCCTACGAAGAACGCCGCGGGCGACTGGAAACTTACTTCGACCGCACAGCGCTCGACGCGTGGGCGCAGCTCACATCAGATGCGCCTGTCAGCCGCATCCGCGCCACCGTCCGCGCCGGGCGCGACAGCATGCGCGATACGCTGCTGTCATGGCTGCCGCAGGACATGCGCAGCACCTGCCTGTTCGACGCGGGTTGCGGGACTGGCGCGCTATCTGTCGTCGCTGCGCGCCGCGGCGCCCGCGTCACCGGCGTCGATGTCTCCGCCAGTCTCATCAAGCTCGCAAATGAGCGCGCCCCGAAGGACGTAGCGCCCGGCTCAATCGATTTCGGCGTCGGCGATATGTTCGATCCGCGGTTTGGCCGCACCGACTATGTCGTCGCCATGGATTCGCTCATCCATTACCCGTCTGCCGAGATTTTGCGCGTATTGGGCGCCTTCGCCGCCCGCACGGACCGCGCCATTCTCTTCACCTTCGCGCCGCAGACGCCTGCGCTCTCGCTCATGCACGCCGCCGGAAAGCTCTTCCCACGCGCGGACCGCGCACCTGCGATCGAGCCCGTCAGCGAAGCAGCGATCCGCCGTGGCATCGCCGCCTCGTCCGCATTTGCAGGCTGGAAGATCGGGCGTGATGCTCGCATCAGCAGCGGCTTCTATATGTCTCACGCCATGGAGTTGGTGCGCGCATGAGCGAAGGCGCTCGCCCCCAACCGATGACGTGGCGCCAATTTTTGGCGCAGCTGCTTCCGTTTGCAGACTCGGCAACAACGGAGCTGCCGCTTGGCCAGCTGCTGCGCTTGGGCCTATTCCAAGTCTCTGTTGGCATGGCCGCGGTGCTGCTCACCGGCACTCTTAACCGCGTCATGATCGTGGAACTCGGCATATCGGGCTGGGTCGTCGCCTTGATGGTGTCGCTGCCGCTCGTGTTCGCACCGCTGCGTGCGCTGATCGGCTTCAAATCCGACACCCACCGCTCGGTGCTGGGTTGGCGGCGCGGACCCTACATCTGGTTTGGTTCGATGCTGCAGTTTGGCGGCTTCGCCATCATGCCGTTCGCGCTGCTCATCCTATCTGGCGATACGCACGGGCCGATCGTGGTCGGCGAAGTGGCCGCCGCGCTGGCGTTCCTACTGGTCGGCATCGGTATGCACACGACGCAGACCGCGGGCCTCGCGCTCGCGACCGATCTCGCGCCACCTGACGCCCGGCCACGCGTTGTCGCATTGCTTTATGTGATGTTGCTGGCCGGCATGCTGATCAGCGCGCTGTTCTTCGGCTTGCTGCTCGCCGACTTCAGTGCGCTGCGCCTGATCCAAGTAATTCAAGGCGCGGCTGTCATTACAATGGTCCTGAATTGCGTCGCACTATGGAAACAAGAAGTGCGAAACGCGGCTCTGACCTCCCCTGACCGCGACCACGCCCCGTTCAAGGAGCATTGGCGCGCGCTGATGGCAGGCGGGCGCACGAGCCGGCTCCTTTACGCAGTCGGCTTCGGCGCCGCCGCCTTCAGCATGCAGGATGTCTTGCTGGAGCCGTACGGCGCGCAGGTGCTGGGACTTTCTGTTGGCGAGACAACCGCGCTCACCGCGCTCTGGGCCTGGGGCGCGCTTTCGGGATTTGCTCTCGCGGCGCACCGCTTAGGCGAGGGCGACGAGTGTCATCGCTTAGCCGGCTATGGCGCGCTGTTCGGCGTCGTCGCGTTCTCTTTGGTTATTTTCGCTGCGCCGCTGAATTCGGCGCCGATGTTCTGTGTTGGCGTCGCCGGTATCGGCTTCGGTGGCGGCCTCTTCGCTGTTGGCACATTGACGGCGGCGATGGCGCTATCGCGTGACGGTCAATCGGGCCTCGCGCTCGGCGCATGGGGCGCGGTGCAAGCAACTGCCGCCGGTGTCGGCATCGCCGTCGGTGGTGCGCTACGCGATGTGGTTGGGGGCCTCGCCGAAAGCGGCGCGCTCGGTCCGGCGCTGGCCGGGCCCGCGACCGGATACGGTTTCGTCTATCACCTCGAAATTGGACTGCTCTTCGCTGCGCTGATCGCGATTGGCCCGCTTGCACGGCACGCGTCTCAGCACCCTCAAACTTCTACGACTAAATTCGGCATGGCCGAATTTCCCACCTGATCCCGCCAGGAGTAACGGCAATGGACCAAGTCTATAATGGGGGCCTCGATGTGACGGAGTGGGTGCTCTACGCATTCTTCCTTCTCTTCTTCGGCCTGGTTGCGTATTTGCGTCGCGAAGATCGTCGCGAAGGTTATCCTCTCGAGGACGACGTCAGCGGCCGGCACGAGCCTCTCGGGGGTTTGCTTTTCACCGCGCAGCCGAAAGTGTTTCGCCTGCCGCACAATGGCGGCACCGTCACAACACCGATCAAGGATCGCGACTCTGCCGACATTAAAGCGCGCCGCACCGCACCTTGGGCGGGGTCGCCGTTGGAGCCGGAAGGCGATCCGCTGCAGGCTGGTGTTGGCCCTGGCGCCTATGCGCAACGGTCGAAAACCCCGGATCTCATGATGCACGGCGCGCCGCGCATCGTGCCGCTGCGTGTTGCTGAAGACTTCTACCTCGACAAACGCGATCCCGATCCGCGCGGCATGCCAGTGATCGGCGCGGACAATGCCGTGGCCGGCACGATCAAAGATGTCTGGGTCGATCGTTCCGAGTATCTAATCCGCTATCTTGAAATGGCGCTGCCGGCCTCGGACAAGCGCGTTCTCATTCCGATGCCGATGGCAGTCATTCAGCGCGGTCGCAAGCGCGTGAAGGTCGATGCGTTGCTCGCCTCGCAATTCGCCGGCGCACCGAGTTTGGCCAATCCGGACCAGATCACCCGGGACGAGGAAGAGCGCGTCAGCGCGTATGTTGGGGGCGGCATGCTATACGCAACACCAGCCCGCGCGGAGCCTTGGCTATGAGCGAGCATGATTTCGAACCCGTTCGCGGATTGCCAGGGGAGCTCCCGGCAGGCGAGCGTCTGCTCTGGCAGGGCGCTCCGGGCTGGTGGCCGTTGGCGCAACGTGCATTTCACGTGCGCTCGGTCTCGGCGTACTTCGGCGTGCTGATGGCGTGGCGCGGCATTGCAACTGCGCTTGAGGGAGCAACGTTTGTCGCCTCAGTCCAATCGGCGCTCCACGTCGCGCCGATCGCAATAGCCGCCGTGACACTGCTCTGCGGCTTGGCGATCCTAACGGCACGCACCAGCGTCTACACGATCACCACCAAGCGGATCGTATTGCGCTTCGGCGTCGCGCTGCCCAAGGCCATCAACATTCCGTTCACGATTATCGAGAACGCAGCTCTCAAAGGCTTCAGCGACAAAACCGGCGACATCGCTCTGACGCTCACTCAACCGAATAAGATCGCATATTTCCTGCTCTGGCCGCATGCGCGGCCGTGGAAGCTGGCGCGGCCGGAACCGACAATGCGTGCGGTCGTAAATGCTTCGGTGGTCGCGGCGCGTCTCGCGGACGCCCTGAAAGCTGCGCACGGCGAACGCGGCGCGATAATCGCCCCGGTCCAAACATCCGAGCCAGCAGCGGCCCCTGAAGCAGTGCTGAGCCCGGCCTGAGGAAAGACAGATGAGCAACATCGACACCGAACCCTTTCCACGCTTCGCTCTGATCGCAGCTGCGGTGCTCATCGCAGGATCGATCACCGCTGCGGCCGCAGCGCGCTATGCGAAAGTGAATGCGCCGGAAGCGACGCTCTCGGAGAGTGTGACGCCGCTCGCGGCACGCGATCTGACCTTCTTCGACATGCCAAACGGCTCCGTCGAAGTCCGTGACGCAACCGGGACGCAAGTCCTGTTTGTCGCGGAGCCAGGCACAAACGGTTTTATTCGAGGTGTGATGCGCGGCATGGCGCGGGATCGCCGGTCACGCGGCATCGGCCAGGAGCCAGCCTTCCGCCTCGCCCAATGGCCCAATGGACGCCTCTCGCTGGAGGATCTCGCCACCGGCCGGCAAATCGAGCTTGGCGCATTTGGAGGCGACAACCGCGCCGCTTTCGCGCAACTGCTTACCAATGCCTCAACGAGCGCGTCATGATCACGCCCTTCACCCGCCAATCGCACGCGACGCAATGCACGATCGAGATCGAGCATAGCGAGGATCATCTGCACGCTCATGTGGAGCTCGACGATGAGTCCGATCTGCGGCCGGGCGACCGGGTGAAGGTCCATGGCGCGCCGATCCGTGTCGGCTTCGGCGAGCGGCTCACTCTTCGGCGTCCCGCCACCGTAGAGCGCGCCGGATGGCTAGAGCGACAATGGACCAAGCTCACCGCACGCTTCGAACTCACTGAACTTTATGAAGTAAGCTTTTCGCCCAGGAGAATACTGTGACCACCGCCACCCTCGACGCGCCTCGGACTATCAACGAGACAACGCGTATCGCGCAGGAAGACACGGTGCTGAGCCCGCGCTTCTACACCACCGATTTCGAGGCGATGGATCGCATCGATGTGACACCGGTGCGCCGTGAATGGGATGCGCTGATCGCAGAGCTCGCCGCCGATCCAAACCGCAACCACTTCAAGCGCACTGAGGCGTTCACCAACGCTTTGGAAGATCTAGAGCCGGAGCTTCGGAAGGAATGGGTCGACTTCCTCGTCAGCTCGATCACCGCCGAGTTTTCAGGCTGCGTGCTCTATGCCGAAATCGCCAAGCGCTCGAAGAACCCCGACATCCGGGCACTCTTCAAATATATGAGCCGCGACGAGTCGCGCCACGCCGGCTTCATCAATGAAGCGCTCAAAGATTACGGCATCGGCGTAGATCTTGGCTTTCTCACGAAAACCAAGAAGTACACCTTCTTCAAGCCGAAGTTCATTTTCTACGCGACCTACCTGTCCGAAAAGATCGGCTATTCGCGTTACATCACTATCTTCCGCGAATTGGAGCGCAATCCGGAACGCCGCTTCCACCCAATCTTCAATTGGTTCAAGGAGTGGTGCAACGACGAGTTCCGCCACGGCGAAGCGTTCGCCGTGCTGATGCGCAACGACCCCAAGCTTTTGACCGGCGGCAATCGCTTCTGGATCCGCTTCTTCCTCAATGCCGTCTATGCGACGATGTACGTGCGCGATCATGCGCGCCCAGCCTTCCATCGCGCGCTCGGCGTGGACCCTACGGATTATGACTATCGCGTCTTCCGCATCTGCTCTGAAATCACCAAGCAGGTCTTCCCGTTCACGTTGGACACAGACAGCCCGAAATTCCGCGCCAACATGGAACGCCTGCGCCAGCTGGCCGACGCGATGAGCGCGAACGCCGCGCGGGGCGGCGCGTTTGCTGGCCTGCGCAAGATTGGGCTAGGCGCACAGCTGGCGGTGACTGCGATCAGCCTTTTCATGCACCCGGTCATCGAACACGAAACGCCGCGTGAGGTCCGCATGGCTCCGGCCTGGTGAGCAAGCGCTTCCCATGACCTTCGCCGCGATCGCCTCGCCGCTGCTCTTTGCAGCCTTTGTCTGGTGGTTTTCCACCGGCGCGATCCTCTGGCTGGATCGGCGCCCGCGCGAGACGTTCGGCTGGAGTTTTGCGGCGACGACCATCATCGCCATCGGCGCACTGATCGCGCTTTTCGTCACCGCGGCACAAGAAACAATCGCTAGCGCCTACATCGCCTTCGCTGCGGCGATCGCCATATGGGGCTGGCACGAGATGAGCTTCCTGATGGGGTTCATCACCGGACCACGCCGGCAGCCCTTGCCGGCCGGAACGACGGGTTGGCGCCGTTTCTCGCTCGCGACCGCCACCATCATCCATCACGAAGTCGCGCTCGCCTTGACGGCCGCGGCGATCGTCGCACTGACCTGGGGCCAACCAAACCAGATCGGCGCCATCACATTCTTGGTTCTGTGGGCGTTGCGCCTGAGCGCGAAATTCAATCTGTTCCTCGGCGCGCCTTACCGCGCCGAGGAGATGCTGCCGCCGCATCTCACGCACCTGAAGAGCTACTTCCGTAACCGGCGCATGAATGCCCTCTTCCCGCTTTCGTTGGCGGGCGGAGCGGCGTTGGCTTGGGCACTCGGCACGATTGCATATGCGCCTGATGTTTCAACCTTCACGCTCACTGGGTTTTCGCTTGTGCTGTCGCTGACAGTGCTAGGCGTGATTGAGCATGTGTTCTTGTTTATACCGCCGCCAAACGCGCTGCTTTGGGGTTGGGCCGGATCGAAGCCGGAAGAGCGCAACGCGCCACTCGGTTAAAGGCCGAGCTCGTCCCAGCGCTCAAGATATATTTTGAACCAAGGCGCGAATATGTGCGGCGCTGTCCGCAGAGCATGTTGCATTTCAGGACGGGTCATCCAGCGCACAGCGCTGACCTCGTCCGGATCGGGGGCGAGACGCAGCGTGTGGGCATCCGCTTCGCCCCGGAAAATGTGAACGCGTTCGTGCTCATGCAAGCCGTTGGTCACGTCCGCCGCATAATCGAGAACGTTGCAGGCCTGGAGGCGGACACTGAGCCCCAACTCCTCTTGCAACCGCCGATGTGCGCTTGCGGCCGGCGTCTCGCCCCAGGCGGGGTGAGAGCAGCACGTATTCGCCCAAAGCCCACCGCAATGATACTTACCAGCGGCACGTTGCTGCAATAGCAGGGCATCGCCAGACATAATGAAGACGGACACCGCCAAGTGAAGCGCACCGGTGCGGTGCGCTTCCATCTTCTCAAGCGGATAGAGCGACCCATCCTCGGCAATGCCAGGGATAATGAGCGGTTCTGGCGCCGCTTCCGCAACGCGCGCTCGAGTGGCGTGCGTTAGCCTCATGCGGCAGCGACAGAGCGACTAAGCGCGCACTGCGCCCAAAGCTCGGACAAAGCCGTCACCAGGTGATCGATGTCCGCATCAGTGTGCAGGGGTGATGGCGTGATACGCAGACGTTCGGTACCGCGTGGGACAGTCGGATAATTGATGGGCTGAATATAGATCCCGTACTGGTCCAACAGCCAATCGCTGATCTGTTTGCACTTCACCGGATCCTTCACCATCACCGGAATGATGTGGCTCGGGTTTTCCATGCACGGAATGCCGAGCGCCTCGAGCTTACGACGCACTTTGGCGACGCGCTCTTGATGGCGCATGCGCTCGATCTGGCTCGCCTTCAGATGCTTGATGCTGGCAAGCGCGCCAGCGGCGACCGCCGGCGGCAGCGAAGTTGTGAAAATGAAGCCGGAAGCAAAGCTACGAATAAAGTCACAGAGCGCTTCCGATGCAGTGATGTAGCCGCCGAACACGCCGAAGGCTTTGCCAAGGGTGCCTTCAATGACCGTCAACCGATGCATCAGACCTTCCCGCTCAGCAACACCGCCGCCGCGCGGGCCATAGAGGCCAACGCCATGGACCTCGTCGAGGTATGTCATGGCGTTATGCTTCTCGGCGACGTCGCAGATCGCCGCGATGGGCGCGATGTCACCGTCCATGGAGTAAACGGACTCGAACGCCACCAGTTTCGGACGCGATGGATCAATTGCCGCGAGCTTGCGATCAAGATCCTCTGGATCGTTGTGATTGAAGACGATGCATTCGGCACGGCTGTGGCGAATGCCTTCGATCATTGAAGCATGGTTGCCAGCATCGGATAGAACCACACAGTTTGGCAGTTTCGACGCGAGCGTGCTGAGCGCCGCCCAGTTCGAGACATAGCCGGATGTAAACAAAAGCGCCGATTCCTTCTGGTGGAGATCGGCGAGCTCCTGCTCCAACAACACGTGATAATGGTTGGTGCCAGAAATATTGCGCGTGCCTCCCGCGCCTGCGCCGCAGCGATCGAGCGCTTCGTGCATCGCGGCGACCACCTTGGGGTGCTGGCCCATGCCGAGGTAATCGTTGGAGCACCAAACTGTAACCTCTGCCGCGCCGGCTTCGGTGTAACGCATCGCGCGCGGAAAGTTGCCCGCCTTACGTTCGAGATCAGCAAAAACACGATAGCGGCCTTCTTGGCGAAGTGCGTCGAGTTGGTCTTGGAAGAAGGTCTCGTAGTTCATCGTGCTGCTCACTCTTGGTTTCGTCATGCGCGGCCGAGGCAAGCGCCTCGGCCGCGCTTAGTTCACATCAGTTGTTCGGCGTCTGGTCGGACGGCGGTGGCAGCTGATCTGGCGAGGTCGTCGGCGCCGTGCCTTCAATTGGCAAGCCGCCTTCCGGAACGCTCACGCCTGGCGTCGGGATGATCGAGCCATCCGCAGGCGCTGGTGTCAGAGCGCCAGCATCAGCCGGCAGCGGGACATCACCTGGCAACGGCAGCGGCGGGCCAACATAACCAGCACTGACGTCATAGCCCGGCGCAAAATTATGCTCGACCGCCCAGAGGTACCAGTTATCGACAGCCGTGCCAGTCAGCAGGATGCCGATGCCGCCCGTGAGCGTGCACAACACTGCAAACCACCAAGCCCAGCGGTGGATGGATTCCATTGAGGCGTTAAAGCCCATGGTCCAGCGCCAGAACAAAGCTGCGCGTTCTGACGCGGTGCCGCGATCAGTAATCTGCTCAATCTCGCGCTCGCCGCCGTAACGGCTAACCGCCAGAATAGTCGCCCCGTGCATCGCGAACAGAAGCGCCGATCCATAAAGGAAAGCGATCGAGAGCGCGTGGAACGGATTGTAGAAGAGGTTTCCGTAGGTGATCGAGAAGGCGCCGGTCCAATCCAGGTGCGGGAAGATGCCGAACGGCACCGCTTCGCTCCAGCTGCCCATCAGGATCGGGCGAATAAAGCCAAGCACCAAGTAAAGGAAGATCGCCGATGCGAACGCCCAGGCCACATGGGTGCCGAGGCCAAGTGAGCGCGCGCGATTGTAGGTGCGTATCCACCACAGGATGATCGACGTCGTCAGAAAGAAGCCGGCCATCAACCACCAGCCGCCTTGCTGAAGCGGCGGCATGATGTTCAGCCCCTGCTCTGGCGGCGGCGGCTCAAGCGCGAGCCATGGCAGCTGGCGCACGAACTCGATAGGATCCCATCCCACCGAAGCCCACATATTGAGCCCGATGATTTCGATCGCAATAAACCCGCAGAAGAGCGAGGCAACGCCCGTCCAGCCAAGATAAATTGGCCCAAGCTGCGCGTTGCCGATCCAGCCGAACATTCGGACGAAAACGGGATCGCCCGATCGCGTCTGGTCGCCCACCGGAAGCGGAACGCCCACTTCGTATGGCCCACGCACCTGAACCTGCGTGAAGATATTTTGATAGGCGGTCATGGCGCCACTCCCACGTCCGAGCCCCAAATTGGCAGGTTGAGCCACCAATTCCACCACTCGGGCCAGCCGAGCGTCCAGAACGGGCCGCTGATGATCATGCACACCGCGCTAAAGAACACGGCGGCTAGAGCTAAGAACAAACCTAACCGGTGGATGCCAAGCGTCCCGATCGAATACCCGAGCACATCGCGAAAGAACGTATCTTCGTGCTCAGGCGATTTGACTTCTCCCCCTCTGCCGGGATTGGTCGCCGACAGCACCAACGAGCCGTGCAGCGCGAGCGCAAAGCAGGTGACGAAGAAGAACGACACCGCAATCATGTGCGCCGGATTGTAGTGGAAGTTCAGGTACTGATAGCCGGTATTGGAAACCCAATCCAAGTGACTGTAGATCCCGTACGGGAATCCGTTGGCCCATGCGCCGAGCAGAACGGGCCGGATCACGGTTAGCGTCACATAGGCGCCAATCGCGAATGCGAACGCCACCGGCACATGCAGGCCGATGCCGAGCTTTCGCGCGATCTCAACTTCGCGGAGCGCCCAAGACACGAAGGCGCCGATCGCGCAGATGGTTACCACCTGCCATAAGCCGCCCTCTTTGAGCGGCGCTAGGCCAAGGCCATAACTTGCGTCCGGCGGATTAATGCTGATGAGCCACACATTCCATGTTGGCCCCATCGCAGCGCCGTAGACGATCAGCGCCGTACCCAGCACCGAGAAAAAGATCGACGTGACGCCAAAGAAGCCGACGTAGAACGGCCCGACCCAGAAGTCGAACAGATCCCCGCCGACCAGCGTGCCGCCGCGTACACGGTATTTTCTTTCAAAGCTTAGGAGGGCCATAGCCTCTTGCTCCGTCGGCAGGCGCTAAAGTCGTCGCCGTCAATTGAAAAGTTAAGTGGTGCAACGAGCGCGACCGATCAGATCGATCGCGCCCGTCGCGTCTCGCCGGTTACCCGAGGCTTTGCTCGATCTGAGCCGTCGGCGCGTTTGCGCCTGGGCCTTCGATCCAGTTGAAGCGGTCGGTGCTGAGCAAGATGAAGTGGATCAACAGTGCGAGCGTGAACAGGAAGACAAACAACCCGATCAGAACGCGCCGTGGATCAAAAAGCAGCCAAATTCGCCACATGATTCAGTCTCCCTCTATCCGAAGAAAGCCGAAGCCGTGAGGCTGGCCATTTGGATGCCGTCTTGTAGTTCGGCGTAACCGCCGGGGCCTGGGAGCCATGGGCGCCACATCCAAACGAGGATGTGAGCGACGATGGCGATCAGAGTGAAAAGGATGAAGCTTCCCATGAAAACACGGTGAAACTCCTTCGCCTCCGCCTCTGTCAGACCTGATAGTGACCCTGTTCGGGCGTCTCTTTCTGACATTTACTTACTCCGGTTCTCCATTTGCCGGAAAAGCCGCGACCGTGGAGATACGGTCTGTATCGGTCGCGCTGTTTCCAGAACGACAAGTGGCTTGGCGCGGCAAAACCAAACCCAATTCTGTTTCTCACGCCCTCGAACGTGCCCGAAGGCGCGCACCCCATGCGTGTTGCGGCGTTCGCGTCATGCGGATTGCCCTTCGAAAACGTTGGCGTGCGCGCGCATCAGACGCGTCGGCGTCACGCGGTCCGCACCTTCCGTGCGCGCCAGGCGCTCAGCCGCGTCGCGCAGACGCTTGGCCGCAGAAATGCGAACGAGAACAGGTTGCGCATCGATGATCTTGTCGAACGCGGCCTTAGCGGCGTCGTCCCACATGATCTCGGTGTGTGCGCGCGCCGGCGTCGGGTCGACCTTGTCGAGCTGCGTACCGAGCGGAATGATATGGAAGAGCGCGTCGAACAACGCGTTACAGACTTCCTGAACGAGGTAGGTCGCGCCCGCGTAGCCCATGAACGGCGTGCCGGTGTGGCGCCGGATGACTGCGCCGGGAAACGACGCCGGGATGTAGCAGGCGCGCGAGCCGACTTCAGCCATATACATGCGCTCGTTGACGCTGCCGAACATCACCAGCGGCGGCGTCGTGCGGATAGCTTCGCGAACGGCGGCATTGTCGGGCTTCAGCCCCGCCGTGCGCGAAAACGCGAACGTGCACGGCAGGCCAAGGTCATTCTCGAGAAAGTTGCGCACACCGCGCGCGTACGTCTCGTTCGCGACGATCGCGAAGCTCGCGGTGCCGAAGAAGTCTTGCGTGACTGAGCGCCACAGATCCCAGATCGGCTTGATCGTGGTGTGCTTCTCGCGCTCGATAAACGGTTCGGGATCAAGGCCGGTGAGTTCACCAAGCTTGCGCAGGAATTTTGTGGTCGAGTCGAGCCCGATCGGCGCCTGCAGGTACGGCCGCTCCAGCGTCTCGCACAATTGGCGGCCGAATTCGCGGTACATGCAGACGTTAACTTCCGCCAGCGGCAGCTTCTTTATGTCAGCGAGATGGCTGCCCAGCGGGAAGACCATGTTCACTTCGGCGCCAACGCCCTCAATCAAGCGACGGATCTCAGCCAGATCGGACGGCATGTTGAACATGCCGTACATCGGCCCAATGATATTGACCTTCGGCTTCTCGCCGTCTTTGCGCGCCTTCAGCTTCGGCACTTTCTTCGTGCCGAACTGCGTCCAGAGCCAAGTCAACGCGCGATTGGCGCTCTGCCATTGATCTTCATCGATCGTGCGCGGCAGGAAGCGCTGAATGTTGGTGCCTTCCGGCGTCACACCGCCGCCGATCATCTCGGCGATCGATCCGGTGACGACAACGGCGGGCAAATCGTGGTCGAGCGTTTGCCATGCCCGCTTCATCGCGCCTTCAGTGCCGGTCTTGCCGAGTTCATCTTCGCCGAGCCCGGTGACGACAATCGGCAACTCGTGCGGCGGCAAACCATCGGTGTAATGCAACACCGACGTCACCGGCAGATTCTCGCAACCAACCGGGCCATCGATGATGACTTGCAGGCCCTTCACCGCGGTGAAGGCGTACACGGCGCCCCAATATCCGCCGGCGCGATCGTGATCGAGGATGAGCGTCATGTGCCCACCGCCTCTTCTGCAGCGCGCGCGGCTTGCATTTTCGCGGCATAGCGAGCTTTGAACTCGGGGCGATCCTGCGGCGTCTCTTCCCAGACGCCAGCCGTGTGACCCGCGCCGACGCCTTCGAAGAATTCCGTCATGCGCCCGAAGCGCTCTTTGTTGGCGAGCGCGGAATTGATCACCGTTGCCAAAGAACCAGCGCCAGCTGGCCCCATGAGCGGCCGCGCCGAAATGAGATTGGTGAAATAGAGCCCTGGGATCGAGTGCTCTTTGGCGTGCTGCACAACCGGCGTCGTGCCGATCGCCAGATCAGGGCCGAACTCTGCAATCGCCGCGATGTCCTGCTCAAGCGACGCGCGATACTGGATGCGAACGCCCTTGGCTTCGAGCCAGGCACGATCAGGATCGGACCATTGCGTGCGCGGACAGGCCGTACCGACATACGGAACATCAGCGCCGCTCTCGATCAGCAACCGCGCGACAAGCAGCTCTGAGCCCTCATAGCCCGAGACTGTCACGCGCCCTTTGATCGGCGAGCCAGAGAGAGCGCCAGCAATCGCCGGCAGCCACTTATTTTTCGATGCGTCGATCTTGTCCTGGGCAATGCCACAGGCGGCGCCAATTGCATCGAGCCACGCCGCCGTGCCGTCGCGGCCGACCGGCGCCGAGCCCACGACTTTACGCCCCGCCGCTTCAAATTCGCGGACCGACGCTGTGTAGAAGGGATGGATCGCCGCCACCGCCGCGCAATCAAGCGCGCTGTAGAGTTCGCGCCACTCGCGCGTCGGCACAACCGGCCCAGCAGCCAAGCCCATCGGCTCCAGCATCATGCCGATGCCAACCGGATCGGCCGGAAACATCTCGCCGAGTAGCGTAATGCTTGGAAGTGCTGAGCGCTCACGCGGCGCCGCAACCGGACCAAGCTCGGCTTCGTTGCGCGCGTATTTCAGCATCGCGCCAGCGAGTACGTCCTTAGCTTCCGCATGTGTCGGAATGCCAAAGCCTGGCACGTCAATGCCGATGATGCGAACGCCGTTAATCTCTTTCGGCAGCAGCTGCAGCGGCACGCCGGAGGCCGTGGGCACACAAAGATTGGTGATGATGATTGTGTCGTAGTGCTCTGGATCGGCGAGCTTGAACACAGCTTCGCGGATGTCCTCGAACAATTTTCCGGTGACGAGCGTCTCCGAATTGAACGGCACGTAGCCGACGGTGCGGCGTGCGCCGTAGAAGTGCGACGTAAACGTCAGCCCGTACACGCAGCAGGCCGAACCGGAGAGAATCGTCGCCGTGCGGCGCATCCGCAGACCAACTCGCAAACTGCCGAACGCCGGGCACATACTCTGCGGCTGATCGTGCGGACCTTTCGGATAGTCCTGCGCATAGCGCTCGAGCACCTCCGATTTGCCAGCGCTCGCAGCCGCTTTCTGCAATTCCGCAACGCCAGCGTGGCAGCCAGCGCCTTCGCTGATCGCGGCCACGCCAACGCTTTCCTCGGCGCCGCTGACGGCGTCGTAGGTCGCTTCGGAGGAGATGCGTTCGCTCATACTGCGTCGTAAATCACTTCGAGGGTGGGCTTTTCGACGTATGTGGCGCCGCGCATGTCGGCCTGTGTCGCCGGCATGAGCACCACGCCGCCGCCAACCTGATCAGACTTGAACAAGCCAAGCAGTTGATCTTGCGTCAGCGGTGCAGGCCGCACCGGCGGCGCCGTCGCGACGTTGGCGGCGAGGCCCTCAAACATGGGGCCCCAGCGATCGCCCGGCGTTCCAATGATCTGATAGTTTGCCGACTTGCGGCGAATGTCCTCGTCCGCCGGAATGGCGCACAGAACCGGGATGCCAACCGCTGCCGCGAATGCTGCCGCTTCGCCGGTGCCATCGTCTTTATTGATGAGCATGCCGGCGACGCCGACATTGCCGCCAAGCTTGCGGAAATATTCCACCGCCGAGCAGACATTGTTGGCGACGTAAAGTGATTGCAGATCGTTCGAGCCGACGACGATAACCTTCTGGCACATGTCGCGCGCAATCGGCAGGCCGAAGCCACCGCAGACGACGTCGCCGAGGAAGTCGAGCAAAACGTAGTCGAAGCCCCAATCATGGAAGCCGAGCTTCTCAAGCAATTCGAAGCCGTGGATGATGCCGCGTCCGCCGCAGCCACGTCCGACCTCCGGTCCCCCAAGCTCCATGGCGAACACGCCATCGCGCTGGAAGCACACATCCTCGATGCGCACTTCATCACCCGCCGCCTTCTTGCGCGACGAGGTTTCGATGATTGTCGGGCACGCCTTACCGCCGAACAGCAGAGACGTGGTGTCAGATTTCGGATCGCAGCCGATGAGCAAAACACGCTTGCCCTGCTGCGCCATCATATAACTCAGATTGGCGAGCGCGAAGCTCTTGCCGCTGCCCCCTTTGCCGTAGATCGCGATGATCTGCGTTTCTTTGGTCACCTCACCTGTCGGAACAGGATCGGGCTCTATGGCGGCTTCGGCGCGGAGGGCGCGATTGTCGAGCAAAGTTACGCTCATGCGCATTCTCTCCAGTCCAAAACCATTTTGAGGCACGCGCTATCGGTAAAAGCGGTCGCGTAAGCGTCTTCCGCCTGCTCCGGCACATGCTCGTGCGTGATCAATTCATCCAGCGACAGCCGACCAAAGCGCATCAGCGCTTGGGTGGCTTGCAGATCTTCTGGCTTCCATTCCGCTGCAACGCGGAAGCGCGCTTCGCGCATGAATGTCGGCACGAAATCGAAGGAGAGCCGCTCTTCGTAGAAGCCGGCCAGGACGATCTCGCCGCCTTTAGCGAGGCGCTTCACGAACGTATCGAGCAGCGCGCCCGCGCCGCTCGCGTCCACGATGGTGGCGTAATCCTTACGCGGATCTTCATCTGGATCGAGGACCGGATAGCCAAACGAACCAGCGCGGCGAACCGGGTTCACTTCCCAAACCGTCGGCGCCGGCGCGCCCAGGCCGATTGTGATTCGCGCCAACAGGCGGCCGAGAACCCCGTGTCCGATGATGAGTTCTGGCGGCGCACCGCCAGCAATTGCGTGATGCGCCGTGGCTGCCAGCGCAAGCAATACGCCGCGCGCGCCGAGCCGCTCTTGAATCTGGATGGCCCGCGCACTTGGCGCGATCAATGTGCGCGCTGCGCCACCGAACAAACCACGCGCATCTTTGTAACACGTAGCGCCCGGCAAGAAGACGTATTCGCCCAGCCGATGCTGCGCATTTGCGCCAGCGGCAATAACGCGCCCGACGGATTCATATCCAGGAACCAGCGGATAGCCCATGCCGGGAAACTGCGGCATGCGGCCAGACCAAAGGAGCCGCTCGGTGCCGGTGCTGATCCCGCTCCACGACACTTCAACGACGATGTCGTCTTCGCGCACTGGATTAAGGTCGAGGCTCCGCACCGCGATCTTCTCAGGCCCTTCCAGAACGACGGCGACAGTGTCCAACGAAGCTCTCCCGCGACGCGACCCCTGCCACGTCAATATGTGTAAGCTTACGTTGACGCTTTTACGTGTCAATCAATCTCGACGCTCGACGAGGGAATATTTGGCGGCCTCAAACTTCGGCGACGAGGATGCGGAGGAGCGCTGGGGTTCGCACCCGCAGCATTCTTACGCTTCGGAATCCCGCTTCTTTCAGCCGAGCGGTCAGCAGGCTTGGCGTGCGCGCCTGGCCGCGGCCCATCGCCAGCAAATAGAGGCCGAAATAGGCGCCGCCGACGCGGTCCCGGCCCGGTGCGGCGGACATGGGCTCGGCGATCAGCAACCTCCCGCCCTGCGCCAGCGCCGCCCGCGCCGCCCCTAGAATGCGCACCACGCCGTCATCGTCGTGGTCGTGCAAGATGCGAATGAGCGTAATGAGGTCCGCGCCTTCAGGCAGTGGATCAGCCAGGAAATCACCTTCAAACAGGGTCGCATGCGGCACGCGCTCACGCGCGCGGGTAGCCACCGCGGGCAGATCGAACAAGCGAAGCGCAAGGTGTGGCCAGCGCGTGCCGACAGCGGCCAAGAAAGCGCCCTCGCCGCCACCCACATCCATAACCACGCGGTGGCGCCGCATAGAATACGCGCCGAGGATATCAGCCGCGACTGCCGGCTGAGTTGCACCCATAAGCGCCGAATAGGCGGACACCGCATCGTCGCCAACGTCGCTCGGCTGCGCCGAAGTCGCGTACGGCCAATACCCAGCAAGCTCTTCCCCGCGCCCACGACGCAGTAAGCCAACCGGATCAGCTAAATCGGCATAGAGGCGTCCATGGTGACGAATCATGTCGGCAAGGCCGGCATTGCCGAGCAGTGCCGCGCCCTGGGCCCCCAATGCGAAGCGCGAGCCAACTCGCTCCACCAGATCAAGCGCGGCGGCGGCCTCTAGCAAACGCACGATCGAAGGTCCGGGAACGTTCGTCGCAGCGGCTAGCTGAGCCGCATCTAGCGGCCCGGACTGGAGACGTTTGAACACGTCAAGTTCGATACAAGCATGCAGAACCTGCGAATACACAAAGCCGGCAACCAGATCGAACAGCGCATCTGTACGCTCGTGCGCAATCCCTCGCGTAAGCGGAAAATCAGCGGCAAAACGCTGGAATTTGGGATTTGCCAGCAGCGCGTTTCGCCAACGGATCCAAGTTGCGCGAAGGCTTGGCATCGGCCGCTTAAGCGGCGCTGCGGGCCAGCTGCTTCGGCGCCAAGCGCATCGCAGTCAGGCGCACGAGCGCGCGCATATCGTGTGCGCCTTCGCATGGCGGCACCGACTCGACAGCTTGCTCAACCAGCGCATTGAGCTGCGCAAGCGCGCCCTTGATGCCATGCTTTGCGACGGCGCTTGGCCGATCCAGGAGCGCATCTTGGCCAAGCGGCTTATCGGACTCACTGGCCTGAACCGCGTCGAGCAAATCATCCGCGACTTGATACGCGGCGCCCAGTGTTTCTCCCAGCGCACGCCAAGGACCAGCATCGGCGCCAGCGGCGAGCGCACCGGACATCGTCGCGGCTACGAACAAGGCGCCGGTCTTAGCTTGGTGGTAAAGTTCTAGGGGGGGATTGGGTTCGCTTTCCCACGCCTGCCCCGCGACGATGCCTGATGGCGCGCCTACGCCGCGGGCGATCGTTCCAATCAAAGGCGCCAAGCGCAGCGGCGCGACTGCTCCCGCCAGCGCCAAACGCTCAAACGCCATGACGATCAGCGCGTCCCCGGCGAGCAATGCGATGGGTTCGCCGAACAGCGCGTGTACAGAGGGCTTTCCGCGCCGCGTTGCGGCGTTGTCAAAACAGGGCAGATCGTCGTGAACCAGCGATGCGCAATGCATCAACTCCACGGCCGCTGCGGCCGCGTCTGAAAGCGCCGGCTGGTCATCGCCGCAAGCCTGCGCCACCGCGAGGCAGAGCATCGGCCGCACGCGCGCCCCACCCGGAAAAACTGAATAGTGCAGCGCCTTGGCCAACAAGGGCGGCGCGTCCGGACCATCGGCCCGAACAATTGCGGCTTGCAGGGCGGCTTCCACCCGTTGCGCCAGCGCCATGACAGCCTCCGTTGGCTCAGCAGCCGGGCTACACCCGGAACTGTCCATCAGTCTGGACACATGGTAGCGTCCAGTCAATCGACTTTGGAGCAGGCGAGGTGATGAACAGGGAGCGCGCCGTTATAATCGGCGCCGGCATCGGCGGACTCAGCGCGGCGATCTCGCTCTCACGAGAAGGCTACGCCGTTACTGTGCTGGAGCGCGCGGCGACGGTCGGCGGGAAGATGCGTGAAGTCGAAGCCGGCGGCGCGCGGATCGACGCCGGCCCGACCGTTCTGACCATGCGCTGGGTGTTCGATGCGTTGTTCGAAGCCGCCGGCGCGCGGCTAGGCGATTATGTTGCACTGCAAAAACTTTCGATCCTGGCGCGACATGCGTGGAGCAACGGCGCCCAACTCGATCTCTTCGCCGACGAAGCAGAAAGCGCCGACGCAATCGGCGCTTTCGCCGGAGCGGCAGAGGCGCGCGGTTATCTCGACTTCTGCGCCGAGGCACGGCGCATGTTTGACACGCTGCGCGAGCCGTTTCTCACCGCCTCCAAACCCAATCCGCTCACGCTGACCTCGCGCGTCCGCCTTGCGCGCATCGGCGAGCTCTTCGCCATCCGCCCTTTCGACACGATGTGGAACGCGCTCGGCACGCATTTCCGCGATCAGCGTCTGCGCCAACTCTTTGGCCGCTACGCCACGTATTGCGGCTCCTCGCCCTTCGATTCGCCCGCCACCTTGATGCTGATCGCCCATGTCGAGCAGGACGGCGTCTGGATCGTCGAAGGCGGCATGCAGCGGCTGGCGGAGGCGCTAAAAAGCTGCGCCGAGAAGCTTGGCGTCACATTTCGATTCAACGCGGAAGCCAGTCAGATCGAGACAAAAACAGGCCGTGTCAGCGCCGTGCGGCTGCGAGACGGCGAACGCATCGAAGCTGATGCCGTGGTCTGCAACGCCGATCCGAGCGCGCTGGCCGCGGGCCTGTTCGGCCACGACGCAACGCGGGCGGTCGCGGTCGGCGGCGCCAAACGCTCGCTCTCAGCGGTGACATGGGCCGGACAAGCCAAAACACGCGGCTTTCCGCTGGTGCGGCACAACGTGTTCTTCTCAGACGATTATGCCGCGGAGTTCAAAGCGCTCGAGCACTCCCTCCCCACCGATCCCACCATCTATATCTGCGCGCAGGATCGAGACGATCTCGGCGCGGCCGATGACCCCGAACGCCTACTCATCCTCGCCAACGCGCCCGCGCACGGTGACGCACGGCCCTTTACATCAGCGGAGCTCGATGCATGCGAGACGAACATGTTGAACCGCCTGCAACGCTGCGGCCTGGAGCTGACGCCGAGCGCGATGGTGCGAACGACGCCAACGGACTTCAACGCCCTCTTTCCAGCGACGGGCGGAGCGCTCTACGGCCGAGCGACACGCGGCTGGGCGGCGTCATTTCAGAGGCCGGGCGCACGCACCAAGATTCCGGGCCTCTACTTGGCGGGGGGCGGCGTGCATCCGGGCGCGGGCGTGCCGATGGCGGCGCTCTCGGGCCAGCAAGCGGCGCGCAGCATCTTGGCGGACCGCGTTTCGACGTGCCGGTCCCACCCGGTGGCTATTCCTGGTGGTACATCGACGCGCTCAGCGATGACAAACAGCACGGCCTGACCATCATCGCCTTCATCGGCAGCGTGTTCTCGCCGTACTACGCGTGGTCGGGTTGGCGCGATCCGGAGAATTATTGCGCGATGAATGTCGCGCTCTACCGCGCCGGACGCGATCGCTGGACGATGACTGAGCGCGGTCGCGGCGACCTTTCGCGATCGCATAGCAGCATCGCAATCGGCCCAAGCAGCATGCACTGGGACGGCGACGCTCTGAAGCTTGAGATCGATGAATGGACAGCGCCGCTGCCCTCGCGCGTGCGCGGCACAGTCACGCTGCGACCCGAGGCGATCAACACCCAATCCTTCGCACTCGACGCTGGAGAGCGGCACCATTGGCGGCCGATTGCGCCGCGCGCGCGTGTTGATGTCCGTTTCGATGGCGGCGCACTCGACTGGTCCGGCGACGCGTATTTCGACAGCAATTGGGGCGAAGAACCGCTCGAACGCGGATTCCGCAGCTGGCACTGGTCGCGCGCGCATACGCACAACGGGACGCAGATCTACTACGATGTCACCCCACGTAGCGGCGCCGATCGCTCCCTGGCGCTTCATTTTGATCAAGCGGGGAGCGCAACCGAGATCGACCCACCACAGCACGCACAGCTACCGAACACCTTCTGGCGCGTGCCACGCGCCACGCGAGGTCCCGCTGGCGCAGCGCCACGCCTTGTGCGCACACTAGAAGATGCGCCCTTCTACGCGCGCTCACAGCTTATCGGTGAAATAAACGGCGCGCCCGCCGACATCATGCATGAGAGCCTCTCGCTCGATCGCTTCCGAATGCCGATCGTACGCGCAATGCTACCCTTCCGGATGCCCCGCATCGTCGGGCGGCGCTGACTTCGCCTCGTCCTTATCCGGACGAGCGCTCCAAAATTCGTACGCCGCCCAAGCCAAGGCGACGCCGCTAAACAACACAAATTCAAGCAGGAAAAGCGGATTAACATCCATAAACCTGCACCTCTACGCCAAACGGCGCGGCCGCTCATCCAACGCGGCGAACAGATCGATCACCCATTTAACATCACGCCGCACGCCGCCGATGACGTCTGCCGATGTCTGCACATTCGCCGCCGCAATCGCATCCACAAGGAACTGCGTCTGAGGCAATGCGGTCGCGTGAAGCTCCGCATGCGCTCCTGTGCGCCAAGTGCGTGTCAACGCGCGCGTCACCAGCTGGAGCTTGCGCGAGGTGGGAACGACACTGCGGGACGACACCGAATCAAACCCGGCCCGCGCAACGCCCTCACCAATCTCCGCATATAGCAGCCGTGCGGCGTAGATCGCGGGCCGGAAGGCGGCTGGAAGCGCGGAAATACCTACATCCGAGCGCCGATAGAGCTCGTCCGCATGCTGCAACAGCCGTGACACAATCTGCGCTATCTCAGGCGAATATGTCGGCTGCGCCAGCCATGCATCGGGATCGAGCCCCGCTTCACGCATCCATGCGCGCGGCAGATAGAGCCGGCCAGCACGGGCGTCCTCACCAACATCGCGCGCGACATTGGTTAGCTGCATCGCGACTCCCAGATCAGTCGCGCGCGCCGCCATGTGCGGCTCGCGCGCGCCCATGAGAACCGTCATCATCGCGCCCACCGCGCCGGCGACGCGGGCGGAATACGCGTAAAGATCCGAGAGCGTTTCGCAGCTCCGCCCCACTGCATCCCACGCCAAGCCTTCCAGCAAAGCGTCAAACGGCGCACGCGGAATGTCATATTGCTCAACCGCATCCGCCAAGGCGCGATCGACCGCGCCGTCCGCGGGCGCGCCAGCATAAATCGCGTCAAGCCGCGTAGCCAGCCGCTCTACCGCAGCTTCGCCACCGTGCTCGACGTCAACGCTATCGTCGGAAAATCGGCAAAATGCGTAGAGCGCGTACGCGCCGTTGCGCACATGCTCCGGCAGCAGCAACGACGCCGCAAAAAACGAACGCGAGCCGGTGCGGATCATCTCGCGGCACGTCGCGAGATCGCCGGGGGTGGCGCGCTCAGGCCGGTGCAAGTTCGGACGCATGCGGCACCACAGAATCAAGCACGCGCGCCGATGAAAGCACGCCCGGAACGCCGGCCCCGGGATGCGTGCCGGCGCCGACCAGATAAAGCCCTTTGATGTCACCGCTTTTGTTGTGCGGCCTGAACCAAGCGCTTTGCGTCAAGATGGGCTCAAGTCCGAACGCCGCACCCTTCGGTGCGCAAAGCTGATCTCGAAAATCCAGCGGCGTCATCATGCGCGAGGTGACGATGCAGTCGGAAA
Source organism: Terricaulis sp. (assembly GCA_034439495.1). Classification (GTDB taxonomy): domain Bacteria; phylum Pseudomonadota; class Alphaproteobacteria; order Caulobacterales; family Aquidulcibacteraceae; genus Vitreimonas. Next base: position 23,034 of record JAWXAM010000052.1, on the reverse strand, counting down.
GCCCGGGCAGCAGCGTTTCACTGAGCCGTTGCTCGACGCGGCGACGATACGGCTCAGCCTCCACGCTCCAATCGATATCGGCATCAAGATGCGGCACCGGCGATAGCACATAAAAGCCGTCACAGCCCGCTGGCGCCAGTGAGGGATCAGTCGCGGTCGGGCGGTGGAGATAGAGGCTCATGTCCGGCGCGAGGCGCTTGCGCGTGAAAATGTCCTCGATCAACTCGCGATAGCGCGGCCCGAGCAAAATCGTGTGGTGCGGCACGTCCGGATATTGGCGGCTCGTGCCGAAATACCAGACGAACAAACTCATCGAATAGCGCGCCGAAGCAAGGCGGCCATCAGTCCAAGTCTTGCGCGCGCTGGCCGGCACTAAGCGCCCAAACGTATGCGCCGAATCAGCGTTTGATACGACGATATCCGCACGCAGCGTTTCGCCATTTACAAGCCGCACACCACTCGCAGCGCCTTCGCTCAGCGTGATTTCAGCTACTTCCGCATTGCAGCGCACCGCGCCGCCCTGCCCGCGGATCAGCTTCACCAAGCCCTGCACCAACACGCCGGTACCACCCATAGCGAAATGCACGCCGTGGCGGCGTTCGAGGTAGGAGATCAAGCAATAGACCGCGGTGGTGCTGAACGGATTGCCGCCCACGAACAGCGGATGAAAGCTCAGCGCAATGCGCACACGCGGATCGCGCACGTAGCGCGAGACGAGACTGTAAACGCTCTCCAGCCCGCCTAAACGCAACAAATCCGGCGCGACACGCACCATCTCCGTCCACGCATGAAACGGCGCCGCACCGAGCTGCTCGAAGCCGACGCGATAAATCTCCTCGCTTCGGCGCATGAAGCGGTCGTAGCCAGCCACATCATCTGGCGCGATACGCGCAATTTCATCGCGCATGCCGCTGCCACATGACAGGCGCTCGCCATCGTTGAACACGAGATCGTAGAACGGATCGATTGCCCGCAACTCAACATCATCGCTAAGCTTGCGGCCGCACATCTCCCAGAGTTCTTCGAACAGAGACGGCGCGGTAATGATCGTTGGCCCGGCGTCAAAGGTGAAACCGTCCTGCCGGTGCACGTAGGCGCGACCGCCCGGCGCATCGAGCCGTTCCAGCACCGTCACGCGATAGCCGCGCGCGCCGAGGCGCACAGCGGCGGCGAGGCCGCCAAAGCCGCCGCCGATGACGATCGCATGGGGACGCCCGTCCGGTTCGGACCGGACAGCTGGCATTTCTGGCGCGACCGTCAACATTGCCTGACACTTAATCGCGTCTACGGCAGCGGCGCAAGGCTCACGACGTCTGCTGCAGCGCACTTAAGATGAGAGCAGCGACCGCCGCAGGGTTTTCCTCATGCGCCAGGTGCCCAAGACCCGGCGCACTGACGACGCGGGCGTGCCGCACCAGGAGTTGCACATCGAGCGCTGCGTCTGGCGGCACCGCGCGATCCTTGTCACCGACAATCAAAGTCAGCGGCGAGTGCAGATGCGGCAGCTCCTTTTTCAACGCCACCAAATCCCAATGCGCCATCAGCGCGACCGTGCCTTCAAGATGCCCCTTGCTCCGAAACAGACGCTCGTAGAGTTCAATACCGCGCGCATCGAGCGTTGAGCCGGTGCTGCGCATTAGGTCCGCAATCGCGCCGGGACGCGATGCGCGATACGCGAACAAACTGAGCGAGAATGGATTGTAGAACAGCGTCCGCGCAAGCATCGGCGCGAACGGGCCCAATGGCCCCGGAAAGGGCAACAACGCAGCGTTGATGCCAACAATTCCGGCCGGCGGCGCGGCGCCGTCGCGCATCATGCGCGCAGCGATCGCAGCGCCAGCGGAATGGCCGATCAATGCATGCGGCGTCACATCGAGCGCACGCAGAAACGAGGCGACTCCTTGCGCCACCATCGGCAAAGTGAAGCCGCTGCCGTACTCAGGCGTTTGCGTAAACCCGTGCCCCGGCAGGTCCAGCGCCACCACCGTGTATGTCTGAGCCAGCATCGGAGCGAGCGTGCGCCATGAATGCGTCGCGGCGCCTGTGCCATGCAGCAACACCAGCACCGGCCCCTGACCCATGATCTGCACGTGCCAGCGCAGACCGCCAGCCTCAACAAACCGGCTCGCATCGCGATTGGGCCAGTCACGGCCTTCGACGTTCCAGTCTGGCTTGCCTGTCATCGCCGCGCCGGCGCGTGCGCTCGCACCACGCTCGCCACCGCGCCCGCCTCCACAAACGGCAACGGCGCGTAGGCTGCGCCCATCTCCGCGGCAAGCGCGTCCGCTCCGGGGCGCATGCGCGGCGACGTATCAATGAACACCGCAGCGAGATTGGCGGCGCGGACAGCACGTGCAGAAACAAGCGCATCAGCCTCTGCCTGCGCGCGCCCAGTCACGCCATCACGCCCAACGTTGCCGCGACCGTCGGTCAAAAACACAATAAGCGGCGTCCGCCCCTTGGCGCGCTCGCTCTGCGCTAGAAGCGATGCTGTATCGATCGCCGTGGCAAGCGGCGTTGTGCCGCCGCCGGGCAATTCCGCGAGCGCACGCTTCGCGCGTGACAGCGAACGCGTCGGCGGCAGCAACATTTCCGCACCGGCGTCGCGGAACGCGATCAGCGCAACACGCGCTCGCGTCACGTACGCATCCGCCAACAAGGTCTCCACCGCGCCTTTCGCTTCCGCCAAACGCTGCAACGCAGCCGATCCGGATGCATCGACCACAACGATAATTGTAGATTCCAAGCGCTGCACGAAGCGGCGGATGCGGAAATCGCCTCTGCGCACCAGCACGAGCGCAGCGGAGGATGTAGCCACCTCGCGCCGCCGCAAGGGCTGCCAAGGCGCGGCTGCGCGCAATGTCGCAACAAGATCGAGCCGCTCGCCCGTGCGAAGCGTCCCCGGACGCGCGCCCAACGGCCGCCCTCGCCGCGCCGACTTCGCCGCCGCTCCCGCGCCGCGCGAACGCGCCTCGACGCGGCGTTCGGAGCGCGCTTCCAGAAATTGCGCGAGAAATTCGGCCGGCAATGCTGACTGCACGGCATCGACAACGCGATCCGCCGCCGCGGTGGCCTCTGCCCGGTCGGCGGGGGTCGAATCGTCAGCGCTCTCTTCGGGCGGAGGCGCCGATTCAGGCGCTTGGTCAGGCGGCGCGAAACGCGCGCGCGGCGCCAGAACCAAGCGTGCGGCCAACGCCAAGTCTTCGTCTTCGACGACACCCCGGCCCGCCAGCGCTGCAGCAGCGCGCGCGGCGCGTAGTGTGAACATCGCAGCGCGGGCCGAACCGACGCCAAACGCGCCCGCGGCCGTGCAGATCGATTCTATAATGCGGTCGTCGGCCGCCTTCATGCGCGAAAGATCAACGCGCGCAGCAGCAATCTCCGCCGCCGTCGGCATCGCTGTCGACGACACTCGACCACCATCCAGATCAAGCGCGAACGCCATGCGCTCGGCCAGAACATCCGGCGCGCGCTCGTCCGGCTCTACGCCTTCCTCCAGCGCGATCAACATGAAGCATGCCGCGTGCCGATCATCGCGCCCCGACACCTCGCCCGCATCTAGCGCCATGGCGATGCGCGCACCGGTGGCCGAGGTGCATCGCTCCGCCATCGCTAGCACAACCACGCCGCCATCGCTTTCGCGGAGCAAGCCACGGCTCGCAACCGGACGCCCGGCCGCGAGCGTCGCCGCGAGATCGAGTCCGCCCAGCAAGCGTTCGTCGTCAATGTGAGCCGGCGCGCGTCGCATTGGCGCATCTGCACGCAGGATCGCTCTCAACGCCGCAAGCCAAGCGTCGCGCGCAGGACCAGGCAGCGAGCGCACAATGGCGCCTTTCAAACCGTCAGGATCGATCGCTAACAAAGCGGCGGCGCGCAAGGCGTCGGCCCACGGATCGTAGCGACCGGGCGCCGCCGCCGTCATGCGTCGAACATTTCCGCCAACGCCCGCTCAATGCGCGGCGCTGAACCAACATCATCCAACGGATTGCGGCGCAAACGATGCTGCAGCGCCGGGATCGCGACTGCACGCAGATGCGCATTCGTAACCGCCTCTGCGCCCTCAAGCGCCGCATACGCGCGCGCGGCACGAATAAGCGTAAGCTCTCCGCGCAAGCCGTCCGAGCCGATCTTCATGCACAGCGCCGAAGCCCGCTCCACCGCTTCATCCGGCAGCGCCACGTCGCCACGGCTGGCGCGGGCCTTCTCGATGTTAGCGCGCACAGCGGCGTCCTTTTTCGTCCATGCCGCGACAAAGCCTTTCGGATCGCGGTCGAACGCATCGCGTTGGCGCACCACGGCCACGCGATCCGCCAACACCGACGGCGTCTTCACATCTACCGACAAACCAAAGCGATCCAACAATTGCGGACGCAACTCTCCCTCTTCCGGATTGCCGCTGCCGATGAGCACAAAGCGCGCTGGGTGCCGCACGCTCAGCCCCTCGCGCTCCACCACATTCTCGCCAGAAGCTGCTACATCGAGCAGGAGATCGACCAAATGATCCTCAAGCAGGTTCACTTCGTCGATATAAAGAAAGCCGCGATGCGCCTTGGCTAACAAGCCAGGCTCAAACCGCTTTTCCCCGCGCGTCAGCGCCTGCTCCAGATCGAGCGCGCCGACGACACGGTCCTCCGTTGCGCCAAGCGGCAAATCCACCACTGGCGTAGGCAATAGCTCTGTCTTTACCGCGCCCTTGATCGATCGTGACGGGCAGTCCTCAGTGCACGCGCCGGCGTCCGCGTCAGGATCGCAGTGATAGACGCAGCCCTTGGTAGCGCGCATCTGCGGTAGCAGCGCCGCCAACGCGCGAACCGCGGTGGATTTCCCAGTACCGCGGTCGCCGAACACCATAACGCCGCCGATGCCCGGATCGACCGCCGCGATCAGCAGCGCGCGCTTCATATTGTCCTGGCCGACAATCGCCGAAAAAGGGAACACCGCGCGCATCTTCTGACCCACCTCGGTCAGAGATAACGAGTGCAGGGCAAAGCGTCCACTGCTTGCTACGTCGAGGCAACCTGACGCTAGCGCCGCCTACGTACCGGCCCGCTTGCCCGTCGCGGGATCAGCTTAACCAGGGTGGAGTCGGCAAATCTTTCGAGCGCAGGAAGTCCGGGTTGAACAAGCGGCTCATGTACCGGTTGCCATAGTCACAGAGGATGGTGACAATTGTTTTGCCTGGCCCCATCTTCTTGGCGAGCCGCATCGCGCCCAAAAGATTAAGAGCAGAAGAGCCGCCGAGGCAAAGCCCCTCCTCCTGCACGAGTTGATACAGAACCGGCAGCCATTCGGTGTCTTCCGCGCGGAATGCTTCGTCGACGATGACGCCCTCAAGATTGGCGGTGACGCGGCCCTGACCGATGCCCTCTGTGATCGACGTGCCCTCGGCCTTCAACTCCCCGTGCGCGTACCAATTGTAAAGTGCAGCGCCGGCAGGATCGATGATGCCAATCGCAACATCCTTGTTGCGTTCTTTCAGCGCCATGCTGACGCCGCCCAACGTGCCGCCCGAGCCTACGGTGCAAATAAAGCCGTCAACCTTGCCATCAGTGTCGCGCCAAATCTCTGGGCCTGTCGTGTCATAATGGCCTTGCCGATTGGCGACGTTGTCGAACTGGTTCGCCCAGATGGCGCCGTTCGGCTCGCTCTTGGATTTTTCTTCGGCGATGCGCCGCGCGATTTTCGGGTAGTGGTTGTCGCTCGCCGCTGGCGCCGCATCCACCTCAACCAATTCTGCGCCCAGCGCGATCACTGCGTCTTTCTTCTCTTGGCTCTGCGTACGCGGCATCACCACGATGACTTTATAGCCCTTGGCCGCGCCAATCAGCGCAAGCCCAATGCCGGTATTGCCTGCGGTGCCTTCGACAATGGTGCCGCCGGGACGCAGCGTGCCTTTGCGCTCCGCATCCCGCACGATCGAGAGCGCGGCGCGATCCTTCACGGACTGGCCAGGATTCAGGAACTCTGCTTTGCCGAGGATGGTGCAGCCGGTCAGCTCAGACGCACGTTTCAGCTTTATCAGGGGCGTATTGCCTATCGCGTCGAGAACAGAACCATGAAACTTCATCGCGAAATCTTTCCGTTAGCCTGCGAACGCCCGCTCAATGACGAACGTACCCGGTTCGTGGTTCGCACCCTCGACAAAGCCGGCGGCCACCGCGATCTGCTTTAGGTCCTGCAGCATCGGCGCACCACCGCAAATCATGATCCGATCATACGCCGGATCGAAAGGGTTGGCCTGCAGGGCGTCAAACAACGCACCGTTTTGGATCAGCGCTGTAATCCGGCCTTCCAGGGCGTGATCTCCGCGGGTCAGGCTCGTAATGTAGCGCAACTGCCGTGTCGCTTCCTCGCCAACCAAAGGGTCCTTGCACGCAGCTGAGACGATCTCGCGACTGTACTCAAGCTCCGGCTGGGTGCGGCAGGTATGGGTCAAGAACACTTGCTCATACCGGGCATACGTCTCCGGTTCACGGATGAGGCTTGCGAACGGCGCCACCCCCGTACCGGTCGAGAGTAAGAACAATCGCCGGCCAGGCGTCAGCGCGTCCAGGACCAGCGTGCCAGTCGGCTTGCGGCCCAGCAATATTTCGTCGCCGGGCCGAATGTTCTGTAGGCGGCTGGTGAGCGGCCCATTCGGCGCCTTGATCGAATAAAAGGCGAGCTGATCGTCCCATGACGGACTTGCGATCGAATAGGCGCGCAACAAGGGGCGCTCGCCGTTCATCAGCCCGATCATCACGAACTCACCCGAGCGAAACCGCAATGCCGCCGGCCGCTCGCAGGTGAAGCCAAACAACTTGTCAGTGAAGTGGCGCACGGAGTCCACGCGCGCGGTATAGAGGTTGGGCGGCGGCGCCGCGTGAACATTGGTTTCGGTCATAAGGTTTAAATCAGCCTACGCCACGCCGGAGCGACGCTAGAAACGTCATTTGGGGATCAATCGCCACAGCGATCTGCCAGAGCGACAGCGACACGACGAAGCAGCCGATAACGCCCATCAGCAAACGCGGCCGCGTAATGCTGACAGCGAACGCTGCGATGGGCGCTGCGATCACGCCGCCTATGATCAGGCCAAGAATGTCTGTCCAGCGCACGCCCCCAAGCGCGAAAAAGAATGACGCCGAGATCGCCGCGGTCACCAGGAACTCAGTGGTGTTGACGCTGCCGACGGCATGCCGTGCGCCGTGGCCGCGCCCGAGCAAAGTCGTGGTCACGATCGGCCCCAACCGCCTCCGCCAGCCGCATCGAGAAAGCCGCCGAACAGCCCCAACCCCTTCACGCTTTTAATCTCAGCCGGCGGCTTCGGCCCGCGCACCGCCAGAACAACAACCAACGCGCCCATAATCAGCAGGTACGCCGACACGACAGGTTTCATGATCGCGACCGGCAAGTACGAGACGACCAGTGCGCCAGCGATACCGCCAGCAATGCCCGCCGGCGCGAGTTGCCAGACCAAATCCCATTTGACGTTGCGCCGCCAGATATGCGCCGCGCCGGATGCGCCGGTGGTGAACATCTCGGCCGTGTGTACGGCAGCGCTCGCGGCAGCGGGCGGCATACCAAACGCCAGCAAAAAAGAGGTCGAAACCAAGCCATACGCCATGCCGAGCGCGCCATCGACGAGCTGGGCGAGGAAGCCCACCAGCACGGATTGCCAAAAGAATGGATCCATCGCGCTGCTCAGATCAAGCCATGGTGCGCCAGGCGCTCACGCGCATCAGCGATCAACGCATCGAAGCTGGCGTCGCGCTCACGCAAGGCGGTGCGGGCGAGCGCGATCTCATCGAGCGCCGTCTCCCAGTTTGGCGCGAAGGCCGCCTCCAAGCGTTCGCGCGCAGCGCGCGCCACCGCAGGACTTGCGCCGCCTGTACCCGCCGCGAGCGTTAGCTTACCGCGACGAACCACCGCCGGCGTATGAAAATCACAAAGCGGCAAGCAATCTTCGACGTTCACCAACACATTGCGCGCGCGCGCTGCGGCCGCGAGCACATCAGCTTCAGCGCGCGGCAGGTCGGCGATCCAAACGGCGTGATACGCACCGATCTCCTCTGCAGTCGGCAGACGTTGCACAAGGTCGGGCGCCTCCGAGAACGCTTCGCTCGGCGCGTCGGACCACACGTCTGGCGCGGCGCCAGCGGCCCTCAGCCAGTTGAGTCGGCGCAATGCCAGTGCATCGCGGCCAATAAGCGCGATACGAGTCGACGCAGGATCGAGGTAAATCGGAATCATGCGGCGCTCGCTTCCGCGATCGCGGCGCGCGCTTCGGCGAATGCCTCGCCAATTACCATGATCACTGGCCCGTCACCCAAGTCCAGCGCCAGCGCCGGCAGATCACTGACAACACCGCGCACAATCCGTTCACCCGCAAGCGACACACTTTCTAGCAACGCGACCGGGTGGTTGGCGGGAATGCCGCGTGCGAGCAATGCGTCCATCACCCGCTCGGCCTGCAGGGCGCCCATATAAATTACCGCCGTCTCAGCGGCAGCCGCGGCGTCAGCCCAATGCGTGTCTTGCTCTGCACGACCGCGCGTGATGCTTGGGGTCACGAAGGTCACCGAGCGCGACACGCCGCGGCTGGTCAGCGAAGTGTTTAGCGTCGCGGCAGCAGCGAACGCCGCGCTTATTCCAGGCACGGTTTCAACGGCCACGCCAGCCGCGCGGCAGGCGTTGAGTTCTTCCGTCGCCCGTCCAAAGAGATTCGGGTCCCCACCCTTGAGGCGCACCACCACAGCGTAACGCTGCGCCATGCGCACCAGGAGCCGGCAGATCAGACGTTGATCAACCGAGGGCCGATTGGCGCGCTTGCCAACATTGTAAAACTTCGCCTTACCCGCCAGCGTCAGCACTTCGTCCGACACCAACGCATCGTGCAGAACGACATCGGCTTCTGCGAGCAAGCGCGCAGCGCGCAACGTCAACAGATCCGCCGCACCGGGACCAGCGCCGACCAGATAAACTGTGCCGCTCATGTGATGGCCTCACGGATCATGCCTGCCGCGCAGGTTTGGTTTGTTTGGGGGTCGAACAAGGCGAACGCGCCAGTGCCCGGCGATTGCGCAAAAGTGTCCGCAAGGATCGGGTCGCGCGTGGCTAGGCGAACGCTCGCGATATCGTTGAGCAACAGCGACGACGCGCCCTCGCGCCGCGAGAAGTCTTCAATATCGTGGACGAACGCGACGTCTTCGATCAGCGCCTGAGTTTCCAGCGTGCCTTGGCGCAGAATGTAACGACGGCCTTTGCTCCAGGCGGTCTCATCCAGCCAGCACACATCCGCGACAACCGAGCGCGCGTATCGCGCGCCGGCAGCGGCAACTACGTCCCCGCGCGTCACATCGCGCTCGTCCTCGAACTCGATGGCTACCGATGCGCCCGCTTCTGCACGCGCGACCGCCCGCCCGCCTATGCGCACACTGGCGATCGTGGCCGGGTAAGCGTGTGGGCCAAGGACAACACTGTCGCCGGGTCGCAAGGAGCCGGTTTCGATCCGTCCGACATAGAAGCGCGATGTGACATCGCGGAGCACTGCCTGGATCGGCAGGCGCAACGGAGCGTCATGACGCGTGGCAGGCCCTCGGCTTTGCTCGATCACTTCGATCAGCGTCGGCCCGCGCCACCAGTCGGCGCCGCCGCGCCGCACCACATTATCGCCACGCCGCGCCGACACCGGCACGCACACGACCCCGCTAAGCTTCAACGCGCCCGCCAGATCGGCAAACGCCGTCTCAATGTCAGCGAAGCGCTCCTGCGACCAGCCGATCAGATCCATCTTGTTGACGGCGACGATGACATCAAGCCCCATCAACGCCGCGATCGCCGCGTGGCGCCGCGTCTGCCGCTTCAACGCGCCGCCGTCCACACGAGACGCGTCAATGACAATGACGGCGACGTCCGAAACACTCGCTGCCGTCACCATATTGCGCGTGTATTGTTCGTGCCCAGGCGCATCGGCGATGATGAAGCTGGCGCGCGGCGTCTCAAAATAGCGATACGCAACGTCGATGGTGATGCCTTGCGCGCGCTCGGCCTCAAGCCCGTCGGTCAGCGCGGCCAAATCTTCTTCGTCATCGCCTATGGAAGCTGCCTGATCGCGCATGAGCACGCCAGAATCGAGCAATAGCCGCCCAATGAGGGTCGATTTGCCGTCATCGACACTCCCGGCCGTCATGAACCGGACTTGCCGCGTCTCGGCGCTCGCGCGCAGCGGAAAAATCGCGCCGTCCATCAGAAATAGCCCTCGACCTTGCGGCGTTCCATCGCCGCGCTGTTGGCGCGATCGTCCATGCGCGTCGCCCCGCGTTCGGACACGGTGGCGATCAAAGTTTCCGCCAGCACCTGCTCTGCGCTGCCTGCCTCACTCTCCACCGGGCAAGTGCAGGTGATGTCGCCAACGGTGCGAAAGCGCACAACGATACGTTCGCTCGTGGCGCCCACCTCGGCGGGAGTCAGTGAGGTCACCGGGAAGAGGAAGCCATCGCGGCGCACCACCTCGCGCTCGTGCGCATAATAAAGGCTCGGCAGCTCAATCTGTTCTTGGATGATGTAAGCCCAGACGTCCGCCTCGGTCCAATTTGAGAGCGGAAACACCCGCATGTGCTCGCCAACCCCGATGTGCCGGTTGAAAAGCCCCCAGAGCTCCGGGCGTTGCGCACGCGGACGCCAAGCGCCAAACGCGTCGCGATGCGAGAAGACACGCTCCTTCGCCCGCGCCCGCTCCTCATCGCGCCGCGCGCCGCCGATCAAGGCGTCAAACTCAAACTCCTGTTGCGCTTCCAACAGCGTGACCGCTTGCGCGGCGTTGCGGCTGCCATCCGGACCGATCCGCACACTGCCGCGGCGAATTGAGTCCTCGACGTCGCGCACAATCAGCTGCAACCCGGCTTGTCGCGCTCTCGTATCGCGGAAGGCCAGAACCTCTGGAAAATTGTGCCCGGTATCGATGTGCAACAACTTGAACGGCGCTTTTTGCGGCGCGAACGCCTTGATCGCTAGGTGCAGCAGCACCGCCGAATCCTTGCCGCCCGAGAATAGCAACGCCGGCCGCGCGAAAGACGCGAGCTCGCGCAAAATATAGACGCTTTCGGCCTCAAGCCGCTCAAGCCGCGCCGAGACGCGAACCGGCGCTGGCGAAGCTTCGCCGCTCACTGGCGCGTCGTCGTCGGATTTGTATGCAAGCCGCATTCTTTGCTGTCCTGACTTTCCCACCACCACCGTCCGGCGCGCGGATCTTCGCCCGGCCGGATCGCCTTCGTGCACGGTTCACAACCGATTGAAACGTAGCCGCGCGCGTAAAGCGGGCTCATCGGAATATCGAACCGCGCCGCGTAAGCGAGCACGTCCGCCCAACTCCAGTCGGCCAACGGGTTGTATTTTTGCATGCCGCGCGCTGCATCGTGCTCCGCTTCCACGAGTGAGGCGCGCGTTGCCGCTTGCTCGCGGCGCTGCCCAGTCACCCACGCATCGCGTCCGGCCAACGCCACATTGAGCGGCGCCACCTTGCGAGCACCGCAGCACGCTTTGCGTTGCTCCAGCCCGTCATAAAAGCCATCGACACCGAACGCTGCTACGTACGCATCTACCGCTTCTGAATCAGGCCTCGCGCGTACGATTGCGATGCCATAGCGCTGCTCGACTTGCTCAATCAGAGCCAGCGTCTCGGCATGCAAGCGCCCCGTATCCAGGGTGAACACATCAATCGGCAGCCGCAGCCGCGCGATTACGTCGGTGATCACCATGTCCTCCGCCGAGAGGCTCGTTGCCAACGCCGGGCGGTCGTGACGTTGCCCGATAGCGATCAACGCCTTCTCAAGCAGCCGCACCTTGGCGTCGAACACTGCAGCGTCACGATCGCGGAAGGCAGTGAGGTATGGGACGGAATATGTCGTCAGCGCCGCGATCGCCGGCTCGGCGTTTTGGTCAGCGCGCAACGCAAATGAGTCAAAGCCAACTCGCTCAAGCGCGAACACTTGGTCGGCCGTCACCGCCCCGATTGCTCGCAGCGGCCCTTGGTAGCCCAAGCGCTGGCGTAGAATGAAGGCATGACTGTAGCCGCGCCCGTCACCAACGCGCGGAAAGTCTACGCCAACGATGCCAACGCCATCCAGTCGATCGGCAAGCGACTGCGGGTCATCGGCCGGCTGAAGCAACAACCCCGCGCCAGCTACTGGCGCATCGATCCATTGCTGCAGCGTGAGCCAGGGGCCACCCTCCCATTCAGCCTGCGATGGCCCAGCTGGCGGCCGCACGATCGGAACGATCTTTTTGCGCACATCGCCGTGACCATCATTGGCCGGGACCGGCCGCGCACGCGTTACCTCTTCGGCCTCGCCGCTAATGCGCGACCCGTTCGCATCCAGAGACAGCAACAACGTCATGCCGCCGCCTCTTCTTCAACTCGAAGCGCCGCCTTAAACGCATCCGCGCCCACGCGCTCCACCACCTCGATGAAGCTCTCGCCGCTGCGGCGCACTGCAAGATAATGGCGCGCCAGCCGCTCAATCAGCAACGGCACGTCCTCGGCTCTCACGGCCTTACCAATCAGCACGCCGAGCTTGCCCTCGCCGTCGGCGCGGCCGCCCAGCAGAACTTGATACCAATCCTCACCAGCCTTATCGACGCCAAGTACGCCAATGTGGCCGACATGGTGGTGTGCGCACGCATTGATGCAGCCCGAAACTTTGATCGCGAGCGCGCCGATCTCATCCTCGATGGAGGCCAGCTGCGCGGCGATGGCAGCCGAGAGCGGGATGGATTTCGCATTGGCCAGGGAGCAGAAATCGCCGCCCGGGCAGCAGATAATATCGGACGCAAGCCCGATATTTGCGCGTCCTAGGTTTTGCGCTTCCAGCTCGGCCCATAGGTCCTGCAAGCGCGCCCGCGCAACGTTCGGCAGCACCAAGTTCTGCTGATGCGTTACGCGGATCTCGCCAAAGCTATAGCGCTCGGCCAGATCGGCCAGTTGATCCATTTCGTCCGCGGTGGCGTCGCCGGGCGCAACACTCTCCCGCTTCAAGCTAACGACCACGGCTGCATAATCCGGATTGCGGTGCGCCACCACATTCCGCTGGCGCCAAGCACGGAAGCCAGCCGCGATCGGCAAGCGGTGAGTATTCTCCAGCGCCGCAGCGAGTGTTGGATCGTCGAAGTGCGCCGCCACGCGAGCGAGCGCCTGGGGCGTCAGCGTGTTCGGCCCATTGCGCAAATGCGCCCAGTCCGCTTCGACTTCACGGGCGAATGCGTCTGCGCCTAGGGTTTCGACGAGGATTTTGATCCGCGCCTTGTAGATGTTGTCGCGGCGGCCAATGCGGTTGTAGGCGCGCAAAACAGCTTCGCTGTAGGTCAGCAATTCGCTCCAGTGCAGATCGCGCTTGATCACTGAGGCAAGACGCGGCGTGCGCCCTTGCCCGCCGCCAACCTTCACAATCAGGCGCACCTCACCTTCCGCGTCGCGGTAAAGGTCGAACGCCAGATCATGCACCGGCGTCGCGGCGCGATCTTCCTTAGCGCCGTTGAACGCAACTTTGAATTTGCGTGGCAGATGCGCGAACTCCGGGTGCAACGTCGACCATTGCCGCATCAGTTCGCAGTACGGTCGCGGATCGACAATCTCGTCCGCCGCAACACCCGCGAACGCATCGGTCGTCACATTGCGCACGCACGAGCCGCTCGTCTGGATCGCGTGCATGTTGATCGCTGCAAGCTCAGCCAAGATGTCCGGGACTTCCTCGACCTTCACCCAGTTGAACTGGATGTTCTGGCGGGTGGTGAAGTGTCCGTAGCCGCGGTCATAGCGCCGCGAGATCGAAGCCAACGTGCGCAGCTGCGCCGACGAGAGCACGCCATAGGGAATGGCGATGCGCAGCATGGGCGCGTAACGCTGGATGTAGAGCCCGTTTTGCAGCCGCAGCGGCTTGAACGCGTCTTCGTCAATCAACCCTGCCAAGTAACGCTGAGTCTGGTCGCGATACTGCGCCACGCGTTCTTCGACGATCAGACGATCTACGGCATCGTAGCGATACATAGCGCAAGGGCCTCGGAACGTCGGGCCGAAGGACCCAGCGGGAACCAAGAGTGGGCGCCTGCGAAGCAACGAGGAAGCCCGCTGAGCTAAACTCTATGTTTAGGAGGCTCAGGCGGTCTGATCGGCGACGGAGTCACCTTCGATGACTTGATCACGCAGCCACGCCAAGAAAGCGGCCTGCGCCGGCTCGAACCGGCGCCCGCGCGGCCACACCAGCCAATAGGCAAAGCCCACCGGATCTTCTGCCTGCGCCAGCGGCGAGACTAGCAATCCGTCGGCAAGATCGCGCAACGCAAGCTGGCGTTTGGCGAGCACCAAACCCTTGCCTGCCGCAGCGGCCTCAAGCGCTAAGCTGGACTGGTTGAACCTCAGTCCGCGCTCAGCGTCATGACGTTTTTGCCCGCGCGCAGCAAACCACATCGTCCAGGTCGGGCACGATGGGTCACGTTCAGGCGACTCATCGTGGATAAGCGGCAGGTCAATCAGGTCAGCAGCGCTCGTAATCGGCGGGCGGCCATCGATCAGCCGCGGGCTCCCAACTACCACCACGGATTCCGACATCAGCCGCTCGCAATAAAGGCCCTCATAGCCGCCGGGCCCATAGCGGATGGCGAGATCGATGTCGCTCGCCGCAAAATCCACCAGCCCCATGTCGGCAGACATCCGCACTTCCACATCTGGGTAGGCGTCCTGAAACCGGTTCAAGCGCGGGATCAGCCACTTCGAGGCAAACGAAGGCGCCGTCGAAAGCGAGATGCGCCGCCCGCGCATGCTGGCCCGCATGGCCCGTCCGGCCTGCAGCATTTCCGCCATCGCGGCGCTGGCATGGCCGTATGCCGCCTGCCCGGCTTCGGTCAGTTCGACGCCGCGGCCGAGCCGCCGGAATAGCGGCTGGCCCGCAAATTCCTCAAGCGCACGGATGTGCTGGCTCACGGCCCCGGCAGTGATGCCCAGTTCTTCAGCTGCGCGCGCAAAACTCGCCGAACGCGCGGCCGCCTCGAACACGCGCACGCTCAAGAACGGCGGCATGACGTCTTTCAAATCCAAGGAACCCGTCCTCCCCCCATCACAATAGGGAGGCTCCCCGCATTTTACAGCGCTGACCAGGCGACAAACGCGCAAGGTGCGCGCCCGGACACGGCGGGCGATGTCGGCAAGGGCTCCGCCCGCCGTGTCGATGGCCCTGCTGAACGCGTCTGGTGAATTTAATCAGCTAGGCCTTTGCGAGACGCTCCTGCGCATATCCACCGAGCGCCCGAAAAGCTTCGCACATCAGCGGATCGTCAAGCCGTCCTGCCAAGTCTGTTGCGGCGTCCAAGCGCAACTTCATCCGCGGGGTTTCGTGGAGCCCAAGTTGCTGGGCCAATCTCAATTGCGCCAGCAGGATACCGACGGGCGGCGGCGACGGCTGTGCACAATCGACGCGGCGGCGATTCTGAAGGCGCGCACGACGTGCGTTGCGGCGGCAAACACCGACATAGGAATCCACATCAACCCATCTCATGGTCTTTGGATATCGCGATAGCGTTAATCGGCCAAGCACGAGACGTGGTCTCCAGTGCGTTTACCGTACGCAAGCCCATGATTGCATTCCAACGATCTAGTCTGTTAGCGCTGCGGCGTCGAACAGTGAGGCGCCAAACCGGGCCAAAAGCGCACGTTGCCCGCGATCCAATGGCGGATGCGTGGCGACACAAGCAATCGCCATACTCGCCTCCAACGCGCGAATGCGGGCGGCAAACACATGCGCCTGATCTTTCAAAAAGCGGCAATCGATAAACACGATGAGCGGCAGCTTGCCGCGCGCTGCCTCGACCGCCACCTCAAACCGGCCATTCACAATCGTTTCGCTGACCTCGGTCACCGCGTAACGAAAGCGCCTGTCACCAAGGCTCTCCCTCACATGCTCCGCATGCGCGCGATCGTCGGTCACGATGAGGATGGCGATGTCCGTGGCGCCCATGCGCGTCGGCGCACCACGTGCCTTTTGCGCTTTCCAGGCAGCGAGTGGAACGACGCAATCTGCGGGGTTGATGCGCGCCCGGCGCGGCAGCCGTGCATCGGCAAAAAAAGCAACGGCGTCTCTCAAGCTGGCTTCGGCGAGTGCGTCTCTTTCAGGCGCCTCATCGCCAACCAGAGCGCCCGGCGCCAGCCAGGAGATCCTGCCGTCTGCCTGGACACGGCCCATGCGACCAAACACGCCCACCCGCTCGGGAGCATGTTTACTCGCGTCGATGCAGCCAACCATGGCCGGAAGATTCTCTACGCCCATTGCTGCACCTTCCCCGCCGCATCCTCGAATCAGAGCCACCCTATGGGCCACTTTCCCCCACAGAGACGCGCACTCCCACGGCACACGCATTGATCGGACGCAATCGCGCTTCCCGAAGACCAACATGTCGCGCCGTCGCAGCCAATGGCAGCCTTAACATCCGCTTGGCGTCGCTCTGCTTGTGACCGTCAAGGGCACAGCGGATGGAAAGGAGCTTCGTCCAGGGGCGCGCCGTAGCTCATTTGTCGCGGTCAGTATCGCCTAGGTTCATCACGCTCTCGACGCGCCCCTCACTTAGGCTGATGCGGCGCGTGCAGCGCGCGGCCACTTGTTCGTCATGGGTGCAGATAAGAAACGTTGCGCCGTCTTCGCGATTAACCTCGCGCATCAGGTCTAGAACCTGCTCTGCAGAAACGCGATCAAGGCTACCCGTCGGTTCGTCAGCAAGAACAAGGTCTGGTTTATTCATAAGAGCGCGCGCAATCGCGACGCGTTGCTTTTGTCCGCCGGAAAGGCGCGTTGCGGGAAAATCCAAACGATCCGCGAGGCCAACCCGCGCCAACAATTCGCGCGCGCGCTGCCGCATCGCGGCGGTAATGCCTCCTGCCGGCGCCGCAGCGGGGAAGGCCACATTCTCTGTCGCTGTGAAGTCTGGCAACAGATGGTGAAACTGAAAGATAAAACCCAGGCGGTGATTGCGAAACAGCGCCCGCTCAGCGTCCGACAATGTGTCGACGCGATCACCGGCGATTGTAATTGTTCCGGCCGTGGGCCGAAGCAACAGTCCCACAATCGATAACAGCGTCGACTTGCCCGATCCGGAAGCGCCGAGAAGCGCGGCCAATTCTCCGGGCTGAAGCGTCAGGTCCACGCCCTTGAGAACCTCGGTGAACTCGTCGCCGTTGCGAAACCGCATGCCGATCTCGCGCGCGTCCAGAACGGCGCTCATTGCTGAATCGCCTCCAGAGGATCAAGCCGGGCCGCCGCGCGCGCTGGAAGAACGGACGCCAGAACGGCGCCAAGCGTCGTTAATGCGAAGACGGCGACATAACCCCCTTCGGCTGGCGCAATGGGCAAAGCCGCACTTCCATCCGCATTGGTCAGCGTCGCGAGCCAGATGCAGAGCCCGTACCCGCTTAAACATCCTAGGCCCGCGCCGACCATGCCAATCAAAAGTCCCTGCAGAACGAAGACGCCGGCAATAAAGCGCCGCGACACACCGAACGCGCGCATAATGCCAATTTCGCCGCGCCTGCGGTTGGCTGAGAGACTCAAGGCGCTGGCTATGCCGATCAGAACTGAAATCAGCGAAAATACCTGGATCAAAACGCCAGTGCGCGCCTGGGCGGTTAGCGCCCCCTCAAGACTCGCGTTCTTCTCCTGCCACGAAATCGCGCGCAGCCCCGTGGCCTCGTGCAAAAACAGCGCGACGTCGCGCGCCTGATATGGATCGACCAACTTGATCTCAATATTGGTGACCCCTTCAGGAAGTCGAAAAAGCGGGCGCGCCGTCTGGATCGACAGATAAGCCACACGCTCATCCAGGCTCTGCAACCCCGTTTCGAACACGCCGCGCACAGTCAGCAGACGGTCAACACCGCGGTCAGTTCGAAACAAGACTGGCTGACCGGCGGAAAGACCAAGATTCTCCGCAAGGCGCGCGCCGATCAGTATGCCGTCAGCGCCAAGATTTGCCTCACCATCCACGATTTCTGTGCTGATAGGCGATATAGCGTCGAGACCGGAGGGATCGAGGGCCGTCACAGCGACTGGGGCAACGGCCTCGCCCTTAACGAGGAATGCACTACCGGAAATCTGCGGACTGATCGCTGCGACGGATGCCTGGCTCCGAAGCAGTTCTAGTGTGGAAGACCACGCGCGAATCTGGCGCCGCTGAAAGGTGGACACCAGAACGACGGATTCCACGTCTGCATCGGGCCCGCGCAACACACGCGCGAGCCTGGTTGGCGTTTCCAACGACACATGCGCGCTGTTGGCCGTAACATCGTCCGTCAGTCGGGTAGCCAGTCCCGCGATGAGCGCGGTGATAAATACGAACGCGGTTACGCCTAAAGCTACACCCGCAATCAACAACGCTGTCTGAGACGGATTGGAAAAAAGATAGCGGCGGGCGACGGCAAGCACGAACACGGCGCTAATTTCCCTGCGCGACAGCGGCGCGGGCCCGCACCCGCGCCGATGGCCGCGTCTGCGTAGGCGTCAACACAACACGATCGCCCGCGACAAGGCCGCTCTCAATAATTGCGTTGAGCGAAGGCCAATCAAGGATCGCAATGGCGCGCACACGGACCCGCCCGTCCTGATCGACCACATAAACCTTCGGCTCGGTCGTCGCATCAAGCACTGCTTGTCGCGGCACGATAACGCCGTCTTCCCTGCGGCCGACAACAATCGTTACATCCACAGATCTTCCCGGGGGGATCGCGCCCCTCGCCAGAGGCGTCAGTTTGACCAAACGTCCCCCGGTCGTGGGATCAATACGCGGCGACACTTCGCTGATGCGCGCTGCGAAGATCTCATCTGATCCCGAAAGCGCCGCGCGGGCTGACATGCCCGGGCGCAACGCGTCAGCATAGGCCTCATCGACGTCAGCTTGCAGTTCCAAATCATCGCCCGAACCCAATTGAAAAAGCGTCGTCTCCGGTCCGATGACCTGGCCGTTATCTATGGGCCGCACCAGAACCACACCAGCCATGGGCGCTCGAATTGTAAACTCCCCCGCTTGCGAAGCGGCAGCGCGCCGCTCCGCTGCGGCGGCGGCAAGCGTAGCTTCGGCTGATTGCAGCACCGCGCGCGACTCATCCAAAGCGGCGGACGACGCAAATCCGCGATCCGCTAGCGTGCGCGTTCTGCTGAAGGCCAATCGCGCACGCGTCACCTCTGCTTGCGCCGCGCGTTCTCGCGCCCTGCTCGCCTCGGTCTGCGCCTGTTCAATCGTTGACCGTATAATTGCAAGCGGCTCTCCCGCCGCGACACGATCCCCGTCGTCGTGAAGGAGGCGCACGACTTGCCCTGCATTGGGCGATCGTACATCGATAAGGTCCGACGGTCGAACGCGACCGACAACGGACAGTGCAATCTCGACAGGTCTTTGTTGGATTTCCAGCACGGCGATCTCAGGCGGGCGAAGCACATACCAGCCAAGCCCTGCAACAAGCGCGGCGCAAAGAAACACCGCCCCAATGATCAGTGGTCGTCGCTGCGGATCCTCCCAAAGGGCAGCGAGCCGACGCCGCATGCCATCCATTACGGGCCAGCCGCCTTCCTGAACCGGCGGCGGTGTCGGCCCAGAAGCGCTCGCTGGTTCCATAATAGAAAATGCCTGCCAGTCAGCGCTTTGCTGCCGCTCCACCAAAAAGCCTAGCCCGCCTAGCGCCAACAGGCACGCATGGTCGCGTGCCGCGCGATATTCACGCTGCGATCGCCTAGCTTGTGACACAATAGTTGCCCGACCGACAGGCAACCAACGGCTTCTACTCGCTATTGCGACCTTCACGGGCGTTGCCGCGTTGCTGACGGCGCATCATCGCGTCCAGCGCTTGACGACGGTCTTCGGCGCTCAACCGCCCCAACGCTTCGGCGACGCTGTCCTGGAAGCTTGCCGCCAATTGCGCATCCGCCGCGCGAACGTCCGCGAACGCAGCGCGCACACGGACAACGTCGTAAGGTTCGGCGCCCGCAGCATCGTAAAGAGCCAGCCGCGCACGTTGCGACGCACGCCGATGATCGCGCATGTCCAGTAGCGAGCCAGCAAGCCCGCGACGCAGTTCACGACGCGCCTCAGGGGGCAGTGCCTGAATGAATGTCCGCGCCGCGGCCATACGCGCCAGCGGTGCGTCGTGAACGGCGTCTGGGGCCGGACGCTCAAGCCGCGCGCCGGACAAGAACGCGCCGGTTGCGATGCTGATCAGGATCAGATTGATCGCGACCGACACAAATAGTGCTGTCCGCAAAGGAAAGCCGCTGGCGCTCATGACCCGTCCTCGCTCCACCCGTCGTCTGGCCCATCAAAGGCAGCAGCCAAAACCCAATCGACGCCGTCGCTGGTCGGCGCACGCGCGCCGGCGCCGTAGCCGACAAGCACGCCTGCCACCATGCACGCGGCCAACGCCATGGCAGGCATGAGACCTCGGCGCGGCGCACCGGCGGCATCACGCAGCACCCGCGCCGCAAGCAGTTCATCCGCAGGCGGCGGTGCAGGCGCAAGGTCGAGCAGCACATCGAGTGCGCGCGCAGCAGCGAGATCATGATCAGATTGCGCAGCAAAGCCGAGCGCAGCGTCGCGCTCTGAGGCGGGCCAACGCCGTGGATCGGCGCCATAGGCGGAGACGATTGCCTGAAAGCGCTGCTTATCCATGACGTGTCTCACTCATATCGGCCAGCGAGGCCCGCAAGGTTCGGCGGCCGCGCGCCAGCAAAGATTCCAAGGCATCGACGCTGAGTTCTAGCGCTGCGGCGGCATCGGCCTGCGACATCTCTTCGAAATGACACATCGCAATCGCGGCGCGCTGGCGCTCCGGTAGAGCCGCCAACGCGGCCTGGACGCGCATCGCGCGCTGGCGCGCCAGCCAAACTTCGTCCGCCGCCGGCGCCGGGTCTGGCGTCGTCAAACCGGCGTCGGGATCTGTGGCTTCGCGACGGCGGCGCAAACGGTCGTAGCACAAATTGAGCGCCACTCTGTGCATCCAGGTCTCGAACTTGGCGCCGCCCGGACGCCATTTCGGGGCTTCGCGCCAAGCACGCAAAAACACCTCCTGCGCCACGTCCTCCGCCTCGGCTCGGTCGCCCAGCATACGTTGCGCGAGAGCGTGGATGCGCGTGAGATGCTTGCGGACGAGCGTTTCCGCGGCGCGCGCATCGCCCGCGCCAATTCGGCGGACAATGTCCGCGTCCGGATCGCTCACGACGTGAAGCACATGGCGCGTTGACGATTCCCGCTCTCCGTTTAGCGACCGTAGCGCCGGGCCGCATTCCGCAAAGCCTCGATTTCGCTGGCCTCCAGCACATCATTGTCGTTGGCGTCGAACCGATCAAACCCAGGCATCGGTTGTCGCGTAAATTCCGTCCGGCTAATCCGGCCGTCATGGTCTGCGTCCGCGCGTTCCAAGCGTTCAACCCCGTCGCGTTGCCCTTGCGCAGCGCTTTGCCGTTCTCCAGCGCTGATGAACCCATCGCCATCGGCGTCGAACCGCCTGAAGGCCGCGGCGCGGAGCGCGCCTATCTCATCGCGGCTGATTGCGCCATCCCCGTTCGTGTCGGCCAAAGCTAATGCCTCGACGCCGCCAGCCCCGACTTGCGCCGATGCCCCGGCGGGCCAAGCCAACACCGCCACCAGCGCCAAAATCGACGTTCTTAACCGCATGCCGGCCTCTCTGATTTGATCCCGTTCAACTGAAACGAGGCTGACGTCAATTTCCGTCGCGGTGCGGGATAGGTTTCGCAGCTTGAGACGGAAACTCGCACGACCACCGTTAAAGGACGAGGAGCAGGTCTATGCCCGACTTTCATGCGGCCGCCATCGCCGCCAACCGCTTTGGCTTCGGCGCTCGCCCCGGGGATCTTCGCATCATCGCTGGCGATCCCCGCGGATGGGTGAAAGCGCAGTTTGGCCCGCGGGCGCCGATCCCTGCCGCTATCGCGGCGCTCCCCCCTGGCGAAGACGACCTCCTCGCGTTCGGCCGCTGGCTTGCGGCGCGGCGGTTGCGGCGCGGGAACGCCGACGCGATCGAGCGTCAAGCCGGGCGCCAGGGTGTAAGCGACGAAGAATTACGAGAGCTTTCAACCGAAGAAGACTTCATCCGCACGTTTCGCGCGCGCGGCATCGCTGCGATCGACGCGCGCATCGAAGCAGCCATCACGACCGACGCCCCCGCACGCGAGCGAGCACTGCATTTCTGGTCGAACCATTTCACCGTCTCGGCCGCAAAGCCAGCAGCTGTGGCGCTGCCGCCGTCATTCGAGCGCGAAGCGATCAGGCCTTATGTCGGTGGCGCATTCGCTGACATGCTGGTTGCCGCGACCAAGCATCCCGGCATGCTGATCTATCTCGATAACTGGCTCTCCATCGGCCCCAACTCACCGGCCGCGCGACGCGCCGAACTTCGCTCTGCACTCGGGCGCAGCGTTGGACTCAACGAGAATCACGCGCGGGAGATCCTGGAGCTCCACACTGTCGGCGTCGGCGGCGGCTACACGCAGGCAGATGTGCAAGCATTGGCGGCGATCTTGAGCGGTTGGACATATGACCGCCCACGACTTGCCGATTATGTGCGCGATATCCGCGGCGAGCGGAGCGGCGTCGATCTCTTTCTATTCGAAGCGCGCGCACACGAGCCCGGCCCGCAAAGATTGATGGCGCGTACTTACACGTCGGAAGGCGTCGCACAGGGCGAACGCGCGTTAGCGGATCTGGCGCGACATTCATCCACCGCCCGATTCATCGCCACGAAACTCGCACGCCACTATATCGCCGACGACCCGCCGCTGGCGGCCGTCGCGCGCGTCACCCAAGCTTTCACACGCACCGATGGCGATCTGCGTGCAACCATGGAGGCCGTCGTCGACTGTGACGAGGCCTGGGCCGAACCGTTCATGAAATTCAAGCGCCCCGAAGAGTACGCGATCTCCGTTTTACGCGCCGCCAACATCCAGAACCTGCCCGCCGGCGCTGGTGCGGCGGCAGTGGCCGCCTTGGGCCAGCGCATCTACGCCGCGCCGG
>JAWXAM010000051.1:0-6480 GCA_034439495.1 Terricaulis sp. | reverse complement strand
GC
Source organism: Terricaulis sp. (assembly GCA_034439495.1). Classification (GTDB taxonomy): domain Bacteria; phylum Pseudomonadota; class Alphaproteobacteria; order Caulobacterales; family Aquidulcibacteraceae; genus Vitreimonas. The sequence goes on along the minus strand of JAWXAM010000051.1, from coordinate 6,478 downwards.
TGGGCCGGGCGGATGAAGCGCTCTTCAAGGTCGCGCTCGTCGATGGCAATGGAGGCGGTGACCGGAATCATCGGGTGTCAGGTATCAGGTGTCGGGTATCAGAAGCTTGAACATGCCGAAAAAAGCTCCGACACCTGATCTCTGACACCTGACACCCGGAGCGCAAAATGCGGAACCTGACCCTCGCCATCGGACTCGCCGTGCTCGCCGCAGCCTGCGCCGGCGGCGCGATCCCCAGCATCATGATGGCCGCGCCCGCTGAGGTCACCGCAACTTCGCCCAACATCCTCGCCGCAGTCGCCGATCCGCGCCGACCCGCCGCAGATCGTGAGCGTGACGTGCTCCGCCATCCCGCTGAGATACTCGCCTTCGCGGGCGTCCAGCCCGGCGCGCACATTGCTGACATCGGCCCCGGCGGCGGCTATTATACGCGCCTCTTCTCGGTCGCGGCAGGCGAGGGACGCGTCTACGGCGTCGATCGCGCCGGCACGCCCGAACGGCCGCGCCCGCTCACCGCCGTCGCCGCTGAATATTCCAACATCACGCACCTGACCGAGGGCTATCAGCACTGGACGATCTCAGAGCCGCTCGACGCGATCTTCATTTCGCAAATTTATCACGACTTCTATCTGCCCCAACTCGCCATCGACGTGCCGGCGCTGAACCGCAAAATGTTCGACGCGCTGAAGCCCGGCGGGGCGCTCATCATCATCGACCACGCCGCCGCCGACGGCAGTCCGATCGAGGTCACTAACACGCTCCACCGCATCGACCGTGCGCGCGTGATCGCCGATCTCACAGCCGCCGGCTTCGTGCTCGATTCTGAAAGCCAAGTGCTGCGCAACCCCGCCGACGACCGCGCGCTCCGCGTCTTCGAAGGCGACATCCGCGGCCGCACCGACCAGTTCGTGCTGCGCTTCCGCCGGCCGGGGTGAGCTAGTAGTCGTTCTTGAGGCCTAGCATCTGTGTGATGTGCTTGGCGCGGAGCTCGCCAATATCAAGAGCCTCTGAGAGCATGCGCAGGAAAGTCCGCTCTTCCTCGGTCACCTTCATATCGGCAAATACAAGGTCGCACGCGTGCGCGAAAGCGGCCTCGGCAATTCCGTCCATTGGCGGCGTGTTGCGCTTTGGGTCGCCTCGCTGCAGTTGCATGAGGCTGACGCACGCCGTCCGCACGTGGTCGTTGCGTGCCGTGTCGGTCCCATTCACCAGCACAAGCGCCTCGCTGCGCAGCTTCAAGCGTTGTTCTTCGCTGAGTGCTTTGAATGTGTTGATTCGCTTCACGAGCATGTCGAACTCGGCGAGTTCGGCCTCGTGCGATTCGCCGTCAGCAAAAACTGCGCCGAGCAGCACGGTCATCAGCGCCGCTTCCTTGCTGCCCGTGTGACGTGTGGAAGCCGCATCCAGGGCCTTATCAAGTTCGCTCTTTTGGTGTTGTGCGCCGGCATCGCTCATTGCGTTGTCCTCAGAAAGCGTTCTTATCGCCGATGACGTTGACAATGTTTGCCGCGACTTTGTGGTCGAGCGATAAATGTTGTACCAGCTCGCGCAGGAACTGGCGCTCGAGCTCGGTCACCTCCAGGTCGGTGTAGATAATATCGCAAGCATGCGCGAACACAGAGAGAGCTAACCCCTCTAAGGCTGGCTGCGTAGGTGGTGAGCCTTTTTGTGCCGTCAGGATGCTGCTGCAGGCCAGCCGGACCCGATCCAAGCGCAATTTCTCGTCCGTCATGTAAGGCATTATTTCTTCGCGCCGCTGCGTACGCTCGGCTTCTGGAAGTGAATGCAGCATCCGGACGCGGCCGATCAAAGCATCTAACTCGTCCGTTTCTTCTTTCCGAACCCGGTTGTCTGCGTGCATCGCGCCCATCAAGACGGTTAGAAACGCGGTTTCCTTCGCCATTGATCCGCCGTGGCGGTTCAGGGCGGCGTCGAGGAAGTTATAGTCGCTCGCCTTGTATGAATCGCTCATCGCCAGCCCTCCCTAGTGACGGTTCTTCGTAAGCATGACGTCAACGCACTGTTCCGCAGTCTTGTCCTTTATGCGGAGTTTGTGCACGAGGTGTTTGACGAAGTCGCGCTCAGTGTCGGTCAGCACGCGGTCGGCGAACAGAATATCTAATGCATGCATGAAAGCCGACGCGCGGCGATCTTCGCTCGCGCTGCGCAGCCGACGTGTCGCGAGGTCGGTGAACTCCAGCAGCTTCTTGGGTTGAAGGTGCGGCTTAAACTGAGCCTGCATCTTTCCGAGCTTCATGCGCGGTGTTGAGCTTAAGGTCTTGATGCGTTCAGCGAGTACGTGAATTTCGCCGAGTTCAAGGTTGTGCACGTCGCCGTCCGCAGCCGCTGCAGCAAGCAGAACGCCATAGAGCGACTTCTGCATCGACATGCGCGGAAACCAACCGAGCCCCGGTATGTGGATCCCGCCCTTCCACAAGTCGCGCTTCTTTGGCTTCGGACCAGCGAAGATGTCGGTGTCTTTGTGACGCCTAGCCATCCGGTTACCCCCGTAACGTCCGGTTGAACCGTTACCACACCCATTACCACATGTTAAGAACTTTGCGCCCCGGCCGGGGCGGGCCATAAGCTTTTCCGATGCTGCTGCTGCAAAATCCCAACGCTTTCACGCGTTCCCCGCTCGACCGCGCTGGTCACCATCGCCGCGACGCGGCTTGGCTTGAAGCGGCGCTCAAAGCCGAAATGACGCTTCTTGTTCCGTTCAACGAGCAACGCCCGTTTGTGACGGAGGCGGGCGGCGCGGTTGTTCCCGGGTGGCTTGGCGCGCACGCGCGCGCTGGCATCGCCCGCCACGATGCGCGGCTTTTGTTTCTGGGGCTGAACGACGCCGGGGCCGCGCACTTCGCCATCGATGTCGACGATCCGGCCAAGCTCGAAGGCCTCGGCCGCTTCGACGATCTGCGCGCCCTAGGCCCGCGCCTCTCACATGATGATCTCGCCACGCTCGGCCCCGCCAAAGCAGTCTTCGAGTGGCACGTGAAGAACAGCTATTGCGCCAATTGCGGCGCGCCGACGCTTGTTGTCGAAGCTGGTTGGAAGCGCTCGTGTCCGATGTGTTCGGCCGAGCATTTCCCGCGCGTCGATCCCGTTTGCATCATGGTGCCGACGTTCGGTGATAAATGTTTCCTCGCGCGCCAGAAGATGTGGCCGCGCGGCATGCATTCGGCGCTCGCTGGCTTCATCGAACCTGGCGAAGCGATCGAAGAAGCCGTCGCGCGTGAGACCATGGAGGAGGCGGGACTGAAAGTGGTTGAAGTGCGCATGCACTCAACTCAGCCTTGGCCATTTCCGCATTCCCTGATGATCGGTGTGCTTTGCGAAGTCGAGCACGACCGCGAAACCATCGACACGTTCGAACTCGAAACTGGCCGCTGGTTCACGCGCGAGGAAGCCAAGCTCCTCATCGCCGCCAAACACCCCGAAGCGTTCGCCCCGCCGCCCTTCGCCATCGCGCACCAATTGCTGAAAACCTGGGCTGAATAGGGCTCAGCACTCCACGCAATCATCCCTCTGCGTGCGCTCGATCTGCAGCGTCGCGTGCTTGATCCCGAAGCGGTGCGCGAGTTCGGCTGACACCGCCGCCAAGAACGCATCGTCGCCGCCCTCCGGGCGGACCAGATGCGCTGTTAACGCCGGCTTGGTCGCGCCCATCGCCCACACGTGCAGATCGTGCACTGCAGTCACGCCCGCCTGCGTGGCGAGGAACGCACGCACGTCCTCGACCTTGATGTTCGCCGGCGCCGCGTCGAGCGACAGATCGAGCGATTCTTTCAACAGTCCCCACGTGCCCCACAAGATCAGCAGCACCACCGCGATCGAGATCGCCGGATCGATCCAGTGCAATTGCGTGAACCAGATCGCCGCGCCCGCGACGATCACCGCCGCCGACACGCCCGCATCCGCCATCATGTGCAGATACGCGCCGCGCACGTTCACATCCTCGTTGCGCCCGGCCAGAAACAGCAACGCCGTCGCGCCATTGATCAGCACGCCGACGGCGGCCACTGCCATCACGAAGCCAGCCTCAACCGGCTCCGGCGCCGAGAAGCGCCGCAGCGCTTCCCACAAAATTCCGCCGCATGCGATCACCAACACGAGTGCATTCGCCAGCGCCGCCAGCACCGTGGCTTTTGAAAAGCCGTACGTGCGCTGCGCACTTGTTTGCCGCGTCGCCAGCCATGCTGCGCCACCCGCGAGCGCCAGTCCGAGAACATCGGACAGATTGTGCGCCGCATCCGAAAGCAAAGCCGTCGAGTTCGCGTAAAATCCCGCTGCCGCCTCGATCAGTACGAATCCGAGATTTAGCGCGATTGCGATTGTATAACGTTTGTCGGTGGGGGCGGGGTGGTGATGGCCGTGGTCGTGCGTGTGATCGTGAGCGTGGCCGTGGTGCCCGTGCATCGCGCCGATGTGGGCCCGAATCGTCGCCGCCGCAAGACTTCGTTGACACCCGCGCCAGCACATATCTCATGCGCGCGTAGGGTATGAGTATGCAGACACGGCGAACACTTCTGGCGCTCGGCGCCGCGGGCCTTGCGTCCTCTTGCGCCGCAACGCGCGGGTTCAGCAACGGATTGCAACGCGATCTCGGCCGCACGCCGCCGGACAGCACGCGCCTCGCGCCGGTGCGCGTTTCCCGCGATCGGCTGATCCGCATCGACGTCGGCTTGCGTCCGTTCCGTCCCAGCGGCTTCCGCGTCGAACGCGAAGCGCTGGGCGATAAGGTTCTGGTGCACAATTACGGACATGGCGGCGGCGGCATTACGCTTTCCTGGGGCACGGCCAAGCTCGCCGTCGACCTCGGTTTCGATCCCGCGCGCCCGGACTGCGCCGTGCTTGGTTGCGGCGCTGTTGGCCTCGCCACAGCGCGTCTCTTGCAAGAGCGCGGCGCTCGCGTGCGCATTTATGCCAAGGATCTGCCGCCGAACACGACGTCGAACGTCGCCGGCGCGCAATGGTGGCCGGCTTCGGTATACGACAACGACGCGGTCACGCCCGCTTACCTCGAACAACATTTCCAAGCCGCGCGCTTTGCTTTCCGCCGCTATCAGAGTCTCGTCGGTGACGCTTATGGTGTGAACTGGGAGACAAACTACTCGCTCTCGAACCGGCCGGGCTCCAGTTATCCAGCTGCGGAAGGTGATCCGATGCGCGCGCTGGTGGTCAATCAGCGCGATCTTAATCCGCTCGAACACAATTTCCCGCGTCCGTTCGTGCGCCGCTTCGATACGATGATGATTGAAACGCCGCTCTATCTGCGCCGCATGGAGTTGGACGTGCGCCAAGCTGGCGGTGAAATCGTTGTGCGCACCTTTGACGATATCGCCCAAGTGCGAGCTTTGCCTGAGCACACCATTTTCAACTGCACTGGTCTCGGCGCCGGAAGGCTATTTGGCGATACGAACATCATGCCGGTGCGCGGGCAACTTGCGATCCTGCTGCCGCAGCCGGAAGTGGACTATAACGTCATTGCGCGCGAGCGTTACATGTTTGGGCGGCGAGATGGCGTCGTGCTAGGCGGCACGTTCGAAAGAGGAGAGTGGTCGCTAGAGCCTGATCCTGCGCAGATCGATCGTATTCTTACAGGTCACGCGAGTATCTTTCGCGCGATGTAGCCACCTACAGCGGCATGAAGATCACGCGGCCACCGCGTTCATTCGCCACCGTACGCGCCGCGCGGCAATCGCTTTCAGCCGGCTGCTCTGAAGCCTCAACGCCTTCGATCCAAGCGCGGCAATAGCCACGCCGTGGCAGAGCTTCACTCGGTACGCCGGTAAAATCATTGCGCCCGTCGTAAGCGGCAGCTTCCACTTCACCGTCGGCAGTGCCTTCAAGGACTGAACCACCCCAGCGCTGCGCAACCCAATGCGCGTGTTCGCATTCCATCGCCGCCGGCTGCTGGTCCATCGGCAGCGCTTCGTAGTGAATCCGGCATTGGCCAAGCTCCAGCGTGTTCATCGGCGCTTCGATAATCGCCATGTCCGGCGCAGCTTCCGCGGGCTCACCGCGCAACGTAATCGCGGAGCCGGCGATCATCGCCAGTGCGATCGCTGTTGCAAAACCGGAGGCCGATAACTTGGTCATGTCTCCCTAACTCGCAGGACCCGTGGGTGTTTCCTGAGCGATAGATGAATCTACGCAGTGATTTGGATGCACGCTGTGACCGCAGTCACGCTGCGAGGGGCCGGTTAACGAGGCAGCCGTCTGCGCGGCGCGCGTTTACAACGGCGCCGATACCCGAGTCCCGATAACCGATCCCCGAAGAAGGGAGACGGGGCGCGTGGGAAGCGCCGAGATAGTCTCTAAGTGTGTGTTGATCATCGCTGACCAACACCGCGCGTCGCACGCGCCCCGTTGCAACCGTTTTCGATCGGGCCGTCACGGGGAGGTTTTTCACTCTCCTGGATAGGTCCCCCGACCGCGTGCGGACTTTGCCTGTAAAGTCCTGTGTCCTCCCGCG
>JAWXAM010000050.1:0-2855 GCA_034439495.1 Terricaulis sp. | reverse complement strand
GGTGCAGGCTGGCGCGAGGCGCTATCCTGAACCGCCGTTCCCCCCGCAACATCAGCCAAAGCCTGGCGATGAATCGCGGCTTGAGCCGGCGCCGATGTACGACGCGCCGTACTACAAGGGCTCGGAGAAACTAAAGGACAAGGTGGCGCTGATCACCGGCGGCGATTCCGGCATCGGGCGCTCCGTTGCGGTGCTGTTTGCGCGCGAAGGCGCCGATGTGGCGATCGTCTATCTCAGCGAGCACAAGGATGCAGAGATCACCAAGCAGGCGGTTGAAGCCGAAGGCCGGCGCGCGCTTCTCATCAGCGGCGATGTGACCGACCGGAGTTTTTGTGATCGCGCCGTGGCCGAGACCGTGGAGTCGTTCGGAGGGCTCGATGTTCTCGTCAATAATGCCGCGTTTCAGCTGCATGCCGACACGTTCGAAGACTTAACCGACGAGCGCTTCGACAAAACTCTGAAAACCAACCTCTACGGTTATTTCTACATGGCGCGCGCGGCGACACCCCACCTCAAATCCGGCGGCGCAATTGTCAATAATGGCTCGGTCACCGGCCTCATGGGGAGCAAGTCGCTCCTGGATTATTCGATGACCAAAGGCGGCATCCACGCCTTTACCCGCTCGCTGGCGACGCACCTTGCGCCGCGCGGCGTTCGGGTCAACGCGGTGGCGCCCGGTCCAGTCTGGTCGCCGCTCAATCCGGCCGACAAAGACGCCGAAGATGTCGCCGAATTCGGCGCCAAGACCGTCATGAAGCGACCGGCCCAGCCCGAAGAGATCGCGCCGGCCTTTGTCTTTTTGGCGTCATCGCACTGCTCCAGTTACATCACGGGCGAGGTCTTGCCGATCATCGGCGGCTATCAGGGCGGGTGAGCGGCGCCGTCGCGTTCGCGATGGCCATTCCGGGTAGATGCTTGCAGGCGCCAGCGGCGTGGAACGTATCGCTCGCGCCAAGCTTTCCGATTGGAGCGGCGTGCTCACGCGCTTCACAACCGGGATTATGCTAATGGGAACCGAGTATCTGGATCACGAGCGCGCCCGTGATGCGCATCCGATTGATCACCCCGACAGCGACATGGCGAAAGTGTTGGAAACGCTGCAAGGCCTTGGCGGACTTCCCATCGAAACCTTGACGCCAGAAGAAGCGCGCCGTCAGCCGACGCCGGCTGACGCCGTCATGAAGATTCTGCGCGAGCGCAAAGTCGAGACGCCGCCAACGCTCGGTGTTTCCACACGTGAGCTTAGCATCGACGTCGCCGCAGGTCCGCTTAAGGCGCGCCTCTATCGACCGGAGGGCAATGAGCAGGGAGATTTGCCGCTGGTCGTCTATTTTCGCGGCGGCGGCTGGGTGATAGCAAGTCTAGACGTTTATGACGCCAGCCCGCGCGCGATCGCCAAGTTCGCAAACTGCGCGGTTCTCTCTTGCGATTATCGCATGGCGCCCGAACACAAATTTCCGGCGGCGCACGAGGATGCGTTCGAAGCCTACAGATGGGCGCTCGCCAACGCTGGCGCTCTTGGCGCCGATCCGGCCAAGGTTGCCGTGATGGGCGAAAGCGCCGGCGGCAACCTTGCCATCAATGTCGCAATGCGCGCGCGCAATGAGGGGGCGCCGGCGCCGGTGCATATGGCGCTCATCTATCCGGTCGCTGGTGTCGATATGAACAATGCGAGCTATGCGGCCAACAGCGACGCCAAGCCGCTCAACAAGGCGATGATGGAATGGTTTGTCTCGCACGTCTTTGAAAGCCCTGACCAAGCGAAAGCAGACCCGCGCATCAATATCGTTGAGTTGGCCGATCTGCGCGGTCTTCCTTCGGCGACTGTGATCCGCGCCGAAATCGATCCGCTCGCCGAAGAAGGTGAGCGCCTGATGCGCAAGCTAAAGGATGCCGGCGTCGATGTCCGCGGCGATACTTTTGCCGGCTGCGCGCATGAATTTTTCGGTATGGGCCTCGTCGTGAAAGACGCAGCGATTGCAGAAAGCTTCGTCGCCCACGAACTCAAACGCGCCTTCGGCACGGCGATCTTACCGGTTTAAACATGCCTCAGTCCCAATCGATCATAGCGCGACCGTCACCTCGACCCGATCTGCTCATCTTCGAGATTCGTCAGAAAATAACAGAGCCAGATATTGAGTGGATGAGCGCACGCGTCGAGTCGGCGTTCGATGCGCTGGAGCACATCGATCTTCTGCTGGTGATGAGCAATTTCGAAGGCGCCGAATTGTCAGCCATTGGCGATGGCGAGGCGATGCGCGCCATGACCCGGTCGGTGAAGCATGTGAGGCGCTACGGCGTTGTCGGGGCGCCAGCTTGGGCGCGCGTGATGATCCAAGTGTTCGATGTCGTCTCGCCAGTTGACGCCAAGACCTTCGATCTGTCGGAGGAGGCGAACGCTTTGACCTGGATAAACCGCCCGCCCGAGCATCCCGTAGATCGCGCATAATGCTCGCTTGCGGGCGCTCTCATTTGTAAGTGCCGCGCGCCGCGGACAAAGTTTCTTCGTCCGCCCTCGGCGGCGTACTGAAGAAAACACCAGGATGTTTGGAACGGAGCGGCGCCAACAGGATTGATTGCGACAAGATTTGCGAGGAGTTGGCTGATGAAGGCTTTGGTCTGGCACGCGCCCCAAGACATACGCTGTGACACGGTTCCAGATCCGGAGATTGAAGACGGCCGCGATGCGATCATCAAGGTGACAAGCTGCGCCATCTGCGGATCCGATCTGCATCTTTTTCACAATTTCATCCCGCTGATGAAGCCGGGCGACATCGTCGGCCACGAAATGATGGGTGAGGTGATGGAAGTCGGGCGCGACAATCACGCGCTGAAAGTCGGCGATCGTATCGTCG
>JAWXAM010000049.1:0-51937 GCA_034439495.1 Terricaulis sp. | reverse complement strand
GGGCCGGGCGTGAACACCATGCTCTATGGAAATGGCGCGGTAACGCTCATCATCCTCACCAACCGCGAGCCGCCAGCTGCGGAAGCTATCGGCCAAACAGTGTTTCCGCTGTTGGCCGGGCCGAGGCCGCAATAAAATGCTGGCCATGACCGACCCCATCCAGCCGCCCCGCGTGCTGATCTGCGACGACGACGCCGCCATCCGCGAAGGCCTGGTGGAGGTGTTCGAGCGCGCCGGCTTTACAGCGTATTCCGCTGGCGATGTCGCTGCGATGGAGCGCCAACTCGCCGCCAAAGGCGCAGACCTCATCGTGCTTGATCTGATGATGCCTGGCGAAGACGGCCTCTCCGCCTGCAAGCGGCTCTCCGGCAAGGGCGGGCCGCCGATCATTATGCTATCGGCGCTCGGCGACGACGCCGACCGGATTGTCGGCCTCGAAATCGGCGCTGACGATTATCTCGCCAAGCCCTGCAATCCGCGCGAACTGGTGGCGCGTGCGCGCGCCGTGCTGCGGCGTGGGCGCGACACCGATGTTGGCGCCGCCGAAGCGGTGCGCTTCGCCGGCTTTCGTCTCGATGTTGCGCGGCGCGAGCTGCACGATCCGGACGGCGTCGTCATTGCGCTCTCAGCCGGTGAGTTTCGCTTGCTGCGCGCTTTCGTCGAGCGCCCGCAGCGTGTGCTCTCGCGCGAACAGCTCCTGGATTACGCGTTCGACAATGATGGCGACGTGTTCGACCGCGCTGTCGATGTGCAGGTCAGCCGATTGCGCAAGAAGCTTGAGCGCCGCGGCGGGCCGGAAGTCATCCGCACCGTGCGCGGCGAGGGCTATCTCTTTTCGGTGAAGCCGACGGCGTGATGAACCTCCGCGCCGGCCTTCCGATCGCAGCCTATCTCGGCATGCTGATGGCGATCGCGCTGACCGCGGCATTCGTCGCGACGTTGGCGATCGTCATCTTCTTGCCGCCGCGGCCGCCGGACGTGCTGCGTGCCGACAAGGTCGCCGAGCACTTCCAGGCTGGATACGATCACATGACCGCCCTCGGGCGCACCATGAATGAGCGCGGCGTCGTCTGGGAAGTGCGCGCCGACCCGCCGGAGCGGGACGAAGATTCGCCGTATATGTCGGTGACACAGCACGAGCTGGCGCGTTTGCTGGACCTGCCGCACGACCAGGTGCGCACTTATGCCGATCACATCCGCACCGATGGCGACATGTTCGTCTTTCGCGTCGGCACAGTTGAGGGCTGGACCGAAGAGGTCATCTCCAGCGCCGATGCCGAGCGCATTACTGAAGAAGTGCGCCGTGCGCATGAGCAGGCGGAAGAGCGCCTGATCGCCGCTCGTGAGCGCTTAGAAGCCGCGGCTGATGCACGGCAAGACGCTGAAGAGGCGCTCGCGGAAGCGGTTGCCGACGCAGAGGCTGATCGCGTGCACGCGCAACACGAGCGCGAAATGGCGTTGGCCGAGGCCCGCGTCGAAGCGGCGCAAGCGCGCGCCGAGGAAATGGCTGAGCGTCAGGCGCGCGCGGCTGAACGGCTTGCAGCGCGTCTTGAGCGCCGCGTGCGCATTCAAAATGGCGAAGTCATCGTAACCACGACGCCCGATGCCGATGTCGACGTCGAAGTGAACATTGATCCGCCAGACATGGCGGAGTTCGAGTATGGTCCAACACCGCTCGCTCCGCCCACGCCGCAAGCGCCGCCCGCCGCGCCAAGTGCGCCCACGCGCGCAACCGGAGCTGCAATTGCACCTGTGGCCCCGGTGTCGCCGACGCCGCCCATGTACGCGCCGGCGCCAGCCGGCGTCGTGCTGATTTCCGGTTATGAATTTGGCGCGCAATTGCCAGACGGCCGGTGGTTGGTGATGCGCCAAGGCCGCAACTGGGCCGAGATCGGCTGGATCGCACGCGCTGCCTTGGTGATCGGCGGCACGTTGCTGCTCCTTTCAATCGCTGCGGTGCTCTTCGCCCGCCGTCTGACGAGCCCGATCCGCAGCTTTGCCGACGCTGTGCAAGCGGTCGGCGTCAATCCGCAAAGCGAGCCGGTGCGCGAGGAGGGCCCGCTCGAGCTCCGCGGCGCCGCGCGCGCTGTAAACACCATGCAAGCGCGCTTGCGCTCACTGATCGCCGACCGCACCAAGACGCTCGCCGCCGTCGCACACGATATGCGCACACCGTTAATGCGGCTCCGGCTCGCAGCTGAGAACGCGACGCCCGAGCAACGCGAAAAAATGGCCAAGGAGATCGATGAGGTCGAAGCCCTGGTCGCCAGCTTCATCGCCTTCGCCCGCGACGATCCGGCGGAAGAAGCGCGCGTGCGCCTAGACCTAACCGCGCTGCTCGAAAGCATCGCTGATGATCATGTCGCCGCCGGTCGCAACGTCTCGTTTGCGGGCGAGGAGCGCTTTGTCATCACCGGCCAATCGCTGGGGCTGAAGCGCTTGTTCGGCAATCTGGTCGAGAACGCGCTGAAATACGGCTCATCGGCACGGATTGCGGCGCGGGTGGAGGACGGCGTCGTTATTGTCGATGTTGCGGACGACGGCCCGGGCATCCCGCTCGATCAGCGCGAAAACGTGTTCGAACCTTTTGTGCGACTGAATGAAGAAGGCACACGCGGCGCCGGGCTCGGCCTTGCAGCTGCGCGCTCGATCGCACGTGCGCACGGCGGTGATATCGTCATTCTCGACGCAGATGGTGGCGCGCTCATCCGTGTGACGCTGCCGGCTTAGCTACTCGCTTCCGCGAAACCGCCCGTCGCCTTCTTCAGTCACCAGCACGACGTTCGGATTTTCCGGCGCTTGATCTTCAAACAAGCCGATATCCAGCTCCGCCTGCGGCTCCGGCCCGCGCATCGGCGCCAGCACGCGCTCGGCCAGCTCAATGCGTTCCACTGGTGCCAACGGCGCTGCAATGCCCGGCGCATGCATCGGACGCCAATACGTGATCGCGAACGCGAACTTGCCTTCGCGCTCGACGATCTCGCCGCCGCCGCTTTTCACCAGCGCGCCCCAGCGCCGCATAAGCTGCTTATGATCGGCGTAGAGTTTTGGCAGCACTTCGGTGGTGAGCTCAGCTGGCGACTGCAGCAGCTTACGCGCTTCTTCCGGCGTGCGCGCGCGGCCGAGCGGCTTTTTCACCGCAGCTTCGCCTGTGCGCGCCACCGGCGCGGGCGGCGCCGGACGCCAATAGCGCATAACCACGCGCCAGCCCTCGCGCCAGATCAGTTCATAAAGCCCCGTTCCGTAAAGTTCCGGCACCGCTTTCTCGGCGGCGTCCGGTGTTTCGAACTCTTGCGGCAATTCCTCGACAGCGAGGAATACCGGCCCGCCCGCAAGGGTGGTCGCTTCATCCTCGGTGCGGGCGCGCGGCGCGTTCGGATCGCGCGCGGCCGCAAGGTTCGCCGCAAGGGGGAAAATGCTCATGTTCCGGCCTTTCGGCCCTTCTCCACGAGCCGCCGCCGACATCGCCTTGTCATCGGGGGAGGCCAAGCTAAGACACATACTGTCCGCTAAAAGGCGTGGGGAGCCAAGCATGTCGCATCGTCGCTGGAGCCTGATTGCCTTGGTGTTGGCGCCGATCCTGGCGCTCGGCGCGTGCGATCAGATCGGCAACGTATGGGAGCGCGTCACTGGCGGCGAAGAGGCTGCGACGCCTGGGCCGATCGCGCTTGAAGATGTGCCGCTGGCGGCGCGGGCTTTGGCCGGCGCGGTGCGCCCGCAAGATCAAGTCGCTGCGCTGCTCGCGCCTGAGCCGGTGATGATCGCGCCCGGGCAAATTCTGATCGGCGCGCAGGTCGAGCGTGAACTCGCCGAAGCCGCGAGCGATATGGGCCTCGCCAACAGTCTCGTCCGCTCATTGCGCGCGCAAGGCAACGAAGCGCTTGAGCAATTGCCAGAGACCACTGGCAAGGAAGTGCTGGAGCGCGCGGAAGCCGAAGCCTCGACCACGGCGCGGACAGCCGCACGCGATGTGCTGCGCCGGCTTGGCGTTGATGGCGAAGTGCAAGTGCGCCCGGGCGGCGTCGTCACCGTCAATCTCGCCACCATCGGCGCGAGCCCGACATCCTTGCGCTACGCTCAACAAGCCAGCGCCGAAGTCGCGATGCCCGCTGCGATTGAGTGGAACGAAGCTGACCGCTGCCCGCGCATTGTACTGCAGGGGCAGCTTGAGAACGACATCTCGCTCGCGACCCGCTGCGCTATTCAGCGCCTGCAGGCGTCTGGCCAGTTCGAATACGCAGAGCCGAACTACATCGCCGACGCTGGCTTCACGCGTCCACCCCGCCGCGACGCGCCGCCGCCCACGCAACAACAACCCGGTGGAACCACCACAACTCCGCAGCAACCGCAAACGCCGATGACGCGCATTGGCGGCCTGCCGAACGATCCGCTCTACGCGTTGCAATGGCACTATCGCGCGCGCGGCACGGGCGAGGGGCAATCGGCGGGCGGCGCAGGCTTCCTGCCGTTCTGGGAAGCGTCGCAAATCGGCTCGCGCACTATTCGCGTCGCCGTGCTCGATACCGGCGTTGATCTCACCCACCCAGACATCGCAGCGTCGGGCAATGTCGCCCCCGGCGTCGACATGATCGCTAACCCCGAACGCGGCGGCGACAATGACGGCGTTGACGGCGATGCGCAGGACGCTGGCGATCGCTGCGGCACAGCGACGGAAAACTCGTACCATGGCACCCACGTCGCCGGCACGATTGGCGCGGCGGCGACGAACGATAGCGTCGGCGTCGCCGGCGGCGCCTGGGATGTCACCGTGATCCCGGTGCGCGTGCTAGGCCGCTGCGGCGGCGAACTGGCCGACATTGTCTCCGGTATACGTTGGGCCGCGGGTCTTGCGCCGGCGGTCAATGCGGCGGGCCAACAGATCGTCAATCGCAATCCGGCCGATATCATCAATATGAGCCTCACCATCCAGGCGCCGTGTCCCGCGTCAATGCAGGCGGCGATCGATGCAGCGGTGGCGCGCAATGTTGTGGTGGTCGTTGCTGCGGGCAACAAGGCCAACCAAACGCGGCTCTATGCGCCGGCAAATTGCAACAACGTCGTCGTTGTGGGCGCCAGTGACGCACGCGGCGGACTTTCGTTCTATTCGAACTTCGGCCCGGAAGTGGACATTCTCGCACCTGGCGGCGACGTCTTCGCCGATGCCGACGGCGATGGCCGCCCTGATGGCGTGCTCTCGACCCGCGCCACCACGGCCGGCTGCTACGATCCGGTGAACCAGCAATCGACCGAGCGCTGCTATTACTCATTCCTGCAGGGCACCTCGATGGCGACGCCGCACGTCTCGGCGGCGCTGGCGTTGCTCGCATCGCAAAGCGGCTTGCGCGGGCGCCAACTCGAAGCGGCGTTGTTCGAGCGCGCGCTCGCTAGACACAGCGCCGACTTCGGCCAGATCGAATGCGCGCGCTCGCGCCACGCTACGCCGATTTCCACTGGTTCCGTGACATGTGCGAGGCCGAGCGGGCGAGGTTCGCTTGATCTGGGGCTTGCCGTTCCCGCATCGACGGCCGCGTCGCCATGAACGCTAACGCGCTTCGCATCGGGGGCATCGCCGTCAGCGGCGCACTAATGGCTGCCGCTGTCGCGATCGCGGCGCAGCCGGAATCCACACCGGCCAACATCGGCGCCTTCGAAACCGCGCAGGCGCAAACCCAAGCCGAGCCGCTTTCTTTCGTTGTCCGCTTCCGCGGGACCGGCCCGATCGCGCGCTCGCAAGCGCAAGCCGCGCGCGGTGAAGCGCAAGCGGCGCAGCGTCAAGTCGAGATCCAGCTTGTGCGGCAAACTGATTTCGCCGGGCTCTGCTTTGATCGTTTCACCGTCGGCGGCGCCGAAATCGTTTTGCGCACCTGTGACGCCATCGCGGCGAGTGAGCGCGCCGCCTTACAACAACGTTGGCTCACCCGGTTGCGGGCGATGCGCTCGGTCGCGTATGCCGACGCGAACGCAAATGCTTCGCGCACCGCGCCCGGCTAGGAGATGCTCATGGATTCCGGCGCCCCTATCGCGATCGGCGGCTTTGAAGAGCGCATCGTCCCTACGGTCGATGGGCTAACCATCTACGCGCGCGATTATCCGCCGTTGCTGCCAGAAACGGGCCTGCCGGTGATTTGCCTTCACGGCCTCACACGCAACTCGCGCGACTTCGAAGTGATCGCGCCGCGCATCGCCGCGCTCGGCCGGCGTGTCATCGCCGCCGATATGCGCGGCCGTGGCAAAAGCGCCAACGATCCCGATCCTGCGCACTACGTGCCGGCCGTGTACGCGCAAGACGTGCTGGCGCTGATGGATAAACTCGGCATCGCCAAAGCGGTGTTCGTCGGCACATCGATGGGCGGGCTCATCACCATGGTGCTGGCCGCTTTGGCGCCGGATCGGATTGCCGCGTCGGTGCTGAACGATGTTGGCCCGAAGCTCAACATGGCGGGCCTCGCGCGCATCTCCGCTTATGTCGGCCGCACACAGCCGGTCGATAGCTGGGCCGACGCCGCCGAAGCGGTGCGCGCCACCAATGGCGCCGCGTTCCCGGAACGCACCGACGATGACGCCTTCTGGCAAACCTTCGCACACCGCACCTTCCGCACCCGCGACGATGGGCGCCTCGAGTTCGACTACGATCCGCTGATCGCGCTCGCCTTCGCAGATTTCGACGAAGACGCGCCGGCGCCGGATCTCTCGCCACTGTTCAGCGCACTGGCGCAAAAGCCCATGCTCTCGGTGCGCGGCGGTCTCTCCGATCTACTTGCCGACGATGTCGTCACCATGATGCGCGAGCTAAAGCCCGATCTGGAAACCGTCACCGTCGAAAACATCGGCCACGCGCCCACGCTGGAGGAGCCGGAGGCGTGGGACGCGTTGTTGGATTTCTTGGCCAAGGCGGATTGAGCATCGCTGACGCCGCGTTTCGTTCGATCGCGCTATTCCCAACGCGCAAAAGAAAAGAGCCCCGGTTTGCACCGGGGCTCTTCGTCTTTCGACTGATGCGAACCTTAGAGGATGCCGCCCAGACGGCCGAAGCCGCCGTTGCGCGATTGGCTGGCGCCCGAACGGTCGCGATCGAACAGCGTGCCGCCGAAATTGTAGCGAACGCCAAGCGAGAGCGCGTCAACTTCGAAGCCATCATAGTCGGTCGTGTTCCAGCCGCCGTAGAGGCTGACCGGGAACGTGGCGAATTGGTATTCGCCGCCCAGGCCGAAGCCGGTGAAGTCGCTGCCGCCGTCGATCTCGCCCAAGCCAGCGTTGGCGTTGATCGAGAAATTGTCGGTGACGAAGTGCGTGAGGCCGACGTCGAGTGCGGTGAGCGAGGTGTCGAGATCTTCCGAATCCGACCAGCTCAGGGCGCCGTTGAGCGTGGTGCGGCTCATGTAGATCGCGCCTTCAGCGCCGAGCGTGTAGTAGCCGTAGTCGAACGGACCAAAGTCGGTGTTGCCGAAGTTCACGAAGCCGCCGATCAGGTG
This sequence comes from Terricaulis sp., assembly GCA_034439495.1. Classification (GTDB taxonomy): domain Bacteria; phylum Pseudomonadota; class Alphaproteobacteria; order Caulobacterales; family Aquidulcibacteraceae; genus Vitreimonas. Next base: position 44,465 of record JAWXAM010000049.1, on the reverse strand, counting down.
GCTCTCGTTTCGCACAAAAGCGTGGCCGCCGAGGTTGTAGGTGTCGACTTCGCCGCCCGCGTCATATTCATGCGTGCCGATGACGCCGTCGATTTGGAACCCGACCGTGCCGTTGCCGCCCCAGGCGTAAGCGCCGCCGATTTGGGTGGTGTCGATGTCGCCAGCGTCGGAGTCAGCGGCGGTGAAGCCGAGATCGACGTAGCCGGACTGAGCCGAGGCGACGCCAGGCGCAACGATGGCCAACGCCGCTGCGGCGCCAAGCAGATATTTCTTCATGTGATGTCCCCTTAGGAGGCTCGCCGGGAAAGGCTGGAGGTATTTGATCCTCCGCCTTTCGAGGCGAAAGGGGGCAGCTGCGCACGCCTGTCGCGCGAGTTCCGCACTGTGGCCAATGGGACACGGAAAAGTAAACGAAATCATAATGATGATGGCGGCAAAGTGGCGGCCGGAGGGGTTTGTTTACGAACCTGAACGAGGCGTAAAGAAAAAGCGCCCCGGCACGAGGCCGGAGCGCTTCAAGGCTGCGTACGATTAGGTTTGATTAGAATAGGAAGCCCGTGCCGGTGATGTCCGCTTGGCTGGCGCCGCTGCGGTCACGATCACGGAGCGAGCCGCCCCAATTGTAGCGAATGCCAACCGACAGGGTGTCGGCTTCGAGGCCGCTGTCGTCGCCTTCGAAGTGGTTCCAGCCAGCGCCGATCGAGATCGGAGCAGCGGCGAACTGGTACTCAGCGCCGAGGCCGTAGCTGAACACGTCGTCATCGCCAGCGCCGCCAGCGTCAACCGTGGCCCAGCCCAGGTTGCCCTGGACGCGGAAGTTGTCGTGGACGAAGTAACGGGCTTGGGCGTTCACGCCGTAGCCGTCCGCGTCCGCGTCGTCGTTGTTGGCATAGAAGACTGCGCCCGCGAGCGTCCAGTTCGTGTAGAACTTGCTGGCTTCAAGGCCGGCAGTCCACGTGTCGCTGTCGTTCGACGTGCCGATGCCGACGAAGCCGCCGAACAGACCGCTGTCGCTGCGGCTGTAAACGTGGCCGGTCAGGCCGTAGCCTTCGTCGGTGTCATCGCTGTCCGTGATAGAAGCATCGACTTCGAAAACGATCGAGCCCGAGCCCGCGAACGCAACGGCGCCTTCGACGCCGTAGAAGTCCGCATCGCCAGCGCCGTCAACGTCGACGTTGCCGAAGGTGGCGCCGGCGTAGCCCGTTTGGGCCGCCGCGACACCCGGTACGGCCATGGCCAGCAAGGCCGCCGCACCGATGATCCAATTACGCATTGGTATTAACCCCTGTAGTGATCACCCATTCTGGGAGCGCAACACATGCCCCTGGGACCTGTAACTCACAATTCCACACCCCGGATTCATTCATCATTAATGTTAGGCGATGCGCCGGAGACACAGTGGATTGTATGAAAACGCTAGGCTTTTTTCGCCTGAGCGGCGAAATCGGCGCCGGTGCATCCAAAATCCTGGTGTCGGGCATCTTGTCTGCGAGGGTACGGCCTAGCAGGAGGGCCTGACGCCATGCGCCTACTCGAACCGATCAGATTACTCGTATTCGCCGCGATGCTCGGCGGAGCGCCGGCGCTTGCGCAGACGGCGCAGCCGAGCTTGCAGCGTTACCCGGCCGCCCGGGAGGTGCAGGTCCGGGATGTGGCGGGTTTTGTGCGCGTTACTCCAGAAAATCGGACTGATGTGGCGGTCTCCATTCGCAGCGGCGGTTTTGAGCCGCCGCGGGTGCGCCTGAACGGGGACCGGTTGGTGATTGACGGCCGCTTGCGGCGGCAGATCCGCGATTGCCGGATTGATGGCGAGGGCTTCCAGGTCACCACCACGCGCGAGGGCCGCGTGTCCGGCAATGAGCTGATGGTGATCGAGCTTCGGGTGCCGCAGAATGCAGTGGTGTCGGCCAGCGGCGCCGTGCGGCTGCGGGTCGGCGCATCGCAGGCGGCGCGCATCGCGATCAGCGGCTGCGGCGATGCTGACATCTCCCGCGTCGCCGACGAGGCCGACGTCTCGGTGGCGGGTTCGCCTGATCTGCGCCTGCATGAAGCCGGAAGCGCAACGGTTTCGCTCGCGGGCGCGGGCGATATTGTTGTGGGCGTCGTGCACGACGGGCTGACGGTATCGATTGCCGGCGCCGGGGACTTCATTGCCGGCCGCGCTGATGGGCCGACCAATATCGCCATCCAAGGCGCGGGCGATGTGACCATCCGGGATGGCCACGCCACCACCCTGAGCGTAGCGATCGCCGGGGCCGGCGATGTTGTCCACAACGGCTCGGCCGAGCGGCTCGATGCGGCCATTTTGGGCGCGGGCGATGTGCGTGTGCGGCATGTCGAGGGTGAGGTGACCCGCCGTGTGCTAGGTGGAGGAGAGGTCATCGTCGGAAGATGATGTTTGCCTTGTATGAGGCGGCAAATCGATTCACTCCTGCCTTCAGAAGACGCGTGTGGCGTCACATGGAGGGTAGGATGCCTGTAGCGATTTCGTGTGTCACCTTGCCGGTAGATGACCTGCAGAAGTCGTTGGCCTTCTACCAAAACGTGATGGGCTTTTCCCCGGACGAGCAAGACGAAGATCATGCCGCGTTCGATGTGGACGGCGTTTATCTGGTGCTGCTGAACCGCGGTGATTTCAGCGTTTATGTCGAAGGCGTCGGCCATCGTCCGGCGGCGCGCGGCCAATCGGAATCGATCCTCAGCCATTTCGCGGAATCGACCGGTGAGGTCGATGCGCTGATCGCGAAGGCGAAGGGCGCTGGCGCCACGGTATCGGAAGCCGAGGATGATGACGGCGTGTATTCCGGCAGCTTCACCGATCCGGACGGTCACGTCTGGGAAGTGCTGTACGACGCGGCCTAAGGGCGGCGGAAACTCCCAAGTTTTGATGATTGTGAGTTGTGGCCCCGCGAAAGCGGGGCCTAGACTTGTGCATCGATTGGGAGGAATCGAATGGCCCACATCTTCAAATTTGTAGCCGCGACCGCCGCTGTGCTGGCGTTCGCGTCCCCGGCGGCCGCGCAGGATGTCAGCGAGCGCGCCTCGGCATTTGCGTCGCAAGTGGCGCTTTCGGCTTCGGACACGCAATATGCGCGCTGGAGCGATGGTCTGTGCCCGAGCGTGGCGGGCCTTGCGGCGGCGGACGCGCAAACGATCATCGACCATATCGCGCGGCGTGCGCACCAGGTTGGCCTCGACGTTGCGGGCGCGGGCTGCAGCCGCAACCTCATCATCATCTTCGCGCCCGAAGGCCGGGCGGTGGCGCAAGAGCTGGTCACCACGCGCCCCGATCTTCTGGGCTTTGCTAGCGCGCTCGATATTCCGCCGAGTTTGCGGCCGCGGCTCGATGCGTTCGTCGCGCAGGACCGGCCGGTGCGCTATTGGCATCTCTCCACCACGATGGGCGCCGATGGCAGCAGCGTCAGTGACGGCGAGACGCGTCAGGGGCGCGGCACGCGTGATGCGCTTGCAGCGTCGCGCGGCGGCGGCTCCGATGCGGTGCTGGCCGGCAACGGCCTCTCCAATGTCGAAGCGATGCGCGCCGATGGCACGCGTTTCCGTTCTGCGACGCGGGAAGACATTACCTTTGCGGTCGTCGTCGTCGATACGCGCCAGGTCGCGGGCCAGCCGCCCTCGGCTGTCGCCGATTACGTGACGATGGCTTCATTGGTGCAGCTCGATCCCGCCGCTGATCTCTCATCCTATCCGAGCATTCTGAACTTGTTCAGCGGAGCGCCCGGCGCAGCGCAGACGAGCATGACGGCTTGGGATATGGGCTATTTGGAAGGCCTCTATCGCGGCAATAACCGCTCGGCAGCCTCGTTGCGTCAACAACGCGCAGACATTGCGCGCCGCATCCAACGCGCGGTGGGCAACCAATAGCGCATTCGGTTTCGGTTATCGGGACGCGCAGCATTGCGGCGCCCCGATAAACCGAGGCCCGCTCACAATCCCCGCGAAGGGGAGAACAGGGCGCGTGCGCCGCGCAGAGTAGTCTCTAAGGGATGCTGCTTACGCAGCTCGCGTTGCACGCGCCCCGTTGTCCGATCGTTTTTCCCGGCTTGGGCCCGAGGAGTTGTAGAGCGCTGACGATGGCCAGCTCGCCTCCTTTACGATGGGCGCGGGGTGTATGTGCGCTCCGGTAGTCTGGACCGCTCCCGCTTTCGCCACGGACCCGCCATCGACGGATTCGCAACGCAGGGCTTAGCTCCATGCCCTTTTCGCCGGTGCTGGATGCGGAGTTTCCGAAACTCCGGACCTTTCGGTTTCACTCCCCGAAAGCAGATTTTGCATCGCGGCTTCGCGAAACATCGCTACGCCGCCACCATCCCGACCGTGTCACGCACCTTTCGAGTTTCGGACGTCTACGAAAGCTCCCGTGTGCGAACGAGGGGATCATAGGCGCGCTTTCAACTCGGTCGGATTGGTGCGGCTCTATCCTCTCAATTTCCGCGCGCTTCGTCATTCCGGGGCTCGCGAAAGCCAGAACCCGGAACCCAGCGGCAACCAGTGCAGTGTTGGCCCCTGGGTTCCGGGCTCAATGCTTGCGCATCGCCCCGGAATGACGAGGGAGTTTGATATCGCGGGCGAGGGCGTCTTCAGCCATATCCCGCCCTTGCTCCACCGGGGGCCTTGGGGCATAAGCGCGGCCCTGGCTGCCGGCGCGCGCGAAGAACGTCCGCGCGGCCGCTGCTGTTATGTCCGGGCCGGAGCGATGCGGTGCGGACGTAAGGGCGGTGGGGCGGTATAGGAGTTTAGCTCAGCTGGTAGAGCATCGGTCTCCAAAACCGAGGGTCGTGGGTTCGAGTCCCTCAACTCCTGCCATCCCTGCCTTGTCTCAAGGCCGGGCCGGCCCGATGTGAAGCGCTCGAAGAAGTAATTAGAACCGGATGTCGATGGAAACCGCCGATCAAGACTCAGAACCGCGGCGCAGAGGCGGGCCTTTCCGCTTCTTTGGTGAAGTGCGCGCCGAGGCGCGCAAGGTCACCTGGGCGACGCGTCAGGAAGTGACGGTCTCGACGATCATGGTCGTGATCTTCGGCGTCGTGGCGGCGATTTTTTTCTTCACGGTGGATTCGATCCTGCGGTTCGGGATCGGCTTGCTTTTGAACAGTCTCGGTTGATGGTCATGGTCGAAGCGCAACAAGAAGCTACTCCGCGTCCGAGTTCGGGCCGCGCACGTTGGTACATCGTGCACGCCTACTCGAACTTCGAGCAGAAGGTGGCTGAAGCGATCCGCGATCAGGCCGGGCGCCAAGGGCTCGAAGGCCATTTCGAAGATATTCAAGTGCCGACCGAGGAAGTCACCGAGATCGTGCGCGGATCGAAGAAGGTGCGCCAGCATCGCCACTTCCCAGGCTACGTGCTGGTGAAGATGGAAATGACGGACGAGGCGTATCACCTCGTGAAGAACACGCCGAAAGTGACGGGCTTCCTCGGCACGCAAAGCAAGCCGCAAGCGGTGAGCGATAAGGAAGTCGAGCGCATTCTGGGCCGCGTGGCGGAAGTCGGTGCGCAAAAGCCGCGCAACCTCATCCATTACGAGACCGGCGAGCGCGTGAAAGTGTCGGACGGCCCGTTCCAGAGCTTCGAAGGCGTGGTGTCGGAAGTGGACGAAGAGCGCGGCCGCCTGAAGGTGGCGGTGATGATCTTCGGCCGCGAAACCCCGGTCGATCTCGAATACGCGCAGGTCGAGAAGCTGCGTTAGTCCATCAGGACGTAGCGGATGGGCACGCGCACTTGCGAGCCGATGACGGCGCGCGGCTCTTCTTCAACGGTGCGAACCACATAAAGACGCGAGAGGCGCAGCGCCGCTTGGCCGAAGCCTTGCTCCGGCGGCGTTTCGGTTTCGACGGCGCATTCGAGTTTGCGCTCGTCTGTGATCGTGCAGAGCAGGGTGACGTAGCCTTCAACCCCATTCGCCAAAGCGGCGACAGGATAGGTGTCGCGGAAGTCGGCGGCGCTCGGCTGTTGCTCGGCCCATGAAACGGGTTGGACGAATTGCGCGGCGGCCGGCTGCGCGAGCAGCGCAAACAAGGCGGCGATCATGAGCAATCGTCGTGTCATGGGTCTACCAGCAAGGCGGCGAGATCGGCGCTGACGTCAGTATCGGCATCGGTGATGACATAGGCTCGCGCCAACAGTGTGGCGTAGAACATGAACGCACGCTTGCGCGCTTCTGATTGCGCGAGCCCCATCTCGCCGAACAGCTGCGCATAATATTTGAGCCGCACGCGGTCGATGTGCTGCACGGCTTTGGCCGCATTGGCGTCGCGCTGCGCCCAGAGGCGGATGGCAAGTTCGATGGCGGCGGCGCGCTTGGAGCGCGGCGTTGAATTGGGCAGCGCCAGCGTTTGCTTCAGCCGCTCGTCCGGCGCGGAGGTGCGGCTCTCGATGCGTGAGCCGATCTGGTAGCTGGCGCGCTTGCGCCATTCTTTCAGCATCGCCTGGTGCAGCGCTTCGCGATCCTTGAAGTGCCAATAGAAGCTGCCGCGGGTGACGCCCAAGCGCTTGGCCAGCGGATCAACGCGCACCGCATCGATCCCGCCCTCGGCCAGCATTTCGAACGCCGCGTCTATCCAGGCGGCAGTGTCGAGGGAAGGCGATGCTGCGGTGCGGCGCGGGCTGGCGGTGCTCATGATCCAACCTGTGTAATCGGCGCTACGGCGAGCCCGCAATGATGCACGCGCGCCACAGTGCGGGAACCACGCTCACCCAAGGGCAAAGTCACCTTTGTCAAAATCGTGGCGACGTGGCTATATCAACATACACTTGTGTATGGTGGCGTCCAAGACCACCCGCGCAAGCGGCGATCAAATTCGCGGGAGGGAATGTCATGAAGAAATTGGGGGACGCGCGTAGCGCGTCTGGGCTTCGGCTGACGACGGCGCTTTCCATGGTGCTGGGTGCGGCCGCTTTTGCGACGCCAGCGATGGCGCAAAGCACTGATGCGGTGTCGGACGAAATCGTCGTCACCGCGCTCAAGCACGGCGAACGCAACGTGCAGGATGTGCCGGTGGCGGTGACGGCGTTCGGCGCCGATCAGCTCGACGCACTGAACTTCAACGATCTGCAGAGCCTCACCTACACAATCCCGAACGTGCAGCTGGAAGATATCGGCACCAGCCCGGGCGTTGCGAACTTCGGTATTCGCGGCCTTGGCATCAACAGCTCGATTCCTTCGGTCGATCCCACCGTCGGCGTGTTCATCGACGGTATGTATATCGGCATCAACTCGGGCGTGTTGACGGACAATTTCGATCTCGCCGGCATTGAAGTGCTGCGCGGACCGCAAGGCATTCTGTTCGGCCGCAACGTCACTGGCGGCGCGATCGTGATGCGTACGCGGGCGCCGACGGACGAGCTGGAAATTCGCGGCCGCGTTGCGGTTGAAACCGGGCTCAACTATTTCGCCGATCTCTCGATCTCCGGTCCGATCGCGCCGGGCATTCTGAGCGGTAAGATCGCGGCGTATTGGAACGAGGATGAGGGCTGGTTCGAAAACGATTTCGACGGCTCGCAACACGGCCAAAGCGAAACCGGCATCATTCGCGGCGCGCTGCGTCTGACGCCGAACAATAATTTCGAGATGATCCTGCGGGCTGAGCAGGGCAACATTACGGGTGACGGCCCCGCTGGCCAGAACCACGCCCGTTTCTCGCGCGACTCGTTCGACTTCTCGATCAACAATCGCGGCTTCTCCGACGGCGCCTGGGAGCAGGCGATCCTCGAAACCAATTGGGACGTAGGCTTCGGCGACGGCACCATCACCAACATCACCGGCTATCGCGCTTATGACGGCCGCTCCGGCGGCGACATCGACGCTTACACGCTGAGTGCATTCCACTCACGCGCGCTGATCGAGCAAAGTCAGTGGAGCAACGAGCTGCGTTATGCCGGCACGTTCGGGCCGGTGGACGTGGTCGCTGGCCACTACATGTTTGAGCAAGATCTGCTCTACATCGAAGAACGTGCGCTTCCTGCGCTTGGCGTGCCGTTGCGCGTCGGCGGCGGCGAGGGTGAGTTCTCGACCTGGGGCATGTTCGCCAACGCCGATTGGCACCTTACCGAAGAACTCACGCTGAACCTTGGCGTGCGCTACACGCACGAAGAAAAGTACGCGCGCGTTTCGCGTATCCGCCGTGCTGCCGACAACCTCGACGGTGCGGTCGTGGTGCCGGGTGAAGGTGTGATCGGCGGCAATCTCGACGCCGGCACGCTCGCGTTCTCGGACTCGCCGTTTGATCTTTCTTGGAACGACACCTCGCCGCGCATTGGCATCCAGTGGCAGCCGACACCGGAGACGAACATCTACGCGTTTGCGGCGCGTGGCTTTCGTTCTGGCGGCGTGAACTTCCGCGTCACCACGTTCGGTGTCCCGCCATGCCCGGCCGTTCCTGTCTGCTCGCCAGGCGGCACGCCGCAGCCGCCGACGTCGTTCGATTCCGAACAGCAGACGTCTTACGAAATCGGCTGGAAGCAGGATTTCCTGGACGGCCGTGCGCGCGTGAACTTGGCGATCTTCCACAATGAGATCGACGATATGCAGCGTGAAACGAACCTGCCGGGCCCGTCGGGCGTGCAGCAGGTGATCGTCAACGCCGGCGACGCGACCATTCAAGGCGCGGAAATCGAAGCCCGCTTCAACATCACCGATACGTTCCTGGTGCAGTTGCAGGCCGGCTATACGAACGGCGAATACGATCGTCTGACCGCCGACATCTCCGGCGATACGCTGGTCACTGCTGCGGACTATGCGCTCGAAATCCCGCGCCTAGCGCCGTGGACGTACGGCGTCAGCTTCCTGCACGATCTGGAAATGAACTTCGGCACGTTGTCGAGCCGCGTGAGTTACAATCACCGCGACGCCAACTTCTACACCGACAACAATCGCGGTGTGCTGAACGAGGCTGACATCATCGATGCGAACTTCACGTTCCGTCCGACGGAAGGCCCGTGGGCGCTCTCGGTGTATGGCAACAATCTGACCGATGAAGTGACGTTCGGCGGCGATACGCAGCTGCCGGATATCGCCCAGTTCGGCGGTGACGGCGCCGGCCCATTGCCGCCTCCGACCTTCTCGCCGCTCAACAAGGGCCGCGTCATCGGCGTGGAACTCACGTTCGACTTCTAAACCCTCCTAGGAAGCACTAATTCTCACGGCCGCAACTTCGGTTGCGGCCGTTTTCTTTTGTCGCAAGCGCGGTTGGCGAAAGCCGTTCCGCCGGCTGGTATGCAGGGCTAATCCGCTTTGCAAAGGTGAGGGATCGGCTGTGCGCACTTTTGGATGGATCTTAGCCGCCGCGGCGCTGTGTGCGTCGCCCGCATTTGCGCAAGAGAGCGACGAGATCGTCGTCACCGCCGCCAAGCACGGCGAGGCGCGGGCGCAGGATTTGCCGATCACGATGAATGCGTTCAGCGCGGACGATCTGCGCGAACGCAATGTCGAGGATTTGCAGAGCCTCAGTTACGCGATGCCGAACGTGCAGTTCGAAGATGTCGGCACTGCGCGCGGCGTGGCGAACTATTCCATTCGCGGCGTCGGCATCAATTCGTCTATTGCGTCGGTCGATCCGGCTGTCGGGCTTTTCATAGACGGGATGTATGTCGGCGTGAACGCCGGCTCGCTGACTGACATGTTCGATGTCGAGGCGGTCGAGGTTCTGCGTGGGCCGCAAGGGGCGCTGTACGGACGCAACGTTACGGGCGGCGCCGTTTTGGTGCGCACGCGGGCGCCGACGGATGTGTTTGAGGCGCACGGGCGCGTGGCGGTGGAGACCGGGACCAATTTCATCACGGAAGCGGCGATCTCTGGGCCGTTGGCGGAAGGCGTGCTGGCGGGACGGCTAAGCATCTATCGCGCGGACGATGATGGTTGGCTTGAGAACGATTTCGACGGATCGAGCTTCGGTCGCAACGAGACGAGCATCTATCGCGCCGCATTGCGCTTCACGCCTTCGGCGGATTTTGAAGCGCTGTTGCGTGTAGAGCAGGGCAATATTCATGGCGATGGGCCAGCGGGGCAAAACCACGCTTTGTTCGATCGCGGCAGCTTCGATTTCGCTATCGACAATCGTGGTTACGCCGCGACTGATTGGGAGCAGGCGATCCTGGAGATGAATTGGCGCGTTGGCTTCGGCGACGGCGTCATCACCAGCATTAGCGGTTGGCGCAATGTTGAGGTGCCGTGGGCGGCTGATATCGATTCAACTTCGAGCTTTGTGTTTCACACGCGCGTGCTGAATGCGCAGAGCCAGCGCAGTCAGGAGCTGCGCTATGCCGGCAGCTTCGGCGCGTTCGATGTGACGAGTGGGGTTTATTATCTCGATCAGGATTTGCTCTACATTGACGAACGCAACTTCTCGCCGACGTTCCGGCGCGTCGGCGGCGGCCAGGGTGAATTCACGACTTGGGCGGCGTTCACGAACGTGGATTGGAACGCGAGCGAGGCGCTGACGCTCAGCGCTGGCCTGCGCTACACGCACGAGGAAAAGGACTCCCGCATTTCGCGCGTGCGCCGGGCGATCGATGATCTCAACGGGCCGGGCGTGATTGTGCTGGGCGAAGGCGTCGTTGGCGGGGATATCGATGCGCGGACGCTGAATTTCTCGGACGCGCCGTTCCAGCAGGATTGGGACGATCTTTCGCCGCGCGTCGGCGTGCAGTGGCGGCCGAGTGAAGCGACGAACATCTACGCGAACTGGTCGCGTGCGTTTCGCGGCGGCGGCGCGAACTTTCGGACGGCTTCGCTGGGTCTTGCGCCCCGCGCGTATGAGCCGGAGCAGCAATCGACGTTCGAGATTGGCTGGAAGCAGGAGCTTGGCCGCGGCCGAGTGAATGCGGCGTTGTTTCACAACACGATCGAGAACATGCAACGCGAGACCAATCAGCCCGACCCGATCTCTGGCGTGCAACAGATCGTGCTCAATGCCGGTGACGCGGTGATCTGGGGCGGCGAGATCGAAGCGCGGTTTGATGTGACGGATCGCTTCACGGTCGCGGCGCATGCCGGATACGTCGAGGGTGAGTACGACAGCATCACCGAAGATCTGAATGGCGACATCGTCATCAGCGCCGCCGACTACGCGCTGGAAATCCCGCGACTGGCGCCTTGGACCTATGGCGTCAGTGTGAGTTACACAGCGCCGATCGCAGGCGGTGAGGGCAGCGCGCATCTGAGCTACAATCACCGTGACGCGGCCTTCTACAATGACAGCAATCTCGGGCGCCTGGCCGAGGCTGATATGATCGACGCTAACTTGACCTATGCGCCGGCGTCCGGGCGGTGGCGCATTTCGCTCTATGGCGAGAACTTGCTCGATGAAGCGACGTGGGGCGGCGATACCGTGCTGCCGTCGACCGCGGCGTTCGGCTTCTCCGGCGGTGAGCGGCCGACGTTCTCGCCGCTGAACAAGGGCCGCGTGCTCGGGATCGAGCTTCGCGCCACGTACTGAGGTGATATGCTCGTGCGATGTTCGAGCATTTCATCGCTGCGCAGGCGGGTGTTTACGAAACCGTGCTGAGCGAGCTCCGCGCTGGCCAAAAGCGCAGCCACTGGATGTGGTTCATCTTTCCGCAGCTACGCGCGCTTGGGCGGAGCCCAACCGCGCAGCGCTATGGGCTTGAGGGAGCCGAGGAGGCGCGCGCGTATGCGGCGCACCCGGTGCTGGGCGTGCGGCTGCGCGGCTGTGTGGCGCTCGCGAACGCGATCGAAGGCAAGAGCGCTAGCGCGGTGTTCGGTTTCCCGGACGATCTGAAGTTTCGCTCGTGCGTGACGCTGTTTTTGGCGGCGACGGGAGAGCACCTCTTCCAAGAAGCGCTGGATCGCTATTATGGCGGTGAGGGCGACGCGCTGACGCTGGAGGCGCTGAGCGCTTAAGCGCATCTAAGGGGCGGCGTGACGGCATCCCGGTGTGGTGAGTTGAGTGGGGGAGAACCATGATGCGCGGGCTTATCTTGGCGGTGGCTTGGGTGTTGGCGCTGGTTACGCCCTCGGCGGCGCAGGATACGGCGGCGCAATGGCGTGAGATTACGCGCACCGATGTGGAAGCGGCGTACGCGCTCCTGAACGAGGATCACCCGGCTCTCTCGCGCGCGGTCAATGACACGGCGTTTCGCACTAGGCTCGACGAGGGGCGTGCGCTGGCGTTGCAGCGGGCTGAGCAGGTTCAAACCATCGAAGGGTATTTCGCCACCATGGCGGGCTTGGCCAACGTGGCGCGCGATAAACACATCTGGTGGCGCAGCCCCTATATGGCGGCGACGGTGAACTGGGCCGGGCTGATCATGACCCGGCGCGGCGATCGCTTCGTGGTGTTCTCGCATGCGGATGCTGCGACCGGTGCTTCGCTGGAAGGCGCTGCTTTAGTGTCGTGCGACGGCGTCTCGGCGGACGACTTCGCGGCGCAAAAGCTCGGCGGCTTCAGTGCGGTGTGGACGGTCGAGGCGCAGCGCATTCAAAGTGCGCCGGGGCTGCTGATCGATGGCGGCAATCCGTTCGTGCCGCGGCCAAGAGCATGCGTGTTCGAGCGCGACGGGCGACAGATTGCGCATACTTTGCAATGGCGCGAGGCGCAGCGAGCCGATTTGCTCGCTCTGACGCGTCCAGCGCGCAATCGCGGCGCGGCGGGGTATGGTGTGCGCGCGTTCGACGGCGGCATGTGGATTGCGCTGCAGGGGCTTGGTGATCAGGCCGCGCCCGTGGTTGAGGCAGTGCGAGCGCAGCAGGCGCAATTGCGCGTGGCGCCGGTCGTGGTGCTCGACATGCGGGGCAATGGCGGCGGCAATAGCGCATTTGGCGATGAGATCGCGCGGACGCTGTTTGGCGAAGCGCGCTTCCGGCATGTGATCGGCGGGGGCGGCGAAGGGTGCAACACGGTCTGGCGCGTCTCGCCGCGCAATCTTGAGACGATGCGCAGTTACGTGACGCGCTTTGAGCAAACCAATCCGGATTTTTCGCGCGGCATGCGGGCAAGCGTGCGCGATGCCGAGCGGGCGGTGGCGCGCGGCGAGGAGTTCAGTGGCCGCATCACGTGTGACAGCAGCGGCGAGGCGTCCGGCGATGCGCCTGCGCAGGCGGCGACGGGCCGCATCGTGCTGCTGACGGATAATACCTGCTTTAGTTCATGCCTGATTGTGGCCAATAACTTCCGCCGCCTTGGCGCGCTGCATGTCGGCCAGGCGACGGATGCGGCGACGCATTATTTTGAAGTGCGCGAAGAGCGGCTGCCGTCGGGGCTCTCGTATTTCTCGACCTTGCAGGCGTTCTCGCCCGGCACGCCGGCGCAGATGGGGCCGTACGAGCCCGAGTTGCGCTATGAGGGCGATATTGACGACACGCCCGCGCTTGAGGCGTGGGTGAGGCAGGTTGCGCGGCGCTAACGCATGAGAGCTTTGCCGCGCGGCGCTGGCTAAGGGCGGGGAAGCGGTTCAACGTGGCGCAGGTTCGGAGCGCCACTATTGCCTTTGCCTCATCTGCTGCTGGCTGTCGCTGTGATGGCTGTTTGGGGCACGAACTTCGTCGTTATCGCGTTTGCGCTGGAGCATTTGCCGCCGCTGCTGTTGGCGACGCTGCGGTTTGCGCTCGTGTTCGTGCCGATGGCGCTGTTCGTGAAGCGGCCGAACGTGCCGCTCTCAAATCTTGCCGCGTATGGCGTGCTGATCGGGGCGGGGCAGTTTGGGCTGCTGTTCTTAGCGATGAAGGGCGACATCACCCCGGGGCTGGCTTCGCTCGTGGTGCAGTCGCAGATCTTTTTCACTATTGGCCTTTCGATGCGCACCAGCGGCGAGCGGGTGCGCGCGTATCAATGGTGCGCGCTGGCGCTGGCGACATCGGGGATCGCGCTCATCTTCATCAATAGTGAAGGCTCGACGACGCCGTTGGGCCTCGCGCTCGTGCTGGGCGCGGCTTTGTGCTGGGCGCTGGGCAACATCACGGCGCGCAAGGCAGGCGGCGTGCCGATGCTGCCTTACGTGGTGTGGTCGAGCATTTTTGCGGTGCCGCCGCTGGCCGTGTTGGCGTTCGTGTTCGAGGGCTGGCCGGCGATCGAGCAAGGTTTGCGCAGCGCCGATGCTGCGTCTTGGACGGCGGTGGTTTGGCAATCGGTCGGCAACACGATGTTTGGTTACACGGCGTGGCAGTGGCTGCTTTCGAAGCACCCGGCGGCGGTGGTGACGCCGATGGCGCTGCTGGTGCCGATCTTTGGCATGAGCGCCTCTGCGATCGTGCTGAGCGAGCCGATGCCGGCGTGGAAGCTGGGCGCGGCGGCTCTGGTGCTGGCGGGGCTGGCGCTTAATCTGATGTGGCCGCTGGTGCAGGCGCGGTTGCGGGCGCGGGGGTAGGCCGCTTTTCGCCGATTGCGGTCGTTCAAATATTGAAGTGTCGTTGCTAAAGAGAAGTTGTGTCCGAACGGAAGGCTCGCCGCATGCCCACCGCTATCGCAAGTCGAACATTAGATCTCGTCAGCCCGGAGAACGCGCAGGTTCACGTTTCAATCATGCAGCCTGAACCAGATGGCGACGATTACCGCTGCGAGTTTCAAATTGTTGGTCTGGGAGATAAGACGATCAATGCCTACGGGATGGGCGTTGACAGCACCCAGGCGCTGATCCTTACGCTCCAGATGATCGGCACTCGTCTTTACACATCGAAGGAAGGCGAAGCGGGCCATCTGAGCTGGCTCGGCATGAAAAATCTCGGCTTTCCCCTTCCCGAGGTTATCGCCGATCTCGAACCGAAAGCGTGAGAGCGGCGCTTCAGTTGAAGTCAGCGGACGGAGCCAGAACGATGAGCGAGGAAGACGAGCTGCGGGCCGAGATCAAGGAAGTGTGGGACGCTTTGGAAGAGGTGCGGGTCGAGAGGTCAGCCTTAGTCTCGTCGCGCGACCTTCGGGAATCTGCAAGGCCGCATAAAGCTCGCCTAGCTTGGGTTTATTGTGCTTTCGCCGAAAGGCGCCGCTAATCAAACTTTCTCAACGCGGCGAACCAGCACGTCTTTGGGGCCGTCTGGGGACGTAGGATTACCTTGCGCTTCAACGCGCCCAGCATCGACCAGCAGCCTTAAGCGCCATGAGAAGAACGCGTCACTGAGTAGGTTGCTCCCATCGCAGTCTGCCATGGCCGCACCAATGGGATGGTACTACTTCGTCCAATCGGTTGGGCAGCGCTCCAACAAATATTCATCGTGAGCGTCCTCGGGGCGCGCAACGGTCGAACCATCGTGCAAACACCTTACTCCGCTGCTTTGGCGTAATTGGTTTGCAAAGACCGCACTCCAAGTTTTGACCTCGGTTGTCGTCAACGCTCGCTTGCTAGGCTCCATTCCTGCGAGCGTGGATGGATTGTGGAACGGCACTCCTTCCAGCTTTCCACAGGCTTGAACATGAACATGGAAAAGCGTTGTGCGCTCACCGAGCATGAAGGCTGCCATGCGCTCAAAGACATAGTCGCGGGATGAGTTCGACGACCAAAGCACCAGTTCGCTTCCCGCTCTCAGGTCACCATCGATCGCTTGCCACTGTTTGTATAAACTCGGTTGATGCGCCTCGGGGAGCGGGCCGTGGACGGTCTGCCACCATTCGTTTCGTGTCTGATCGTCTTGTAGCGGGCCAACTGAGAGGTCATCGTCAATCACGCGCACTTCGCCGGATAAGCCGAAGCAGCGAATAGCCTGCCTTAGCAAGCCTCCAGCGCTCTGGCCTTGAACGAGATTTATCCTCATATCCTAACACTAGGGCCTAACGCGTCAGACCGCGAATTTGAGATCAAACAACTCCCGGCGCGAACTTCAGCGTGAGGGGCGCATTATCAAGGCCAAAGTACCGAAAGCGGATAGAGCAGGATTAGCCAGACTAAGCACGCGATGACGATGCGCCTGTCCTTCGCCGCGATGCCGATCGCGGCGATCGGGAAGAAGGACCAGGAGACGACGAGGTTTTTCAGCGTGAATGCGGGCGGCTCGGCCAGAAACGCGACGCCGGCGATTAACGCGATATTGCAGACCAGGATCGCGCCGAGGACGGTGCGGCGGTGCTTGTCGAAGTGCGCGGTGAGGTCGCTCCAATCTTCGGGGTCGTCGGGAAAGACCAGCGACGCGGCGATGTAATAGAGCGCGGTGACGACAAATCCCGCGAACAGCGCCGGCCAACTGATCGGCACGACCTCGCGCATCGCCCAGCCGTACATCCAGAAGGTGACGACGTCGCACGAGACGAAAAGGCCGAGCAGCGCAGTCGGCCAGCCGATGCGCACGCGGTGGCGGACCTTGAGCGCGCGCGCGAGCCCGCCCAGCCCCTGGGCGAGCGCGAGCCCGAGCAGCAGCCCGAAGAGAGAAAAGAAAAACTCGAAGCCGCTCATTGCGTGCTTGGACCCCCGATTGCTTGCTTATTGGCGAGGGCGCATTTGGCAATACGCGTTTCCCGGCCGAATGCCCCGCGGAAGCGGGGCGAGAGCCGGGACTTAGGGGGGCTTCGAGCGCAGCGCGTTGGGCCGCTGGGTCCCGGCTCGCACCCCGGCCTTCCGCCTTCGCTCTGCGAGCTTCGGCGGACAAGTCGCGGGGTTGCGTCCGGGAAGCGGGGAGTTTGGGTGCGCTTCAGGCCCGGCTCGACAATTCCGGGTCGTTCCGCTATAGCCCCGCGCTTCCCGCGTGGGAGGGGAGCCATCCCATACCACGCACCCCCTCAGGCTGCCCGGTTCGAGAGGATCGGTCGGCGTTAAACGAGAGGCCAACATGGCTAAAAAGGTACTGGGGCAGATTAAGCTCCAGGTGCCGGCTGGCGCTGCCAACCCGTCACCTCCAATCGGTCCCGCGCTCGGTCAGCGCGGCCTCAACATCATGGAATTCTGCAAGGGCTTTAACGCTCGCACGCAGGATATGCAGAAGGGCGATCCGTGCCCGGTGGTCATCACGTACTACCAGGACAAGTCCTTCACCTTCGAGATCAAGACGCCGCCGGCGTCCTTCCTGATCAAAAAGGCCGCGAAGATGGCGACGGCGAAGAAGCCGGGCTCCGGCTCGAAGAAGCCGGGCGTCGATTTCGTGGGCAAGATCACGATGGCGCAGTGCAAAGAAATCGCCAAGGCGAAGCAGAAAGATCTGAACGCCCCTGACTTGGACCAAGCCGCGAAAATGATCGCCGGCACTGCCCGTTCTATGGGCGTGGAAGTGGTGGGCTAATCAGATGGCACAAGCACCAGTCAAAGCGGCGAAGACCACCAAGCGTAAGGCCAAGAGCCACGCCGGTATCGACACCCGTAAACTTCACACGCTCGATGAAGCCGTGAAGATGATCAAATCACGCGCAAGCGCGAAGTTCGACGAGACCGTTGAGATCTCGATGAACCTCGGCGTCGATCCGAAGTATCCGGATCAGCAAGTGCGCGGCGTCTGCTCGTTGCCGAACGGCACGGGCCGCACCGCGCGCGTTGCGGTGTTCGCGAAAGGCGCCAAGGCTGAAGAAGCCAAGGCCGCCGGCGCCGACATCGTTGGTGAGCAGGACCTGTTCGAAACCATCAATAGCGGCAAGATCGACTTCGATCGTCTGATCGCCACGCCGGACATGATGGCCCTCGTCGGCCGTCTCGGTAAGGTACTCGGCCCGCGTGGCATGATGCCGAACCCGAAGGTCGGCACCGTGACGATGGACCTGAAGAAGGCGATCGCTGACGCCAAGGGCGGCGCGGTTGAGTTTCGCGTCGAGAAGGCGGGCATTGTCCACGCCGGTGTCGGCAAGGCGAGCTTCACCGAAGAGCAAATCCTGCAGAACGTGCGTGCGTTCGTGGACGCGGTCGCGAAAGCGAAACCGACGGGCGCGAAGGGCACGTTCGTGAAGAAGGTCGCGATCTCGACGACGATGGGGCCGGGCGTCCGCCTCGATCCCGCCGCTACGGTCTCCGGCTCGCAAGCTTAAGCCTAGCGCTTATTCAAAATGGAAAACGCCCCGGTGTGAGCCGGGGCGTTTTTGTTTCAGCGGTGTGTGAGCGCTTAGGTGCGGTCAGCTTCACGATCGCGTTGCGCGTCGACGTCGGCTTTCTTCACCGCGTCCTTGGCGTCGCCGATCGTGTCGTGCACTGCGCCCTTGGCTTTATCGATCGCGCCTTCGACACGAAGCTTGTCGTTGCCGGTGGCTTTGCCGATTGCGTCTTTGGCAGCGCCCGATGCTTTATCGGCGGCGCCCTTCAAATGTTCTTTGTCCATAGTGACACTCCTCTTCGGCGGACTAACGGCCCAGAGCGTCAATGGTTCCTGCGACAGGAACACCTTTTAGGTCAGGTCTTGCCGGCCCGCACCACGATGACAGCGGCAATCGCGAGCAGAAGGATTGCGCCCGCTTCGTAAACGATGTTTTCCGGCGCCATGTCTTTGCCTTGCAGCACGATCAATCGGGCTAGGGCGGTGATGGCGATGAAGATCGGATACACGAACGGCGAGCCGCGGCCGCGATAGAACACGGCGATCATGCCGATGACTTCGAGATAGAGAAACATCAAGAGGATGTCGGCAAGGCTGATCGATTGGGCGCCGTAGACGCGCCAGAGCTCGATGCCTGCCGCAGCCAACGTCATCGCGGCGATCATCACCAGTAGCAGGCGCTCGATCAGCCGGAAGGCGCCGCTTGCCACGGTCTGGCCCGCGCCCTCGGCTTGGGCGAGGGCCGGGCCGCCAGCCCCTGGCTTTTCCTCGGTGTCGATCGGGGGCATGCGTCAGCGCCTGTGCATTGAAGGTAGCCGGAGGCTTGGCGTACCGCGCCGTTGAGTCAAGCGCCGGCATTGCGCCTTCAGACGAAAGCTTGGGCGTTTTCGGTTTGGCTATGCTAGGCGGAAAAGATGCAAGTGAGCCCGATCGCGCAGACCGCTTCCGCCCATCTTGGCGGCTATCTGTTGATGCAGTACCGCGACGTTGGCGGGGTGTTGCAGGCGGCCAATGCTGTGAGCGCGCTGGGCGCGTGGGCGGGCATCTTCGCGCAAATTCAGGCGCATGCGCTGCTGCTCTCGCGCGTGATCCCGCAAACAGACACGACGTTGGTGGAAGTGATCACGCGCGATGGTGAGCGCTTCTTTTATGGGGATGCCATCAACGCGTGCTTGTTCGAAGGCGGCGGCGACAAGTTTTTGTCATTCTGGAGTTTGGCGGCAGGCGCGGCGAACGATCCCGACATCGGCAAGAAAATCGATGTGCTAGAGATCGCGCGCTACACGTCGAAAATGATCGGTGAGCCGGAGTTCGGCCGCCCGCGCATCGGCGCAGCGGCGGGGTTAAGCGAGTTGCCGATCGATGCGGTGCGCAAGCATGGGCCAGTGCTGCGCGACCACTTTCTGGAGCTTAATCTTGAGCCAGCGGAGTTGATGACCGTTTTCGGCTCGGTGGCGCAGCAATTCGCCGTGTTTGCCGCGGGCGAGGCGGCAGACGTTCCGGTGAAAACGCCGATGAAACGCGCTGATATCGTGCGGCTCTATATTGAGTCTGCGGTTCCGATGTCGAAGCTGGACACCGGCAGCGTCGGCATGGCGACTTTGTTTCGCGGGATTTGAGCGGGGCCTCTCGAAAAAAGGCGTTTCGCGCCTATATGAAATTTCGCCGTGCCCTGGGGGCTGCGGCTTTTTCATTTCGAGGGATCTACGATGAGCCAGGTTTCCGCCTATGGCGCGGTGCGTCCGGACGCGCCGCTGGAGGCCGTTAAAATTGAGCGCCGCGAACTCGGCGCCGACGACGTTGCGATCGACATTACGCACTGCGGCATTTGCCACTCCGATCTGCACTATGTGCGCGGCGAGTGGGGTGAGACCGCGTCGCCAGCCGTGCCGGGCCATGAGATCGTCGGCGTTGTGCGCGCGGTCGGCGCGAACGTGACCAAGCATAAGGTTGGCGATCGTGTTGGCGTTGGCTGCATGGTGGATTCGTGCCGCGCTTGCGATGCGTGCGCGGAAGGCGAAGAGCAGTTCTGCTCTGGCGGCCAGATCCAGACTTATAACGGTGTCGAGAAGCAAACCGGATTGCCGACGTATGGCGGTTATTCAAAGTCGATCACGGTGACGCAGGATTTTGTGCTTCGGATCCCGGAGGGGCTGAAATCTGAGGATGCGGCGCCGCTGCTCTGTGCTGGCATCACGACATATTCGCCGTTGCGACACTGGAAGGTTGGCCCGGGGCAGAAGGTAGGCGTCGTTGGCCTGGGCGGCCTCGGCCACATGGCGGTGAAGCTGGCGAAGGCGATGGGCGCGCATGTTGTCGTGTTCACGACCTCGCCGAGCAAAGTCGCTGACGCGAAAGCGCTTGGTGCAGATGAGGTCGTGCTGTCGAAAGACGCAAGCCAGCTCGATGCGCACAAGAACAGTTTTCACCTCATCATCAACGCGGTTTCGGCTGCGCACGATCTGGAAACGTACACGCAGCTGCTGCGCCGCAACGGAACGCTTTGCCTGCTAGGCGCGCCGCCGATTACGGACAGCCATGCTTGGCCGCAAGTGTTCACGATGCTGATGGGGCGCCGTTCGGTGGCGGGCTCGCCCATTGGCGGAATCCGCGAGACGCAGGAAATGCTTGATTTCTGCGCCGAGAAGGGCGTCGCGCCGGAGATCGAGATGATCACCCCGGATGGCATCAACGCCGCTTACGAGCGTCTGACGAAGGGCGATATCCGCTACCGCTTCGTCATCGACATGGCGACTTTGGCCTAACTGGAAAAGAGCGCCTCGGTTTAGAAAACCGGGGCGCTTTTTCATGCCGCATCGGATATCTTTGCCACCATGACGATCGACAACGAAAATGACCTGGAAGCGCTGAAGCGGATCGGCGCCATCGTCGCGCGTACGCTGCAGGCAATGGGCAAGGCGCTTGAGCCCGGCATGACGACGCGCGAACTGGATGCGATCGGCGCGAAGCTTTTGGAAGCGGAAGGCGCGCGTTCGGCGCCGGCGGTGACTTACAATTTTCCCGGCCAGACTTGCATCTCGGTGTTTCCGGATATTGCGCACGGCATTCCGGGTGATCGCGTCTTGAAGGCGGGCGATCTGGTGAACATCGATGTCTCGGCCGAGAAGGACGGGTATTTTGCCGACACGGGTTCGAGCTTTGTGATGCCGCCGGAGGCGCCGAAGCTGGCGCGCTTGGCGCGTGACGGCAAACGCGCGATGTGGGCGGGCGTGAACACTGTGCGCGCCGGCGCAAAGCTCGGCGACATCGGTCGCGCGGTGCAGCGTTTCGCGGATCAGAACGGCTACACTTTGATCCGTAATCTCGCGAGTCACGGCGTTGGCCGTGGGCTGCACGAAGAGCCGGGCGCGATACCGACATGGGATGAGCCGGGCGAACGGCGCCGCATCGGTGAGGGCTTAGTGTTTACGATCGAGCCGTTTCTTTCCATGGGCTCTGAATGGGCCGTAGAAGGCGGCGACGAGTGGACGCTGCGCGCTGATACCGGCGCGCCGACTGTGCAGTTCGAGCACACTTTGGTCGCCACCAAGCGCGGTTACATTGTGTTGACCGCAGCGTGAGCCCGCGCGCGCCGCCGCACCGTGGGTGGCGCTTTATCGCGATGATCGCGATTGTTGTGTTCGTGTCGATGCTGCTTTTGCAAGAAGCGCTGGCGCGCGCGCTAGCTGGCTGGCTCGCCGGCGTGTGGGTGACGACCATCGATCTCTTGCTGCGCATTTTGGGCGCGCCGCTTGGCGTGTTTGCCTAGGCTTTCGTCCAGCGAAACACTTGCTCCAGCGGCACGCCGAATGCGTCGGCGATTTTGAACGCGGCTTCGAGGGAAGGTGCGTATTTGTTTTGCTCGATCGCGATGACGGTTTGGCGCGTCATGCCGATGCGATCGGCCAATTGCGCTTGCGTCATCTCGCCATTCTCGAAGCGCAGGCGCCGGATTTCGTTTTCGATCGGCATTACGCCCCCGCCCGGAAGTGAGCGATCTGGGCGAGCGCTTTGACGATCTCGGCAATCACCATCGCCGCCAGCAGCAGATTGGCGACGAGAATGCCGCTCCAGCCCATGAGCAGTGCGCCGATCAAACACACCACGCCAACGGAGAGCGTGTAGGAGGCGATGCGCTCGGCCTTCAGTTCGATGAGCGTCTCGCGCTCGTCAGCGGGCGCGTTGGCGGCTCGGGGATTGAAGAAGGTGGCCACGATGGTGAGGCCAACTGTGATGATCACCAACATGACGACCGCGCCGACCATCAGGCCGAGGCTGAGGCCAGCGGCGTAGCGCGCATCCCAACCCTGCCACAGGTTGTAGAAATACCCCCCAAAAACAACCCCATAGGCAATTAGCGCAATCCAAGCGCTCTTTTCCCGGAACGACATTAAACCCTCCATACGTGTCTGCTTATTCCGACATTATGTCAAATATAACGAACATAAAGTCAAGTAAGACATACAGAGAGCTCGTTGACAAGCTTTTCCAGACAAGTTTATAAAACAAACTTGTTGAGGCGGGCGGAGGCTCGTCCCGTGGAGGGTGTGATGTCGGGAATGGGCGGCGGAGAGCGGTTTCACGCTTTGGACGCGGTGCGGGGCGGGGTGCTGATCCTCGGCGTCTTCTTTCACGGCATCCTGTCGTTCCTGCCGGGGACGCAGGTTTGGCTGGTGATGGATTCGGCGCGCAGCGTCGAACTCTCGGTGCTGTTCTTCACGCTGCACATCTTCCGGATGACCGTGTTCTTCGTGCTCGCCGGCTTCTTCGGCCGCCTGCTGCTAGAGCGCCTTGGCGTCGGCGGCTTCGTGCTGAACCGCGCCAAGCGCATCGCGCAGCCATTGGCGATGTTTTGGCCGATCGTGCTGACCGCGTTCATCGCGACGCTGATCTGGGCTGCGGTGCAGGCCAATGGCGGCGTCGCGCCGGAAGGCCCGCCGCCGCCGCCACTCACCGCAGAGACGTTCCCGTTCCTGCACCTGTGGTTTCTCTATGTGCTGCTGATCTTCTACGTGGTCGCGCTTGTTGTTCGTGCGTTCGTGCATTTGATCGATCGCCGCGGCGTATTGCGTGCGCGTTTGGTTGATCCGGTCGTACGTTTGCTGAGCGGCTGGGCGGCGCCTGTGTTGCTCGCAATTCCGGCTGCGGCCGCGCTCTATTTCACGCCGGGCTGGATGCTGTGGTTTGGGATACCGACGCCGGATACGGGCATCGTTCCGAATTCGACGTCGATGGTGATTTACGGCTTCGCGTTTGGCTTCGGTTGGTTGCTCAATCGGCAGCCGGAGCTTTTGCAAGGCTGGGGCGAACGTTGGGGCGCCTATGTCGGTCCGGCGATCGGCGCGACCATCGGCTGCCTGATGATGACGAGCTTGACGCCGGTCTTCACCGCCTCCGCGCAAGACTTCACGATGGCGACGCAAGATCTGCGCACGCTCGGCTATGCCGCGCTCTACGCTTTCGCCTGCTGGGCCTGGACGATTGCGATCATTGGCTTTGCCGTGCGTCACCTTTCAGGCCACAGCCCGGCGCGGCGCTATCTCGCTGATGCGTCATACTGGATCTACATCGTTCACCTGCCGATCCTGATCGCGCTGCAAACTTTGATCGCGCCGTATCCGGGGCCGTGGTTCGTGAAGTATCCGGCGATGCTGGTTGTCGCTTTCATCATCATGCTGGCGAGCTATCAGTGGCTGGTGCGCTATTCTTGGATCGGCGCGATTCTCAACGGCAAGCGCGAGAAGCCGGTGCGTCAGGCTAAGTCTGGCCAACAATTGGCGGCGGCGGAGTAGGGGCACATGAACGCAGAACTCGAAAGCGCGCGCGACGATCTTGCCTACATGCGCTCGCTCATCGGCGGCGGCACGGAGCGGATGCTGGCAACAATCGGCGAGGCATTCTTCTGGGCAGGGTTGATCTACGGCGCGCAGTGCGGCTTGCATGCGTTGCAAGTGGTGGGGCTCGCGCCGGACACGGGATTGCCGGCGTTGGCGATCGCGTGGGTCCCAACGATCCTTTTCTGCGCAGTTCTCACTGTGATTATCTGGAAAGGTCGAAAAGCGCAGGAGGGCGGGCCCTCATCTCGTGCGCTGGGCGCCGTGTTTCAGGGCGCGGGCTTGGCGAACCTGGTGATGGCGTTCGTGTTTGCGTACGGCGCCTACAAATTCGAGACGCCGGGGCTTTGGCTTTATCACCCGGTTGTCGTCTGCATGTTTCAGGGCGTCGCCTGGTACGTCGCGTGGGTGATCTTGCGCCGCGCTTGGCTCGGGTTGGTCGCGATCGGATGGTTCGCGACGACTGTTGGCCTTGGAACCGTCATTGGCGATGGCGGCTGGTATCTCGCTATTTTGAGCGTAGCGCTCATCGTACTGATGGCGATCCCTGGCTGGGTGATCTGGCGCGGCGCGAAGAAGGCCCCCTGACATCGTGGCCTCCTTCGACATCGGCAAACTGGACGACGTAATCCACGGGCGCGTGCGTCTGGGGGTGATGGCGTATCTGGCCGATGCCGGCGTTGCGGACTTCACCGAGTTGAAGACGCTGCTCGACGTTACGCAGGGCAATCTCTCGGTGCATCTGCGCAAGTTGGAGGAGGCGGGGTACATCTCGATCGATAAAAGCTTCCTCGACCGCAAACCGCTGACGCGAGTGCGCATGACGGAACAAGGGCGAGGCGCGTTTGCGGCGTATCTAGAGGCGATCGCAAAACTGGTGGGGGACGGGCGATAGAGGCGGTAAAGCCGTGTCTTCGCGGGCGCACAATGTGGGTCCGGCTTGCCAAGCTGCGGGAATTATGCCTGCCGCCCTTGCGGGGCCTCATTAAACCGTGCATATCGCCGCGTTCGGCAGGGGTTAACCCGGCCGATACCTGTCCGAGACTGCAGGCGCCAGACGCATTGTCTGCCCGTGAGGGCGCTTTGTGTGTGGCTTAAATCGTTGAAAGGTTGGGATATTCCCGACCCTTCCCGGGCCCGCAATAGACAGAAGCTGACGTTTTTCGGGGGTGGCTGTCAAGGCTCATCCCCAGAGGCCGGCTCCTGGGACAGGCTGCGCGTGGGTCGCGCGCCGCTCGGGGGCTTTAACCACCGGCCGGTTGATCCGCGCGCGCTGACTACAGCGCCTGGATTGGCCGGGCGCTGACTGAGGAGACCGCAATGGATCGTGCTCAGAAGGCCGAAACGGTGGAATCGCTGAAAGGCGTCTTCGCCGGGGCTGGGTTGGTGGTCGTTGGCCACTATTCCGGTCTGACCGTTGCGGATTTGACGGTGCTGCGTACGCGCCTTCGTTCTGAAGGCGCCTCGCTCAAAGTGGTGAAAAACCGCCTGGTGAAGCTGGCGATCGCGGATACGCCCAAGGCGTCCGCGTCCGACCTGTTCACCGGCCCCACGGCAATCGCTTACTCCGCTGACCCGATTACGGCCGCTCGCGTCGCAGTCGCTTACGCGAAGGAAAAGGAAAAGTTCGTCGTTCTCGGCGGGCTGTTCGGCGACCAGCTGCTCGACAAGCAAGGCGTCCAGGCTTTGGCCACGCTGCCTTCGCTCGACGAGCTGCGTGGGAAGATCATTGGTCTGGTGCAGGCGCCCGCGACGAAGATCGCCGGCGTGCTCGCAGCGCCCGGCGGCCAGCTGGCGCGCGTGCTCAATGCCTACGCCACCAAGGACGCCGCTTAACCGTCACATCCGCATATCGTTGAAAACACGTACAAAACGTCAGGAACAAAGATCATGGCAAACCTCGAAAAGATCGTCGAAGACCTTTCGGCGCTGACCGTCCTCGAAGCCGCTGAGCTCTCGAAGATGTTGGAAGAAAAGTGGGGCGTTTCCGCCGCCGCTCCGGTTGCTGTCGCCGCTGCTGGCGGTGGCGCTCCGGCCGCTGCCGCCGAAGAGAAGACCGAGTTCACGGTCATGCTCACGGGCGCTGGCGACAAGAAGATCGAAGTCATCAAGGAAGTGCGCGCGATCACCGGCCTGGGCCTCAAGGAAGCCAAGGACCTGGTCGAAGGCGCACCGAAGGCGGTGAAGGAAGGCGTGAACAAGGCCGACGCGCAAAAGTTCAAAGAACAGCTTGAAAAAGCCGGCGCGAAGGTCGATCTGAAGTAACTCGCATAAAGCAAGCGGAAGCGCGGCCGTTCCCCCGGGAATGGCCGCGACTTCTGCACTTGTGTGTCCGGGGACCAGTTTCCCGCGATACGCGTCGAAGCGCCGTTCCGCCCATGGTGCTTCGGGAAATGGGTCGGGCCTTCCGGATTGGAAGGGCCAGGGCGGAAACAAGGCGGCTCATGCTGCCCGCGGCTGGCGAACCTTATGGCCGGAGGTTCGCGGACTAGCGCGGGGAGCCCATGGGAAGACGAGAACAGATGACTCTGTCGTACACCGGGAAGAAAAAAATCCGTAAGTCGTTTGGCAAAATCCCGGAAGCGGGACGGATGCCGAACCTGATCGAGGTGCAAAAGAGCTCCTACGATCAATTCCTGCAGAAGGACGGCCGCTCGTACGAGCGGATCGATGAAGGCCTGCAGGCCGTGTTCAAATCGGTGTTCCCGATCCGCGATTTCTCGGACCGCGCGGTTCTCGAGTACGTGTCGTACGAATTCGAAGAGCCGAAGTTCGACGTTGAAGAATGCCAGCAGCGCGACATGACGTATGCCGCGCCGCTGAAGGTGAAACTGCGCCTGATCGTCTTTGAAACGGACGAAGAAACCGGCGCGAAGTCGGTCAAGGACATCAAAGAACAAGACGTCTATCTCGGCGACATCCCGCTGATGACGGACAAAGGCACGTTCGTCGTGAACGGCACCGAGCGCGTGATCGTGTCTCAGATGCACCGTTCGCCGGGCGTCTTCTTCGATCACGACAAGGGCAAGACGCACGCTTCGGGCAAGCTGCTGTTCGCCGCGCGCGTCATCCCGTACCGCGGTTCGTGGCTCGATTTCGAGTTCGACGCCAAGGACATCATGTTCGTCCGTATCGACCGCAAGCGTAAGCTGCCGGCGACGACGCTGCTCTACGCGCTCGGCATGTCGAGCGAGCAAATCCTTTCGACGTTCTACCAAACCTCGATCTACAAGCGCACGCGCGCCGGCTGGACCACGAAGTATCGCGCCGAACGCTGGCGCGGTGTGAAGCCGCTTTATGACCTCGTCGATGCGAAGACCGGCAAGGTTGTCGCGGAAGCCGGCAAGAAGATCTCGGCTCGTAACGCCAACAAGCTGGTCGAAGACGGCGTCGTCGACATTCAGGTGCCGAGCGAGGACCTGTTCGATCGCTACATCGCCGAAGACATCGTCAACCCGGAAACGGGTGAGATCTATTCGGAAGCCGGCGACGCGCTGAGCGAAGCTGCGCTGGCGACGTTGATCGAAGCCGGCATCCACGATCTGCCGATCCTCGACATCGATGCCGCCACCATTGGCCCGTACATCCGCAACACGCTGAAGCTCGACAAGAACGAGAGCCGCGAACAAGCGCTGTTCGACATCTACCGCGTCATGCGTCCCGGCGAGCCGCCGACGATCGACACGGCGGAAGTGCTGTTCAACGCGTTGTTCTCGGATTCCGAGCGCTACGATCTTTCCGCGGTCGGCCGCGTGAAGATGAATATGCGCCTTGGCCTCGACACGGACGACACCGTGCGCACGCTGCGCCTGGAAGACATCCTCGAAGTGTTGCGCACGCTGACCGATCTGCGTGACGGTCGCGGTGAAGTCGACGACATCGACAACCTCGGCAACCGCCGTGTGCGTTCGGTCGGCGAGCTGATGGAAAATCAGTATCGCATCGGCTTGCTGCGCATGGAGCGCGCGATCAAGGAACGCATGTCGTCCGTCGACATCGAAACCGTGATGCCGCACGACCTGATCAACGCGAAGCCTGCGGCGGCCGCAGTGCGTGAATTCTTCGGCTCTTCGCAGCTGTCGCAATTCATGGACCAAACCAACCCGCTGTCGGAGATCACCCACAAGCGCCGTCTCTCGGCGCTTGGCCCGGGTGGTCTGACGCGTGAACGCGCGGGCTTCGAAGTCCGCGACGTGCACCCGACGCACTATGGCCGCATCTGCCCGATCGAAACGCCGGAAGGCCCGAACATCGGTCTGATCAACTCGCTGGCGACGCACGCGCGCGTCAACAAGTACGGCTTTATCGAGAGCCCGTACCGCAAGGTCTCGAACGGCAAGCCGTCGAGCGACATCGTCTATCTGTCGGCGATGGAGGAGACCAAGCACAAGATCGCGCAGGCCAACGCGCAGATGGATGCGAAGGGCAATCTCACCGAAGACCTCGTGCAAGCGCGCGAGAACGGTGAAGCGCAACTCATCCCACGCGAAGAAATCGATCTGATGGACGTGTCGCCGAAGCAGGTTGTTTCGGTCGCCGCGGCGCTGATCCCGTTCCTCGAGAACGACGACGCCAACCGCGCGCTGATGGGCTCGAACATGCAACGCCAAGCGGTGCCGCTGCTGCAAGCAGATGCGCCGATCGTTGGCACCGGCATGGAAGGCACAGTTGCGCGCGATTCCGGCGCCGCCATCACGGCGCGCCGCACCGGCATCGTCGAGCAGGTGGATAGCCAGCGTATCGTTATCCGCGCGACGGAAGAGAAGGACCCGGCCAAGCCCGGCGTCGATATCTATCGTCTGCTGAAATTCCAGCGCTCGAACCAGAACACCTGCATCACGCAGCGCCCGATCGTCCGCGTCGGTGACTTGATCAAGGCTGATGACATCATCGCCGATGGTCCGTCGACTGAACTCGGCGAGCTCGCGCTCGGCCGCAACGTGCTCGTCGCGTTCATGCCGTGGAACGGCTACAACTTCGAAGACTCGATCCTGATCTCCGAGCGCATCGTCAAAGACGACGTGTTCACCTCGATCCACATCGAAGAGTTCGAAGTCGCCGCCCGCGATACCAAGCTCGGCCCGGAAGAAATCACCCGCGACATTCCGAACGTCGGTGAAGAAGCGCTTCGCAACCTCGACGAAGCCGGCATCGTCGCCATCGGCGCCGAACTTGAGCCGGGCGATATTCTCGTCGGCAAGGTGACGCCGAAGGGCGAAAGCCCGATGACGCCGGAAGAAAAGCTGCTGCGCGCCATCTTCGGTGAAAAGGCCTCGGACGTGCGCGACACGTCCTTGCGTCTGCCGCCGGGCGTGAATGGCACCGTCGTCGAAGTGCGCGTGTTCAACCGCCACGGCGTCGATAAGGACCAACGCGCGCTCCAGATCGAGAAGGAAGAAATCGAACGCCTCGCAAAGGACCGCGACGACGAACTCGCGATCCTCGAGCGCAACATCTTCGGCCGCCTGCAGGAAATCCTGATCGGCAAGCAAGCCGCGACGGGCCCGAAGGGCTTCAAGAAGGGCGTGATCGAAGCTGACGCGTTCGAGCAGTACAGCCACGGCCAGTGGTGGCAGTTCGGCGTCGAAGACGAAGCCGCGATGACTGAAATCGAAGCGCTGAAAAAGCAATACGACGACGCCAAGAAGCGTCTCGATGCGCGCTTCGCTGACAAGGTCGACAAGCTCACGCGCGGCGACGAACTGCCGCCGGGCGTGATGAAGATCGTGAAGGTCTTCGTTGCGGTGAAGCGCAAGCTGCAGCCGGGCGACAAGATGGCCGGCCGTCACGGCAACAAGGGGATCATCTCCAAGATCGTGCCGGTCGAAGACATGCCGTTCCTGGAAGACGGCACGCATGTCGACTTCGTTCTGAACCCGCTCGGCGTGCCGTCGCGGATGAACGTCGGCCAGATTCTTGAGACGCACTTGGGCTGGGCCTGCGCCGGCATCGGCAAGCAGATCCGCGCCGCTTGTGACGCATTCGAGCGCGACGGCGATAAAAAGCCGCTCGAAGCGAAGCTGCGGGACTTCTACGGCGACAAGGAAGAGCTGCCGAAGTCGGGAGAGGACCTGAAAGAGTTGGCGCGCAACATCGAAAAGGGCGTGCCGATTGCAACGCCTGTGTTCGACGGCGCCAAGGACAGCGACATCCGCGATCTCCTCCGCAAGGCGGGCTTCTCGGAAACGGGCCAGGTGACGTTGTTCGACGGTCAAACCGGCGAGCAATTCAAGCGCCCGGTCACGGTCGGCTACATGTACATCCTGAAGCTGCACCACTTGGTCGATGACAAGATCCACGCCCGTTCGATCGGTCCGTACTCGCTGGTCACCCAGCAACCGCTCGGCGGCAAGGCGCAGTTCGGCGGTCAGCGCTTCGGCGAAATGGAAGTGTGGGCGCTCGAAGCTTACGGCGCGGCGTACACGCTCCAGGAAATGCTGACGGTGAAGTCCGATGACGTCGCCGGCCGGACCAAAGTCTACGAGGCCATCACGCGCGGTCACGACACGTTCGAAGCGGGCATCCCCGAGTCGTTCAACGTGCTCGTGAAGGAAATGCGCTCGCTCGGCCTCAACGTCGAACTGATCGACGGGGCGCGCCTGAAGGCGGCCGAATAATAAGAGCCGGCGCGTCTCGGGTGAGACGCGCCGGTCTCTGATGTGAATGAACCCACGGTGCTCTGGCCGCACACCAGAGCGACGGAAGGTCGAAACCATGAATGCTATGAACCAAGACCTGATCAACAACACCTTCGGCAACCAACCGCCGGCGCCTGTGTTCGATCAGATCAAAATCTCGATCGCGAGCCCGGAGCAGATCAAGTCCTGGAGCTTCGGCGAGATCAAGAAGCCTGAGACGATCAACTACCGCACGTTCAAGCCTGAGCGTGACGGCTTGTTCTGCGCGCGCATCTTTGGCCCGATCAAGGATTACGAGTGCCTGTGCGGCAAGTACAAGCGCATGAAGTACAAGGACATCATCTGCGAAAAGTGCGGTGTCCAAGTCACGCTGCAGCGCGTGCGCCGCGAGCGCATGGGCCACATCGAGCTGGCGGCCCCGGTCGCGCACATCTGGTTCTTGAAGTCGCTGCCGAGCCGCATCGCGCTGATGCTCGACATGGCGCTGAAGGACATCGAGAAGGTCCTGTACTTCGAACAGTACATCGTGCTCGAGCCGGGCCTCACGCCGCTCGAAGCGAAGCAATTGCTGACCGAAGAGGATTACCTCAAGGCGCAAGACGAATACGGCGAAGACAGCTTCACCGCCTCGATCGGCGCCGAAGCTGTGCGCGAATTGCTGATGGGCCTGAACCTCGAAAAGGAAGCCGAGCAGCTGCGCAAGGAGATCGCTGAATCGACCTCCGAGCTGAAGCCGAAGAAGCTGGCCAAGCGCCTGAAGCTGGTCGAGGCGTTCATTCGCTCGGGCAACAAGCCAGAATGGATGATCCTGACGATCGTGCCGGTGATCCCGCCGGAACTGCGCCCGCTGGTGCCGCTCGATGGCGGCCGCTTCGCGACGTCCGATCTGAACGATCTCTATCGCCGCGTCATTAACCGCAACAACCGCTTGAAGCGGCTGATGGAGCTGCGCGCGCCGGACATTATCATCCGCAACGAAAAGCGGATGCTGCAGGAAGCTGTCGACGCGCTGTTCGATAACGGCCGCCGCGGCCGCGTCATCACCGGCGCCAACAAGCGTCCGCTGAAGTCGCTCGCCGACATGCTGAAGGGCAAGCAAGGTCGCTTCCGCCAGAACTTGCTCGGCAAGCGCGTCGACTATTCGGGCCGTTCGGTCATCGTCGTCGGTCCGGACCTGAAGCTGCACCAGTGCGGCCTGCCGAAGAAGATGGCGCTCGAACTGTTCAAGCCGTTCATCTACGCGCGCCTCGACATCAAGGGCCTTTCGGGCACCGTGAAGCAATCGCGCCGCATGGTTGAAAAGGAGCGTCCGGAAGTTTGGGACGTTCTGGAAGAAGTCATTCGCGAGCACCCGGTTCTCTTGAACCGCGCCCCGACGCTCCACCGCTTGGGCATCCAAGCGTTCGAGCCGAAGCTCATCGAAGGCAAGGCGATCCAGCTCCACCCGCTGGTCTGCGCCGCGTTCAACGCTGACTTCGACGGCGACCAAATGGCCGTGCACGTCCCGCTCGCGCTCGAAGCGCAGCTGGAAGCGCGCGTGCTGATGATGTCGACCAACAACATCCTCTCGCCGGCGAACGGCAAGGCGATCATCGTGCCGTCGCAGGATATCGTGCTCGGCCTCTATTACATGTCGCTGACGAAAGACGGCGAACCGGGCGAAGGCAAAGTCTTCGGCTCGATCGGCGAAATCGAGTCAGCGCTCGAAGCTGGCGTCGTCAGCCTGCACAGCAAGATCAAGGCGCGTTACGAAACCGTCGATGAGAACAACAAGCCGGTTCGGCTGAAGATCGACACGACGCCTGGCCGCATGAAGTTGGCCGAGTTGCTGCCGCGTCACCCGAAGATCAGCTACAAGCTGCTCGACCAGACGCTGACCAAGAAGGAAGTCGGCAACCTGATCGACAACGTCTATCGGTTCTGCGGCCAGAAGGCGACGGTGATCTTCGCCGACCGCATCATGCAACTTGGTTTCCGCGAAGCCGCCAAAGCCGGCATCAGCTTCGGCATGGCCGACATGGTCGTGCCGAAGGCGAAAGAGACTTTGGTCGAAGATACGCGCCAACGCGCGGCCGAGTACGAAAAGCAATACGCGGATGGCCTCATCACGCGTGGCGAAAAGTACAACAAGGTCGTCGATGCTTGGTCGAAGTGCACCGACAAAGTCGCTGACGCGATGATGGAAGAGGCGTCCAAGCCCGCCCGCATGAAGGACGGCCGTTTGGGCGAACTGAACTCCGTCTTCATGATGGCGCACTCCGGCGCACGTGGTTCGAAGAACCAGATGAAGCAGCTCGCCGGCATGCGCGGCCTGATGGCCAAGCCGTCGGGTGAAATCATTGAGACGCCGATCATCTCGAACTTCAAAGAGGGCCTCTCGGTTCTCGAATACTTCAACTCGACCCACGGCGCCCGTAAGGGCCTCGCGGATACGGCGTTGAAGACGGCGAACTCGGGCTATCTCACGCGTCGTCTCGTCGACGTTGCGCAAGATTGCATCATCACCGAAGAAGATTGCGGCACGCAGGATGGCATCCAGATGACCCCGGTCATCGACGGCGCCGACATCGTCGTCTCGCTCGGCACCCGTATCCTCGGCCGCACCGCGGCGGTGGACATCGTCGATCCGAGCAACGGCAAGATCGTTGTCCCAGGCGGCACCTTCCTCGACGAAGACGTCGTCGTGGCGATCGAGAAGTCAGGCGTGCAAGCCGTGAAGGTGCGCTCGGTGCTGACGTGCGAAACGCGGACGGGCGTCTGCGGCGCTTGCTACGGCCGCGACCTCGCGCGCAACACGCAAGTGAACATCGGCGAAGCTGTCGGCGTCATCGCGGCGCAATCGATTGGCGAGCCGGGCACGCAGCTCACCATGCGCACGTTCCACATCGGCGGCGCGGCGCAGGTCGCCGAGCAATCGGTGATGGAATCGGCGCACGATGGCTCGATCCGCTTCGTGAACCGCAACACGGTGAAGAACGCTGCTGGCGAACTCATCGTCATGAGCCGCGGCATGCAAGCCGTGGTCGTGGACGAAGACGGCAAAGAACGTCAGAGCTTCAAGCTCTCGTTCGGCGCGCGCCTGAAGGTCGACGAGAAGTCGAAGATCAAGCGCGGCGATCGCATCTCGGATTGGGATCCCTACGCCACGCCGATCCTCACGGAAGTCGCCGGCAAGGCGAAGTTCGAGGACGTGATTGAAGGCGTCTCGGTCCGTGATGAGTTCGACGAAGCCACCGGCATCTCGTCGCGCGTCGTTATCGATTGGCGCTCGACCACGAAGGGATCGGATTTGCGTCCGAGCATCGTGATCCTCGACTCCAAGGGCAAACCGGCGAAGCTCGCGAACGGCACGGAAGCGCGTTACACGCTGCCGGTTAGCGCCATTCTGTCGATCAATGACGGTGATGACGTCACGCCTGGCCAAGACCTCGCGCGTATGCCGACGGGCGGCGCCAAGACCCGCGACATCACCGGCGGTCTGCCGCGCGTCGCGGAATTGTTCGAAGCCCGCCGTCCGAAGGATCACGCGATCATCGCCGAAGGCGACGGCCGCGTTGAGTTCGGCAAGGACTACAAGAACAAGCGCCGCCTGCGCGTCGTGCCGGAAGGCGAGGACGAAGAGGCGATCGAGTACATGATCCCGAAGGGCAAGCACATTCCGGTGCAAGAAGGCGACTTCGTGAAGAAGGGCGATTACCTGCTCGACGGCAACCCCGCGCCGCAGGACATCCTCTCCATTCTCGGCGTCGAAGCGCTGGCGAATTACCTCGTTGAGGAAATTCAGAAAGTGTACCGCCTGCAGGGCGTGCCGATTAACGACAAGCACATCGAGGTGATCGTTCGCCAGATGCTGCAGAAGGTCGAAGTGATGGATGCTGGCGACACCGAATTCCTGAAAGGGGAAGCGGTGGAGGCGCTCGATCTCGAAGACGAGAACAAGCGCGTGAAGGAGCTTGGTCTGAAGCCGGCGACGGCGCAGCCCATGCTGCTCGGCATCACCAAGGCGAGCTTGCAAACACGCTCGTTCATCTCGGCGGCGTCGTTCCAAGAAACCACGCGCGTGCTCACCGAAGCTGCCTCGTACGGCAAGTCGGACACGCTCGAGGGCCTTAAGGAAAACGTCATCGTCGGCCGCCTCATTCCGGCGGGCACGGGCGGTCAGCTGCGGCGCTATCAAAAGCTCGCGGCCGAACGCGATGCGCAACTGGCGATCGAACGCGGCGACGCGCCGCGTTTGCCGGAAGCGGCCGAATAAGAGTCAGGGAAGAAACGTCCAAAAACAAAACGGCCCGGGAGCGATCCCGGGCCGTTTAACTTAGTGCGCTAACGCGTGAGCCAACGGAACGCGCGGGCGAGGGAGGCGGGAGCGTCGGCGCGCACCGGATCGCCATGCGCAACAAGGACCTTGGCGGCTGGCCATTCCAGAATGCGCGCGAGGCTCACTCGTGCGGCTGTGCGATTGACAAAGGCGAGGCGGAATTTTATCGGCGTTGCAGGCTCAACGCCGATCATGCCGTCGAGCCTGGCAACTACGGCGCGGACACCGCTAAACCAATCGGGCGGAAAGTTCTGCAGCAGATCGCAGAACAACACCGTGCCGCTGGCGCGATGGAAGAAGACCGCCTCGGTTGCAATGAGATTGCCGCGCACCAATACCTGATCGATCTCGCTGGCCCAGTCGGCGGGCGCAGTGTCGGTCAGGTCGGCGTCGAACGCGATATCCTTGCGGCTCGGGCGCGATCCCGGCGCTGCATAGAGCGTCGCGTCGGGGTAAGCGCGCTTCCAATCGGGCAATGCGAGATGGTGCAGCGCCGTCGGCGTCACCAAGGAGCGCACTTCGCCAAGCGCTTCGATCTCAGAGCGGAGTTCATCGCTCAACGCAACTGGCGACCAGATGAACAGGCCGCCATCGGCGAGACGGATCACCGCCATACGCGTCGGATAGTGAAAACCGACGCTCTCCACGTTGGGCCCGGAGGCGATCCAGATATTTTCGCCGAACGGTTCGAGCAATGCCATCGCGCAATTCTATGCGCGTAGCGCGCCGCTGAGAACGGCTTACGGCCCGCCGCCTGGGATGGGCGGTCCGCCCGGACCTTGATCTTGCGGTGGTCGCTGCGGGCCCGAGCCGAACTGGTAGGTCAGCGCGATGCGGGCGCGGGTGCCGGCGGCGCTGTATTCGGTGCGCTCGTAATAATCGTCGGTGACGATCTGCGAGATCTGATCGGTGCTGTTGAAGATGTCGTGCACCATGAACACCGCGAACAAACGCTCCGACACACGCCGCCGCCAAGTGAGGTTCGCCATGAAGAACGGATCGATTTCGGTTTGGATACCGTAGCGAGGGCCGTTAAAGCGCAGTTCAAATTGTAGTTGGTCAGCGCCGACGGCGTTTTGATCGGGATCGCGCCAATCAAGCTGCGCGAGGCCGCCATACTCGATCTCATTGCGCCGTGTGATGCCGCCGCCGCTGGTGAGCACGTCGAATTCGCGGTTCAGCACATTGCCGCTGAGCGAATAGCGCCAGCGCTCGCCGATCGGGCCGCGCAGCAGCACCTGCAAGCCGCGCTGTTCGCTGGTTCCGGCGTTCACCGGCGACGTGACGATGACGCCGTCCGGGTTCACGTCGGTGAATTGCGAGACGATGTCGTCGCTGATGCGATCGAAGAAGGTGACACTGTAGCTGGCGCCATTGCGTTGATAGATAAGGTTTGCCTCGTAGGCGTCGGTGGTGGTCGGCTCAAGGTCCGGATTGCCGGATTGAGCGCGGCCAGAATCGGTGAAGCGGAGCGCAGGATCGAGTTGCTGGATGCCTGGGCGCTGGATGCGGCTTGTGTAGCTTAGATCAATGTTCAGCGCGGGCGTTAGCGCGCGGCGAATGTGGATGCTCGGGAAGAGCCGTGAATCCGTGGTGTCGGTTTCCAGGCCGCCGGAGATGACTTCGCGGCGATAGGTTTCGCTGCGCAGGCCGGGGAGCCACGTCCAATCGCCAGTGTCGAATTGATAAGTGAGGTAGCCAGCGAGCGTCTGCTCATCGCCTTGCAGCGTCGCCTGATAATCGGGCGGCCCGGCGCCGGCGAGCGTGTCGAGGCGGTTGACAATGTCTTGGCTCGTCGTGTCGGCGGAGAGGCCATAGGTGAGGAAATTCTCGCCGGAGAGCGGACGCTCGAAATCGGCCGTCAGCCCCGCGGCGCGCATCTCGGTCTCGGAGCGTGTTTGATACTGGCTGATCGCGCCGGGACCAGCTGGCGTGATGGTGTAGAGATTGCCGGATGAATTGATGTACTCGCTGACATTGATGTCGAGCTTGAACAACTCGCGCGGCTGATCGCCGTTGCGCTGGAAGTTGAAGGTGAGTTCGTTCTGATCGCCGGTGTTCGATGTTTGTGAGAGCCGGCTTGAAACTGGGCCGAGCGCATCTGATAGCGTCGATGATTGCGTCAGCCCAAAATTGTGCTGACCTGTGTCGTAGGCGAGGCTCATCCGCGTACGTTCGTTGGGATTATACCCTGCCTGCAGGCGGCTTGCGTACCAGCCGTCCCACTCCATTTCGCGCACGCCGTCTTCAGTTGTGAGCGCGCCGCCTGGTATGTCGCGCCGCTCGCGCGCGAGATCGCTCTCCTGGCCGCCGCTATAAATCCCGATCTGACCGCTCAGCGACCACGGCCCGTTCGACCAGTTGGGCGCGATGCCGACATGATAACCGCCAAGCGTATCGGCGCTGACCTGGAAATTGCCGCTGAGGCCGCTGTCGAAGCGCTGGCGGGTGATGATGTTGATGATGCCGCCAGACGCGGCCGCAGAATATTGCGCCGAAGGATTGGTGATGACTTCGATGCGCTCGACATTGGCGCCGGGCAGGCCGCGCAGTACTTGCTCGAGGTTTTGCCCTGGCACCGGCTGGCCGTTGATCTGAATGACGACGTTGTCCGCCCCGAGCAGCGTCACGTCGCCAGCGGGCGAGACACTGACTGAGGGGATGCGGCCCAGCACGTCGAACATGTTGGTGCTTTGGGCCGTCGCGTCGTCGCGCAAAGTGTAGGTGCGCCGATCGATGCGGATCTGATCGCCAGGCTGGGCGAGCACGACGATTTCGTCGCTCTGCGTTTCATCATCTGCGGCGGCAGCATCAGCCTCAGCTGTTGGCGCGGGCGCTGGCGGCGGCGATTGTTGCGCATGCGCAGCGCTTGCCGCGAAGGCGAGTGACGCAGACAGAAGCAGCGTCAGACGATTGAAAGTCCCCATGGCGTCGGGTTTGGCCGAATTCGCCATCCGGGACAATCAATGTGCTGCGAATGCGCCCTGAGGCGCGGCGAACGCCCTAGTCGAAGATATCGAAAAGGTCGAAGCCGCCGCGGCGGCGCTTGCGCCCGTGCTGGTCGTATTGGCCTTCGCCGCGCTCGCCGTATTCGCCGCGTTCGCCATACTCGCCCCGCTCGCCATAGCCTTGCTGCTGCGGCGGACGTTGCTGCTGCTGATAGGCCTGTTGCGCGGGCGGCTGCTGTTGCGGCGGCTGTTGTTGGTAAAACTGGGCGCGTTCCTGCTCGATGGCGACGCGCTCGGACTGGACGCCGGCGATGATTTTCTCAAGTTCCCCGCGATCCAGCCACACGCCCCGGCACGTCGGGCACATGTCGAAAGCGACGTCGTTGCGCTTCACTTCGGTCATCGAGGCGCTGCAGTTCGGGCACATCAAAAGCGGCATGAATTCCTCCGTTGCCGGGAGGATATAGTGGCAATGAAGGGGGCTTCAAAAGTGCATTGGGGCGCGGCGTTTTCGCGCCAATTCGTGAATTGCCCTAAGGTGCCACTTATGCGAATCGAGCGGTCATCATGACAAATCCGACATCCCAGGCGCTGGCGCGCGTGAAACCCTCGGCCACCATGGCGATGAGCGCAAAGGCGCGGGCGCTGAAGGCGGAGGGCCGCGATTGCATCGCGCTGTCCCAGGGCGAACCGGACTTCGACACGCCGGACAACATCAAGGAAGCCGCCTGCCGCGCCATCGCGGAAGGCAAGACCAAATACACCGACGTCGACGGCATCCCTGAGCTGAAGGACGCGATCTGCGGCAAGTTCAAGCGCGAGAACGGGCTTGAGTATAAGCGTAGCCAAGTGAACGTCTCGCCCGGCGGCAAGCCGGTGATCTTCAACGCCTTCATGGCGACGCTCAATCCGGGCGACGAAGTGGTGATCCCGACGCCGTATTGGGTCAGCTATCCGGACATGGCGCTGCTCTGCGGCGCAACGCCCGTGTTTGCGGAAACCAGCATTGAGGACGGCTTCAAATTGCGGCCGGAAGTGTTGGCGAAAGCGATCACGCCGCACACGAAGTGGCTGGTGCTGAACTCGCCGTCTAATCCGTCAGGCGCCGCTTACACCGCGGATGAATTGCGCGCGCTGGCGGCTGTTTTGCTCGATTTTCCGCATGTCATGGTGCTGACCGACGACATGTACGAGCATCTGACCTACGGTGATTTCGAGTTCACTACGATCGCGCAAGTCGAGCCGCGTTTGTACGAGCGCACGCTGACTATGAATGGCGTCTCGAAAGCGTATTCGATGACGGGCTGGCGCATCGGTTATGCCGCCGGACCGGAATGGCTGATCAAGGCGATGTCGAACGTGATGGGGCAGACGACCTCGAACCCATGCTCGATCTCGCAATGGGCGGCGGTTGAGGCGCTCAACGGCACGCAGGATTTCATCCCGAAGAACAAGAAGCTGTTTCAGGATCGGCGCGATCTCGTCGTTTCGATGCTAAACCAGGCGCAAGGCATCAAATGTCCGACGCCGGAAGGGGCGTTTTATGTGTATCCGTCGATCGCGGGCCTGATCGGCAAGAAAGCGCCGAGCGGCAAGGTGATCGATAGCGATGAGACGTTCGCGCTTGAGCTGCTGCAATCGGAGTGCGTCGCGCTCGTACACGGCGGCGCGTTTGGGCTCTCGCCCTGCTTCCGCATTTCGTACGCGACCTCGAACCAGTGCCTGGAAGAAGCCTGCGCACGGATCCAGCGCTTCTGTGGGGCGGTGAGCTAGCTCTCAATCGAAAACCGCAAACCGGCGCGTGTCGCCAGCCGATCGATCAGCGCATCACCCATAGCGGCGGCTGGCGTCCACACGCCACCTGGCGTCTCGCTGCGCGGCGTGTCTTTCAGGCAGAGCGCGGCTTCTGTGATCATCTTCGACGTTGAGCCGTAACCGGGATCGCGATCGCCGGTGACCGCGGCGCGCACGCTTTGGCCGTCGCCTGTCGTGCCGACATAGAGCACGTCATACATCCCGGTTTCGCGCTCTTCTTTCGACGGCCCTTCGCCAGGCTTTGGCAAAGCGAAACGGCGGAGCAGCCAGCGTGTCGGCGCAAAGCCCAGCATGCCGGCTTGCATCTTCGATTGACCAGCCGCGCCGTTCGCGCGCTTCTTGCCTGCGTCACCCGGGCCAGTCGCCATCATCTCGGAATAGGTGAAATCCTGGCCATACGGATAGTTACGCAGTGCGTTGGTGCGGTGGACGTTCTTGGTGTTGATCGTCGCCATCACGAACGGCGCCGACCACGTCGGGATGTCTGCATCGTGTACCGGCTTGTCGCCATCCGGTTGCGGGGCGAGCGCGCGCGGTGACAGCGCGAAGGGATCGGCTAATAACGTGCCGATCTTTGGATCGCGGCGGACGGCGTCTTGTGTCGCCAACATCGAGGCGAGCGTGCCGCCGGAGAAGCCGCCCTTCATTTTGCGCACGCGGCCGCGCACGTCGCGCGCGGGTTTGCCGAAGCGGCGCTTGGCTTCTTGTTGCAAGAACCAGACGCCGCAGTCGAACGGGATGGAGTCGAAGCCGCACGAAAACACGATTCGCGCGCCGCTTTCCTGCGCTGGCTTTTCGTATTTGGCGATCATTGCCGCCATCCAGTTCGGCTCGCCGCAGAGATCGACATAGTCGACGCCGGCGCGCACGCATGCGGCAAGCAGCGGCTCGCCATAGCGCTGATAGGGGCCGGCGGTGGTGATGACGACGCGCGTGCGGTGCGCGAGTGCATCGAGCGCGCCGCTGTCGGAATTCTTCGCTTCGATGATCGTTAGATTGAGCGGCGTGCCGAGTTCGATGGCGATAGCCTTCAGCTTCTCGCGGTCACGGCCCGCGATCGCCCAGCGCACCTCGCCATCGCCACCATAAGTCCGTTGGAGATACTCAACCACGAGCCGGCCGGTGAAGCCGCTAGCGCCATAGACGATAACATCGAATTCCTGTGCGCTCATGCGCGTGCCCTCCGCTTGGTGTGGAGTATGGACCGGAGCTGTGTTCGCGGTCCATAAGGCTCAAGCCTCATGCCGCCACTCGCCATCGTCGCCGCGTTAAGCTCGGCGCTCATTCACGCCAGCTGGAACGCAGCCCTGAAAGGCGGGCGAGACCGCGTCGCGGATGCGTTTTTGATCGCGGTCGGTGGTTTGCTGACATGGGGCGTGGTGGCGCTTTTCTTCGGCGCGCCGGCGCCGGCGGCTTGGCCTTACCTGGCGGCATCGGTGCTGATCCACCTCGTGTACTGGGTGGTGCTCTTCAAAGCCTACGACCTTGGCGATTTGAGCCACATCTACACGCTCTCGCGCGGCTCTGCGCCGCTGCTCGTTTCGATCGGCGCCGCGCTCGCTGTGCAGGAAATTCCGCCGCCGCTGAAAATGGTTGGCATCGGCTTGGTCTCGCTTGGTGTGCTGTGCGTCGGCGCGAGCCCGAATGCGCCGCTTAAGGCGACGCTCTGGGCGCTCGGCATTGGCTGCTGCATCGCCTCGTATTCGCTCGTCGATGCGCTTGGCGCGCGGGCAGGTGGGGATGCGCTGGTTTACGTGGCGTGGACATCCGGCCTCATGGGCATTCCGATGATCGCGTTTGCGCTATGGAGGCGCGGCCCGCGTCAGCTGATGACGGACGCCGCCGTCGCGCCGTGGCGCGGGATCGCCATCGGCGTGATTAGCTTCGCTGGCTATGGTCTCGTTCTGTGGGCGCAGACGTTCGCACCGATCGCGCAGGTGACGGCGCTGCGCGAAACCTCGGTGGTGTTCGGCGCGCTGATCGCGTTCGTGTTCCTGCGCGAGCGCCTGGGACCGCGGCGTTGGATTGGAGCAATCGTTGTCGCTGCGGGCGCTGGCCTGATCGCGTTCGGATGAGTAGGTTGCGGCATGGACTTACAGATCATCCGCATCGACGACGCTAAAGCGCTGGTGCGCGTGGGCGTGCCCGACCCTGAGCGCGCCAACCCGCAAGAGGTGCGCATTTCGGTCGCTATGGCGCTAGCGGATTTGCCGGATTTCCCGAACGAGGATCGCATCGGCGCCACTGTCGATTATGACCGCATCCTGCATTTCATCCGCGACGATCTCGGCACGCCCGCGCATCTGATCGAGACGCTTGCCGATCGCGTAGCCGGCCATTGCCTTTCGCTCTCCGACCGCGCGCTTTGGGTCGAGGTGACGGTGAAGAAGCCTTCGGTGCTTTCGGGCGACGGGATGGTCGCGGTGACGATCCGGAGGGAAGCGCTATGAGTTGGGCGCTTGTCACCGGCGCGGGCCATCGGCTGGGACGCGCAGTCGCGCTTGAACTGGCGCGCGCCAATTGGGGCGTCGTGATCCACTATAATAGCTCCGAAGGCCCGGCGCAGGAAACGGCGAACGCGCTGCGCGACGCGGGCGGTGCTGCGGCTCTGGTGCGCGGCGATTTGTTCGATGCGAGCGATCGCGAAACCCTGATCAAGCGCGCTATCGAAGCGGCGGGCGCGCCGCTCAATGCTTTGGTCAATTGCGCCGCGATTTTCGAGCACGATACGATCGCCGATCTCAGCGAAGCGCAATTGCAACGCCACATCGCGCTCAACACGTTTACGCCGTCGCTGCTGGCGCGAGATTTTGCCAACGCGCTGCCGGAAGAAGGCGCGGGCTGCGTTGTGAACTTTCTCGATTTCAAACTGGCGAGCCCGTATCCGGATCATTTCAGCTACACGCTCTCCAAGTATGCGCTGGCTGGCGCGACTGAACTCATGGCGCGCGCTTTGGCGCCGCGTGTGCGCGTGAATGCTGTTGCGCCGGGCTATGTGCTGCCAGCGCCGGGGCAGGCGCAGGCGGATTTCGAGCGCTTGCATGATGACGTGCCGCTTGGGCGCGGCCCGACGCCGGAAGACATCGCGCGCGCTGTGCGCTTCCTCATCGAAAGCGAAGCGGTGACGGGGCAAACCATCTACGT
The DNA here is from genome assembly GCA_034439495.1 of Terricaulis sp. Classification (GTDB taxonomy): domain Bacteria; phylum Pseudomonadota; class Alphaproteobacteria; order Caulobacterales; family Aquidulcibacteraceae; genus Vitreimonas. The sequence goes on along the minus strand of JAWXAM010000049.1, from coordinate 1,860 downwards.
CGACGGCGGACGCCGCTTCCGCACGTACGAGCGCGATATGGGCTTTATGTGAGGGCGCGCATTGTTGGCGATACACTTCAAGTGCGAACGTGAAGGCATTGGATTCCGTTTGCTGAGCAAGACGGGCCCCAAGGATCGCTATCGCACATGCTGCTGGGATATTAGCGAGGACCAAGCTCGCTCACTTGTTGGGGGCTGGCTCTATTTGCATCCAGAAACGAAGGGCGATCCTTCGGCGTTCGGCGGCCAGATCATCGACTATCAAGTCACAGGATCAGAAGAAGGATATCCAGATCGGATAGCTTTCATCTTTGATGCTCGTAAGGAGGGGCGCAAACAGCCGTGGCGTGGCCACAGTCATGGAATGGCTTGGACGGGTGGCCCCGTTCCCGCTCACTTTGCGCATGAGATTGCAGATGCCTAAGACGAAGACAGTGAAGCTAGACGTTGGCGTGTGGTTCAATGAGAAATCAGGTCACATCCACATCGCCGCGAAGGATGCTTTCATCTCCACCGTGAGCAACGATCCGGATAGCAAGCGATACCATCCAAACCTGTATCGAAAACTTGCTCAGGTCCTGAAGGATAAGGCCTCGTCGCATCCGTGACTCCCGTCACAGCGACAAAGCTAATCGGCCCTTAGCTTCAACTCATCGGATCGCACCGGTCCGACACTGAGATGGAGCCAGAGATGACCAAGTTTTACACCCTCGTCGCCGCGTTGGCCGTGTTTGCCCCGGTCGCGTTCGCCACGTTGAACCAAGCCGCTTTGATCGTTGCCGCCTAAGCCGCGCTGAAGCAGTTTCCCAAGCCAAAAGGCGCAAGAACGTTAGGCGTGCCAATGCCAAAGACAGAACGCTGAAGGGCGTCGGATCAATCCGGCGCCCTTTATGCTGCTAGGCGCTTACTCAGGCTTATTTGCTGATCCGGCGGGACTTAACCTCTGTTATTTAAGGCGTCGCGTAGACCGGCTAAGGTCCTTCCATCGCTGGCCATTAAATCTTGGGCGCCGGTGACTGAGAGTAGCTCAAAGCTCCCGCCTGAATGGTCAGCTGCGCTATGAACTCCAAACTCCCCGCCGATCTGGCTCTAGCAACAACGCCCCGCGCGCCGCCGAGCGCCGTTCAGATGGTGATTTGCCCAGTCTGCCGGCAGCGCTTCAACCTCAGCAATCTCATGGACGCGTATCACCACGGCCCTGAGCCGCATGAGCCGACTGCCTCCAATCGTTCTTGATTTGTTCCTAATTGCGGACTATAGTCCTACCCATGTCACGCGACCCGCTGCATGGGAGGGGCGCTCGCACCAATGCGAGCGGCCGCTACGAGCGCTTTGCCCGCGAAGCCTTCGATGATGGCTGGAGCGCCGAGGAGCTGCGCCCGCTTGAAACGATCGTGACGCCGGAGCTGGCCAAGACGATCATCTCCACCAACCAAAGCCCCGACATTTCCTTCGACCAATCGATCAATCCATATCGCGGCTGCGAGCATGGCTGCATCTATTGTTACGCGCGCCCGAACCACGCCTACGTTGGCTTGTCGCCCGGCATCGATTTCGAGACCAAGCTGTGCGTGAAAGCGAACGCGGCCGAAGTTTTGGAGCAGGAATTTTCCAAGCCCAGCTATCGCCCGCGCACGATCATGATGGGCGGCGTCACCGATATTTATCAGCCGATCGAGCGCGGTTATGGCGTCACGCGCTCGCTGCTGGAAGTGATGGAGAAGTGGCGTCATCCGGTGGCGCTGATCACCAAGTCGCAGCTGGTAATCCGCGACATCGATATTCTCGCGCGTTTGGCTGAGCGAGGGCTCGTGAAAGCCGCTATTTCCGTGACGACTATGGACCGGCGCATCTCGCGCG
>JAWXAM010000048.1:0-57776 GCA_034439495.1 Terricaulis sp. | reverse complement strand
GTTGAAGCACGCGAAGAAGCGCCGGAAGCGCAAGCGCGCCCCGCCGAAAGAGAGGAACGCGGCGAACGCGGTCGCAATGGCCGCCGTCGTCGTCGCGGACGTGGCCGTAGCCGGCGCGTTTATGAGGTCGATGGCGGCGAATGGCTCGATTTCGTCGGCGCGGACCTGAAGCATTTGACGCCTCGTCCTGAGCGCCCTGCACGTGCTGAGCGCACGCCGCGCCAACAGGCGATCATTGACCATGAACCAGCCGAAGTGGTGGAGACTGCCGACATCGTCATGCACCCAGCTGTGGAGGCTGTCGCAGAGCCCGTTGCTGCGCGTGCGGAGCCGACCCCGGTCGTCCACGAAGACCTCGGCGTAGTCGCAGCTGCCGCCCCGGTGGAACCTGCGGCGGACGTGGCCCCGGCCCGCGACGAACCGGCGCTCAGCTACGAGCCGGACCAAGAACGGCGTGACAAATTCTTCTCTCGCCTGTCACGATGGTCGAAGAAATAAATCGGGTTACGATCCGATAAGGCGAAGGCCATGTTGCCGCCGCAAACCGGGGTTTAACCGGTCTGGGGCGGCAACAGGCAATTTGAGGAGCGCGCATGGTCGCGTCTGTCGTATCTGCGTTCGGCCGCCGCATTGCGGAAGCAGCCGTAGCACTTGGCGCTTTGGCGCTGATCACGGCAACGCCCGCCGCCGCGCAAGGCCTAATCCGCGACGCCGAAATTGAAGAGACGCTGCGCGTTTACACAAACCCGCTGCTCGAAGCGGCGGGCCTCGACCCAGCAGATGTCGACCTCTACATCGTCAATGACGCGTCGGTGAACGCGTTCGTTGCCGGCGGTCAGAACATCTTCGTCCACACCGGCCTCATCCTCCGCGCCGACACGCCCAACGAAGTCATCGGCGTTCTCGCGCACGAAACCGGTCACATCTCCGGCGGCCACGGCGCGCGCCGCTCGCAAGACATGCAGCGCGCGCTCGGCCCGATGTTGCTCTCGATCGGCCTCGGCGTTCTCGCTATTGCCGCTGGCGCGCCGGATGCGGGCGCAGCGCTGATCTCCGGCAGCTCCGCGTTCGGCATGGGCGAAATCGTCCGCCACACGCAGGTTCAAGAATCCTCGGCCGACCAAGCCGCCATGCAGTTCCTCGACGCCACCGGCCAATCGGGACGCGGCCTCATCAGCTTTTTCAACACGCAGATTCGCCCCTACGAATTCATGTCGCGGCGCGCGCCGCCTTGGATGATGACGCACCCGTTCTCGTCCGATCGCGTCGAAGCGCTGCGTGAACGGGTCCAAAGCGCTGAGAACTACAACGCGACCGATAGCGAAGAAAATCTGCGCCGCTTCCGCTTCATGCAGGCCAAGCTCGTCGGCTTCATCCAGACCCAAGGCCAAACCCTGGCGCGCTATCCGCTGCGCGACACCTCGCAGCCCGCCCGCTACGCGCGCGCCGTCGCCTATTATCGCGTCTCCGATCTGACCCGCGCGCGCGGCGAACTCGACGTGCTGATGCGGGAAGATCCCAACAACCCCTACTTCCAGGAATTGATGGGCCAGATCCTGTTCGAGAACGGCCGGGCCGAAGAATCGATCGCGTACCATCGCCGCTCGTTGGAACTCGTGCCGAACCAGCCGCTGCTGCAGATCAATCTGGCGCGCGCATTGAACGCCGCGGAGGGCCGCGCCGGCACGGACGAGTCCATCGCGTTGCTCCAAGCTGCCGTCGCGCGCGAGCCTGATAACGCTTATGCTTGGCGCGAACTGGCGCAGGCGCGCGATCTTCGCGGCGAAGAAGGCCTCGCCCAGCTTGCCTCGGCAGAACAGAATTTCGCGCTCGGAGATTACAATTCCGCGCTCAGCTTCGCCGAGCGGGCCCGGCGCACACTGCCGCGCAACACCCCCTCCTACCAACGCGCCAATGACATCGTCCTCTTCGCCGGCAACGAAGTGCGCGATCGTCAAGCGCAACAACGCGGCCGCCGCAGCTAACTTGCCCGCGCCGCGGAAAGCCGCCATGTGATCGTTTCCAGTTACGGAGACGCCCGCATGGCGCGCCTGCTCACCGCCCTCTTTGCTTTCCTGTTTTGCCTGGCGCCCGCCGCCGCAGCGCAAACCTTCAACGCTCAGGAACAGGCCGAGATTCGCGCCCTCGTCCGCGACTATCTGGTCCGCAACCCCGATGTGTTACGTGAGGCGCTCGACGCTTTGCAGGAGCGAACCGAGTCCGAGCGCTGGGCCGCGATCAGGTCCGATCCGCGCGATTTCTCCATCGGCCCAGCCGACGCACCGATCGTGATCGTCGAATTCTTCGACTATCGCTGCGGCTACTGCCACGCGGCGCTGGAATGGGTCACCGATCTCACCCGCACCCGGCGCGATGTCCGTATCGTGCTGAAGGAACTTCCGATCCTCAGCGCCCAAAGCATGGAAGCTTCGCGCGCGGCCATCGCCTCGATGCCGCAAGGCCGCTATTGGGCCTTCCACCAAGCGTTGATGGGCGAGCGCGGCGATCTCACCACCGAACGTATCGACGCCTTGGCGCGCCGGGCCGGTATCGACGTCGCCCGCATGCGCCGCGCAATGGACAATCCAGATGTTATCGCGCTGCTTGAGCAAAACCGCGCTCATGCAGTCAACGTCGTCTCCAATCCGGCGACGCCGCTTTTCATGATCAATGGCGAGATCGTCTCCGGCTATAATCGCGAATTGTTGGAGCAGCGCTTACGAGAGGCGACGCAAGCCGTGCGGGAGCGTCGCACGGGTCGCTAGAGGCACCCGCTCGCTGCCGTCTGAACCAATTTCAGCTGCCGCGAAAACAAGGACAGCGCGCCCGCCCCGCGCATCACCGCGCGGACATAAGTAGGCGACAGTGCAACATAGCCTAGCGCCGGCATGAGCGGCGCAGGCATCTTGCCGAGGGCGCGCACGCTCTGCTGCGCGCCTAGAGCGCGCTCCGCCAAATCGGCTTTGGTTTCGTCGCCAATCAACACACGCCAACCGCGCGCGCTCCACGCCGCTTCGGCGCGGAGCAGCCCGGTATAGCCCCAGGCCAAGCCAGCCTGCCGCGCGAGTTCTTCAGTTGCTTCCCCTCCGCCAGCAGCGACGACGGCAAGGCGAGCGGTCGCACCCGCTGTGCCGCCAACATAGGTCTCGCGCTCCGCGAGCGTTGCGAAAGGCTGCGCGTCGAGTTCACGCGCGCGCGCTTCGATCAGCGCATTGAGCGCATCATGCTTGAACGGTGTTTGCGCATGTGCGCGAGCGAATGCCTGCAGCACTGGGTGGGCCCGCACGACGACGCCGCCAATGATTTCATCCAGAGCATCTCGCCACCAGGCGAAGCGAATATCGCCGGCCGCCGGCGTCGTAACCGCGTCCGCCACACGTGCGAGTTCGTAGTTCAGCGCATAGACCGCAATCAGCCGCGAGCGGACATCAGCTGCGGCAAACCGGCTCGCCAACCAGCGATCCTCATCGACGCGCCGCACAAGCTGATCGAGATCATCCATCGGATTGGGGATTAGGGACTGGCGAGCGGGTTGCAACGGAAAAGAAAAGGGCGCCAGCGTCAGAGCCAGCACCCAATTCCCGATCCCAAAACTAGCCCTTAGAACAGCGTGCTAGCGCCCGTCATCGCCACCAGCATTGGCGCGGAGAGGAACGTGTTCGTGCGCGAGAACAGCATCGCGGTCTTACCGGCAGCGGCTTTCGCGGCGGGTTCGAGATCGGGATACTTGTTATCGATGTTGAGCGCCTTCTGCTGGTTCGGCCAGTTGATGAACCAGACGTTGAACCACATGATCGTTGCCAGCCACATGCCGATGCCGATGAGGATGTGCTTCGGCACACCGAATTCTTCGACGGCGCCGAGCGTGTACGCCTGCAGCAGATAGCCCTGGTTCCACGACAGCAGAATGCCGGTGATCAGAGTCAGCATCGCGCCCCAGCGAAACCAATAGAGCGCCGCCGGCGCGATCACCTTGGTGACGGCCGGTTTCTGCTCATCCGGGATCTTCGGCATGTTGGGAATTTGCGTGAAGTTGAAATAGTAGAGGTGGCCGATCCACATGATGCCGACGAGCACATGGCTCCAGCGCAGCACCGCTTCCCAGTAAATGGAATCGCCGAAGCCAAAACCGCCAACGCCCACGGCGAAATAAATCAACAGCAGCACCGCGATCGCGAGCGCTGTCCAAGCGACGTAACGAATATTTCCCAAGAATACGGCCATGCCCTGCTCCTCCAGCCCATGCGCGAGGAGCAGGGTTCGCCCTGACCTAGCCCGCCGTCTGCGGCGCTCCCTGCGCTTCGTCGGTTTTGCCTGTGCCGCGTTTGACCCCCCACAGGAGAATCACCGGCGCGGCAACATAAAGCGACGAATAAGTTCCGCAGATAATGCCGAAAAGCATGGCGATGGCGAAGCCCGAAAGCGACTCGCCGCCCAAGAAAAGCAAACCGATCAGCGCGAACACTGCAGTCGCGCCGGTGATGATCGTGCGCGAGAGCGTTTCGTTTAGGGAAAGATCGATCAACTCGCCGAGCGGCATTTTCTTATACTTGCGCAAGTTCTCGCGCAGACGGTCAAACACGACGACGGTGTCGTTGATGCCGTAGCCGATGATGGTCAGCAGCGCCGCGATGATGGTGAGCGTGAACTCGATCCGGAAAAACGAGAACACGCCAAGCGTCAGGATCACGTCGTGGAGCAGGCCCAGCATGGCGCCCACGCCGAACTGCCATTCGAAGCGAAACCAGATGTAGGCCATCATCAAAAGCATGGCCAAACCGAGCGCCATCAGGCCGCCAGAAAAGAGCTCTTCAGAGACTTTGGCGCTGACCGAATCCACGTTTGCGATCCGGGCGCCCGGCGCAACGCTCGATAGCCCCGCGCGGATCTCTTCAACAGTTTCGGCCTGATCGGGCGCGGTTTCGAAGTTCAGAATGGCGCAATACGGCGGCGCATTGGTTGGCCGGCACGTTGCGCCCTGCACTTCAATGCCGCCGTCTTGCGCGCGCCGCCCCAACCCCTCGAGCGCCACTTGGTCGATCGGCTGCGGCGACTCGATGAGGAGCGAAGTGCCGCCGCGAAAATCGATCCCGAGATTGAAGCCGTGCTCCATGATCGCGCCGATGCGTTGCAACGGCGTGCCTTCGGCCTGCTGATACACCTCGATCGGATTTTCGCGCAGGCCGCCGGTGAAGATCGAAACGATCGAGGCTGCACAGAGCGCGATAGAGAGAAACGCCGCGAAACCCGCGAACTTCACGTAAGTCAGGTTGGTCTTCTTGGGCAGAAGCCGGATTAGAGGCCACATGGATTCGGTCTTCCGCTCAAATGGGCATTTGCTTGGGCCGCGCGATGCGGAACCACCAAGCGATCAGGATTTGGGTCACCATAACCGCGGTGAAAACCGAGGTGATGACGCCGATGGAAAGCGTCCAGGCAAAGCCGCGCACCGGCCCTGCGCCGAACTGAAACAGGATCATCGCCGCCAGGATTGTCGTCAGGTTGGCGTCGACAATCGTGATCATGGCTCGACTGAAGCCAGCGTCGATACTTAACGCCGGACTTCGCCCGGTCGCAGCCTCTTCGCGCATGCGCTCATAGATCAGCACGTTCGCGTCGACCGCCATCGCGATCGTCAAAATGAGGCCTGCGATACCAGGCAGCGTCAGGGCCGCGCCCACCACCGACATGCCGGCCAGAATGAGCGTCAAATTGATGATCAGCGCCACGCAAGCGAACACGCCGAACAGGCCGTAGGCCAGGATCATAAACACAAAGGTGATCAGCGCCGCGACCCCGGAGGCCAAGCCGCCGGACTGAATCGCATCTCGTCCGAGGCTCGCATCGACGGTGCGTTCGTCGATCACCGTCAACGGCGCAGGCAGAGCGCCTGCACGCAGCATGACGGCGAGATCGTTGGCCGTCTGCGCGCTGAAATTGCCCGAGATTTGGCCAGAGCCACCGCAGATCGGTTCATTGATCCGCGGCGCGGTCAGCACCTGGTTGTCGAGCAGAATGGCGAACCGATTGCCGGTGTTCTCACGCGTGATCCGGCAGAAGATGCGCGAACCTTCGCTGTCGAGTTGAAAGCTTAGGACGAACTCATTCGTTTGCGGATCGGTCGACGGGTTGGCGCGCACCAGCCGCTCACCGGTGAAGCGTGGCCGGCGCTCTACGATTTCCGGCGCGTTATCGCTGTCAGGCGACGGCTGCACCAACATCGTGCCAGGCGGCAGACGTCCAGCCGCCGCGTCGCCTGGATCAACTTCACGGACCATGTGGAACGTCATCAGCGCTGTTTGGCCAATGCGGTCCTTCAATTGCTGCGGATCAGTGACGCCCGGGGCCTGCACCACGACGCGTTGATCGCCTTGGCGCGCAATCGAGACTTCCGCCGTACCCGTCGGGTCGATCCGGCGGCGAATGACTTCGATGGATTGCTGCGCCGCTTGGCGGCTGAGCTCGCGCAAGTGAACCGGCGTAATGCGCGCTTCGACCAGCCCGTCAGCGCTCTCGGTGAAGGTGTAAATGTCGTTGCCGCCCGTGGGGGACGCCGCCACTGAGCGCAAAGCACGCCGCGCCGCTTCCATCTGGGTGGGATCGACAAGGCGTATCCGCGCCGCATCACCGACAACAGCGCGGCCGGTGTAGCGGATTTGCGGCGTCGCGTCGCGAAGCGCAGTCGCCATCAAGTCAGCGACGTTATCGAGTTGCTGACGCTGCAACGTCGCCACGTCGATCTCGAGCAACAATTGCGAGCCGCCGCGCAAGTCGAGGCCGAGATTGACCGTCTGCCGCGGCATGAACGCCGGCAAGCTATCGCGCACCCGTTCGGGCAAGAAGTTAGGAAGCGCGAAGAGGATCCCGAAGACGGTCACAACCGCCACCAGGATCACTCGCCACCGTGCGAGCTGCAGCATTTGTCTTAACTCGCTGAGACGGGCTTGGAATCGTTGGCCGGCGCGGGGTCGGTCTTGGAGCGCACTTCGGCGATCGTGTGACGCACGACGCGCACATCGACGTTCGGGGCCAGTTCGACCCGGACTTCATCATCCGCGACCGACTTTACCTTGCCGATCATGCCGCCGCTGGTGACGACCACGTCGCCCTTCTTCAGATTGGCGACCATTTCCATGTGCCGCTTGCGCGCCTGCTGCTGCGGGCGGATCAACAGAAAATAGAAGACGACGAAGATCAGCAACAACGGTGCGATCTGCATGATCAGCCCGGTCGTCGGGTCGGCGCCAGCTGGCGTTTGCGCGTAAGCGGAAGAGATAAACATTGATCCTCGCGTGAGGCGGCGCGACGAGGCGGCCGCTGCGAATTGAGACTGAGGCCCGAACGGATCCGGGAACGGCGGGGACTATATAGTTACGTGCCGTCATTTCAATCGGCGGAAACCGGCGGCGCGCGCCGTTTCGCCGCACATGGGGCCAAGCCTTAGTCCCCGATCCCCAGCAAAGGCGCGGGGTCAATCACCTCAGCCCCGCGACGCACCTGGAAAAGCAATCGCGCACGCCCATCTGCGCGTGCGCCAAGTTCGGCAATTTGCTGCCCGGCGCGCACGCTCTGGCCTTCCCGCACCAGGGCGCGCCGGTTGAACCCATAGGCGGTGACATAATTGTCCGCGTGGCGCACCAGGACCAACGTCCCGTAGGCGGGCAGATCGTCGCCCGCGTAAACGACCTCGCCGTCGGCCGCCGCAGCGACAGCATCGCCCTCGCGCCCGCCAATCTCGATGCCCTCAAGCCGGCCGCCGCCCTGCATTGGTCCGAACCGGCCAACCACGGCGCCCCGCATCGGCATCGCAAAGCGCGCATTCGCGTTGGTTCGCGGCGGCGACGCAATTGGAGTCGGCGTCGGCTCAATCACCTCGGGCGCGGCACGCGCCATCGCCGGCAAGACGATGCGGTCGCCTTGGCGCACAGAGTACGGCGCCTCCATGCGGTTCAGCAGCGCCAGCGAACGCACATCGACATTGTACGCGCGTGCGACATCCTCAAAGCTCTCACCTCGCGACACCGTATGGAAACGCGGCGGCGGCAATTGCAACACCCGCCCTTCCGACAACGCGAACGGCGGCTCCAAATTGTTCTGATCGATCAGTGCGCGCAGCGGCACCTGATAGCGCGTGGCGATGTCGTAGAGCGACTCCTCGGCGCCAACACGATGCGTGCGCGGCAACTGCGCCGGATCATAAGGCTGCGCTTCATCCGGCTGCAGCGCGTAGGTGGAAAGCGGCGTCCCTTCACCATCGGCCCAGTCCGGTGTTTGCCGCACCATCGGTGCACGCGCTGGCGCTTCAGGTTCAGGAACCGCCTCACTCGGCGCTTGCTGCTGCTGCGCTTGAGCCTGCTGAACGCCGCGATACTCAATCGAAGCGCCACCCCTGTCGCTTCGCTGGACGCTCTGCGTTGGTCCCGGTGAGGTGCGCGCTGTTTCTTGAGTTTGCGCGCCGCCACTGCCGTAAGAAATCGGCGCGGCCTGCCCGCTGGCGCAAGCGGCCGTCAGCAGTGCGAGAAGGAGCACGGCGCGAGTCACCGCCGTACTGATCAGGGGAATCGCCCGCCGGCGCAAATCACGCCGGCAGCGGCGCCTCATCCGGCAAGCCACGCTCAAGCGGGGCGAATTTGATCGGCCCAAGATCCTCCCGGGCGCCGTTGCGATAACGGATCAAACGTTGATTCTCCGCATCACCGAGCGGCGCGATCAACACGCCACCCGGCTTCAACTGCGCCAATAGCGCCTCCGGAATATCCGAAAGCGCGCCGTTGACGACGATGCGATCATACGGCGCCTCATCAGCCCAGCCATCGAGGCCGTCAGCTGTGTAGGCCTGCACGCGCATGAGCCGCGCGGTGCCGAACTTCACCCGCGCGTCGGCCGTCAGATCGCGCCAGCGCTCCAACGTGACCACTTTATGCGCGAGACTTGCGATGCACGCGGTTTGAAAGCCAGACCCAGCGCCGATCTCCAACACCGTGTCACCCGGCTGCGGCGACAACGCCGAAAGCACGCGGCCAACAACGGACGGCTTGGTCATCGTCTGCGCGTGTGCGAGCGGCAGGCTGATGTCATCGAATGCGAGCCCGTCCAGATGCTCTGGCGCATAGTGCGTGCGCGGCGTGCGCTCCATCGCGGAAAGCGCGCGCGCATCCGTGACGCCCGCCTGGCGCAGTTCGAGCACGAACCGCATCAGCCGGGCCGGATCGCTCACTTGGGCGCCTTTGGCGGCGCGCCGCCCAGCACGCCTTTCAGCGCGTGAATAGTTTCCATGTGCGTGAGATCAACGTGGAGCGGCGTCACCGTAATGCGGCCCTCATAAATAGCGCGCAGATCGGTGCCTTCAGGTGGATTGGAAAGTTTGCCGCGAAAGCCGAACCAAAAATACGTGCCGCCGCGCGGATCGGTACGCTTGTCCGCGTAGATGATGTGCTGATCGCGACGCCCCTGACTTGTGACTTCAACTTCCTTGACTTGATCCGGCGGCAGATCGGGAAAGTTCACGTTGATTAGAACGTCTTTAGGCCAGCCATGCTCAAGCAATTTGCCGACTATGCCGGGCCCGAACGTCTCGGCCGTCTCCCACGGGATCGGCGCTTCTTCGCCGCGAAAGCCGCGCGCTTGGCTGAGCGCAATCGCTGGAATACCAAGCTGCATGCCCTGCATGGCGCCCGCGATGGTGCCCGAAAACGTCACGTCTTCAGCAATGTTCTGGCCGCGATTAACACCCGATAGCACGAGGTCCGGCGGTCGATCCTCCATCAGGTGCTCAACGCCCAACAACACGCAATCTGTCGGCGTGCCGGAAATCGCAAAGCGCTTCGACCCTGCTTTGCGCACCCGCACCGGCGCCGACAGCGTCAGCGCACGCGAGGCGCCCGAATGCTCCTGCTCCGGGGCGATCACCCACACATCGTCGCTGAACGTGCGCGCGATCTTCTCCAGCACCGCAAGCCCGGTCGCATGGATGCCATCGTCATTGGTGCAGAGAATACGCATGCGGCCCGCTTAGCCTGAACGGCGTTGCGAGTCGATTGCGGCTAGCGGCAATCGATCGCCCAGATATCGTACGTGGGGTGATCCACGGCGCTGAGCCCTGGGCTCGAAGCGAATAGCCAGCCGTGAAAGACTTCGCGCCGCTCGCTCTCTTCACCGGCGCGGACTGCCGGATTGTCGAACACTTCAACAAAAATGCGCACTTCCGGCGTCTCTTCCGGAGCGCTCTTGATGCACGAGCGGGCGATGACCTCGAGCGAGCCAATGCGCGTCGCGCGGCCGATCGTCAGTGCATAATCGTCGGCGTGGCCGGTGACCTTATCGAGGCCACGGATCACGGCGCGCTGCGCGAGCGCGGGCGACGCTGTCGCTGCGAAAAACGCCAAGGCAATGGCGATGGTGCGGATCATGGCGTTTGAGCCTCGCTGGAATCAGATTGATTGCCGCTGGGCGCAAAACTCGACAACACACTGAGGAAGTCGATTGCGCCTTGCGTGTACGGGATTTCCCCCCCGGCCGGCAGCGCCTCCATACCCGCTGGCTCGATCGAAACAGAAGAACCACCGAGCAAACCTGAAACGATACGCGCGTTCGATTCATCGAGAATCTCAACGCCATTATCGATGCTGAGCGTCAGCCGCGCCATGTAGGTATCGGTGTCAAGCGAGACGTCGCGCACAACACCAACCTTCACGCCCGACACCAAAACGTCCGTGCCGACATTTACGCCGTCAACGCGCTGAAACCGAGCGATCAGATCGTAGCGTCCGCCTGCGCCGCTGGTCTGCCCCGCTTGCGCTGCGGCAAAAGCAAAAAACCCGACAGCGACGACTACGACAGCCGCGCCCAGGATCGTCTCGCCCCAGCGTTCGAAAGTGTTGCTCAAGACTTATTCTCCGAGTCAGGCGTCCAAGCTTCGTAGTCAGCTGTTGACGCCTGCCTAACGCCGCCGCGCGCGAGCGACCCTTTCGGCCGATACGCATGCACGGTGCCAGTCATGTTCGGCTCGTGTGGCTTTTCCCAGACCTGACGCTTCAGCGGCGCAACAGTCGGAGGCTCATCGAACGTATAGCGCAGCCAGCCATGCCAATCGGGGGACACCCGCGAGGCCTCCGAGAGACCATTGTAGATGACATAGCGCCGCTTGCGGCCTTCAAGGCTCGGCCTGCGCTCCTCGTAGAAACGATTGCCTTGTTCGTCCTCGCCCACGAGCGCGCCCCTGCGGCCAATATCGAACAGCGCCCCCAGGGTGGCGCCGTTCCACCAGGTGAAAATCCGCTTCAGCATGGGCTTTTCTTTGTCTCCCGCGCGCCGAGATCACGGCTGGGGAGGCAGCCGAAGCAGCGAGCGGGCGGAATATGACCAAGCGCTCGCTCCGCGTCCAGTGCAGCTGCGAAACAATATCTTGGGATAATCCCCGGTCGTTCCATACCAGATATTGATTGAGGTGGCTCCAGGAGGCATTCTGGCGCCGGCTGCATGGAGTCGCTTGAATGGCCCAGGATTTCGAACACGACCGCGATGAGGACATCCGTCCGGCTGCGATCGCGCCAGAAGCATGGTCCGACCGCATGATCCAGGCCGCCCTGGACGCCGGTTTCTTCGTTGAGACCGGGGCCGGACAAGACATCATGGCCGCCATTAACCGCGCCGCCAAGCGCATCAGCGCCTGGGCTGAAGAGCCCGCGCTCATCAAGCCGCTGACGGCTTTGATCTCCAGCGGCAAAGCCGCGCTCGATCCGCCGCTGATGCGCGCCGCGCTCTCGCCAGGCGCTGAACTCGCGATCTCCAGCGCACTGATCCAGTGGCCGCAACAGCTCAGCGAAGAGCTTGAAGCCGTCAGCCGCGCGCAAACCTTGCTCGCGGCCGGCGCAAAGCTTGGCATCGCCGGTGCACCATCGCCGCAAGCACTGGACGCGCTCGACGCCGCCGCGCGCCTTGCCGACCCGATAGCTCGGGACGGCGCTTCGATCTTGATCCGGCCGGACGCCGACCAAGCGCCGGCATTGCTCGCTGACGAAATCGCGCGCACCCGCGCCGACGCTGCACTGACTGCCGGCGCCCGCGCGCTCGATGCGGCGCTCGCAGATCTCGCCATCGAAGCGGTTCGCAATGGCCTAAACACTGAGCACGGGGGCGTTCGCCGCAAAGCCGCCGCGGCGCGTCTCGCCGGCGCACCCGACGCCGACATCATCGCCGCAATGGCTGGCGCCGTCGCACGCGGCGCCTACAGCGCCGCGCTTGATGCAGGAGCATCACCTGCACGCCGACGCATCGTCATCGCAGCACCCGAAGCTGGCCAACATGCCGTCACCGTGTTCACGCGCGGCGCCATGGACCCAACCGGCGCCGCCGCTGATGATGCCGAGGCCAACATCATCGGCGCCTCGCTCGCCCTTCCGCGTTTCCAAGCCAAAACCTTCGACACCGAAGCCTTCGAAGACGCGATCAGGCTTCTTGTCCGCGTGCTCGACGCTGCGCATGGCGGCCAGAACGCCTCCGGACGCCGGCCCATCCTGATCCGGCTCGAAGGCCTCTCCGCACTCTTGCTCCGTGCCGGCATCGCTTACGACAGCGACGAAGGCCGCGCCCTTGCCGCCAGCATCGCCGCCTTGGCCCACGCCGCCGCCATTGCCGAAAGCGCGAGCCTCGCCGCAGCCAAATCGGCCTTCCCGGAATGGTCGCGTGCGAAACGTAGCGAAGAAGTCATCGTCAAAACTGCGCGCGATGCAGCCGCTTCATTGAGCGGAGCAATCGCCGAGCAAGCACAATCCATTTACGCCGCATTGCCGGGCGCCAAGAACGCCGGCTTGCGCGTGTCGGTTTCGATTGCCTTTGCCAATGACAATGGCAGCGCCCAGCGCCTTGGCATCGCGGCGCCAGGCCTGGCGCCGATCAACGGCGTCTCCGCATTCGGACTGCGTGAAGATGGTGGCTTCGGCCGGCTGCTCACCGATGACGCGCGCGCAGCGCTCGCCGCACTCGGTTATGATGGCGACACGATCGCAAGCTTGGCGCAACACATAGAGGGCCGCCGCACGCTGAAAGGCGCGCCTGGCGTCAGCCTCGATGCGCTCGCGGCTAAGGGCCTTACCGAACCTGCGCTGGACGCCATCGAAGAAGCCATCACCGACGCTTTCAACCTGCGCGCCGCCGTGCACCCGCTCGTCATCGGGCCTGAGCTTTGCGAAGAGGTGCTGAAGCTTCCGCCTGACGTCGCCGCCGGTAAACGCGGCGATCTCCTGATGACGCTCGGCTTTAGCGAAGACGATATCGCCGCCGCAGAGGCCTTTGCCATGGGCGCAAACGATCTCAGCGCCGCGCGCGCGCTCGATCCCGCGCACGCGCCGATCTTTGCCATTTCCGGCGCCATTCGTCCTGAAGCACAGATTGCGATGGCCAGCGCCATAGCGCCGTTCGCCCGCGCAGGGCTGGACATCACGCTCAACGCAGAAAGCGCTGAACGCCGCGCCGCCCTGCTCACTCAAGCACGTGAGGCCGGCGTCGGACTGATCGCGCTACGTATCGAGGCGCCCGCGTTCTCCCAAAGCTTGCTCTCATTCGAGGACGATACCGAGACGCCCTCGGCCCAACCTGCGGCCGCGCCGGCGATATCGGAGCGCGCGAGCGAGCCCGTCGAACCAGCGACGGATCACCAGCGCCGCCGCCTGCCCGAGCGCCGCAAAGGCTACATCCAGAAATCTGTCGTCGGCGGCCACAAAGTCTATCTGCACACCGGCGAGTACGATGACGGCGAGCTCGGCGAAATCTTCATCGACCTTCACAAGGAAGGCGCCGCCTTCCGTTCGCTGATGAACAATTTCGCCATCTCAATCTCGATCGGACTACAATACGGCGTGCCGCTCGAAGAATATGTCGACGCCTTCCTGTTCACCCGCTTCGAGCCGGCGGGCGAAGTCAAAGGCAACGAAACCATCCGCCACGCCACCTCGATCCTCGACTACATCTTCCGCGAACTTGCCGTGAGCTATCTCGGCCGCACGGACCTCGCCCAAGTCGATCCGTTCGATGCGCGCGGCGACGGCCTCTCCAAGCGCGCCATCGACGCTGAGAGCGCCGCGCGCCTCATCTCACGCGGCTTCGCCCGCGGCGCCTCGCCGGACAATCTGGTGATGCTACGTCCGCGCGCCGTGGTCGAAAATATCCGCGATCGCAAAGAAGGTGCAGCGCCAACGCCAGCCAAACCCACCGCGACTGGCTATCGCAACGAGCCTTGCGGCGCTTGCGGCCACTTCACCGTCGAGCAAACCGGCAAATGCGCCGCCTGCGGCGCAACCGGCGAAGCCAGCGGCGGCTAGCGCGCGTACGGTGAACACGAATTAGCAACGTTCCCTAATCGCGTTGCAACGTTTGTTTGCGAAAGCTTGCGGTCCCAACGGTCACAAGTCACGCACGCATGCTCACCGCCGGAAGCAAAAAAGCCCGCTCGCGCTCCCGCCGACAAGCCGGCCGGCTCGTGAGTCCAGGCGCCACGGCGACGTTCACGACAGACGTGGCGTTCGACGCGGAAGATGATTTCATCCTCGGCGAAACTGCGGAGCCGTTTGCCTTCGAGGACAACTCTGCGCCGCAGCCAAACACATCTGAGCTTCTGCTCGACACGGAGGACGATTCTGATTCTCCTCCTTTCGATGCGCCCGAGATGGACGATGAAATCTTTCAGGCGCCGCATCTCCATAAACCTTCGCTACTGAGCGCTGACGAACGCCCCGAAACCGATGCGCTGCTGCTCACAACGCCGAGCATCGTCGCGCCGCTCGCTCCCCGCGCGGAAGAAGCGGGCGCCCATGCGCCAGCGCCGCCAATCAGCATCTACGTGTGCTGGGACCGCACCGAGATTGCAGAAAACCTAATCGCGCCACTGCTGCACCATCCGCTCCTGCGCCGAGCGCACATGGACGTCGATCGCGGCGGCGTCGACGCGGCGGCGACGCGGGTCGCCACTGACACGCCAGACCTCTTCGTTATCGACACCAACCTGAGCGCCGCCGCCATGCTGCCGCGCCTCGATGCGCTGGCCCCGGCCGTCAAGCAGGGCGCCAAGATCATCGTGCTTGGCGCCGTGAACGACATAAGCTTGCTGCGTGAACTCGCAGCGCGCGGCGTCAACGAATACATCGTCCCACCGCTCAGCGCGGATGCGCTCGCGCAGTCGATCTGCCGGCTCTACGCCGAGACTGACAATTCGCGTGTAGTCGCGGTCATTGGCGCGCGCGGCGGCGTCGGCGCCTCCACGATCGCCCACAATCTCGCCTGGTCGATCGCCGAACGCCAACACGCTGGCGCCGCCATTGTGGATCTGGACCTCTCGTTCGGCGCGGCTGCGCTGGCTTTTGGGCAAACGCCAGCCCGCTCACTCGCAGACGTGCTCGAGGCCGCCAGTGCTGACGAAGACCTGCTGGACGCCATCCCCGCGCGCCCTACGCCGCGCCTGCAAATCTTCTCCGCCCCGGCAAAACTGCAGCGCACCTTCGCGCTCGAAGACACGGCGCTCCAAAGCCTGATCACCCGCGTGCGCCGCACCAGTCCCTACGTTGTCCTCGATCTCCCGCACGCATGGACAAGCTGGATAAAGGACGCGCTGCTCAAAGCGGACGACGTCGTCATCGTCGCCGGCCCCGATCTCGCAAGCTTGAGCAGTGCCAAAAGCATGCTCGAAGCGCTGAAGACGGCGCGGCCCGAAATCGCGCCCGTCGTTGTGATGTCCATGGTTGGCGTTCCGAAGCGGCCAGAAATCACGTTCAAAGATTTTTCCGGCGCGCTCTGCCTTGAGCCGCCATTCTCGTTCGCGTTCGATCCGGCGCTGCTGGGACAAGCCGCGCTTGAAGGAAAAATGATTGGCGAGGTCGCGCCAAATTCGAAGATGGCGAAGGCAATCGACGAACTTGCCGCGTTGCTCACCGGCCGCGACCCCCTCGCGGAACCCACGCCCCGCAGCGTTGAAGCCGAGGCGCTCCCGAAAGCGGCGCCTGCGGAAGGCGTCCGCGGTACGCTCCAACGGCTGAAACACGCGCGTGGGCGAGTGGGCGTGCGCGGGGCAGATTATCTGGCGCGCGCTCGCGACGCCGCCCGTGCAAGCGCCAAACGGGCGCCGCCGCCACAGCAACGTCGCACCAGTCCCGCCTTGCGCGCAGCGACGGCGGTCGTAGCCATGCTCACGCTCTGCGCCTGGAATATCGACTATCTCCGCCCCGAAGCGCAGGCCGCCGAGCCAGCCAGCGTGCAGGCCACGTCACCTGCAATGACGCCTATCGATCACGGTGCCGCCTTTACCGCCGCGCGCGCCGCTTTCGACGCCGATCCACAGCAAGGCCTTCCGCGTCTGCGCGCGCTTGCCGAAGCTGGTTCCGCCCCAGCGCAATATCATTTGGCCAAACTCTACGAACGGGGCGAAGGCGTGAGCGCCAATCTCGATGAAGCCCGCGCTTGGACTGAACGCGCCGCGAATGCCGGCGAGGTGAACGCCATGCACGATCTCGGTGTTTACTACGCCCGCGGCGAAGGCGCCGACGCCAACCCTGTCACCGCGTTCCGCTGGTTTCGCCAAGCGGCCGCCCACGGCCTCACCGACAGCCAGTACAATCTGGGCGTCCTTTACGAGCAAGGCCGCGGCGTCACCGCTGATCCTGCCGAAGCGCTGTTCTGGTTCACCCTCGCCGCCGCACACGGCGACGAAGCCGCGGCGGCGCGCGTGGCGGCGCTCGAAGAACGCGTCACGCCGATCTACGTCGAGCAAGCCCGGGCGCGGGCGGCGCAGGCGATGAGCGCCGGCCACTAGGGGCACTGCCGCGCTTGGCGCATCTCCTGCGAAGCTTCGCGCAACCTCGTTGGAGTTGCGCCATTATGAAACGCGCCGCGCTTTTCGCATGCCTGTTCGCTCTCGCCACCCCGGCCTTCGCCGAGGCGCCTTCGGCGACCGGCGGCCCAATCACCAACCAAGCTGAGCGCGACTCGATCGCCGCCCGCGTCCGCGCTGGCGCGCCGTGCGCCAACTGCGATCTCTTCCAGATCGACCTGGCGTACCAATCGGTTGCCGGGCGCAACTTCTCCGGCGCACGCATTCGCCAAGCCGATCTCTCGCTCGTCACCGCCGACCGCGCCCGCTTCCACGGCGCCAACATGTCGCTGACCAATTTCTTCGGCGCGCGCCTTTCCGGCGCTGATCTCACCGAAACTAACCTCGAAGGCGCGACGTTCGTCGGCGCTTATCTTGGCGGCGCTCGCTTCAACGGCGCCGTGCTCAGCGGCGCCAACTTCTCCGGCGCGGAGATGGCGGATGCGCAGGGCCTCACCCAAGCGCAGCTCGCCACCGCGTGCGGCGACGCAACGACCACGCTCCCGCAGGGCATGGCCATCCCCGCTTGCTGAAACATAGGTAACAATTCTCGCTTACTGCATGTTCACTAGCGAGATTGTGCCAACGCGCCTAATTCCGGCGCCGTGTTGACACATTTGCGCACCGCTCTCGTCGCGGCCATCGCGGTTTCAGCGATCTGGGCAGCGGACGCGGCTGCGTTTTGGCCGTTTGGCAAACCGCGCGTTGATCTTGCGCCCAGCTATGGCGGCGCCTGCGAAGGCTGTGATCTTTCCGGCCGCATCCTCGCCGGCGCACGGCTGAGCGACTCCAATTTCAACAACAGCGATTTTTCGAGCGCCGTCTTGATGCGCGCCAACGCCTCGGGCTCCGAGTTCGCCGACGCAAATTTCACCGACGCCGACATGCGCCGCAGCCGCCTTGTCGGCGCCGTGTGCCCGCGCGCCGTGTTCGCACGCGCCATGCTGAACAACGCTGACGCGCGCGGGGCGAATTTCCGCCGCGCTGACTTCACCGAAGCCAATGTCAGCCGCATGAATTTCGAAGCCGCCGACATTTCCGGCGCCGATCTCAGCACCGCTCAAGGCCTCACCCAGACCCAGCTTGACCGCGCCTGCGGAGACCGCCGCACCCGCTTGCCTCGCGGGCTCAGCGTGGCGCGCTGCGGCTAGTTAGCCAGTCAGATCGCGCATCGAGCGTGGCTGCGGCCGGCGCCCATCGCGCACCTCTTCAGCCAAGCGCTTAATCAGACGCGAGATGCCGTCGTTCGGCGCGATCTCCAACGCGCGGTCCGCCGCCGCAATCGCTTCAGCCGGGTGGCCGCGAAGCAGCTGCACCAGCGCCAATCGCGCGCGCAAAGGCAGATCGTTCGGGAAGACTGTCAGTCCTTGCTGCACGGCTGCAAAAGCAAAATCGAACTCACCCACCTCCATCGCGTGGATAGTCATCTCATTGATGACCTGCTGGCTGTTCGGCTCCAATGCATATGCGCGCCGAAACGAGATAAACGCCTCCCGCTCTTGACCGAGCGCCTGAAAGAGCTTTCCGCGCATCCACCACACGCCATATCGGCCGTCATGGATACGGAGCGCCTCGTCATAGAGCGCAATCGCTCGCCTAATCTCAGTTTCGTTCGGCGCGGCGCGGTGGCGTCCTTCGAGGATGATGTAGCGATCTGCGATAGCGGTCGCTTGATCGGTAAGCGCGCCATAGCGCTCCATCTCCGCAGGCGACAGTTCGGCTTCCGACTGCGCTACGACTGGCCCGCTCAGCAGGAACAAGCCGGCTATCACGAGCAAAGCACGCAGCAACATCGGTTTTCCTTAGCTTTTTGGCGTTTCGGCAATCTTGATATGCAGCTCTTTCAGCTGCTTCGGCGTCACTTCGCCGGGCGCGTTCATCATCAGATCCTGCGCTTGCTGATTGAACGGGAAGACGATGACTTCGCGGATGTTGTCGACGCCCGCGAGCAGCATGACGATGCGGTCCACACCCGGGGCAGAACCACCGTGCGGCGGCGCGCCGAAGCGGAAGGCGTTCAACATGCCGCCGAATTTTTCTTCGACCACTTCGCGGCCATAACCCGCGATCTCGAACGCCTTGATCATGATCTCCGGCTTGTGATTGCGGATCGCGCCGGACGAGAGCTCAACGCCATTGCAGACGATGTCGTACTGGAACGCCGTGATCTTCTCGATCGTGTCGCGGTCGTTCACATCGAGGCCCAAGAACTTTTCATGGTCGAAGTTCGGCATCGAGAACGGGTTGTGCGAGAAGTCGATCTTCTTTTCTTCCTCGCTCCACTCGTACATCGGAAAATCGACGATCCAGCAGAACTTGAACTGATCCTTGTCGGCAAGGTTCAACTCGTCGGCGACCTTGTTTCGCGCAAGGCCCGCGAACTTGTAAAACACCGCCGGATCGCCCGCGACGAAGAACGCCGCATCGCCAACCTTCAGACCAAGCTGCGTGCGGATCGCTTCAGCCTTCTCCGGCCCAATGTTCTTCGCAATCGGCCCCGCGCCGCCTTCTTCGCCTTCGCGCCAGAAAATATAGCCGAGCCCCGGCTGGCCTTCGCCTTGCGCCCACGAATTCATCCGGTCCGCGAACGCGCGCGAGCCGCCGTTCGGCGCTGGAATCGCCCACACCGCGTGCTTCGGCTTTTCCAGAATGCGCGCGAACAGCCCAAAGCCGCCGCCGCGGAAATGCTCGCTCACGTCCGCCAGCACCAACGGGTTGCGCAAGTCCGGCTTGTCCGAGCCATACTTCGCGATCGCTTCAGCGTAAGGAATGCGCGGAAACTCAGCCGCCGGCGTCACCCTTTTGCCGTTGCCGAATTCCTCGAACACGCCAGCCAGCACCGGGCCGATGGCGTTGAATACGTCTTCCTGCGTGACGAAGCTCATCTCGAAATCGAGCTGATAGAACTCGCCCGGCGAACGGTCGGCGCGCGCGTCTTCATCGCGGAAGCACGGCGCGATTTGGAAATACTTGTCGAAACCGGCCACCATCAGCAGCTGCTTGAATTGCTGCGGCGCCTGCGGCAGAGCATAGAACTTGCCGGGATGGAGACGCGACGGCACCAGGAAGTCGCGCGCGCCTTCTGGGCTCGACGCCGTCAGGATCGGCGTTTGAAACTCGGTGAAGCCCTGGTCGATCATGCGGCGGCGCAGTGACGCGATCACTTGGCTGCGCAGCAGGATCGACTTGTGCAGCTTCTCACGGCGCAGATCGAGGAAGCGGTACTTCAGGCGAATTTCTTCCGGATAGTCCGGCTCGCCAAACACCGGCAGCGGCAGCTCTTCCGCTGCGCCCAGAATCTCAGCGTTCGCGCAGCGCACTTCGATCTCGCCCGTCGCCAGTTCCTTGTTCACCGTCTCGGCCACGCGCGCGACGACTTTGCCCTCGACACTGACCACGCTCTCGGCCCGCAACCGCTCGAACAGTGCAAACGCCGGCGAGCCGGGGTTAGCGACCAATTGCGTGATCCCGTAATGGTCGCGCAGGTCAATGAAGAGCACCCCGCCCAGATCGCGCTTGCGGTGCACCCAGCCGGAAAGGCGCACATCCTTGTCGGCGTCGGCCAAGCGGAGGGCGCCGCAGGTGTGGGAACGGTAGGCGTGCATTAAGGGCTCCACGAGTCGGGAAACGGGCCAAAATTCGCGCGACAGGCGCATGCGCGGCGCCGGGTTGTCAAGGCGCGCCCTGACCCGGCAGAACAGCCCCGAGCATGTGCAACCTCTATTCCATGACCAAATCGCGTGAGGCGCTCGTCGCCTATACCCGCGCCATGCGCGATCGCACCGCCAATCAGCCGCCTCTGCCCGCCATTTTCCCAGACCAGATGGCGCCTGTCGTAGGCACCTCAAAAGAAGGTTTGCGCGAGGCCGTCATGATGCGCTGGGGCTTTCCGCCCGCCGGCGGCGGCACACGGCCGGTCACCAATATCCGGAACACCAGCTCCTCTTACTGGCGCGGCTGGCTGGAACAGCCTCGTTCCGCTGCGTCGTCCCGGTGACCAGCTTTTGCGAGTACACCGACACTTCACCCAAAGTGGCGAACTGGTTTGCGCTCTCGGAAGAGCGCCCGCTTTTCTGCTTTGCCGGCGTTTGGCGGCCGTGGAGCGGCATTCGTGGCAAGGAAGACGGTACGCACCTGCTCTTCGCCTTTCTCACCACCGAGGCGAATGAGCTCGTCGCCCCCATTCACGCCAAAGCCATGCCCGTGATGCTGACGGGCGATGAGATCGACACCTGGCTCGAATCCCCCACGGAACAAGCGCTCGCCCTAGCCAAGCCTTTTCCAGCAGACCGCATGAAGATCGTGCTATCAGGCCCAAGAGAAGATCCGGCGGGGGACGCGCTGATATGAAGAAGCTCATTGGATTGCTCGTGGTGCTGGCCGCACTCGCCGGCGCGGCTTGGTATTTCGTGATCGACGGTGAAGCGCCTGCAAGCGCGCCCGGCGTGATCGATATCGCCGCCATGCGCGCGCTCGTCGCCAATGATACGCCCGAGACCCTGCCGAGCGATGTCCGCATCGAGTTCGTTGGCGAGAGCCAGGCGCCGAGCTTTGCGGCCGAAGCAGGCGCCTTCGATGGCCAGCGCACCTTCTCGTACAATTCGTTTCAGCTAGTGACGCCCACGGGCGACATCATCATCGACGGCGCAGTCGACCGCGCCACGCTCGACGATATGTCGCGCGGCGAAGGCAGCTTTTCGGAAGACGCCTATAATCGCGTGATCAATGCGATGTCAGGCGCCCAAGGCGTTCTGATTACGCACGAGCATCTAGATCACGTGATGGCCATTGCGCGCCATCCTGCGCCTGATCTGATCGCCCGGCGCTTGCAACTCACCGCACCGCAACTGGCGGCGTTGCCTGACCACGCGCCCGACGGCGTTCTCGCCCCTTCGATCGCGCGCATCAGCATCGCAGATTTCGCCACGCCGCAACGCATCGCGCCCGGGATCGTCGCCGTCGCCGCGCCGGGTCACTCGGCCGGCACCATCTTGATCTACGCGCGCACGCCATCGCGCGAATATCTGTTCATCGGAGACATCGCTTGGGTGATGTCGAGCATCGAGAACACGCGCGGGCGCCCGCGCTTCATCGGCCTCATCATGCCCGGCGTCGATCCCGATCGGCCTGCCGTGCTGCGCCAACTGCGCGCGCTCCACGACCTCGCGGCGGCGGAACCAGAACTGGTCATTGTTCCGGCTCATGACGACGCCTACCTCCGCAGTCTGGTGGCGGCGGGAGCGCTAGGCGAGGAGTTCACCGTCCCGGCAGCGCAATAATTCCGTCTTTCCCGGCAAATCATACCCGCACGCCAGCCCCGGCCTTGACCCCAGGCCCGGCGCGTCCCAACCAGCCCTGATGCGCGTCATCACCAAAACGTCGGACCTGGAGGAGCTGTGCCAGGAACTGGCCACGTTGCCCTTCGTCGCCGTCGACACAGAGTTCATGCGCGAGACGACGTACTGGCCGAAGCTATGCCTGATCCAGGCCGCAGGGCTAGGCTTCGAAGCGGTCATCGATCCGCTCGCAGAGGGCCTCGATCTGACGCCATTCCTCGACCTGATGGCCGACACCAAGGTGTTGAAGGTGTTTCACGCCGCCCGTCAGGATCTCGAGATTTTCCTGAAGCTCGGCGGTCAGTTGCCGCACCCTGTGTTCGACACTCAGATCGCCGCCATGGCGTGCGGTTACGGCGACACTGTCGCCTATGACGCGCTGGTGCAGCAGGTGCTGAAGCGCCGCCTCGATAAATCATCGCGCTTCACCGATTGGAGCCGCCGGCCGCTTTCAGAGAACCAGCTCACCTACGCGCTCGCCGACGTCACCCACCTGCGTGACATCTATCCACGCATTTACGAGAAGCTCCAGAACGCCAATCGCCTCTCGTGGCTCGACGAAGAGCATGCCTACCTGCTCAACCCGGACATCTACGACACCACGCCAGAGAACGCCTGGAAGCGACTGAAACTCCGCAAAACCACCGCCGATTATGTGCTGGGCCTGCAAGTCGCCGCCGCGTGGCGCGAACGACAGTCGCAACTTCGCGATGTTCCGCGCGGCCGCATTGTCAAAGACGAAGCGCTTTACGAGATCGCCGAACAGCGCCCAAAGAATGCTGGCGATTTCGACCGCATGAGCGCCGTACCGCGCGGCTTCGGCAATTCGCGCGCCGCACAGGAGCTGATCCAAGCGCTTGAGAAGGCGTTCAGCGACCCCAATCGCCCAGTCTACAAGTTCGACCGTCCGCCGCCCTTGCCGTCGGGCCTCGGCTCTACGGTCGAGCTGCTGAAAGTGCTGCTGCGCTATGAGGCTGAAACCCACGAGGTGGCGCCGCGACTCATTGCGTCCGCCGCCGACGTCGAAGCCATCGCCGCCGACGACAATGCCAATGTGCCCGCGCTTAAAGGCTGGCGCCGCGGCGTGTTCGGCGAACGTGCGCTGGCGCTGAAACACGGCAAACTCGCGCTCAAGCTCCGCGATGGCAAAGTCTTCGTGGAAGACTCGATCACTTAACCACCAACCCTATTCGCTCAGCGGTTTAGGCTTTGATTGCAGGCCGCAAGACGGCGGTCGGTGAACACCGACCGCCGACCCATGCGCTCTTCGTTAGAATGCGTACCGACCGACGAGTTGGAACACCGGGCCAGTGCTCTCCGTCTCCAATTCGTACTCGTCGTAGAGCCGGCTTCGCTGGAAGTCCTCGGTGATGAACTTATCGAACACTTCGTCCTTCGACGCGTCGAGCAGATTGGAGCCGATCAGCCGCAGCGAGAAACGTTCGCCAAACCGCCGCTCGACGAAGATTTCCAGGTCGGCGCCGTACTGAATAAGCTGTTCTTCGGTAACGATCCGCGACTGCGCGTCGCCTTGTTGGCGGTACGTCGCACCAAAGGCTGCGTCCCAATGCGGCATGTCGTGGATGAAGCCCACGTTAAACACATATTCCGCTTGGTTATTGAAACGGCGCGTGCCGAATTCGTCCTCAATCTCACTATCCAGCCAGGAATAATTGAGGAATACGCCCGTGTCATCGAGTCCGAGAGCGGTGAGCGGAGTCGAGAGATCGACCTCGTATCCCCAAACTTGGCCGTCTCCAGTGTTACGGACGCCATAGACATAAATCGGCGCATCGTAATCGCCCGGATCGTCAATGTAGCCCTCCGTGAACGCGCCCGTGTTGAAAATCTCGATCACGTCCTGGACGTCGCGGTAGAAGAAATTGAAGCCGATGACACCGGCGCGGCCAATGCGGTGCTCATAGCCAATATCGACGCCCCAGGCCGTCTCAGGCGACAGCTGAGCGTTGCCTTGGAAGTCGTTGTCTTCAAACTCTTCCTCGAACAAGGTCGGCATGATGAAACGGAAGCTCGGCCGCCGCACTGTGCGCGCGATACTGAAGTTGATCCGATCTTCTTCGGTCAGATTCCAACGCAGGTGGGCTGACGGCAACAAAATGTCGTACTCGTTGCTTTCGGTGACCGCCTCTTCGACATCCGTAACCTCGACCTCGGTGGTCTCATAACGCACGCCTGTCTCCCACTCGAATGCGCCGAACTCGCCGGACACCATTACGAACGGATCGATGCGGCGTTCCTCAAGGGCAAAGTTGCCACCGTCAGGAATCTCCTGATCCAAATCAGCAAGCGGATCGGTCCACGGATCGCCGACATAAGGCGGGGCATCGCCAACGGGCGGGACTCCATCGAATTCGAACTCGCGCACAAGCAACGTGCCCTCGCGCTGCTTGTTGTTGTAATCAACACCGAACTCAATTTGCATCGACTCTCCGAGCCGGAATTCCTGAGCCACCGAGAAGCTAAACTCGTCGTCGGTGAACTGCAGCCGCTCGTCGTCGCCTTCGAAGCTGTCGATCAGCCCGCCGCCATCGAGTTCGGTTTCCGATTCGCCCTCAATGCTGTCTTCCTCGAACCTAGCGACACCGAAATCGAACTTGATTTCGCCACCGAGGAATGGGTGCTCGAAGTCGAGTTGGAAGGCAGTGTTTTCCTGATCGATGTAGGCGTAGCCCGGCACAATGACTTCGAGGTCTACGCCACCGTCGTACTCAAACGAATTCTCTATCTCTTCCCGCTCGGTGCGCACCCATACACCCGAAAGGCGCAATTCACCTTCGCCCACAGGCAAGAAGAATGATCCGTTCAGCGTGTAGTCTTCGCCATCGCGGACATCGGACTGCACTTCGGTGTTTTGCAACTCGAACGAAGGATCACCATCCCAGTGCGCGCCTCCGGGCGGGGTCGTGTAACGTTCGCTGAACTTGTCCTTCGGGTTGTGTCGACCCTGAAAGCTGCCGCCCAAGAGCACGCGTCCTGGTCCGAGCGCGCCACCCCAAACCCCGGCAACGCTGCCTTCTGTCTCGTCATCGTTGTAGTGCAATGCGCCAGCGCGGATGTAGCCGCCTTCTAGCGAATATGCGTCCCTCAGAACGATGTTGAGCGCGCCCGCGACCGCGTCGCCCGAGCGGTTAGCCGATGAACTGCGAATGATCTCGACACGCTCGACAAGTTCAGCCGGAATGCGATCGACAAAGAACGTCCGATCGAACCCAGAACCCGGAACGCGCTCGCCGTCGATCAAAACCTGCGTGTAACCGCCGCCCAGGCCCCGCAGCTGCAAGTCATTTGCTTCGCCCATGTCTGAGCCGGCGAACGCCGCGCTGGGCGTACGGCGCAACATGTCGCCAACAGTGCGCGGCTCGAAGCGTTGGAAATATTCCAGGCCGTATTCGAGAACCGGCGGCGCACCTTCAACACGATTGCGATACTCGATCTCGCCGAGAACGACGATCGCTTCGCTTTGCGTCGGCGCCTCTTGCTCCGACTGCGTATCTTGCGCCTGCGCCGCGCCGGTGAAAGCAAAAGCCGCGCTTGCAACACCGAGCAACCACGCCTTGGTTCTGGAATATGACATCGAAAGAGCCCCTGGGTGTACGATCCAACCTGGGGCCGATTAGATTGGAGCTGTGACGGTTTGACTTAGCTTATGTGATGCCTTTGTCATAATGGCCGGGCAAAAGCGCATAGCAAATCAACGAGGGCACTATGCGGCTGGTTATCGCGATCATCACTTTGTCGGCGCTGGCAGCCTGCGCGACGGCGCCGAGCGTGCCGGCTGTACGAGAAACCGCTGCGGTCACGCAAAGCGGCGACGCTGCCGATGATCCGGCCATCTGGGTTGCGCCGCAACCGGAGCAAAGTCTCGTCATCGCCACCCAGAAAAAGGGCGGGCTCTATATCTTCAACCTACAAGGCGACATCGTCCAGGAAGCGCCAGGCGGCGAGCCGAACAACGTCGACATCCGCGAGGGCTTTGCGTGGAGTGACGGCGCCGCGCCTATCGTTGGCGCCAGCGACCGCACGGACAACACCATTGTGCTCTGGCGCTTTGATCCCGCGACGCGACGTCTTGATCCCACCCCGCGCGCGCGCATCGCGACTGGACTTGTGGAAGTCTACGGATTCTGTTTCGGCCGCATTGGCGGTGAACTCGTCGCCGTCGTTACCGATCGCGACAGCGGCGACATTGGCGTTTGGCGCATAGCTACTGCTGCCGATGGCGCAATTGCATCAGAACGCATCGCGTCCTACTCGCTGGGCAGCATTGCCGAAGGCTGCGTCGTTGATGACGAGAATGGCGTTTACTACGTGGCGCAAGAACTTGTCGGCATCTGGCGCATCGAAGCCGAGGACTCGGACGGATCCAGCCGTCGCCTGATTGACCGGGTCGCCGGCGGCAATCTCGTTGCCGACGTTGAGGGCCTCACGATTTGGAACGGAGAGGATGGCGGTGGCTATTTGGTCGCCTCAGTGCAAGGCGCTTCTCGATACGCAGTTTATGACCGCGGTGGCGCGAATGCCTATCGCGGCGCCTTCGCCATCGGTCCTTCTATCGAGAGCAGCGCCGACCGCGTTCAAGGCACCGACGGTATCGATATCGTCTCTGCGCCACTGGGACCAAATTATCCCCGCGGGCTGTTCGTCGCGCAGGACGACCGCAATACCAACCCGTCCGAGCTGCAGAACTTCAAATACGTGTCGTGGGCCGACGTAGAAACCCTGCTAGGTTTGCGCTGATAAAACTTCACGGCACGCAGCCTTGAAGTCGTAGTCGACCTGCGTTGCGCAGTCGGGCCACTTACCGGTCTCGATCCAATACTGCGTGAGGCCAAGTCGGGCTGCGATCTTGGGGAAGCGACGATGCTTCCAAATCGGCGTGCCACCGTTGGACACAAATAGCTGCAACGGCGATTGCGCCCGCGCCATGCCGAATGCGTCGTGATTGTCCGGCCGCAGCGGGCGTCCTGCATCAAGCGCAGCTTCCAGCACATCGAGCGCGCTATCTGCACACCCATGACTCGCCACGAAAAGGATCGTGGAGAGCGCCAACGGCCCTTCAGCGTGCGCCACATGCTTCAGCAGCCGGTCACAGGCAGCGCTCCGCGCTTCACCGTCGAGCCGCACCATCATCGCATAATTGCGCAACACCATGACATCGCGCTCAGTCACGGCGCGGCGGGGCGGCACGCCTGGCGCCGCGAGCGCCTCCGCTTCGTCGATGCGGCCTGCAGCGCAGAGCGTGCTCCACATCAGATACCAGATGAAAGCGGAATCGGGCCAACGCGCCCATGCCGCCTGCATGATCTCGAGCGCGGTCTCCACTTCGCCGCGCGCCGTCATCAAACTCGCGCGCAATCCCTCGACCGCAGGACCAAGCGGATCCAACCGGCTCGCGAGCTCCAGCGCCGCCGCAGCCTCGCGCATGCGCCCAACGCCGTAGAGCCAAGCCGAACGCGCCACATGCAGCGAGGCATCGTTCGGCGTGCGCTTCAGCGCCTCGTTCACAAGGCGGAGTTTCTCGGCATGATCGCCAAACGCCGGCTTCAACAACGACAGCGCCGCCATCGCTTGAGCGCAATCGGGATCCAACGCCAGCGCCCGCTCCGCCGCAGCCAACGCCGCTTCATGCTGCGGCTCGCCTATCATGTCGCGGTCTCGCGGCAGCAAGAAAGCGCGCACGCTCGCCAACGCTGCCCAACCATCGGCGAAGTCCGGCGCAAGACTCACGCACCGCTCCAGCAGCACCTCGGCCTGGTCTTCCTCGACATCGCTGAGCAGCAGCCATATCTGGCGCGCACGCAGATAGAGTTCGTAGGCGGCCGGATCGATCCGGAGCGCCGCACGCTCCGACTGCGCCAGCGACCGGCGCAACGACATCGCCACCTTGCTGGCAATCTCATCCTCCAGCGCGAATGCATCAGCCCGATCGCCGTCGAAGCGTTCGCTCCAAAGCACCACGCCGCTCGCCGCTTCGATCAATTGTGCATTTACACGAAGCTTGCTTCCGCCGCAGCGCACCGAGCCATCCAGAACATGCGTCGCGCGCAGCACCGTCGCCGCGTCCGTCTTACGTGCGCCGCGAAACTGAAATGCAGACGTGCGCCCAATCACCTTGATCTTGGAATTGCGCAGCAACGTCATGATGATTTCGTCGGCCACGCCTTCAGCGAAATACTCCATCGACGGGTCGTCGCTCTCATTGTCGAACGGCAGCACCGCCAGCACAGGCTCGGTTCGGCGCTTTGTCGGCGCGGGCGCCCCGATCCGCTGCAGCGTGAAGATTTCCAGCGCTTCGCTCATCTTATCGAGCTGCACTGCGCCGGCGGGATGTAGCCGCTTCGCCAACGGGCCGCGCACAGCCCGGCGCACATCCATCGACACCACAACGTCGCCAGGCTGCGCCAATTCCTGCAGCCGCGAGGCGACATTGACGCTGTGGCCGAAGAGATCGCCGGTCTCAGAAATCAGCACGTCGCCAATATGGACGCCGACGCGAATGCTCTTGCGATCGATACTGACGCAGACATGTTCTGCCGCCGCTAGCGCGCCCGAGGCGGATGCGAACTCCAGCATGAAGCCGTCGCCCGCCGTGTTGAACACTCGGCCGGCGCCCGCGCCTGCAATCTTCATGAGCAAGTCGCGCAGCTGCGAGACGAGTTCCACCGCGCGCGCTTCATCGGTCTCAGTCAGCGCTGAAAAGCCGGCGACGTCGATCGACATGATCGCCGCAAGCTTTCGGGGGCCCAGGTCTTCGGTCACGCTGCCACGCCTCGCTGTTCGCCGCACTCATAGCACGGCGGCCAGCAAAGGCAGCGCGTTTACGCCTCGTCGGCGGCGGGCAGGTCCTGGAAGTACGGCTCGACCTTGCCGGTATACTTGATCGTCAACTGCTTGCCGCGCCGGTCCAGCGTCTTGCCGACGGCCAGCCGCACCCAGCCCTCGCTGACGCAATATTCCTCGACGTTGGTTTTCTCGTTGCCGTTGAACCGCACGCCAACTCCGCGCTCAAGCGCGGCTGCGTCGTAATGGGGATTGTCAGGATCGACCGAAAGACGGTCGGGCGGCGCATCGCTCATGTGATCTTTGTCTCCGCTGTCAGACCGAGCCACTGGGCGACGGCCTCCAGCCGGCGCATCGCGGTCTCCGTGACCAGGTGCGCCGCCTTCTTCTTCACCCGAAGCACTAGCCTGCCGTCAACAGCAGCGGCCTCAAAACTTGCGAGCAGCGCCTCGCTTCGGCCGGATAAATCGGCTCCGAGGCGCAAGGTGGCCCCCAGGGCAGCGGCAGCGGTTTGCCGCTCATCGCTGAGCAGGCGCGTGTAGGCCTCGGCATGCCGGGGCGGCGCCTTGGTGTAACGGTGGTGTATGGCCGCCGCCAGGAAGGCGCGCTCCTCGTGGCTGATCGCCGCCAGTGGCGCGCGCAAAATGAGATCGAACATCACCTCCACGCGCTGGTCGGGATGCAGAGGCGCGCCGACATCCGCAAGCCGCGCCGCAGCTCCGCGCAGCACCTCTTCACGCTTCTTCGGGAATACGTAGTCTTGGCCGTCCAAGATGGGCGCGATCCATTCCTCCAACGCGCGGCCAAACCCGCGCGTTCGTGTCCAGCGTCCCGCCAGCGCCTCGGCCGCCGCAATCAGCGGATGCCCTTGAAGCGCCGCTTCACTCATGCGCTCGATCAACACGCCTTCGCGCAACCCAAACGCGGACAGCACCACGCGGTCGAACTGTCCCGCGAGCATCACGTGCTCCAGCACCACGGCCGCATAGGGCAGCGTCTCCGCGCGCTTGGCTGCGGACTCTTCCAGCTTTTCCAACGAGCGCTTGCTCTGCCCGCGCACGACTTCCGCAACCTTCAGCACCTGTGCGCGGCTCATCTCGTGATGATGCAGCACGCCGAGTGGATGGTTCTTCAGCGACATGTCGATGCGGCCGAGCGCACGCCAAGCACCGCCGACCGCGTAAAAATCACCACCGCGCTTGCCGAGCAATTTGGTGGCGCCAAGCACTTCAGCGACGCGCTTGCTGACGCGCGCATAATCGATCTCTTCGCCGCGCATCAACGTCAGCGGCCCAAGCGGAAACGTCTCGCCGCGGCCAACGCCCTTGGGGCCGATCTCGATAAGCTCCAGACTCGCGCCACCAAGATCGCCGACGATGCCTTTCGCGTCCGGCGCGCCCGCGCTGACGCCCAAAGCCGAAAGCCGCGCCTCATCTTCGCCGCTCAAAATGCGCAGCTTGATGCCGGTCTCGGCTTCAACCATGTCCGCGAAAGCTTGGCCGTCAGACGCTTCCCGCACCGCTGCGGTGGCGACCGGAAAAACCTGATCGATCTTCAACGCCTCGATCAAAGTCGCAAAGCGCCGCAAAGCGCGCAGCGCGATATCGACGCCATCTTCTGACAAGGCGCCCGTGCGCCCGATATCACGGCCGAGGCCGGCCATGACTTTTTCATTGAGCGTCGGCGTCATCGAACGCCCATCGATCCGATAGGCGACGAGACGCACCGAGTTGGAGCCGACATCGATGACCGCTGCGTCGTCACCGTCGCGGAGAAAGGCGCCTGTCATGACAGGCGCTGCGCGCGCTTAGTAGTTCCGTGCGCCGATGTGGTCGAACGCCGCCGGCGCGTCACCCTTGAGCGCGCGACCGCGCCCCGAGAGACTCGGGTTGCGCATGAAGTACACATGCGCCGAGAACGGCTCATCAAGCTTTGAGACATCTACCCGTTTGAATACCCCATCCTGGTCCATGTACCAGGACTGCGCCTCGTCATTGAGGTTCGCGACCAAGATCTGATCGAGTATCTGCTGGTGAACCGTAGGATTTTCAACCGGGCACATGACCTCAACCCGGCGCTCTAAGTTCCGCGGCATCCAATCGGCCGAAGAGATATACACTTTGGCGTTCGCGTTCGGCAATTTCGCTCCATTGCCGAAACAGACGATCCGTGAGTGCTCCAAAAAGCGCCCAACAATCGATTTCACCCGAATATTCTCGCTCATGCCCGGCACCCCGGGCCGCAGGCAGCAAATGCCGCGCACGATGAGTTCGATCTTCACGCCCTCGTTCGAGGCCCGGTAGAGCGCATCGATGATCTCTGGATGGACCAGCGCATTGAGCTTTGCCCAGATCGAGCCGCCGCGCCCAGAGCGCGCATGCTCGATCTCATCGTCGATCAGCTTCAGCAAAGTCGCCTTCGAGTTGATCGGCGACATTGCGATCTTTTCGAGCTCAGCCGGCCGCGCATAGCCTGTCACAAAATTGAAGAGGCGGTTGGCGTCGCGGCCCAAGGCCGGATCGCACGTGAACAACGACAAGTCCTGATAGATGCGCGCCGTGATCGGGTGATAATTGCCCGTGCCGAAGTGCGTATAAGTACGCAAACCGTGCGCCTCGCGCCGGACGACCAGACTCACCTTCGCGTGCGTCTTGAAGTCGATGAAGCCGTACACGACCGAAGCGCCTGCGCGCTCCAGCATTTGCGCAACGCGCAGATTGGCTTCTTCGTCAAAGCGCGCCTTCAACTCGATCAACGCGGTGACGTTCTTGCCTGCTTCCGCCGCCGCCACCAGAGCCGCAACAATCGGCGAGTCCTTCGAGGTGCGGTAGAGCGTTTGCTTGATCGCCACTACCGCCGGATCGGCCGCCGCTTGGCGTACGAACTGCACCACCGCATCGAACGATTCATACGGGTGGTGCACCAGCATGTCCTTGGCGCGGATCGCAGCGAAGCTGTCGCCGCCGAAATCCTTCACCCGCTCCGGCGAGCGCGGCTCGTAGCGCTTGAACTTCAGATCGGGCCGATCCTCGTTCACCAGCGCCGAAAGCGCCGAAAGCCCCAGCATGCCTTCGACCAGGATCACATCGCGCGCATCGGCCTCGATCTCGCCCACGATGAACGCGCGCAAATCCTCAGGCATCGAAGCTTCGACTTTCAAGCGCACGATGTCGCCCAAACGCCGCTCTTTTAGCCGCGCCTCGAACTCGCGCACGAGGTCTTCGGCCTCTTCCTGAATTTCAATGTCGCTGTCGCGCACGACGCGGAAGGCGCCCTGCGATTCCACGCGATAGTCCGTAAACAGCTCATCGAGGAAGAGCGTGATCGTGTTCTCAAGCGTCAGGAAACGCCGCTGCTGGCGCTCGCCCGGCCCGAGATCCTCAGCGTTTGCCTGCGTAACATCAATGAAGCGGGCGACTTGGCTCGGCACGGGGATCAGCGCATTCAGCGCTCGCCCGTCCGACTTCCGCTTCAGCTTCAGCGCGATGGCAAACCCAAGGTTTGGAATAAACGGAAACGGGTGCGCCGGATCGACGGCGAGCGGCGTCAGCAGCGGAAACACCTCCGCCATGAAGAACGACTTCAAATAGACGCGCTCATCGCGTGTCAGCTCTTCCGGATTCAGCACCGCGATCCCCGCGCCGCGCATCTCTTCGCGCAACGCCTGCCAGCGCACTTGCTGGCGGTCGATTAGCTTGGTCGCTTCGGCGTGGACGCGCACCAATTGCTCGCCGGGCGTCAGTCCGTCGAGGCTCAACACCTGGGCGCCCGCCTTGATCTGCTCATGCAGACCGGCGACGCGCACCATGAAAAACTCATCGAGGTTCGAGGCCGAGATAGAAAGAAAGCGCAGCCGCTCAAGCAGCGGATGGTTCGGGTTCTCGGCTTCCTCCAGCACGCGCGTATTGAACGCCAGCCACGAAAGCTCGCGGTTGATAAACCGTTGTGGGCTCGTCAGCAGCGGCGAAGCTTCTTTCTTCGCCACGGCGCGCGTCTTCTTGCGCGGCTTAGCCATCTCTTAACCGTCCTCACCACCCCGGCTTGCTTCCATGCGCGCCAGCGCCTTCTTGGCGACAGCGAGGGAAACCGGTTTTGCTCCGCGCACCAGTTCCGCATCGAGCGCCGCGGCACACGCTTGCGCCGCCGCGAACGTCCTTGGGAGCCGTCGCACCAGATATTGAGCAGCATCATCGCTCAATTGAATGAATTGTTCGCGACATATCCGGCGCAAAACCACGTCCAAAAGCGCCTCATCCGGCTCCTTCAGCCGCGCAACTGGCAGCGCCGCCAGCCTTGAGCGCAAATCGGGCAGGCTGACTGGCCACTCTCCGGGCGCCTTAACGCCGGTTAGCAGAACCGCGCCGCCGCCACTCCGGGCCATGTCCAGCACCCGCCACAGCGCCGCTTCTCCGGCCGCCGCGGCATCCTCGATCAAGAGCCGCCCAGCCCCATCACGATAGACCAAAGCCGCCTCGTCAGGCCCGCTTGCCTCATCCAGTTGCCGTGCGCCGACCTCAAGCGCCCAGGCGAGCGCGAGGTGGGACTTGCCGGACCCCTTCGGGCCAATCAGCGCCAACGCCCCGCCCGGCCAAGCGCGCCAGTCCGTCAACAACCGCGCCGCGTCACGATTGGCGTCAGCCACCACAAGCGTATCGGGCGATCGCTCGCCCATGCGGAATTCAAACAGGCGCGGCTGCTCGCTCATTGTGGCGACCAGCCTATCTCCGGGCCACGCGCAGAACTGGGCCGTTGGCGCTCCGCTCCAGCGTCACGCCGCGCCGCGCCAACTCAGCCGCGAGCTGCTGCTCCTGACCCGAGAACGAGAATGAGACCAGCGCGCCTTCACGGCCGACGGCTTCAATGCGGATCTCAGAAACCATCGTCTGCGCTGCCGTCTCCAGCGCCGACTTGATCTGCTCCCACTGACGCTGATCACTATAGAGCGCCGAAGCAGAAATACGTCCGCCAGGCCCAACGCCAACAGCGGCACGCGTTTTCCAATCAGCCTGCACCTGCGCGTTGGCTTGATCGGCAAGCGAGGCCAACGCCGCGCGCAACGCCGCTGCGTCCGAGCCCTGAATGCGCGCGGAGACTTCACCGCGATCACGCCGCGTGTCGGCGCCGACTTCAACCAGCTGCGCCGTCGCCGTCGAACCCTGCACACGCAACGTCGCGTAGATCGCGCTCGCGGACGCCGCTTGCTGCGCATAGGGCGCCGCCACATCCCAAGCCGGTGCGCCCTGCAAATCCGCCGGCGCAATACGCAGCGGCGCAAGCTCGTTGCCGAAACCGCCTTGCGTCCAGACATCGCGCCACAGCGCCGCTGTCTCTTCTTCAATGCCCGCACCGCTGATCGGCGCGATCAGCATGGGCGGCCCGCGCATGTCGATGACAGTCAGCCCTTGCTGACGCAGCCGCGCCGTCACCGTTTCCGGATTGAAGCGAATGGTGAGGCGGCCAATGTAGCGCGTGGAGGAGCGGCGCTCCTCTTCGACATCGACGCTCATCACCAGCAAATCGAAAGCGTTCCCTTCAACCACAGGCATGCCGCGCGCGGCCAGATCGGCCGGCGTCGTGATCCGGCGCACCAAACGCTCAAACCCCATGCGATACGCCGCCGTGAAGCCGGCCTGCTGCGCCGCCGCCGAATTGGCCGCCGTCTCGTCCACATAAACCCCGCTCACCGCGTAGACATTGTCGCGGGCCTGAGCGCTTGCGGCCCCTGGCGCGAACGCGCACAAGGCCGCCAGGAACAGGGCAGTGAAGGCAGCCCAGGGCGTGGCTTTCATAAGCAGGTACCTCGTTGCGCGCTTTTGGATGGGTGATTGAACCCTACCCGGCGCGGAATCGCCTATCAATGTGGCGGCTTCTGGACTCATAGCGTGACCAACTCAACCCGTACCCCTGCCGGAACAAATGGCCTGACCTACCGGGACGCCGGTGTGGACATCGACGAGGGCGAGCGCCTGGTCGATTTGATCAAGCCCGCCGCGAAATCCACAGCCCGCCCAGGCGCGGAAGCCGCCCTCGGTGGGTTCGCCGCCGTCTTCGATCCCAAGGCCGCCGGCTTCAAGGATCCGATCTTCCTGGCCACGACTGACGGCGTCGGCACCAAGCTCAAGATCGCCATCGAAAGCGGCCGCCACGACACCGTCGGCATCGACCTCGTCGCCATGTGCGTGAACGATCTCTCCGCCCAGGGCGCCGAGCCGCTGATGTTCCTCGATTATTATGCCACCGGCAAATTGAACGCCGAGGAGGCCGCCGCGGTCGTGAACGGCATCGCTGAAGGCTGCCGCCAAGCGGGCGCCGCACTCGCTGGCGGCGAAACGGCCGAGATGCCGGGCATGTACGCCAAAGGCGATTACGATCTTGCTGGTTTCTCTGTCGGCGCCGCCGAACGCGGCACGTTGCTGCCGCGCGTCGATGAGATGCAAGCAGGCGACGTCATCGTCGGCATCGCTTCCAGCGGCCCGCACTCCAACGGCTATTCGCTGGTGCGCAAAGTCGTCGAACGCAGCGGCCTCGCCTGGGACGCACCAGCGCCATTCGCTGCGGGTCAAATGCTGGCTGAAGCTCTGCTCACCCCCACGCGCATCTACGCCAAAGCGCTGAAACCGATCTTCGCCGCCAAACTCGCAAAGGGCGCCGCTCACATCACCGGCGGCGGCCTCGTCGAAAACACGCCGCGCGCGCTGCCGGATCACCTAGCCGCCGATTTCGACTGGACCGCCTGGACACGCCCTGCCGTCTTCGAATGGCTGCAAAGCACCGGCGGCGTCCCCGAAGACGACATGCGCCGCACCTTCAACCTCGGCATCGGCATGATCCTCATAGTCGAGCCTGCGAAAGCCGACGACGTCGTCGCGCAACTCAGTGCCGCCGGCGAGCGGGCCTTCAAGATTGGCGTGCTGAAATCCGCATGAGCGCGAGGAAACGCGTCGCCGTTCTCATCTCCGGCCGCGGCACCAATTTGCAAGCGCTGCTCGACGCTGAGCAGGACGCCTACGAAATCGCGCTCGTCGTCTCCAACGTGCCCAGCGCCGAAGGCCTAGATCGCGCCCGCGCGGCAAAGGTCGAAGCCATCGCGCTCGATCACAAGCCCTACGGCCAAAACCGCGAAGCCTTCGAACGCGATCTCGACGCGCTGCTGGTTCAGCACAACATCGACATCGTCGCCCTCGCCGGCTTCATGCGCGTGCTGACGCCCTTCTTCGTCCGCGCCTGGGCCGGACGCCTCGTCAACATCCACCCCTCGCTGCTGCCGAAATTCCCCGGCACCAAAACCCACGAGCGCGCACTCGCAGCGGGGGAGAGCGAACACGGCGCCACCGTGCATCTCGTCGTCGAAGAGGTAGACGCCGGCGAAATCCTCGGCCAAGCGCGCATGCCTGTAACGCCTGGCGATACGCCGGAGACACTCGCGCGGCGCGTACTCTCACTCGAGCACGAGCTTTACCCACGCTGCCTCGCGGACCTGGCGCGCAAACTCTAGTCCGAATCCAGCGAGACGATTTGCCGTCGCGCGCCTATATCTCCGCCAAGGAGATTATTCATGGCTGAACGTGACTACGTCCTCGGCACGCATGACGATGAAATCTACCGCTTAGGCTTCCAGCATCGCGTTTGGCGCCCGCGCGCGCTCGACGCCTGGGCCCGCGCTCGCATCGGTGATGGCTGCAAGGTGATCGATTTCGGAGCTGGTCCCGGCTTCGCCACAATGGACCTCGCTGAAATGGTTGGGCCAACCGGCCAGATACACGCGCTCGAACGCTCGCGGCGCTTCCTCGACACGCTCGAAGCCCAGGCCAAGGCGCGCGGCTTCAGCCAAGTCAAAGCGCACGAGATCGACATCGCCACCGACCCGATCCCGGTTCAGAACGTCGACGCCGCCTGGGCGCGCTGGATCTTCGCCTTCCTGCCCAACCCGAAGGCGGCGCTACAGAAGCTGGTCGCCGCACTGAAGCCCGGCGGCACGCTCGTCGTCCACGAATACCTCGATTACGAAACTTGGAAGCTCGCGCCGCCGGCGCCGAACTTCGAAAAATTCGTCGATGAAGTTTCCGCCAATTGGCGCGCCTCAGGCGGCGAGCCGGACATTGCCCGTCACTTACCGGCCTGGCTCACCGAAATGGGCCTCAAGGTCGAAAGCCTGAAGCCTTACGTCGACGTCGTCTCCAAGGACGATAATGTTTGGCGTTGGCCGATTGGCTTCTTCGACATCCACATCGACCGCCTCCTCGAACTCAATCGCATCACGCCTGAACTCGCCAAGGACATGCGCGACGAATTCGAACGCGTCTCAGCCCAACCTGGCACGCTCATGGTAACGCCGCTCGTGCTGGAAATAATTGCGCGCAAGTAGCTTGCGCGCGCCAATGCCAAGCGTACCGTCGTCATCGCGTTCAAACCAAGGAGAGCGCGTACATGGCAAAGACACCAAGCGGCCCGCCGCCAAAGCAAACCGGGACCACCAGCAAACCGGGCGGCGGCTCCAAAGCCAACCCGACCCCGGTCAAAGGCCCCGCCGGCGGCAAAAAGAAATAGCCAGCCGGACCGCGCGTCTTGAGACGCGCACGGCGCATCAAACAAAAAGGGCGCTGCCATCAAAGCAGCGCCCTTCCTGTAAAACGAAACAAATGCGGGCCTAAGGCGCGCGCTCCGAACTCAGCCCACGATCTCTTGATCGTTGAAGAAGAACGCGATCTCGCGCTCGGCATTCTCTAAGCTGTCCGAGCCGTGGACGCTGTTGGCTTCGATCGACTCGGCGAATTCCTTGCGGATCGTGCCGGGCGCCGCATTGGTCGGGTTGGTCGCGCCCATCACGTCGCGATAGGCGGCGACGGCGTTCTCGCCCTCAAGAACCTGGATCACCACCGGGCCCGAGATCATGAAGTTCACGAGGTCGCGGAAGAATGGGCGCTCTTTGTGGATCGCGTAGAAACCCTCGGCCTGGCCTTCGGACAGCAGCACCCGCTTTTGCGCAATGATGCGCAGGCCGGACTTTTCGATCACGGCGTTGATCGCGCCGGTCAAATTACGCTTGGTCGCGTCCGGCTTGATGATCGAGAAAGTGCGTTCGACGGCCATGGGGTATCTGCGCTCCGGCTTGATTTGGAGCCGGGTCTATAGCCGCGCGATGGCTCCGGGCCAAGTGCGTCAGAAATGCTTCAAGATCAAACGCTCAAAAGCAGCGCAGCGAGCCTACCCGGCCGTCCGTGCCGACGATGATATTGAGCCGCTCAGGCGAAAAATCCTGGGTGACCATCATGTCGGGCGTAATGATCCGCGTCCGCGCCGGCAGCGTCGCGCGGTCGATTTGAGTGGCCGGCGACCCCACCAACGAAGCGAACCGCGCCGCGCCACACGTATCCTGCACCGTCGCGTCCTCCGCCGTCTGCGGCGGCGAAGCGGGCGGCGTCTGGGCACAAGCGGCAACAGACAGCACAAGAATGGCGAGCGCGGCGCGGATCATTTTAGTAGCACTCCACGCTAGTGATGATGCCATCAGCGCCAACGATGATGTTGATGCGATCGGCGCGGAAGTCCTGGGTCACAACCGTGTCCGGCTGGATGATGCGAATTCCGGAATCCGCCGGCAGCGTCACCGCCGCGAAGTTGGACCCAACAAGCGTGCGATATTGCGCAGCGCCGCACGTGTCTTGCGCGGTGGCGTCTTCACGTGTCGTCGGGGCGGCGGCCACTGGCGTCTCCGCAACCGGGGTTTCGGCGGTTGTCGTCGTCGTTTGGCCGCACGCGGCGAGGGCGAACACCGCCGCCGTCAATATCAAAGCTCGCACATCTTTCTCCTTCTCACTCAGCCGCAGCGCACATTGGTGACTTTGCCGTCGGCGCCGAGTTCCACGTTCAGACGCTCAGCCCGGTAATCCATGGTAACGGCGCAGTCGTGGCAAATGATCCGCGCGCCGGCCGGCAAACTTGCTTGGCTGATCGCCGAGCCGTCGGTTCCGACCAGACTGCGATGCGCCGCCGCTTGGCACGCATCCGGCTCCGGCCGCGAGATCGCCTCGCGCTGCTGCCGATTGGCCATGCTCTCCAACTCGCGGCTCGAGAGCGGCGCTTGATACGCGCAGGCTCCCGCGATCGCCGCGGCAGCCAGAACCAAAACCAATGTCCGTTTCATTGCTGCTTCTCCCACCGCCCCGCGGCGCTTTCCTTCCAGTACGACGCCGTAATGCCGACCTCTTTCGCCTGTTTCCAGCGCGAACGGGCCATTTCCAAGGCGCTGGCGTCGTTCCCGTCAAAGAGGAGGCACGCGCGCTCAAAACCGGAAATATCGCCAGGCTCGGCGCCATCGACCAAGAACAGCGCCTGCGCGCCGTTCGGATTGCCCGCTTCCGTCGTCAGCCACACGGGCTGACGCATGGGATCGCCTTCGCGCCCATGCGGCACGAAACTATCCGGCCGAAACGTCCAAAGCGCCGTGTCTAACTGCTCGACGCGCTCCGGCGAACCCGCCCGCACCAATGCCCGCCAGCCGCGTTGCAGAGATTTCTCCAGCAACGGCGGCAGCGCCCGCTCCAACTCACTGCGCTCCAGGTGATAGAACCAGAGCTCAGCCATCAATCTTCGTAGCGATTGGCGATCAGTCGGTTCAGCAAACGCACACCATAACCAGTCGCCCAAGCCGGCGAAATTGGATCGTCATACGGCCCCGACTTCCACGCCGTGCCGGCGATATCCAAATGCGCCCACGGCGTGCCGTCTTTGACGAAACGCTTCACGAATTGCGCGCCGACTATGGAACCCGCCACCGGCTTGCCGGCGATGTTCTTCATGTCGGCATTCGGCGTGTCGATCAGCTTATCGTACGCCGCCGACAGCGGCAGGCGCCACACCGGCTCGCCTTCAGCCAAAGCCGCCGCCGTAATCGCATTGGCCAGATCTTCGTCATTTGAGAAGAGGCCGGCGTGCTCGTTGCCCAGAGCCACAATCACCGCGCCCGTCAGCGTCGCCAGATCGATCACCGCGCTCGGATCGAATTTGTCCTGCGCGTACCACACCGCGTCCGCGAGAATGAGCCGGCCTTCCGCGTCGGTGTTCAACACTTCAATGGTTTGACCCGACATCGTCGTGACGATATCGCCCGGCCGCTGCGCATTTGCGCCCGGCATGTTCTCCACCAACGCCACAACGCCGACGACATTGGCCTTCGCCTTGCGTAGCGCCACGGCCTTCATTGCGCCCGCGACAGCAGCCGCGCCGCCCATGTCGCCCTTCATTTCGTCCATACCGCCGGCCGGCTTGATCGAAATGCCGCCCGTATCAAACGTGACGCCCTTGCCGACCAAAGCGATCGGCTTGGCCTTCTTCTGCGCCGAGCCGTTCCAGCGCATCGTCACCAACCGGCCGCCGCGCGACGAGCCTTGCGCGACGCCAAGCAACGCGCCCATGCCGAGCCGCTCCATCTGCGCGGGCTCAAGAATCTCGACTTCAACGCCCAGCGTCTCCAGATCGCGAAGGCGTTCGGCAAAACTTTCCGGATACAAAACGTTCGGCGGCTCGCTCACCAGATCGCGCGCGAAGAACACGCCCTCGACTATGGCCTCATCTTTCTCCGCACGCGCCGCAGCCGCCGCGGTGCCGTCCATCATCACGTCGACAGCTTTCAATGTCGGCTTCTGTTCGGGCTTCAGCTTGGTGCGGTAGCTATCGAACCGATACGCCGCCAAACGCGCGCCCATCGCCGCGTGCGCGCCCGCTTCCGATTTGGAAACGCCTGGCAGCGCATCCGGCTGCAGCACCAGTTTTTCAAAGCCGCCGGTCAGCGTGCGCTTCACCGCGTGTCCAGCCCAGCGCTCAACCGCCATGCC
Source organism: Terricaulis sp. (assembly GCA_034439495.1). Taxonomy (GTDB): domain Bacteria; phylum Pseudomonadota; class Alphaproteobacteria; order Caulobacterales; family Aquidulcibacteraceae; genus Vitreimonas. The sequence continues at coordinate 16,950 of JAWXAM010000048.1, read as the reverse complement.
GTCCGCCGCTTCCGCCTTGCCGACGCCGATCACCAGCACCCGGGCGAAATCCACACCTTCCGGCGCGAGCACATCCGCCACTTGGCCGGCGCCGCCCGTGAACCGCGCCGCTTTCATTGCGCGACCGATACGGCCGGCCGTTGCCGTATCCAGCGCCTTGCCGGCCTCCAACAACTCGCCGCCCTCGGTCGCCATAATCGCCACAACATCGCCGCCGCCGGCGGCCACAAAACGGATGTCCATAAATATCCTCTGGGGAAATGCGGGCTCTTCGCCCGCTTCAACCTCGGTCGGCGCAGTGGTAGCCATGCCGGAAGCAATTGAAAAGCTGACGGCTGGGCTTAGGGAACAGAGTGCGCCCCATTTCCACGTGAGGGGCGGCAAGGGACAGGGATGAACACGGTTTCGGCCTACATCTTCCGGCAGGCGCTGGGACCGTTGCTCGCCATCCTCGGCGCGCTGGCGGCGATTGCCATCCTGACGCAAGGGCTGAACCAGCTCGACATCATCATCACCAACCGCCGCGCCGGCTGGGCCTTCGCCTACGTCACGCTTCTAGCGCTGCCGCAGCTCATCTCGCTCATCCTGCCGATGGCGGTGTTCATCGCCACCATCTACGCGCTGAACCGCATGCAGAGCGAAAGCGAGATCGCCGTGCTCTACGGCGCAGGCGTCTCGCGCCGCCGCATCGCGCGCCCGATCATTCAGCTGGCCGTGCTCGCTGCGCTCGCGCACCTCGCCATCAACGCTGTGGCGCAGCCATGGTCATTCACTGAACGGCGCGAGACGCTCTACGCACTCAGCACCGATGTTGCGTCGAGCCTGATCGAAGAAGGCTCGTTCACGTTTCCCGCCGAGGGCATTACGCTCTACGCCCGTCAACGCGGCGGCGGCGGCGAGCTGCGCGATCTTTTGATCAACGACGCGCGCCAAGAGCTCCCAATCACCTACACCGCTCGCGCCGGCGCCATCGTCACGCTCGACGGCGCCCCAGCGATCGTTCTCCGTGATGGCCAGATTCAACGCCAGACCGTCGAGGGCACGGTCGATGTGCTCGATTTCGATCGTTACGTCCTACAGATGGGCACAGAGGCGATCGAGGAGCCGGACTACTTCTTCCTGAAAGCGTCCGACCGCACACTTTACGAACTCTTCTTCCCAGACACGACATCGCACTACGACCAACGCAACGTCGAACAATTCCTGGCTGAAGCGCACGGGCGATTGTCCGCACCCTTGCTCAACATCGCGCTCGCCATGATCGCGCTCGTCGGCGTGCTGGTCGGCGAATTCCGGCGCGGGGGCTATGGCAGGCGCATCATGTTTGCCGCAATCTGGGCGCTGGTGATCCGGCTAGGCGCGCTCGGCTTTCAGGCGGCCGCAGCTGACGATCCTAATCTAAACGCCCTTCAATATGCGTTGCCCATCATCGTGATCATCGTTTGCGGCGTTATGCTGGGCGGACGCGGCGCGCGACGAAAACGCCACTCCCTTGGGCCTTCCGTGCTCAGCGGGGCCAGCACATGAACTTCCTGTTTTCACGCCTCGGTAATTACATCATCGGCAAAGTGATCGGCGGCGTCGCCATCGCGCTTGTGGCCGTGCTCGCCGCCATTCTGCTGATCGACATGGTCGAGCAGATGCGCACCGTCACCGACATCGGCACGCTCGAAGCCTTGCGGCTCACGCTCCTGAAAACGCCGATGCTCGTCGAGCAGACTCTTCCGTTTGTCGTCCTCGCGGGCGCCATGATGGCCATTACCGGGCTAAACCGCTCCAGCGAATTGGTGGCCATGCGTGCCGCCGGCGTCTCAGCTTGGCGCTTCCTCGCGCCGTCAGCGTTCGTCGGTGCCATACTTGGCCTCATCGCCATCACCGCGCTCAACCCGCTCGGCGCGCAATTCTACAAAGCCTTCGAAGCTGAACGTGAAGATGTGCGCGCGGGCCTCGGCGCGGAGGCTGGCGCCAACGGCGTTTGGATTCGCCAGGGCGATCCGCAAGGCCAAGTCGTCATCCACGCTGACGGCGTCGATTCCAGCGGCGCCGTTCTTCAGGGCGCGACGTTCCTGTTCTTCGAAGTGCGCGATGACACCTTGCGTTTCACCCGCCGCATGCGTGCCGAGCGCGCCGAGTTGAAGCGGGGCTTCTGGCAGCTGACCGATCTCGTCGAAGCAACGCCCGGCAGCCGTCCGATGCGTCACGCCAACCTCGCCATTCCCACGACGCTCGACGCCAGCGAACTGGTCAACCGCTTCGTGACGCCCGCCACGCTCTCGTTCTGGGAGCTGCCGTTTTTCATCCGCGAAGCTCGCGCCGCCGGCTTTGCGCCCACCCGCTACGAACTGAAGTGGCAGAGCCTCTTGGCCTACCCGCTGCTGCTGGCCGTCATGGCCGGGCTCGGAGCGGCGTTCTCCCTGCAACTCCAGCGGCTCGGCAACCTCGCCAAATGGGGGGCCATGGGGGTCGGGATTGGCCTCTTCCTCTTCTTTTACAGCCAGCTGGCCGGGGCGTTCGCCATGACCCAGACGGTTCCGGCCGTCGTCGCCGCCTGGAGCGCCCCTTTGGCGGGAATGTTCATCGCCTTAGCGATTGTTGCGTTCCTGGAAGACGGCTGATCGGCCACATGATGTGAGCGACTTCCCCAGCGCGGCGTCCGGCGCTGGACGCGGCTAGCCACAGCCGTCTAGGTAAATACGGGAGTCGCACGAAGGGATGCGGATGAGCCGTTCGGGGGAGATGGCTGGCCGTATGGCCGAGCGGGCGCCGTCCGGCTGGGCGGCGTTGGCCGCTATGCTGGCGGTCTCCGTCAGCTCAACTGCGCTCGCCCAAACCACGCCCGTGACCGCCGCGCCGGCCCCGACCGCGCAAACGGAAAGCGTCCTCCTCGAAGCCGATGAACTGATCGACGATCAGGAAGCCCGCACCATCACCGCGCAAGGCGATGTGCAGGTCCGTTACCAGGGCCGCACGATGCGCGCCGATCGGCTGGTCTACGATCTCAACACCGGCGCCATCCGCGCCTCCGGCAATGTGCAGATCGTCCTTGAGGACGGCTCGGTTACCTACGCCGAAGAGATCGAAGCCGACGAAGCGATGAATGTCGGCGCCGCCAGCGAATTGCGCGCGCGTCTCGGTGACTCAAGCACGCTGGCCGCACGCCAAGCGCTTCGCCACGGCGAAGGCGAGAGTGAACTGCGCAACGTCATCTATACCAGCTGCCCCATCTGCGAATCTGGCGATCGACCACCGACATGGAGTCTGCGCGCCCGCCGCGCCGTGCAGGATCGCGAGAGCCGCACGATTTCGTATCAGGGCGCCGTCCTCGAAATCGTCGGCGTCCCGGTTCTCTACATTCCATACTTCGCGCACCCGGATCCGACTGTCGGCCGCGCGTCAGGCTTCCTGCCGCCGGATGTTGGCCGCAACCGCCGCCTCGGCACGTTCTACGAGCAGCCCTATTATTGGGCGATCTCACCCTCGCAGGATCTGACCGCCTCGCTGCGTTTGCACGGCAACGTCAATCCGCTGATCGGCCTCGATTATCGCAAGCGCTTCTGGTCCGGCGAAATGTCGATCGAGACGACATTCACCGAAGAACAGCTGTTCGACGATGATGGCGATCGCTTCGGCGATGAGCTGTTTCGCTTCAGCGCTTTCGGCGAAGGCCGCTTTGAACTCAACAATTACTGGGATTGGGGCTTCGGCCTCGAACGCGCCTACGACGATCAGTACCTGCGCCGTTACGATATTGACGGCGCCGGCGAGCGCCGCGGGCCGTACGTCGGCCAAGAGACGCGGCTGCTCTCCCAACTCTTCGCCATCGGCCAAAGCGAGAACTCTTACAGCTCGATCGCGGCCATCAGCTTCCAGGGTCTGCGCACGCAAGACACGTCGGACCTGTTGCCGCTGATCCTGCCGTTCGCTGAAACCGAATTTGTCATCAACGAGCCCGTGCTCGATGGCCAAGTCCGCCTGCAAGCCAACACCGCGCTGCTGTCGCGCGAAGATAACCCCGGCACCGGAATCTTCGAAGGCAGCACCGGCCGCGCGTCCGTCAGCGCCACTTGGCGCCGCGATGCGATCTTTGGCCCAGGCATGGTGTTCAGCCCGTTCGCGCAAGCGCGCGCTGACGCCTACCAGATCGAAGTCAGCGAAGATCGCTACGAGACCTTCACACGCGGGCTTGGCCTTGCTGGCGCCGAAGTGAGCTGGCCGTTCATGCGTCCGGGCGAGCGCTTCGACCTGATTGTCGAACCTGTCGTTATGGCCTCGGTCGCGAGCGATGATCCGCAAGCGCCGCTCAACATCAACGAAGACAGCCTCGCGTTCGAACTCGACGATTCGAACCTCTTCCGCCCAAACGCGGCGCCCAATTACGATCTCTGGGAACCCGGCGCGCGCGTGAGCGCCGGCGTCCGCGCAACCGCCCGCGCCCACAGCGGCGAGAGCGCCTCGCTCATCTTCGGCCGCCGCTGGCGTGACGAGCAGGCGCCAGGCTTCAGCCCCACCACCAATCTCGACGGCGAAAACACCGACTGGGTCGCAGCCGGCCAAGTCGATCTCGGGGCCAATTTCGGCGCGGAAGGCCGCATTCGCCTCGAAGACGAAACCCTGGATGTGCAGCGCGTCGATCTCGCCGTCCGCGCCGCCGCAGGCCGCTACAGCACCTATGTGCGGTATTATTCGGTGGATGAAGCCATCCAGAATAACCCGCTGGACCCAAATCGGGAGATCAGCGCTCATATCGGCGTCGATCTGGCCCGCGGCTGGCGTGTGCAGGCCGGTCTGACACGCGACCTAGATTCAGACATAAATCTGCTTCAGGACATCCGCGCTATTTACGAGGACGATTGCACCTTCCTTGAGATTTCCTACACCCGGCGGGAAACTCAACTTGGTTCGATCGGCCCGGATGAGGGCCTGCAGATCCGCATCGGACTGCGCTCGCTCGGGGTGTTCGGCGGAAGCTGAAGCGGAGCAGACGAGACAGACATGAAATTGAAATTGGTTTCAGCCGCAGTTTTGGCGGTCGCGCTCGGCGCGGCCCCGGTCACTGCCACTGCACAGAACGCCGAAGGCGTCGCCGCTATCGTCAACGACAACGTCATCTCGACGTTCGACGTGCGCCAGCGCGCAACCCTGCTGCTGGTCTCCGCCGGCCTGCAGCAGACCCCTGAAATCCAAGCCCGCGCCCGCGCCCAGGCGCTGCGCGATCTGGTCGATGAGCGTCTCCAGATCGAAGAGGCCGCCCGCTACGAAATCACCGTCACGCCGGAAACCATCGATGGCCGCCTCGCCGACATCGCGCGTCAGAACGAAACCACTGTCGCAGATCTCACCGCCTCGCTTGGGGGCGCCGGAGTCTCCGTCCGCACGCTGCGCCAACAGATCGAGGCAGACATCGCCTGGCAGCGCCTGATCGGCGGCATGTACGGCTCGCGCGTGCGCATCTCCGAAGTCGCCATCCGCGAAACTCAGCAACGCATCGCCGCCAACGCGACGCGCCCGCAATATCAGATCTCCGAAATCTTCCTGCCCGCCGAAACCGAGCAGGAATTCACCGAAATGCAGCAGGGCGCCATGCGCCTGCTCGAGCAGATGCAGCGCGGCGCCCCGTTCCCGGCTGTCGCCCGTCAGTTCTCGCAAGCGCCGTCAGCCGCCGCAGGCGGCGATATCGGCTGGATCGCAGCCCCCGACCTCGCGCCCGAACTGCAATCCGTCGCCGCGCAACTCCAACGCGGCCAAGTCTCCCTGCTCGTGCGCACCCCGACTGGCGTTTATCTCATCGCCATGCGCGAACGCCGCGAAGGCGCAGCTGCCGGCTCGACGACCATCGTTTCGCTGCGCCAGATCAGCGCTCCGGTCGCGCGCCGCCAAGCGCTAGAGCGTGGCCTGCGCCGCCTCAACGGCTGCGGAAACATCGATGACATCGCTGGCGCTATCGACGGCGCCGAGCTCGCTGACCTCGGCCAAACGCAAGAAGCCGAGCTCAATCCCAGCATCCGCGATCGCATCACGGGCGTCACCACCGGCAACGCAACGCCGATCATCGTCGATGGCGAGCGCGTGAACACGATCGTGGTCTGCAGCCGCGAAGTCGGCGGCGGCGGCTTGCCGGATCGCGAGCAGATCGAAAGCCGTTTGCGCGAAACCGAATTGGCGATGCTGTCCGAGCGTCATCTGCGCAACCTGCGGCGCGAAGCCACCATCATCACCCGCGCACAATAACAAGTGATGCGATGAAGCCGCTCGCCGTTTCGATGGGCGATCCTGCGGGGATCGGCCTCGAACTGGCGGCGCGCGTGTGGGCGGAGCGGGGCGACGCGCCACCCTTCTTCCTGGTCGGCGATCCAGACGCGTTCGAACGCGCCAGCGCCCGCATCGGCGCACCAGCGCCCAAACTCAACATCGTCACCGACGCCGCACAAGTCGGCGACAGCGCCGATGCGCTAACCGTGCTGCACGTGCCGCTCGCGATGGAGGAAACTCCCGGCGAACCCGACCCGGTCAACGCCGAGGCCACTATCGCCGCCATCGAACAGGGCGTCGCCGCGGTGCGCGCGGGCGCCGCCTCAGCGCTCGTGACGCTCCCGATCGCCAAGGCCGTGCTGCACACCGCCGATTTTGGCTTCCCCGGTCACACCGAATTCATCGCTCACCTCACCGCGAACGATCCTTGGCCGCACGCCCGCGGCCCGGTGATGATGCTCGCCGGCCCAACACTCAAAGTCGCGCTCGCCACCATCCACACGCCGCTCGCCAAAGTCCCAGCCGCACTGACGCGTGAGCGCGTTGCCCATGTCGGCCGCGTGCTCGGCGAAGCCCTGAAGCGCGATTACGGCATCGCATCGCCGCGCATCGCGCTCTGCGGCCTCAACCCGCACGCCGGCGAAGAAGGAAACATCGGCCGCGAGGAAATCGAGATCATCGATCCCGCCGCGTCAACGCTCCGGACCGAAGGCTGGCAGGTCAGCAACGCCCGCTCCGCCGACGCGCTCTTCCACGACGACGCGCGCAAAACCTACGACGCTGTCATCGCGCTCTACCACGATCAGGGCCTCATCCCGATCAAGACGCTGCACTTCTGGGACGCCGTCAACGTCACGCTCGGCCTGCCCATCATCCGCACCTCGCCCGACCACGGCACCGGCTTCGACATTGCCGGCAAAGGCCTCGCCCGCGCCGACAGCTTCCGCGCCGCCCTCACGCTCGCGTGGCAAATGGCCGAGCGGCGCGCTTCCGCGCAATGAACGCCGACGATCTTCCAACCCTGCGCGATGAACTCGAAGCCCACGGCCTGTGGGCCAATAAGGGCCTCGGCCAACACTTCCTACTCGACCTCAACATCACCCGCCGCATCGCCAACCCCGCCGGCGACCTCGCCGGCCAAACCGTTATCGAAATCGGCCCCGGCCCCGGCGGCCTCACGCGCGCATTGCTCGAAGCCGGCGCCCACGTGATCGCCATCGAAAAAGACGCCCGCTTCATCCCGCTGCTCGAACCGCTGAACGCATGGAGCGAAGACAGGCTCACACTCGTTCAAGGCGATGCACTGGAAGTGAACGAACCAGCGCTGCTGAACTCCCTCCCTGGGGGAGGGTCAGCGGTGGGGGGCCATCCTACCCCAATCATCTCCAACCTCCCCTACAATGTCGGCACCCCGCTTCTCATCAAATGGCTGAAAGCCGGCCCATGGCGCGGCGACATGACTCTGATGTTTCAAAAAGAAGTCGCCCAACGCATCGTCGCCAAACCCGGCAGCGACGCCTACGGGCGCCTCGCCGTGCTCGCACAAGCGCGCTGCAACGCACGTCTCGAATTCACCGTCGGCCCGCGCGCCTTCACACCGCCGCCGAAGATCGCGTCAGCCATCGTCTCGTTGAAAGACTTGGCCGACCCTTACCCGCATCTCGACGCACTCGAACGCGTCACCTTCGCCGCCTTCGGCCAGCGCCGCAAAATGCTCCGCGCCGCGCTGCGTTCACTGACGCCCGACGCCGAAACCCTGCTCAACGCCGCCGGTATCACGCCCACCGCCCGCGCCGAAGAAATCGATCAAGCCGGCTTTCGCGCACTCGCGGAAGCCTGGCGCGCGCACACCGCGGCGAGCGCCACATGAGCAGCTTCGACTTCGTTCTCATCCTGCTGTCATTCGTTTACGCACTCGCGCTTGGTCACTTGCTCCAGCGCGTAGGCGGCCTCCTCATTGCGCGCGAACGCGTCCGCTTCTCGGGCTTACTAGCGCTGGCCATCGTGAACGCGGTCACCCAGGTCTATATCGATTGGTTAGCGATGTGGGATTTCCGGACAGTCGGAGAATGGGACCTCTTCACGGTCACGCTATTTTTCTTCTCGTCGATCCTGCTGTTCTTGATGTGCGTCGCCGTTTCGCCCGAGGCTCCGGACGAACGTCCGGTCGACATGGAAGCATTCTATTGGAAGAATTACCGCCTGTTCTACGGCCTCTATCTCATTCTGCTCTTCGTGTTCGTCGCCATGAGCACCGTGTATCTGCGCACGCCCACGCCGGAGCTCGCACTCCAGCAAAGCCTTGCCAACCTGCCCTACACTCTGGTGACGCTATTCGCGCTCTTCTCTCCAGCGCGCTGGGCGCAATGGACCGCCGGCATCGCCCTCTTCGTGCTCACGATCGCCTGGCCCGTCGTGTTTAGCGCAGCCCTTCACTAGGTGCGGAGACGCGAGCGCGCCCGTTCAGACGGCCTAGAAACTCCTCGCCGCACCGGGCGATCATCAGCCGCAAAACCGCCACGGTGGCTGCAAAAACCCGGCCCAATCACCGGACGACAGACGCGAAAGCTACAGCGGTCACACGCCCCAGCGGTTGATGTTCCTTTCGCGGGCGATCAGCGAAAGCCCGTATGCGATAGAGACAAGTTGGTCCCCCGTTTCGATTTTTTCTGCGCCGAAGCGCGCTTCGAATTGCGCGCGCACAGCAGGCACAAACGAAGAGCCACCGGTCAAGAACACACGGTCAACATCGCCCTCACGCAATCCCGCCTCGGCAAGAGCCCGGTCGACACATGCGCCGATTTCCTCCAACTCAGGCGCGATCCATTTCTCGAACTCGGCGCGCTTGATGGTGCGTTCAATGTCGACGCCCGCGACATGCAGCGAGAGAACGCCCGCATCAGCTTCTGAAAGCTGCATCTTCGCCGCAGAGACCGCGCGATACATGTCATAACCGGCGTCTGCATCGAGAAATGCGATGAACGCTTGAATCCGCTCAGGATCCAGGCTGCTGCGCAAAAGTTGCTGCAGGTCCCGATAGTCGCGGGAGTGGCGCATGATCGAAAGTTCGTTCCAGCGGCTGAACCGCGAGAAATAGCCGTTCGGCACAGGCAGAACCTTATCCCAGCTCTTGTATTCTGAACCCTTTCCAAACGCGCGCGCGACGACGTGATCGATAATGCGATAGTCGAATGCATCGCCCGCCACGCCGACCCCCGCATGCGCGAGCGGTTTGTAGTCCAGCCCGCTGGCGCCGACCGAAAAGCGCACCACGGAGAAGTCACTGGTGCCGCCGCCGAAGTCCGCGACCAAGATCGTCGCGTCGGTTTTCAAGCGCTGCGCGAAGAAATATGCGGCTGCCACCGGCTCATAGACATGATGGATCTCTTCAAAGCCGACCGCCCGCAACGCCGCTTCATAACGCTGCCGCGCCAGCGCTTCATCGGGGGCGCCGCCCGCAAATTTGACCGGCCGCCCGATCACAATGCGCTTAGGAAGCTCAGCGCCAGCATGGGCCTGAACTTGGCGCAGAAACGTGGCCAGCAGCGCCTCGAAATTCATCCGCCGCGCATAAACGAGCGTATCCGTAAACAGCGCGCTCGCCGCGAACGTCTTGAACGACTGGATGAAACGGCAATCGCCTGCGGAGTCCACAAAGTGATCGATAGCCCATGGCCCCGCCTCAACTTGTGTCCGCCGGGCGTCCTCGGTCTCGTCCTGCCAAAAGCACAGGACCGAACGAAACGCGTCAAACACTTCGCCATCGTGCGCGAAGTGCACGGCTTCTGGCTGGCCGTCCGCATTGATCATCGTCGCCACCGTATTGGTGGTGCCGAAATCGAGTCCGAGCGACAGGGTCATGGCGCCAATCCGCGGAAAACCTACGCCAACCGGCGCCCGAGAGGGCGCGCTTGGTGTTACCAGCAGCGGCTAAAGTCAAGCGCGGAGATGTTCGGGCTCAGGCGACCCGCGCCACCGGCCTCAAATCCCCTGCTTCAGCCGCTCCACATGCAGCTTCAGCCAAAGCTGCCGCGCCCGCTTCAACCGTTCCGCCGCCAGGATTTGCTTGATCTGCACCGACGTCGTTTCCAGCAGCGTGTTCACCAGCACGTAATCGTATTCTTCCCAGTGCGAAATTTCATCGAGCGACCGCGCCATCCGCTTCGAAATCACATCGGCGCTATCTTCATTCCGCGCCTTCAAACGCCGTTCGAGTTCAGACATCGAAGGCGGCAGAATAAAAATCCCCACTACGTCCTGCGGCTCGCCGGCGCGCAAAGCCCGAGCCCCCTGCCAATCAACGTCGAACAAAACATCGCGGCCTTGGATCAGCATCGCTTCGACCGGCGCACGCGGAGTGCCGTAATGATTTCCGAACACCAGGGCGTGTTCGAGAAATTCGCCGCGATCGGCCATTTCCTCGAACGCTTCGCGCTTCATGAATTTGTATTCGCGCCCATCGACTTCACTCGGTCGGGGCTCGCGCGTGGTGGCCGAAACCGAAAGCGACATGTTGTCGTCAGCTTCCAGAAGCTTCTTGGCCAACGTCGACTTTCCCGCCCCCGACGGACTCGAGAGCACGAACATCAGGCCACGGCGAGCGACGTGTTCATTCAACATTGGCGGCTTGCTCCTTGATCTGATCCACCACCGTTTTGAGATTGAGACCGATGCGCGTGAGTTCGAGATCAGCCGATTTCGAGCACAACGTATTGGCCTCGCGCGTGAGTTCTTGGCTCAAAAAATCCAAGCGCCGCCCAGCTGGCTCGGGCTTCGTGAGCAACGACCGCAACTCAATCGTATGCGCCGAAAGCCGCTCCAACTCTTCGGCCACGTCCGCCTTCGTCGCCGCAATCGCCGCTTCTTGCGCAAGCCGGGCCGGATCGAGTTTCACCTCCGGCGCCAACGCCTCAAGCTTTTGCCGAATCCGCTCCAACGCCGCTGCCGGCGCGGCCGCAGCCGAAAGCCGAGCCGCCGCGATCAGCGCTTCGAGCCGATCTGCCGCTTCCGAAAACACCGAAGCCAACGAGCGCCCTTCTGCTTGGCGAGCTTCAGCCAGAGCTTCGAGCTTCTGCGCAAAGCCAGCCATCAACGCAGATTCCAGAGCCGCGCGTTCTTCTTCGCTGGCTTCGGCCGTCTCTTCGCTCTGCAGAACTCCGCGGATCGAAAGCAAACCGTCCCAACGTGGCTTTTCGATCTTGCCTTCAGCGACCAAGTTCTCGCCCGCCGCGATCAATCGATCGACCAAAGCGAAATCGATCTTCACCGAAGCGGCCGCCGAAGCCTCACGCGCCAAACTCAAATTCGCCTGCAACGATCCGCGTTTGAATTTCGCAGCGGCCGCGGCACGCGCTTGCGGCTCCAGCGCATCCAGGCCCTGCGGCGTTCTGAGTTTCAAATCGAGCCCGCGCCCGTTGACGCTCTTCAGCTCCCAGATCCAGCGCTGGCCCTGGTGCTCACCTTCAGCGCGGGCAAAGCCCGTCATTCCCGAAATCGTCATGCGCCCCTTTTCGCGTATTTTTGCTGCAAGTGTCACGCAGGCTTTATGCGACTCAGCCAAAAGCGCGACGTGCAAAGCACGGAGACGACGGCCATGGCGCTCGCAACCGTTTCTGGATCGAACCTTCCGTCACGACTTCGCCTCAGGCGCGCCCAGCGCACTTCGCATGCGCTGGAGGCCACGCTGCTCCTTGCCTTCGTCATTGCTGCCGTTGGGTTTTTTGACCAAGGCGGGGCCGAGGCGCTTGCGGGCATGAGCATTGGCGCACTCGTCACCAGCCTCAGGGCATCCAGGCGGCGGCTGCAAAGCGCGTTTTCGGGCGCCTTCGCTGGCCTCTTCATAAGCTTGATGGTCGCTGGCTTCTTCCACGACGCCCTGATGCGCGCGCTAGGCTAAGCTCAACGGCCTGCGCGTTCGGCAGCCAATCGTTCCGCTTCAATCTCGCGCCAGCGGGCGACGTTGCGCTGATGCTCAGCCAAGGTTTCCGCAAAGATGTGCCCACCGGTGCCGTCGGCGACGAAGAAGATCGCATTCGTCTGCGCGGGATTTGCGGTGGCTTCGAGTGCTGCCCGGCCTGGATTGGAAATCGGCGTCGGTGGCAGGCCGTCGATGCGATAGGTATTGTAACCCGTATCAAGCGCAATCTCGCTCGCCCGGATCGTCCGGCGATTACCCTGCGCATCGACCAGACGGCCATCGCGGCAGCGATCTGGGTAGCGCTTGCAGACGCCGTAGATGATCGTCGGATCGGTTTCCAAACGCATTGGCCGGCGCAGGCGATTGATGAACACGCCAGCCACCAGCGGCCGTTCGGAAGCGACGCCGGTTTCGCGTTCGACGATGGACGCCAGATTGACCAATTGCTCTGGCGTCGTGATCGGCAAATTCTGCGCGCGGCCTGCCCAGATTTCCGCGACGGCCTCATCGTGCGCATCACGCATTTGCTGCAGCAAAGCCGCGCGCGTCATGCCGCGTTGCACGTGATAGGTGTCCGGCAAAATCGAGCCTTCTGGCGGCGCTTCCGGCATTTCGCCGGTCAGAACCTCGGACTCCCGAAGTATCCGCATCACCCCGTCAATGGTGATGCCTTCCGGAAACGTCAGCGAATGCTGCAGCGCTTCACCGCCAGAGATCATCTCTACGATCTCTTTCACCGAAGCGCCGGCCGGAATGTTGTATTCGCCAGCCTGCAACGTATCGCTTTGCGCATGCAGCCTGTTGGCGATGCGGAAGAGCAGTGGATCGGTGATCAGATTCTGTTCTTGCAGCGCCGCCGCAATCGACGCACCCGAAGCGCCGCGTTCAACGACGAACGCTGTATCTTGCGTCGAGGGGCCTGGCCGGCTGATCGCGCTCGAGAAAAACGCAAATACGAAAATGCCCGCGACCGCGGCGGCCGCCAGCAACCAAAACAGAAATGAGCCAAACCCGCCGCTTCTACGACGAGGTTCAAACCGGGCCATTAATCCACCGCTGTCAGGATCACCGCTGCGTTCGTCCCGCCGAACCCGAACGAGTTCGACATGGCAGCTTTCACAGGCCGTTTCTTGGCCTTGAGCGGCGTCAAATCTATGGCGCTCTCAACCGACGGATTTTCAAGATTCAGCGTCGGCGGCACGATTCCGTCGCGGATCGCCAGGGCGCAGAAAATCGCTTCAACGGCCCCCGCTGCGCCAAGCAAATGCCCGATGGCCGACTTCGTCGACGACAGCGAAAGATTGCCGGCCGAAGCGCCGAACAAACGCTCAACCGCCTTCAACTCGATCTCATCGCCCAGCGGCGTGGAGGTGCCATGCGAGTTAACGTAATCGATATCGCCGGCCCCAAGCCCCGCATCTTTCAGCGCCATCGTCATGGCGCGGAAGCCGCCGTCACCATCATCGGAAGGCGCGGTGATGTGATAAGCATCGCCCGAGAGGCCGTAGCCTTTGACCTCGGCGTAAATCTTCGCGCCCCGCGCCTTGGCGTGTTCGTACTCTTCAAGCACGACGCAGCCTGCGCCTTCGCCCATGACGAAGCCGTCGCGATCCTTGTCGTACGGACGCGAAGCTTTCTCCGGCGTTTCGTTGAAGCCGGACGACACCGCACGCAAAGCGCAAAAGCCGGCAAGCCCAAGCCGGCAAATCGCAGCTTCCGCACCGCCCGCCACCATCACATCGGCATCGCCATGCACGATCAAGCGCGCCGCATCGCCCACGGCGTGAGCGCCCGTCGCGCAAGCCGTGACCACTGAATGGTTCGGCCCACGAAAGCCATGACGGATGGAAACTTGACCTGACGCCAGATTGATCAAGGCGCTCGGAATAAAGAACGGCGAGAGCCGTCGCGGGCCCTTCTCTTCGAGCAGCAACGCATTGTTGGCGATCGCATTGATGCCGCCAATGCCCGAGCCGATCAAAACGCCGGCGCGGTTCTTCTGCTCGTCCGTCTCGGCCTTGTAGCCGCTGTCGGCCACCGCCTCATCGGCGGCGGCGATGCCGTAGAGAATGAAATCATCAACGCGCGTCTGCTCTTTCGGCGAGAGCGTGTTGTCCGGATTGAACGCGTGCGGATCGCCCGATCCGCCGCCGCGGCCATCAACGCGCGGCACGAGGCAACCGATACGCGAGGGAAGATCATCCACCTTGAAGTGGTCGATCTTCGTCGCGCCGGATTTGCCTGCGATTAGCCGTTCCCAAGACGCCGGCGCATTCGCAGCCAGCGGGGTAACAAGCCCTATGCCCGTGATGACAACGCGCCGCATGCGCGTGCGCAGGGCTTAGCCCTGCTTCTCCGAAATGAATTTCACCGCGTCGCCGACAGTTTGGATGTGCTCGGCCGCGTCGTCCGGAATCTCGATTCCGAACTCTTCTTCGAAGGCCATAACCAGCTCGACGTTGTCGAGGCTGTCGGCGCCAAGATCGTCGATGAACGAGGCCTTCTCGACCACCTTCTCCGGCGGGGCTTCGAGGTGCTTGATCACGATCGCTTTAACGCGCTCAAAAACTTCCGACATGCACGCCTCGCCAAGTGCTGAAAAATTGGTCACGCCCCGAAGAGCGCTTGTGAGCGGCCTTTTGACCACAGGTACGTCCGGGCGCAAGCCCTTTTCGCCGCCACGGATGCAAAGCCGCCCCTCAGAGCATCGCCATGCCGCCATTCACATGAAGTGTCTGTCCCGTCATGTAGCCCGCTTCCTCACTCGCCAAATAGGCTGCGGCGGCTGCTACATCAGAGCCCTCGCCCAAGCGTCCAGACGGAATTTTGCCCAACAACGCAGTCTTTTGCGCCTCGTTGAGGACATCCGTCATTGGCGACGCGATGAAGCCTGGCGCAATACAGTTTGCGGTCACGTTGCGGCTGGCGACCTCGGCGGCCATCGCTTTGGTAAAGCCGATCATGCCGGCTTTCGAGGCCGCATAATTCGCCTGTCCGGGGTTTCCGGTGACGCCCACAACCGAGGTGATGCCGATGATCCGGCCCCAACGGTTTTTCATCATGTTGCGCAAAGCGGCGCGCGAGAGCCGGAAATAGCTCTCCAGATTGATCTTGAGGACGTTCTGGAAGTCCTCGTCTTTCATCCGCAGCAACAAGCCATCCTTGGTGATGCCGGCATTAGCCACCAGAATATCGAGCCGCCCGCCGAGCGCCTGCTCGGCCTGGCCGATCAGCGCATCGACAGCCGATGGATCCGACAGGTTGCAAGGCGTGATAGGGTGATCCCCACCAAGTTCATCACGCACCTTCTCCAGCGCCTCAACGCGGGTTCCAGAGAGCGCAACACGTGCGCCTTGCGCGGCTAAAGCCTTCGCAATGGCGCCGCCAATGCCGCCGGAAGCGCCTGTGACGAGCGCGGTTTTGCCTGAGAGATCGAACATGTGCGGGTCCTCGCTAGACGCCCCGCTTAAGGGCGCCCAGCGAGCCCGGCAAGACTTAGCGGACGCCCCAGGGGGTTACGCGGTTCGGTTGGACTTGAATGCGATCACGTGCGGCGGCGTAACCGTTGCTCATGCCGTAGCCGGCCATGATGTCCCAGCATCCGGCCGACACCGTGAAGCGATAGCTTTGGCCTGGGCGGATGGTCGTGCCCTCGGGCATGCGGTTGAGGCCGTAGGTGCTGGCCGAGCAATCCGAGATCAGCACCGACGTCACAGTAGCGGACGAGCCGTTGTAAACGTCGATCGCGCCAACAGGCTCGCCCGGACGCACCAGCGGACCGCCCGTGACCATGCTTGCGCACGAAGCCACAAACATCAGTCCGACGCCCGCAAGCGCCGCACGCATCAATTTAATCATCATCGCCTCCCCCGAAAAATGGACGGAAAGCGCGTGTCAAAATTCGCCGCGACTGAAAAGCCAAAATTAGTCAGCGAGCGCGTTTTTGAGTTTCAGTACGGTATTCCAGTTGCGCGCCGTCGCCAGCTTCGGAGTCTTGAGCTTCGACTTTCCCTGGCCCTCCGGGAACTTGATGTAGAGGCAGTTCGCACCTTGTTTGATTTCTTCGCCGGTGAGCGACGTGCGCTTCATTGCGTCCATTTCCTCGGCGCTGGCCGCACCGCGCATGAAGTTCACGACCATGAAGTTCGGCGATGCTTCGGTGAAAGCCTTGAACGGATTGGCGGCGATAATGGTGTCGAGTTCAGCGGCGTCGCGAACGAAGACATTGGTCTTCAGACCAAGCCCGTTGAGAATGAGCGTTTCTAGCGCCGCCTCAAGCTTCGCGCCCTTGAGCTTAGCGTCGAGAATGAGATTGCCGCTCGCAATGAGCGTGCGGACGTTTTCGTAGCCGCCACTTTCAACGAGTTCGCGCAACTCGCTCATCACCACTTGGCGCTTGCCGAGATTGACACCGCGCAGAAGTGCGATTTGGCGCGGCATCAGACGGTTTTCGCGAACGCTTCCAGTTCAGCCGGTTCGTTGAGTGCAAGCGCTTCGGCCTCGGGCGCATTGCGTTTCACCATGCCGGACAATTGCTTGCCGGCGCCGACTTCGACGAAGCGCGAAACTTCGCCCTCGCCCGCCATCCATTCGATGCTTTCGCGCCAGCGCACGCGGCCAGTGACCTGATCGACCAGAAGTTTGCGCACGGCCGCGGGCTCCTGCACTGGACGCGCCGTGACGTTGGCGACGAGCGCTGGATTGAACGGCGCAAAGGCGGCAGCGGCCAAAGCTTCAGCCATGGCATCAGCCGCAGGCTGCATCAGCGGCGAGTGGAATGGCGC
>JAWXAM010000047.1:0-4565 GCA_034439495.1 Terricaulis sp. | reverse complement strand
GTTCGACCCCATCCGTCATGTTTGTCTCCCTATTGGCGCCAGTGTAATGCCGCTTCGCGTGGTGGCGCAAAGGCTGGGGCTGGTATAGGACGGAATTAGGGGCCTGAATCGCCCAGGAATGACGCTAATGCGCTTGGCAGCTCTCGCTACGATCCTTTGTTTCGGCCTGGCCGGCTGCATCAGCAGCGGCGAGACACCGGAATGGTTCGCTCAGCGCAGCGCTGAGAATGACGAGGGCTATCCGAGCCTGCGCTCGGTGCCGACTGGGACGGACGCCAATGTCGATGCGGCGCACTGGGCCGCGGTCGAGGCTGATGTGGTGGCGGCGGGCCAAGCTGTGCGCACTAATCCGCGCGCGCAGCCGGCGACGGCGACCGAGAGCCCGGCTGAGTTCCTCGAAGAGGCCCGCCAGGATCTCGAAGAGACGCGTCAGTCGCACGAACCGAACTGACGCGGGCGCACGATCCGCGATGAGCGACTTTCACAAGATCAAACGGCTGCCTCCTTATGTGTTCGAGGAGGTCAACAAGCTGAAGGCGCGCCTGCGCGCCAAGGGCGTCGACATCATCGATTTCGGCATGGGCAATCCGGATTTACCGGTGCCGGAGCACATTGTCGAAAAATTGTGCGAGACAGCGCGTAAGCCGCGCACCAATCGCTATAGCGCCTCACGCGGCATTCCGGGGCTGCGCAAAGCGATGGCGGGTTACTATGACCGCCGCTTCGGCGTGAAGCTGAATGCTGACACGCAGATCGTCTCGACGCTGGGTTCGAAAGAAGGCTTCGCAAATCTGGCGCAAGCTATCACGGCGCCGGGCGATACGATCGTGACGCCGAACCCGTCTTATCCAATTCATGCGTTCGGCTTCATCATGGCCGGCGGCGTCATCCGTCACATCGAGGCGCATACGCCGGAGCAATATTTGAGCGGGCTCGGCCGGGCCGTACGCCATTCGGTGCCGCCGCCGATTGCAATGGTCACGTGCTATCCGGCCAATCCCACGGCGCAGACGGCCGATCTCGATTTTTACAAGGACGCCGTCGCATTCGCGAAGAAGCACGACATGTTCGTGCTCTCGGATATGGCCTATTCGGAGATTTACTTCGAAGGCGATCCGCCGCCGTCTGTGCTACAAGTTGAGGGCGCGACCGATGTCGCGGTGGAAGTGAATACGTTGTCGAAGACCTATTCGATGGCCGGTTTCCGCGTTGGCTTTGCGCTTGGCAATGAGCGGCTGATTGCGGCTTTGGCGCGGGTGAAATCGTACCTGGATTATGGCGCTTACACGCCGGTGCAGGTTGCTGCGGCGGCGGCGCTGAATGGGCCGCAAGACTGCGTCGCCGAGATGCGCGCTATCTATAAGCAGCGGCGCGATGTGCTGATTGAGAGCTTTGGCAAAGCCGGATGGCAATTGCCGAAGCCCAGCGCTTCGATGTTCGTGTGGGCGCCGTTGCCGGATGCTTACAAGCATCTGGGCTCTGTTGAGTTCTCGAAGCGTCTGATGGAGGGCGCCGAGATCGCGGTCGCGCCGGGCGCCGGTTTTGGCGAGTACGGCGACGGGTTTGTGCGCATCGCGCTTGTCGAGAATGAGCAGCGCATCCGACAAGCGGCGCGCAATCTGAAGAAATTTCTGCAATCCAACACAGCTGCGGCGGCGGAGTGAGCATGAGTAAGTTGCGCGTCGGAGTCGCCGGACTCGGCACTGTCGGCGGCGGTTTGCTCAAGCTGTTTGCGGACGAGCGCTCGCGGTTGCGCGAAAAGATGGAAGTTGTCGCTGTCAGCGCGCGCGATCGCGGGCGGGCGAGAACTGCGGATATCGGCGCATATCGCTGGTTCGACGATCCGGCTGAGATGGCGGCACAATCAGACATCGATGTTGTCGTTGAGCTGATCGGCGGCGCCGATGGGCCGGCGAAAGCGGCAGTGGAGACGGCGCTGCGGCGTGGCGCGCACGTGGTGACCGCCAATAAGGCGCTGGTGGCGACGCATGGTGTTGAGCTTGCAGCGCTTGCCGAAGCGTCTGGCGCGAAGTTGTTGTTCGAGGCGGCTGTCGGCGGCGGCGTGCCGATGGTGAAGGCGCTGAAGGAAAGCGTGGCGGGCTGCCGGGCGGGCGCTGTCGCCGGCATTCTCAACGGCACATGCAATTTCATTCTCACGGAGATGGAATCCACCGGTCGGTCGTTCGGCGATGTGCTGAAGGACGCACAGCAAATGGGCTACGCCGAAGCTGATCCGACAACCGATGTCGGCGGCTTCGATGCCGCGCATAAACTCGCGATTCTGTGCGCGATTGCATTCGGTACGCGGCCCGATCTGGCGCACGTGCGTATCGAGGGCATAGAGCGGGTCACGCTCACGGATATCCGTTTGGCCGGCAAGCTTGGCTTCCGCATCAAACTCATCGCACGCGGCGCGTCTACGGATGGCGGTGTTGAGATGCACGTGCGGCCGGCGCTTTTGGCGTTTGACCATCCGCTCGCGAACATTGGCGGCTCGCTGAATGCGTTGGTGGTGGATGCCGAGCCTGTAGGGCAGCTTACCTTCATCGGGCGCGGCGCTGGTGAGGGGCCGACGGCTTCGTCAGTCGCGTCTGATTTGATGGATTTGGCTGAGGACCGCGCGAGCTTTGCGTTCGGCAAACCGCTGGCGCAATTGGCGGACGCGCCGCGCGCCGCGCCGCCGGAACGCGGGCGCTATTATTTGCGCTTCATGGTTGGAGATCGCCCAGGCGTTGTCGCGGCGATTTCGGAACGGCTGGCGCATGAAGAAATTTCGATCGAGAGTTTCTTGCAAATGCCTGTGCATGAAGGGCCCGCTGTGCCGATCGTGCTGACCACGCAGACGTGTGCGCGCGCGGCAGTGGAGCGGGCTGTGAAGGCGATTGAGGCGCTCGAAGCGGTGGTTGAGCCGCCTTACGTGATGCCGGTTGAGCCGTCAGCGCGGGCGTTCCGACCCTCCTGAGCTCCCAGCGGCAGAGGGGACGGCGCGGCGTCGGCGACTCACTTTAGGCATGTTGGGATGAGCGCAGCCCTTAAAGTTCCGTATGCGCCGAATGCGTTTCTCGGGGTTGAGCGCTCGTTGACCGGGCGGCGCTGGCGCACGCGCGAGGCGGATTTGGCGTTGGTCGAGGCGTTCCGACGTCGCTTTTCCCTGCCGGAGATTGCTGCGCGGTTGTTGGCGGCGCGCGGTGTGCCGTTTGATGGCGCTGAAAATTTTCTCGAGCCGACGTTGAAGGCGCTGTTTCCCGATCCGTCGAGCTTTGCCGACATGGATGAAGCGGCGCGCGTGATCGAAGACGCGATCGTCAGTGGGCGCTCGTGCGCAGTGTTGGCGGATTACGATGTCGACGGCGGATCGTCCGGCGCGCAGCTCGTGCGCTACTTCCGGGCGCGCGGGCGTGAGTTGAAAATTTATGTGCCGGATCGGATGAAGGAGGGCTACGGGCCTTCCGTGTTGGCGTTCGAGCGGCTGAAGGCGGACGGCGTTGAACTCGTCATTACTGTTGATTGCGGCGCGGCGGCTGAAGGCCCGCTCAACGCTGCGGCGGAACTCGGGCTCGATGTCGTCGTGCTCGATCACCATCTGATGAACCACGCGCCGCCGAAGGCGCGGGCGGTGGTCAATCCGAACCGGATGGATTGCAAATCCGGGCAGGGCGATCTCACAGCGGCCGGCGTTGTGCTGGTGACGCTTGCGGCGGTGAACCGTGAAGCGCGCAAACGTGGTTCGATTGGTTCAAATAATCTGCCGGACTTGATGCAGATGCTCGATCTCGCTGCGATCGGCACGGTGTGTGATGTGGCGCCGCTCACTGGCTTTAATCGCGCCATCGTTGCGCAAGGTTTGAAGGTGCTGCGCGCCGGTAAGAATATTGGGCTCGTCGCCCTCGCGGAGAATGCAGGGCGTAAGGGCCAAGCGACGGTTTACGACTTTGGCTTCATTCTTGGGCCGCGGATCAATGCGGGCGGGCGTGTCGGTGATGCGTCTTTAGCGACCCGGTTGTTGTCCACGGAAGATCCAGCCGAAGCCAACGAACTCGCGGCGACTTTGGAAGCGCTGAACCAAGAGCGCCGTGCGCGCGAAGCGGAGATGTTGGCCGAAGCGGAGAGTGCTGCGCTGGCGGAAGCGGAAACGCGCTCTGTTGTGATCGTTGGATCGCATCTGTGGCATCCGGGCGTGATTGGTATCGCGGCGGGCCGTCTGAAGGATCGGCTGATGAAGCCGACGATCGTGCTCGGCGGCGTTAGCGAGCATGAGCCAGCGAAGGGTTCCGGGCGTTCGACGCCGGGCGTGAACCTTGGCGCTGCGGTCGCGGCGGCGAAGGAAGCGGGGCTGCTGATCAATGGCGGCGGTCACGCGATGGCGGCGGGGCTCACGGTGGAGTGGGACAAGGTCGAGGCGTTGAAAGATTTTCTCTCCGAGCGGCTTTCGGGTGAGATGGCGGCCGCGGCTGGCGAGGCGCGCGCGCTTGCCGTGGATGCGGCGGGCGCGATTGGCTCGCTCGATCTTGGTTTGATCGATGCGCTGGATCGGATCGGGCCATACGGGCAGGGCCATCCTGAGC
>JAWXAM010000046.1:0-60132 GCA_034439495.1 Terricaulis sp. | reverse complement strand
GCCCCCACTCCCGCTCCGCAGCCGCGCGTTGCGCCGCATAACCTGGAAGCCGAGCAAGGCCTGCTAGGCGCGATCCTGTTCGACAACGAGACCTACAACCGCATCAATCAAAGCCTGCAGGCCAAGCACTTTTACGATCCGGTGCACGGGCGCATCTTCCAGGCGTGCCAAGAGCTGATCGCGGCCGGCGATCTCGCAGACGGCATCACACTAAAGGAGCGCTTCGCCCGCGACGGCGGCATCAAGGAAATCGGCGGCGCCGTTTATTTGATGAAGCTAATGGAGGTCGCAGCGCCCCTCTCGGCGCAAGCGCAATCCTATGCGGACCTGATCTACGATCTGGCTCTGCGGCGCGAACTCATCCGTGTAGGCAACATCATTGCCGACCTCGCGGAAAATCCGCCCGAGGATCACGACGCGGAGGACATTATCGAAGAAGCCGAGCGCACGCTGTTTACGCTCGCCGAAAACGGAACAGCTTCGGCGGGCTTTTCGCCTTTCTCGAAAGCGCTGGCGCACTCGATCGAAACAGCGGCGGCTGCCTACGAGAGCAAGAGTGACGTCTCCGGCCTCAGCACCAATTTCGACGATCTCGACCGCATGCTGGGCGGCCTCCACCCGTCAGATTTGATGATCCTGGCCGGGCGCCCATCGATGGGCAAAACCTCGCTGGCGCTCAACATCGCCTTCAACATCGCCCGCAACCGCTTGGACTACGAGCGCGCGCCAGAGCACGACAAGCCCGAGCGCAAGGGCGGAATCGTCGCCTTCTTCTCGCTCGAAATGTCGGCCGAGCAGCTGGCGACGCGTCTGCTTTCGGATGCAGCCGAAATCGAGTCCGATCGCATCCGCCGCGGCAAGATTTCAAAGCAAGAATACGAGCGCCTCGCCGACGAAGCGGTGAACCTGCAAAAGCTGCCGCTGCATATCGACGAAACCGGCGCCATCGGCATCGCCCAGTTGCAAGCCCGGGCGCGCCGCCTGCAACGCACCAGCGGCCTCGATTGCATCGTCATCGACTATTTGCAGCTGGTCACCGGCTCGTCCCGCAAGGGCGACAACCGGGTGCAGGAAGTCAGCGAAATCACACAAGGCCTCAAAGCGTTGGCCAAGGATTTAAAGGTCCCGGTCATTGCGCTCTCGCAGCTTTCGCGTCAGGTCGAAAATCGCGAGGACAAGCGGCCGCAGCTCTCAGACCTGCGCGAATCCGGCTCGATCGAACAAGACGCAGACTCGGTGCTGTTCGTGTACCGCGAAAGCTATTATCTAGAGCGCACCGAACCGCGCGAAGGCACTGACGAGCATATCGCGTGGATGAGGCAAGTGGACGAAGTGCGCAACCAAGCCGAAGTCATCATCGGCAAGCAGCGTCACGGTCCGATCGGGAAAGTGAAGCTCTTCTTTGACAGCCGCTACACCAGATTCGGCAACCTCTCCGCCCGCGCGTGAAGCGCGGCGCCTCGCGCGCATACGCGTCGATTACGGCGCGATCGTAGAGAATTGGGGGTTCTTCAAAAAGCAAGCGCCGACCGCCGCGATCGCCGCAGTGGTGAAGGGCGATGCTTACGGGCTGGGCTCCATCCCCGCTTCGCGCGCATTGGCGCAAGCCGGCGCGCGGGTTTTCTTCACGGCGACATCGGCGGAAGCAACGTTGGTGCGCAAAGCGCTCGGCGAAGGCCCGCAAATTCTCGTACTGAATGGCCCCAGCGCCGATGACGTTGCGCTCTACGGCGAAGCGAAGCTCACGCCAATCCTGAACTCACTGGCGCAAATCAAGCTTTGGGACGCGCGCGGCCCGGCGGGTTTGCACATCGATACGGGGATGAACCGGCTCGGTATCGGCCCCGAAGAACTTACGCAGACGATGATGGCGCTGCGGGACGTTTCGCCGACTTTGGTGATGAGCCACCTCGCCTGCGGCTCCGATCTGAAGCATCCGATGAACGCGCTGCAACTGAAGCGCTTCACCGACGCGGCCACGCTGTTTCCGAAAGCGCCACGCTCGCTGGCGGCGACCGCCGGCGCATTGATCGGACCGGACTATCATTTCGATCTCATCCGTCCTGGCGTTGGGCTCTATGGCTCGGGCGGTCTCGACGCGAATAACCCATCGCTTTCGACCGCTGTCACCATCGATGCGCCGATCCTGCAGGTGCGCGACGTCAACGCGGGTGAAACGTTCGGCTATGGCGCGACCTTCACCGCGCCCAAAAAGATGCGGACCGCCACCGTCGCGCTCGGCTACGCTGACGGCTACTTGCGCTCCTTGAGCGGGCGCGGCTATGGCGTTCTGGGGGGCGCAAAGCGCCCGATACTTGGGCGCGTCTCTATGGATCTCGTCATCATTGACGTCACCGATTGCGCCGAGGCGCAAGCTGGGGCGATGGTCGAATTTCTCGGTCCGAATGCGCCGCTCGATGATGTCGCCTCGCTTGCGGGGACCGCGTCGTATGAGGTGCTGACCACGTTCGCTGGGACAGTGCGGAAGATGGGTGTGCGCGGGTGATCAATCCGTTTGCACCGATCGGGCGCGGCGTTCTGGCGGGGCTGGCCGAGATTGGCCGCTTCGCCGCTTTCGCCGGACGCTCCGCAGCGTCGTGCTTCGCGCCGCCGTTCTTTCTTGGCCAGTTTCTGCGCCAGTGCATGGCCGTCGGTTATTACTCGCTGCCGGTGATCGGGCTCACCGCCGTGTTCATCGGCGCGGCATTGGCGCTCAACATTTATGTCGGCGGCGCCCGCTTTAATGCGGAAAGCTTCGTGCCAAACATCGTCGTGCTCGGCATCACGCGCGAACTCGGACCCGTGCTCGCCGGCCTCATGCTTGCGGGGCGCGTCAGCGCCGGGATCGCCGCTGAGATCGGCACGATGCGCGTCACCGAACAGCTCGACGCGATGACGACACTTTCGACTGATCCGTTCAAGTTTTTGATCGCGCCGCGCGTTCTGGCCGCGACTTTGACTTTGCCGCTGCTCGTGCTGATCGCCGACATTATCGGCGTCATGGGCGGCTATCTCGTCGCCACCTACAGCCTCGACTTCAACGGCGCGACCTACCTGCGCAACACGTTCAACTTCCTGGAATCGCAGGACGTGGTCCTGGGCCTCGTGAAGGCCGCAGTGTTCGGCTTCATCATCGCGGTGATGGGCGCCTATCAGGGCTTCAATTCCTCGGGCGGCGCGCTTGGCGTGGGCCGTGCGACGACCAATGCGGTTGTCGGCTCGATCGTTCTGATTCTGGCGGTGAACTATCTCATCACCGCGTTCTTCGTGGAGTGAGCGACATGGCCGCGAAACTCCAACTCATCGGCATTAAGAAAAAGCTGCGCGGCCGCCAAGTGCTGGACGGCGTCGAGATCGATGTTGCAGCTGGTCGCTCGCTGGTGATCATTGGCGGCTCGGGCCAGGGCAAATCGGTCACGCTGAAATGCGCGCTTGGGCTGATGAAGCCCGATGCGGGTCAGGTTCTGGTCGATGGCGCCGATGTCACCAAGATGCCGCCGGAAATCCGCGCGCGGGTGATGCGCAAGTTCGGCATGCTGTTCCAAGGCGGCGCGCTGTTTGACTCGCTCACCGTCTGGGAAAACATCGCCTTCCGCCTGCTCTACGCCGATAAAGTCGCGCGGCCCGAAGCGAAAGAGCGCGCCATTGAGGCGATGCGCAAAGTACGCCTGGCGCAAGAATTTGCCGACGTGCGCCCGATCGAACTTTCCGGCGGCATGCAAAAGCGCGCCGGCCTCGCCCGCGCGATTATCGCCAAGCCCGATATTTTGTTCTTCGACGAGCCCACAACCGGCCTCGATCCGATTACCGCGGACGCGATCAACGACCTCATCGTCGAAATGGTGAAGGAGCTCGGTTGCGCAGCCGTCTCGATCACCCACGACATGCCGAGCGCTCGCAAAATCGCCGACGAGATCGCCATGCTGCACAATGGCAGGATCGTCTGGCGCGGGCCGACTTCGACGCTCGACACGAGCGGCAATGCGATGGTGGAGCAATTCGTCGCCGGCCGCGCGGATGGGCCGATCCAGGCGGTTGTTTAGAGCGCGCCGACCGGGCTAGCTTCAACGCATGAACGAGCCGATCCCGCCGAAACGTGAGCCGCACTACATCTGGAACGAGGATCACCAGTGGCCGCTCGACGTTTGCGCCAGTGGTTTGATCGATACGCTTTGCAGTTTCGTCAGCCCGCCGATCGATTTTCGCGGCGATGCGAGTGGCCATATCTGGAAGGCCCAGCAGGACAAAACTAGCGCGCGCCTCGCTTTCACGTCCAACAAGGGCGACGGGCATATTCAGCTCACCGTAGATGCAAGCGCATGGGTGCGCGCTGAAGTTTACATCAGCGGCGAACTCAAGTTTCGCGCGTGGGTCGAAGACCCGTGGGAGGAAAAAGAGTTCTGGGCTGATGGCGCCGATGGCGTCACCCCGCCGAACGAAGATCCCCCAGGCCGCATCTCAAAACGCGGGCTTTGGCTGCAGCTGAAATGCGCGGCGTTCCCCGGCGTGCCGGACAAAGGTAACGGCTATTGGGACGTGGAGGACATCACAATAAATTCGTGATGTCGCTTTCGAGCGCTTCCGGTTTTGTCGTCGGCGGGTAGCGGCGCAGCACTTTTCCATCGCGGCCAATCAGGAATTTTGTGAAATTCCATTTGATCTTGCGGCCGAGCAAACCGCCCCCCTTCTGGCGCGTGAGATAATCGTAGAGCGGATGTGCGGCCGGGCCGTTGACGTCGATCTTGGCGAAGATCGGGAATGTCACGTCATAGGTGAGCGAGCAGAAATTCTTGATCTCTTCCGCGTTGCCTGGCTCCTGCGCACCGAACTGGCTGCTCGGAAAGCCCAACACCTCAACGCCTTGCGCCGCGTATTTGCGATGCAGCTCTTCGAGCCCTTTATACTGATACGTGAAGCCGCATTGGCTCGCCGTGTTGACGATGAGCAGCACCTTGCCGCGGAATTCGGAAAGTGAACGCTCGCGCCCGTCAATGTCGCGCGCGGTGAAGTCGTAGATGCTGGTCATGGTTCTTTCCTCGCCAGGGCACATGGCAGGCGGGGCGCTTGTAGGCAAGCTCAACGCCAGGTCAGGGCGCAGAGTTGCGCAACGTCAGTGTTTACTCGCCTCCGCCTTGGCGGCCTTGAGGTCGGCGACGAAGCGCTCAAACTCTATTTGCTTTGCGTTTTCATCCGGCAAGCGCAGCAAGTAGGATGGATGGATCGTGGCGCGGAGCGGCGCCCCCTCTCGCGTTTCGAACGTCGCCCCCCGCACTGCGCCAAGTGCGCCTTTATGGCGCGAAAGCGATTGCACCGCGGTCGCGCCGAGGGCGACGACGAGCTTCGGTTTTACCAAGTCGAGCTCGTGCTTCACCCACCATCGGCATGCTTCGATTTCACCGGCGTTTGGGCGCTTGTGCAGGCGACGTTTGCCGCGCGGCTCGTGCTTGAAATGCTTTACCGCATTAGTGACGAAAATTTCCGCTCGGTCGATGCCGGCCGCTTCGAGGGCGCGGTCGAGCGCCTTGCCGGCGGGGCCGATGAACGGATGGCCGGCGAGATCTTCTTGGTCGCCCGGTTGTTCGCCAACGAGCGCGAGCAGCGGCTGGTGGGACACGCCCTCGCCCGGCACGGCTTGCGTCGCGTCTTTCCAGAGTGGGCACACGCGGCACGCTTGTAGAGCACGGTTGAGATCGTCGATCGACGGCGGCGCCTCGGCATGTTGCGCGACGGGCGCAAGCCGACCGGGCAAATCTTTCGGCGCGATCTTGGCATGGGCGGCGCCCGCGCGTTTGCGCGGGTTCGTGGGCTCGGCCTCAACCATGTCTTCCGTTCGCGTTGAGGCGGCGCGGATGAGAGTGTTGATGTCCTGCGCTTCGGGAAGGTTCTTCCAGTAGTGCTTAGGCATCTCCCGTTTCATCGCCTGCACTTTGAGGCGCGCGGGATTGAACATGCTTTGGTAATAAGCACGCCAATCTTCGTCGCGCGCATCTTCTGCCGGTACATCGGCCCGAACACCGCCGGGGCCGTGACTTAGCTGATCCCCGTCCCAATGAATGGACGCGCGCGGCGTGATGATTGACCAGCGCATGCCGGCAAACCGGCGGACGAAAAAATCGGCGCTGGCGGCGACGATGTTATGCTGCGGCTCGAACCAGGCGACGAAACGCGGGCCGTCAAGCGTAGTCACTTCGCGAAAGCGGACGAACGCGTGCATTTTGTGCTCGTCACGGCGTACGGCTTTGGCGAGCGCCTTGAGCGCGACGATGTCTGGATCGGCGGCGTCTTCCATCAGATGGCGATCGCACTGGAGGCGCCAAAGCACGCGGTAGAGCAATGCGAAACGCTGCGGATCGGAATGCAAAGCGGCTTTCTCTGCGACGGCGACAAACGCCCGTGGAACAGTCATCGCCAATGCGGGCTGAAGATTTGGCGTCGGCGCCGAGGCGAAGAGATCGGTTTCCGAACCGGCGCTCCAGACGACGCTTTCCGGCTTCGCCCCAATGGCGATGAGATTGCGCGCGGCGTGGCGCCAATCTTGGAAGGTCGCCAGTTCGGCAAGACTGGCGGAGATCATGCAAAAAGATCGAGTTGCTGTGCGGCGGGTGCGAGCTTGGCGCGCAGGCTCGCATCGTCGGTCAGCGATAGCGACGGGCGCCAATCGCGGGCGATCAAGAACGGGCGGCATTTTTCCAGCGAGCGCGTGAGGCGCGCGATGTCTTCAAGGTCGAGTGTACGGTGACGGCGAGCTGCGATGATCTTGTCGATCGATTTGACGCCTAGCCCGGGCACGCGCAGCAACACTTCGCGCTCGGCGGTGTTCACGTCGACCGGAAAGGTTTCGCGGTGCGCCAGCGCCCAGGCCAGCTTGGGATCGATGGCGAGATCAAGCAGACCGTCGGCGCCAGTGACGATCTCATCCGACGCGAAGCCGTAGAAACGCATCATCCAATCGGCTTGATAAAGCCGATGTTCGCGCATCAGCGGCGCGGCTTGCAGCGGCAAGCGCGCTGACGAGTCTGGAATCGGGCTGAAGGCGGAATAGTAGACGCGCTTCAGGCCGTAGGAAGAATAGAGCTGACGACTGGCAGCGAGGATGTCGCGATCATCCGAGCCATCGGCGCCGACGATCATTTGCGTGCTTTGACCGGCCGGCGCGAACGCTGGCGCGCGGAGGTCGCTGGCTTCGTCGATGCCGAGTCGGACGCGCGCCATACTTTTGCGGATGATGTCGCCGCGCTTTTCCGGCGCAAGGGTCTGCAGCGTGTCTTCGCGCGGCAGTTCGACATTGACGGAGACGCGGTCGGCGTAGCGGCCGGCTTCGGCGATCAGTTCAGGCGATGCGCCAGCGATTAGCTTCAGATGGATGTAACCCGCGAACTTGTGCTCATCGCGCAGCGATTTCGCGACACGAGTCATCTCCTCCATCGTTTCATCGTGGGACTTGACGATGCCGGAGGAGAGAAAGAGCCCTTCGATGTAGTTGCGCTTGTAAAAATCGAGCGTGAGTTGGACGAGCTCTTCGACAGTGAATTTGGCGCGCGGGACGTTTGAGGAGCGGCGGTTGATGCAAAAGGCGCAATCGTAGAGGCACTGGTTGGTCAGCAGGATTTTGAGCAGCGACACGCAGCGGCCGTCCGGCGTGTACGAGTGGCAGATGCCCATGCCCTCGTTCGAGCCGATGCCTTTGGACACAACGCTGTCGCGCTTTTTACCGCCACTTGAGGAGCAAGAGGCGTCGTACTTGGCGGCGTCGGCCAAAATCCGGAGCTTTTCGCGCAGCTGCATTTGTTCTATATCTGTTCCGCCCTCGACTCGGGCAATACGGAACTGCAGTCGAGGATTTGAGGGGCGAATGGCCAAGGATCACGTGTTCACCTGCCAGGCGTGCGGCGCGATCTGGCCCAAATGGGCCGGCAAGTGCGAAGCATGCGGAGAGTGGAATACGCTGGTCGAGGAGACCGCCTCACGCTCGGTTGTGCCCGGCGCACTAGCGGCGCCCACAGGCGGCAAGAAGAGCAAGGCATTGGCATTCGTCGATCTCGCTGGCGAAGCCGATCCGCCGCCCCGGCTTGCGTCTGGCATTTCTGAGTTCGACCGCGTCTGCGGCGGCGGGTTGGTGCCAGCGTCGGCGATCCTGATCGGCGGCGACCCAGGCGTCGGCAAATCGACTTTGCTGCTGCAAGCGGCGGCCTCGCTCGCGCGCGGCGGCGCTAGCGTCGCGTACGTCACCGGCGAGGAAGCCGAAGCGCAAGTGCAGGAGCGTGCGCGGCGGCTGAAGTCGGCGGATGCGAACGTCAACCTCGCGGCCGAGACAGACCTGCGCAAAATCCTTGAGGGCCTGAAAACGCTGAAGCCCGACGTCGTGATCATCGACTCGATCCAAACGTTGTGGGCCGATGGCGTTGAAGCGGCTCCCGGCACGGTGGCGCAAGTCCGCGCCTGTGCACATGAATTGGTGCGGTTTGCGAAGAAGAGCGGCTGCGTTGTGATCCTGGTTGGTCACGTCACCAAGGACGGGCAAATCGCGGGGCCGCGCGTGGTCGAGCATCTCGTCGACGCGGTGATCTATTTCGAAGGCGAGCGCGGCATGCCGTTCCGCATTCTGCGGGCGGTGAAGAACCGGTTCGGCCCGACTGACGAAATCGGCGTGTTTGAGATGATCGATCAGGGATTGGTGGAGACGCCAAACCCATCGGCGCTATTTCTGGGCGGCGCGGGCGAGCGGCCGTCGGGCGCCGCTGTGTTTGCGGGGGTCGAGGGCTCGCGGCCGGTGCTGGTGGAAATTCAGGCGCTGGCGGCGCCGACCGCGTACGGAACGCCGCGACGCGCCGTCGTGGGCTGGGATTCCGCGCGGTTGGCGATGATCCTGGCTGTTTTGGAGACGCGCTGCGGGCTCTCGTTCTCGGGGCGGGATGTGTACCTCTCCGTCGCGGGCGGCCTGCGCATCACCGAACCGGCGGCTGATCTTGCGGTGGCGGCGGCGCTGATTTCGGCGCTGGTGGACCAAGCCCTGCCGTCACAGTGCGTGGTGTTCGGGGAGGTCGCGCTCTCTGGCGAAGTGCGCCCAGCGGGGCGGACGGATCTGCGGCTCAAGGAAGCGGCCAAGCTCGGCTTCGAGCGCGCCTTTGCGCCGCCGCAGAAGAAGAACGGCACGGGCGGCGTCGAGATCACCCAGATCAAACACATCGCCGACCTCGCAGCGGCCCTCGGCGCGGTCGACTGAATACCTGCCGGAAGCCGGCGATCCGGGGGCTATTGCGCTGCGGTATGCCGTCAGCCTGGCTTTATTTCGCCCCCGGCCGAAGCTAACGCTTGCGCCCGTCGGCGGATCGCGGAACATCCGCCAGACACGGGCAATGGGGCGGCGGGCAAAACGCCCGCTTGGAGTGGGAGTTCGCAATGGATCTCGGCCTGACCTGGTTCGACTTCTTGGCGCTTGCGGTGCTTGGCCTTTCTGGCGTCATGGCATTCGCTCGCGGCCTGATCCGCGAAGTTTTTTCGATCATCGCCTTTATAGGCGGCGCCATCGCCGGCGTGTTCTTCTCCAGCCTCGGCGCGCCGATCCTGGAAAGCTTCACCCCGCTTTCGGGATGGCTGGCCGCCGTTGCAGCTGGTCTTCTCATCTTCCTGGTGGTTTTCATCATCATCACAGTGATTGTTTCGTCTGTGGCGAAGACTGCCCACCAGTCGACCGAGATCGGCTCCTTCGACCGCGCCGCCGGCCTCGCTTTTGGCATTCTGCGGGGCGTGATCGTGGTGGCGCTGGGGGTTTTGGTTATGCGTCAAGCGACTGATGTCAGCGTTCCCGCTCAGCCCCCGTCTGACCCCGCCCAATGCCGTGCGACATACGATCCTGTGCAGGCGGCGGTGCGCTGCGCCCGCACCTATCCTATTTACGGGGGTGTGGCTTCCGCTCTTGGTGCAGTTCTGCCTCGGGCCGGGGACCGCGCACGTGATATAATCAACCGGCAGAAGGGCGAGTCGGCCCCTATTCCGCCGGCTGACGACGCACCGGCCGAGCCGGCCACGGAACCGACGCCGTAACGCTGAGGATTACATGACCGCCGAGCGCCCCTCCCTTCGTTTCCAGACGGCGCCGGCGGACCCCGCCGATAAATGGGAGTTCGATGACAAGCCCCGCGAAGAATGCGGCGTGTTTGGCGTGTTCGGCTCAGAGGACGCCTCGGTTCTGACGGCGCTCGGCCTGCACGGTCTGCAGCATCGCGGACAAGAAGGCTGCGGCATCGTCAGTTACGACGGGCGCTTC
This sequence comes from Terricaulis sp., assembly GCA_034439495.1. GTDB lineage: Bacteria > Pseudomonadota > Alphaproteobacteria > Caulobacterales > Aquidulcibacteraceae > Vitreimonas. The sequence continues at coordinate 49,865 of JAWXAM010000046.1, read as the reverse complement.
CATCACGAACGCTATCTCGGCCTCGTCGGCGAACACTTCTCGGGCGCGGATATGCCAAAGCGCCTGCCGGGCAATTCCGCCATCGGCCATACGCGCTACGCCACTTCGGGCGGGACTATTCTACGCAACGTGCAGCCGCTGTTTGCCGATCTCGCGCTCGGCGGCTTTGCGCTGGCGCACAATGGCAACCTGACCAACGCGCGGTATCTGCGCGAGTCCCTGGTCGAGGACGGCGCGATTTTTCAATCGACGTCCGACACTGAATGCATCCTTCAACTGATCGCAAAGTCGAAGAAGGCCAAGGTCGTCGATCGCTTCGTCGAGGCACTGCACCAGATCCAGGGCGCCTACGCGCTGATCTGCCTGACCACCAACATGATGATCGCGGCGCGCGATCCGATCGGCATCCGCCCGCTGGTGTTGGGTGATCTTCAAGGCGCGCCGATCCTCGCATCGGAAACCTGCGCGCTCGACATGATCGGCGCGAAGTTCGTGCGCTCGATCGAGCCGGGCGAAGTCGTGGTCATCAGCCGCGTCAACGGCAAGGCGCACGTTGAAAGCCACTTTCCGTTCCCGCGCCGGCCAGCGCGGCCGTGCATCTTCGAGTTCGTTTATTTCGCGCGCCCCGATTCCGTGATCGACGGCCGCAGCGTCTATGACATCCGCAAAAAGATGGGCCGCCAGCTAGCGCTCGAAACCGGCGTCGATGCCGACGTCATCGTGCCGGTGCCGGATTCGGGCGTGCCGGCGGCGATGGGTTTTGCGACGCAGAGCGGCATCCCGTATGAACTCGGCATCATTCGCAATCACTATGTCGGCCGCACTTTCATTCAGCCGAAGCAGGAGATCCGCGCTCTCGGCGTGCGCCTGAAGCACTCCGCCAATCGCGACGTCATCGCCGGTAAGCGCGTCGTGTTGGTGGACGATTCGATCGTGCGCGGCACCACGTCGAAAAAGATCGTGCAGATGGTGCGCGAAGCCGGTGCCAAGGAAGTTCACTTCCGCAGCGCCTCGCCGCCGATCAAGCACCCGGATTTCTACGGCATCGACATGCCGAGCATCGACCAATTGATGGCCGCGCAGATGACTTTGGAGGAGATGCGTAAGCAGCTTGAGGTCGACTCGCTCGGCTTTCTCTCGGTTGACGGGCTTTACAACGCGATGGGCGCGGGCGTGCGCAACGCGGCCAACCCACAATTCACCGACCATGCTTTCACCGGCGCCTATCCGACGCCGCTGCTCGATCACTCCACTGATCGCTCCTCGCGCGACTACCAGCTCTCGCTGCTGGCCGAGGAAGCGGCGGAGTAGCCGCACATGACCGACAACAAACGCATTGCGCTGGTGACCGGCGCATCGCGCGGCATTGGCAAAGCGACAGCGATCGAGCTGGCGCGGCGTGGCTGGCGCGTAATCGCAGTGGCGCGCGCGCAAAAGGCGCTGGAGCAATTGGACGATCGCATCCGCGACATGGGCGGCGAAGCGACGTTGATCCCACTCGACCTGCGCGACCTCGCATCCATCGATCAGCTTGCAGCGCCTTTGCTGGAGCGCTTCGGCCGCATCGATGGGCTCGCCGCGTGCGCCGGCGTGCTCGGGGCGCTGACGCCAACACAACAATTGACGCCATCGGTGATGGACGAAGCGATGACAGTGAACTTCACTGCCAATCACCGCCTCATCCGCGCGCTGCATCCATTGCTGCGTGAGTCCGAAGCGGGGCGCGCGGTGTTCGTCACCTCAGGCGCGTCGCGCAATCCGAAAGCGTATTGGGCCGGCTATGCAGCGTCGAAAGCGGCGCTCGACGCGATGGTCACGTCCTACGCGGCTGAACTGAACGTGACGCCAATTCGCGCAAACCTCTTCAATCCCGGCCCGACACGCACCGCGATGCGGCAGAAGGCGTTCCCCGGCGAAGACCCGATGACGCTGCCGACGCCGGATGAAGTCGCCCCCTCGATCGCTGACATGCTTGAGCCCGGCTACACGCAGAACGGCGCCTGGGTGCAGTTCGAGCGGCGCTAGACGTGCGCGCGTACGACGCCATCATCATCGGCGGCGGCGCGGCTGGCTTGTACGCGGCATTTCATGCTGGCCGGCGCGGGCGGCGCGTGCTGGTGATCGAGCACAATTCCGAAGTCGGCGCGAAAATTCTGATCTCCGGCGGCGGACGCTGCAACTTCACCAATCTGCACGTCGGCCCGGATCGCTTTATCTCCGGCAACCCGCATTTCGCCCGTTCGGCGCTGGCACGGCACACGCAAGCTGACTTCATCGCACTGGTGAAGAAGCACAGCATTGCCTTTTACGAAAAGACGCTCGGGCAATTGTTCTGCGAAGGGCCACGCTCATCGCAGAAGATCGTGCGGATGCTGCTGGATGAATGCTTGGCGGCAGGTGTCGACATCGTCTGCAACGCGCGCGTGAGCGCGGCGCGGAAACCGGATCGTTTCGTTGTTGAGACCAGCGCCGGCGCGTTTGAGAGCGAGACGCTCACAATCGCGACGGGCGGCCTACCGATCCCGAAACTGGGCGCGAGCGGCTTTGCCTTCGAAATCGCGGATCAATTCAGTGTACCCATCGTCGCCACGCGCCCGGGCCTTGTGCCGCTCACATTCAGCGAAGCCGATCTCGCCTGGATGCAGCCGCTGAGCGGGATATCGGCGGACGCCGCCGTGAGCGCGGGGAAAACAGCGTTCCGAGAAGCGGCGCTGTTTACACATCGCGGACTTTCGGGGCCAGCGGTGTTGCAAGCGTCATCCTATTGGGCGCCGGGCGATGCGATCAGCGTCGATTGGCTCCCAGATACGCCGGAGGACGCGCTGGCGGCGCGCAAGCGCGAACGCCCAAAGGCGCAGCTCAAGACAGCACTCGCGGAGATGCTACCTGAGAGACTTGCTGTGGCGTTGTCCGGCACTTGGACTACCGCTGCGCTCGGCGACATGAAGGACACCGCGCTCATCGAGATTATGCGGGCGTTGAAAGCGCGGCCGCTCACGCCGATCGGGACGGAGGGCTACGCGAAGGCGGAAGTAATGGTGGGCGGCGTCGATACCAACGCGCTCTCGCAGCAGACGATGGAGGCGGGCAAGGCGCCTGGCCTTTTCTTCATCGGCGAAGCGGTGGACGTGACCGGCTGGCTTGGCGGTTATAATTTTCAGTGGGCCTGGTCGAGTGGCTGGGCGGCGGGTCAGGCGATCTGATGTTTGATCCACTCGTGGTCGATGCGATTGGGCGCACCGCAGAAGGCTATGAGATCGCGCGCTTCAGCTTGCGCAACACAAAAGGCCTTCGCGCCGACGTCATGACCTATGGCGCGACCCTGATGCGGCTGGAGACACCTGATCGGAATGGAAGCTTCCAGAATGTGGTGCTCGGTTTCGATCATCTAGAGCCCTATCTCATCGGCACGCCGTGCGTTGGCGCAATCGTTGGGCGCTATGCAAACCGCATTGCAGGCGCGCGATTTGCGCTCGACGGCGTCGAGTACAAGCTCGCCGCCAACGACGGCGCAAGCCATTTGCACGGCGGCGTAGGTGGTTTCGATAAGGTTGTCTGGGAGGCCGCGGCGGTGATGCGGGACGGCGATCCGGGCGTTGTTTTGCGGTATGTGAGCCGTGATGGCGAGGAAGGCTATCCGGGCGAGCTAAGCGTTGAGACGCTTTATCTGCTGAGGCGTGATCGGCTGGTGATAGCGTTTGAAGCGCGAACGCGGGCGCCGACGCACGTAAACCTCACGCATCACTCCTATTTCAACTTGAGCGGAGACGCGCGTGATATCGGCGCGCATGATCTTGAGATTGAAGCGAACAAGTATCTGGCAGTCGATCCTGAAATGATCCCGCTTGATGCGCGGGACGTCGGCGGCACACCGTTCGACTTTCGCCAGCCGCACAGGATCGGCGGGCGCATTAATGCGGCAGACGAGCAGCTCCGAATTGCTGGCGGCTACGACCACACGTTCGTTCTGAACGGCGCCGGAAGTCTCACGCGCACCGCGGCGCTCAGCGATGCAGTTAGTGGGCGGCGGATGACGCTTTGGACGACGGCGCCAGGGGTGCAGCTCTACACCGGCAACAATCTCGATGGCTCAGTCGGCGGTTTTGGCCAGCGCAGCGGTATCTGTTTGGAGCCGCAGCATTTTCCCGACAGCCCCAACCGGCCAGATTTTCCAAGCACTGTGCTCCGTCCCGGAGAGGTTTACGAGTCCCGCAGCGAACTGGTGTTCGACCTAGCCTCGTGACGGATTTACGCCGCGCGGACGGATGCTAAGCTCCGGCCCTCTGGGGAGGATCACATGAGCTTGCGCAATCTGCTTTTGGGTTTGGCGCTTTTGGCCGCGCCTTGGGCCGCTGCCGCGCAGGAGCAACCGCGCGAGGCCCCGGTCGCGGCGCCGGCTGAGGTCAGCACTAATTCGGCAGTGCGTGATGTGTATCATGCGCTATTCTTCGACAGCGGCATCTTCGATACGATGACGAGCGAGTTTCTGCCCGAGTATCGCCGGCAGGCCACCTCCTCGGTCTATTACCGCCGCGCGAGCGGCGAACGGCGCGAGGCGCTGGATCGTGTGATCGAGGCCACGCCGCAATACATGCGCGAAGAAATCATGGCCGAGACGTTCGTCATGGCCGACAATGTGAGCGAGCGCGCCGCAGAGTTGCTCTCTGCCAATGACATCGCAATGTTGGCCAACTTCTTGCGCGATCCGAACTGGCGCCCGTTCATGGCGCGGATGGCGCTGCAGGGCGCCAATAAGGGACCCGATAGCATCGGCGCTGACGACCTCTCCGCCGAAGAAGAGGCGCAGATGAATGATTATGCCGAAACCCACTTCAGCCCACAGCTGATGGAGAACGGCGGCGCGTTCATGAATTTGCTTGTAGGCGAGATGCGCGCTGCCAGTCCGCGGCTACAGCCACGCATTCAGCGACGGCTTGCCGTCGAGATCTGCGCGGCGCTGGATGATCGCTGCCCGCGCGAGTTGCGCGACCAAATCCGAACGCTCTAAAGGCCAGTCATGCGTTTTGTGTTCGCTCTTCTTGTGGCGATGTGCGTCGCCTTAGCGACGCCTGCTCCAGGTTTCGCGCAAAGCCCAACGCAGTCGACGGGCGCCTATGCGCCTGGCCATCTCGCCGCCGCGCGCGACATGCTGCATGCGTTTCTGATCGACACAGGCACGCTGGAGATCAGTTCGCTCCAGGCATTCGAATTGATGGGGCATCAATTTCGCCAGCCCATCCTAGCGTCGCAAATGTACATCGCCTTGCCACCTGCGCGGCAGGAGGCGCTTTTGGCTTACATGAATAATTTGGGGCCGGTGGTCCAAGAGGAAGCGCTGCGCGGCGCTCCGCAGGTCATCGAACAGTTCGCACCGCGTGTTGCGGCGTTGTTCAGCGAGGCTCACCTCCGCGATATCGCCGCGTTCATGCGCACACCCGAGGGCTCCTCATTCTTCCTCCGCAGCGTCACCGACGGCGTAGAACGCGTAGCGACCGGCGGGCCCGCGCAAACGCAGCCAAGCGCGGCAGAGATGGCGGCAGCACAGGCGTTCGACCAAACACCTGCGGGGCGCGCCTTCACTGCGCGCGCACGGGAGATGGGCGCGGTGATGCATGATCTCGGCGCGGCCTCTGTCGGCGGCCCGCATATCATCAATCGCATCCGGCGCGATATGTGCGCTGTGCTTGAGACTGATTGCCCCCGCGGTTGGCGTTCCTGAGCTTCAGCTCGGATCGTCAGCGAAGGGGTTCTTGCCGGCTTTGACGATGAGCCGGATCGGCGCCGCGTGGAGATCGAATGCTTCGCGCAGGCCGTTGACCAGATAGCGTTTGTAGCTCTCCGGCATTTCTTCTGCGCGCGACGCGATCAGAACGAACGTAGGTGGACGGGCTTTGATCTGGGTGAGATAGCGCGGCTTGATGCGTTTGCCGCCGACCGCTGGCGGTGGGTGGCGCGCAATGGAGGCATAGAGCCACTCGTTCAAATCTTTGGTTTTGACCCGCGCGGTCCAATCGGTGTGCGCCTGCTCCACCGCCTTCATGAGCCGATCAAGGCCGACGCCCGATTGTGCGGAGATGGTGACGAGCGGCGCGCCGCGCGCTTGCGGCAGGCTTTCACGCGCGACTAGCTTCAGCTCTTCGGCCACCGCGCGGGTGTCTTCGATCTTGTCCCACTTCGCCAAAGCGAACACGAGCGCGCGGCCTTCACGGATGATGAGATCAGCGATGGAGAGATCCTGTTTTTCGAACGCTTCGGTCGCGTCCATCACCAGCACGCACACATCCGCGAACCGGATCGAATGCAGCGAGTCGCCGACCGACATGCGCTCGAGCTTTCCCTGAACCTTTGCCTTCTTGCGCATGCCGGCTGTGTCGGTGAGGCGATAGGTTTTGCCACCCCATTGCCAATCGATGGCGATGCTGTCGCGGGTGATGCCAGCCTCAGGACCGACGAGCAGGCGATCTTCGCCGATCAGCGCGTTCACCAGCGTCGACTTACCGGCGTTCGGGCGGCCGACGATGGCGAGGTTGATCGGGCGCGCCGGCCGAGGTTCGCCGTGCTCTTCCTCGGTCGGCGGTCCGGCCTCGTGCGCGACGATAGCGGCATAGAGTTCGGACATGCCCTCGCCATGCTCGGCCGAGAGCGCGATCGGCTCGCCGAGGCCAAGCGCGTATGCTTCGCTGATGCCGACATCGCCGGCGCGGCCTTCGACCTTGTTCGCTGCCAGCACGACGGGCTTATCGGCGCGGCGCAGGATTGCAGCGAACGCCTCATCCATCGGAAGCACGCCCGCGCGCGCGTCGATCATGAAGAGAATGACGTCGGCGTCGCGAATGGCGATTTCGGTCTGCGCGCGCATGCGCGATTCAAGCGACGCGTCGGTCACGTCCTCAAAGCCGGCGGTGTCGATCAATTGGAAGTCGAGATCGCCGAGGCGGCCCTTCGCTTCACGCCGATCGCGGGTGACGCCCGGCGTATCGTCGACGATCGCCAGTCTCCTGCCAGCGAGCCGATTAAAGAGCGTGGACTTGCCGACGTTCGGCCGCCCAACGATCGCGAGCTTGATCGTCATGGGCGGCCGGATTTCATCGGAGCACGACCAAACGCGCGCTGTCGGTCACGATGTAAATCTGATCGTTGGCGGCGATTGGCGGAATGAAAACAGGTTGGCGAACGTCAGCGGTGGCGACGGTTTGGCCGTTCTCCGGCGTCACCGCGATCACATCGCCAACTGAATTGGCCAACACCAGGCGGCCGCCGATCATGATAGGGCCAACCCACGAAACGCGGCCCCGGCGTTCCTCTTCGTCTTCGTAACGGCGCAGTTGCTGCACCCAATAGACGTTGCCGGTGAGGCGGTCGAAAGCGGCGAGTTCGGCATCGACGCTGACGGCGTAAAGCACATCGCCGGCAATCCACGGCGTCTGTGTCGAGGCGAAAGAGCGCGCCCACCCCCGTTGGCCCGTGCGTAGATCGATCGCAGCGAGCACGCCAGAATGGCTGGCGGCATAGGCGACGCCGTTGTCCAGCACCGGGCGACCGGCGATATCGTTGATGGCGGAGAGCGACGTGAGGCGGCCTGTGCGCGAAAGCGAGTCAGACCAAAGGCGCCGGCCGTTGCCCGCCAATAGCGCCACCAGTTCGCCGGAGGCGAACGGCGCAACGACGGTTTCGCCGTCAACCGCAACGCTCGGGGCCGAAAGAATACGCGCCGGCTCTGCGATGGCCTGGTGGGTCCAGCTGACGGCGCCAGTGGCGATATCGAACGCCATCAATTCGCTGTCGTTGGTGATTGCATAGACGCGCGTGCCCGCAAGCGTCGGCGCGGATTGGAACGGCGCATCGGCTTGCGTGCGCCAAATCTCGTCGCCGGTTTGGCCGTCGATCGCAGCGATGAAGCCGAAGCCCGTGGTCACATAAACGCGGCCGCCGCCAGCGGCGACGCCGCCGCCGCGCGCGACACGGTCACGGCCTTCGCTCGGGCGAAGTTGCTCACTCCACAAGCGGCGGCCGTCATTTGCGCGGAAGGCGTTCAGGCGGTGATCTGCGTCGAGGAAGTAGAGGTTGCCGTCAGAAATCACGGGCGGCGCGGCGATCTGCGAGCGGTTGTCTGAGCCTTGCCCGAGATTAGCGCGCCAAGCTTCTTCTAATACGGCTGAGCCGCTTGAATGCGGGGGCGAATTGTCTGCGGTGCCGCCCGGCTGGCTCCAATCAACCACGGCCGTCATAGGCGGAAGGGTAATAGGACGTGCGGCGAGCGCGGGGTCCGGCGTCAGCGTCTGTTCGAACGCGAGGATCGACACGCGGCCGTCTTCCGGCGTGGCCGGTTGCTCATTGTTGCCGCCATCAAAGGGATTGATCGCATCACCGATGCGGCCAACCGTAGAGCACGCAGACAAAGCCGTGGCGGCCGCGATCGCGAGGAGCGGACCAAAGCGGCCCAAGTGACGGCTCATCAATTTTCTCCTTGAGAAGGCGCGGTCTCTGCGCCGCCTGCTGCGGGCGCGGGTGCTGGGCCGATAACGGAAAGCGCGAGTTGCGCACGCTGCTGCACGCCTTGCGGCGCCTCAAAAGCGAGCGTGAGATTTTCGAGCGTGCTGCGCGCCAGATCGAGATCGCCAGCTTCCCAAGCTTCCACGCCGAGCAGTTCGCGACCGAGATAAGCTAGACGCGTCTCGGATTCGATCAGCGGCTGCAGGCGGGTTTGAAGTGCGGCGAAGTCTTGAGTCTCCGCCGCGATATAAGCGGCGCGCAAGCGCGCAGTGTCGCGCATGATCGGATCGCGCGACAACTCAGCCGCCTCATCGAACGCCGCGATGGCCCCGTCGAGATCGCCTTGGCCCTGAAGGATGGACGCGACCTGCATCGTCGACATGGCGCGATAGGTGCGCGGGCCTTCGCCGCTCAAACGCTCGAACTCGGTTTTGGCGGCGTCGAAATCGCCGGCCTGCGCCAATTCGATCGCGGCCATGTACGCGTCGGACTGCGCGCGCGCCGCCTCGACTTGCTGGCGCTGCCACCACTGGAAGCCAGCCATGGCGGCCAGAATGATAACGAAGAGGCCAATGAGGTAAGGCCCGTACCGCTTCGCCATCGCGAGCGCGCGGTCCTGACGAAGGCTCTCATCGACTTCGTTGACAAAACTATCAGTTTCGTTGGTCACGCGGTTGGTATCCTCGAACCCGCAGGCCCGCCTGGGCAGCGGACTCGTCCCCCTAAAATCGGCGGCAAGCTAGCCGCGCTTGTCGCCCCGAGCAACGCGCGCTTGCGGCGGCACGTTGACCTTCAGGGCATAGGTCTCGGCTGCGGCAGGAAAACGGCGGCCCCGGACGTCGGCTGCATATTCGGAAACGGCCTTGTCGATGGCCCCCTTTATGTCCCCGTAGCGGCGGACGAACTTGGGGGTCCAGTCGAATAGGCCAAGCATATCATCGGTCACGAGGATCTGGCCGTCGCACTCGGCCGACGCGCCAATCCCAATCGTGGGGGCCCGGACGGCGGCTGTTATTTCGGGGGCCAAACTCTCATCCACCCCTTCAATCACAATGGCGAAGGCGCCCGCTTCGTCAGCAGCGCGGGCCTCGGCCAGCACTTTTTGGCGCTCATCCTGGGTGCGGCCCTTGGCCCGGAACTTACCGTCGACGTTCACGGCCTGGGGGCGGAGGCCGACATGCCCCATGACCGGGATGCCGCGATCGACCATATAGGCGATGGTAGCCGCGATTTGGGGCCCGGCCTCGACCTTCACAGCCTGGGCGCCGGTTTCCTTGAGCACTCGGGTGGCGTTGGCGAACGCGTCGCGCGGATCGCCCTCGTAGCTGCCGAATGGCATGTCGACCACCACCATGGCGTGCTGAGAGCCCCGCATGACGGCCTGGCCATGCATGATCATCATCTCAAGCGTGACACCCACCGTATTGGGCAAGCCGTGAACGACCATGCCGACGCTGTCGCCCACCAGCAGTAGATCGCAGTGCGGGTCGAGAATCTGCGCCACTGGCGCGGTGTAGGCGGTGAGGCACACAATCGGCTCGCCGCCCTTTCGGGCCGTGATGTCAGGCGCGGTGACGCGACGGATTTCAGTGTGGCGGGACATAAGTTCGGGCCTCGTTCGGAACCGCCAGTCCTAGCCGTTGCTGCGTTGCGGCGCCAGCGCCGACCCCAGACGGCAGAAACACGAAAGGCGGCCCTCGCGAGCCGCCTTTGCCTCTGGCCGTTTTGAGCCGTTATTCCTGCGTGGTGCGATAGACCACCGCGCCACCCGCCAAAGCGGCCGCAGTCATCAGAATGATCTGGGTCATGCCGGTGCCGAGCGATTGGAGGACGCTCTGAGCAGCGACGCCCAAAGATGGGGTGGCGCTCAACGCGCCATGGGCGCGGGCGACTTCCAGGCCCGCCGTCGCCATCGCTTCCTGGCCGAACGCGCCATAGAAGGTCGCACCGCCGTAAACGAGCGCGGCGCCAGCCGCAGCGAGGCCAACGGTTTGCGCCAGATTGCGCAGCTTAACCGCGTTCTCCCGGCGCGAGACTGCCTGCTCGATCTTGACGGTGAAGCCGTCATCGACCGGTTCATGAGCTTCCGCAAAGGAGCGCTTCAGAAGGGCGTCAAAATCCGTCATTGGGGTTCCAATAGCCGTCGCAGTTTTTCCGTCCCTCTTAGTACGTGGGATTTCACCGTCCCGAGGGGAAGACCGGTGATTTCGACTATCTCCGCGTGACTTAAACCTTCTCCGTGGTTCAGCGTCACGCAAAGTCTCTCAGCATCCGACAACCTGGCAAGTGCCTTTTCCAGGTCAATCTTCGCTCCGGCCGCGGCCTCCGGCGTAGAATCTTCCGACGCTATAGGCGAAGCGTCATCGATTTCCTCGAACACGGCCTTCTGGCGGCGTTTGGCCATCAGGAACGTGGTCACCGCGATCCTACGAAACCAACCCGGAAAAGCCGCCGGGGTTTCAAGGTCACCCATCTTATCCCACGCCTTGATGAACGCCTCTTGAGCAAGATCATCGGCTTCGGCGTGGCTCTGACACATTCTTCTCAACAGGGCGCGGGCCCATCCTTGCCGGCGCTTTACCAGCTCACCGAACGCCGCCTGGTTCCGTGCCTGGGCCGCGATTATCAGCGCGGCTTCGGTCGCTTCCCCCAGATTTTGGAACCCCCGCGACGCCACGGATCACTCATTGCTCCTTCTTCTTGGCCGAGTAATCGACAATCGCGAGCAAGATAAAGGCAAAGCCCAGGGCTCCAAGGATGGCAGCCGGAACCATCATGCCGCCTTCGACCGTACCGCTGAAATCATCGAGGGCGAAGGCGCCGATGACAAAGCCAATCGCCAAGGCCAAAAGCACCACGCCGCTGCCCAAGGTGCTGCGCGCACGATCCTTCGGTGGCTTAGTGGCCCCCTCGGTCAATTGGCGCAAAATGGCGGGATCGAGCTGCTGGCCCTTCTCCAAAGCCTGCGAAATCAACGCGTGAGCCGATCGCTTCGTGCGCTCTTTCAGCCAGATCGGCACCAGAATAATGGCTCCTAGGAAGCCAAAAAACACAAACGGAACAAAAACATCCGCACCCATGAGGAACTCCATAGCCCGGGGTCTTTGCCCCTTTGTATCTGGGATGCGCGATCCAGGTGAATTGGATGCAACTCAGATTCAGCGCTTCATCAGCACCCTAGCCCGGGCCGACATGAGTCGCGCTAGCCCCACGAGGCTGATCAGGCCGGCGGCGGACAGAACGCCATTTTGGAAGGCGGCGGGGTTGCCGGCAGCCCAGTCTAGGCCAAGGGCAGCGAGGGCGGCAGCGGCGGCCGCGATACCCCCGGCCCGGAGGACCGACCGCGCGGCCTCCTTCTTATATCGCCCGGCCTCGGCAGCCCGGATGACGGCCAGCGCAAAGCCCGGATCGCGGGCCGGCGCGCCGGCCGCCACGAGCGCGGCGCGGAGGCGAGCTTCAGTGTCCATCTGACGTCTCCAACCCGCGCAGCAACTTTTCGCGCCCGCGCGTCACATGCGATTTCACCGTGCCCAGCGGCAGTTTCAAGATCGCCGCCGCTTCAGCGTGCGAAAACCCTTCACCGAGGCAAAGCGCGACGGCGGCGCGTTGTTCGTCTGGCAACTCAGCCATGGCGCGCTCGAGTGCGATGCGGTCTTCGATGGGCGCCTCGTTCTCAGCCACTTCTTGGGTTTGTAGCCAAGCCGCATCGCGAGCCCCGGCCCGCCCGTGCGCGCGTCGCGCATCACGCGCCAGACGAAAGCCGATGCCAGACACCCACGAGCGGAAACTGGAGCGGCCCTCGAAACGATTAAGCTTGGCCCACGCAGTCACGAACGCCTCTTGTGCAATATCGTCGGCATCGGCCCAAACACCGGTAAAACGCCGCAAAAACCCGCGAACCGCTTGCTGATGCGCATCGACCAAGGCGGCGTACGCGCGGCTGTCGCCTTTGCGCGCTGCGGCGATGAGGCGGGCCTCATCATGCGGCGTCATCGGAATCTTTTGACCCGCCGCCGGGATTCATCAACGCAAGCGCCAGACAACCAAGCGCAGTGACGGTCATCGTCGATGCGATAACGAGAAACGCAGTCTGACGATCTGGATCGGCGGTGGCGTAAGCGATCCAAAAGCCAAAACCGAGAGCGGTGAAGACGACGAACTCACTCCACGGCGGCTTGCTCGTGTTGGTTTTACCCAGTTGCTCATAGAGAATGGGCGGCGGCTCCCTGCCGGCTTCCAGCGCTGCCTTGATGATGTCCATCGCCTGCGCGCGGCGTTTGTGCTCCAGCCATTGCGACCAGCCGGCGCCCAGCATCGAGATGGCTACCGCTCCGAAAATGAAGAGCGCCACCATCCAATTCTCAAACCCGTTACTCAGCATCGTCCGACTCTTTCGTGCATTCGGCCAGTATGCAGCCACGGCCCTGCGGATTGGATGCGGAACAGGCTTGCCTAACAACACTTAAGCGTATACTTAAGTGTTATGTTCAGGCAGGACGCGCTTCTAGATCTGGCGTTTCAGGCGCTCGCCGACCCTAGCCGGCGGGCGATGGTCGATCGCTTGGCCCAAGGGCCGGCGACGGTCAGCGAATTGGCCAAACCGCTGGCCATGTCGCTCCCAGCCGTGATGCAGCACCTCGCGGTGCTGGAAACGAGTGGGCTGGTGAAGAGCCAGAAGGTCGGGCGCGTCCGCACCTGCTCGATTGACCCGAAAGCGCTCACCCAAGCCGAACACTGGATCGCCGAACGGCGCGCGCTTTGGGAGCGACGCCTGGATCGGCTCGGACAATTTCTCGACGAAACCAAGGACGACTGATGCTCACGATCTACGGCCACCCGATATCTTCCTACACGTGGAAGGTGCTCACTGCGCTTTATGAGAACGGCACGCCGTTCGAGTTCATCACGGTGGATCAGAACACATACGCAGACTTCATCGCCAAATGGCCGATGGGGAAGTTTCCGATCCTGTTGGACCGCGATCGCGGCGCGATGGTGGCTGAAACGGCGGTGATCATCGAATACCTGGATCACTATTATCGCGGCCACACCCGCTTCATCCCGGCGGACTTCGACACCGCGCTCGAAGTGCGACGCTGGGACCGCGTGTGCGATCACCTGAACACGACGATGAGCAAAATCGTTGTCGATAACATTAGGCCCGATGGCCAGCGCGATCCGTATGGCGTCGAGGAAGCAAAACGTGTCGTGCGCGGCATCTACGCCGTCATCGAAGCGCAGCTCGGCTCGCGCGAATTTCTCGTTGGGAACGACTTTAGCCTAGCCGACTGCGCCGCAGCGCCCGCCCTCTGGTACGCCACACGCAACGTGCCGCTCGACGGCGCCTTCCCGCGCATTGCGGGGTACCTGGAGCACCTGAAAGCGCGCCCTTCCTTTGCGCGCGCCGTGAAGGAATCCGAGCCGCTATTTCATATGTATCCGGGAGCGTGAGCATGACCGCCCTGACACACGCCACCATCGTCATGGAGCGGACTTACAGCGCCGCGCCAGCGCGCGTCTTCAAGGCTTGGTCCGATCTGGAAGCGCGCACGCGCTGGTCGGCGCCGGCGGACAACATTCGGATCGAGTACGACGCGGCTGATTTTCGGGAAGGCGGACGGGATATCTCGCGCTGCATCGAGCCAGGCAACGACGATTACGTCGCGGTTGTCAACTACATCGATATCAAGACCGACCGGCGCATCGTATTCGCAGAGGATGTATCCCACGGCGAGACGCGCGTTTCGGCGGCGCTGATCGGTGTCGAACTGGAAGCGGCCGGCGCGGGCACGCGGCTGCTGCTCACGATGCAGATCGTGGCGTTCGATGGATCGGAGATGGAGAAAGGCTACCAGTTCGGCTGGAACGCCGCGCTCGACAATCTCGCCAAGGAGTTTGCGCAATGAGCGAACGAGACGTCACGCACGCCACATTTGTCATCGAGCGCGAATACGCACACCCGCCAGAAAAGGTGTTCGCCGCGTACGCCGACCCGAAGCAGAAGTCGAAATGGTTCGGCGGCCCGTCCGAGTGGAATTCCACGCACACGCTCGACTTCCGCGTCGGCGGCAAAGAAGTCAGTAGCGGCGGCCCTCCCGGCGGCGTGATCCACAAGATGAGCGGCGAATACTGGGACATCGTCGAAAACGAGCGCATCGTCATGTCCTACGAGCTGCACCTCGACGCGACGCGCATCTCGGTTTCGCTCGGTACGACAGAGCTCAAGCCGTCAGCGAAAGGCGCCAAGCTCATCTACACGGAGCAAGGGGCCTACCTCGATGGCTACGACGACGCTGGCCAGCGCGAACACGGCACGCGCATCCTTCTCGGCCAACTCGAAACCTTCCTGAACGCGTGAGCGCCATGACGACCACTACACACGGCAGCTTCATCATCGAACGCCGCTATGAGGCAAGCCCGCAGCGCGTGTTTGCGGCCTGGGCCGATCCCACCGCCAAGCGCGCCTGGTTCGCCGAAGGCGAAGGCTGGGACATCCAATCCTACGAACTCGACTTCCGCGAAGGCGGCGCCGAGAGGAGCAAGTTTCATCACCAAAAGGGCGTCGAGACATTCGGCGAAGAGACTTGGTTCGGCAACGACACCGCCTTCAACGAGATCGTCCCCAACGAGCGGATCATTTTCACCTATGCGATGGACCGCAACGGTGTGCGCTTCAGCGTCTCGCTTGCGACAGTGGAGTTCAAGTCTGCGCAGCAAGGTACGCGGCTGATCTTCTCCGAGAACGGCGCGTTCTTCGACGGCGCTGACGGCATCAAGATGCGCGAAGCCGGATGGCAGGAGCTGCTGCAAAAAACTGGGCGAGCATCTCGAGAAAGGCGCCATATTGAGGCCGTGACACCTCAGCAAATCTCCATTCAAGTCGGCGACGCCGGCACCTCCGGGCTGTGGCTAGCGCCGGATGACCCGCGTGCGCTTTACGTGTTCGCGCACGGCGCCGGCGCCGGGATGGCACACAAATCGATGGCGGCGATTGCGGACGGACTTGCGGCGCGCGGCGTCGCGACCTTGCGCTACAATTTCCTTTATGTGGAGCGCGGGTCGAAACGGCCGGACGCGCCGGCGCTGGCGCACGCGGCGGTGCGAGCGGCGGTCGCGGAAGCAAGAAAGCTTGCGCCGAGCCTGCCGCTTTTCGCTGGCGGCAAGTCATTCGGCGGGCGCATGACGTCACAAACACAGGCGAAGGCGGCGTTGCCCGGCGTGTGGGGCCTCGTGTTCTTCGCGTTTCCGCTGCACCCGGCGGGCAAGCCCAGCGATGAGCGCGCAGCGCATTTGAGCGAAGTCGATGCGCCCATGCTGTTCCTGCAAGGCGAGAAAGATGCGCTGGCTGATCTGACTCTGCTGTGCCCAGTGGTTGACGCACTCGGCGCGCGGGCGGAACTCGCACTCTACCCCGACGCGGACCACAGCTTTCATGTGCCGGCCAAAAGCGGGCGCAAGGATGCGGATGTATTGGCGGACATTCTGGACCGCGCCGCGGACTGGATGCTCGCGCGCGTTCAGCCCAACGCCGCCGCGTAAATCTCCGGCTTGAAACCGACGATCAGCTTGCCGCCAACATCGAGCACCGGGCGTTTGATCATCGACGGATTCGCTTGCATCAACGCAATCGCCTTCTTCTCGGTGACATTCTCTTTGTCCTTCTCCTGCAAATTCTTGAACGTCGTCCCGGCGCGGTTCAGCAGTACTTCCCACCCCACCTGCTCGGCCCACGCTTCCAGCGTGGCTTTATCGATGCCCGCTTTTTTGTAATCATGCAGCGTGTAAGCGAGGCCCTTCGCATCGAGCCAGGTCCACGCCTTCTTCATCGTGTCACAGTTGCGGATGCCGTAGATCGTAATCTGCTTGCTCTTGGCCATGACCGGCTTATGCCAAAGTCCCTGACCGAGGAGAAGCACCGATGACGACGCTCACCTTCTATACAAATCCAATGTCGCGCGGACGCATCGTTCGCTGGATGCTGGAAGAAGTGGGGGAGACCTACGAAACCCTGGTGCTGGACTACGGAACGACGATGAAGGGTGCTGACTATCTTGCGATCAACCCGATGGGTAAGGTCCCGGCGATCCGTCATGGCGACGTTATCGTGACAGAAGGCGCCGCCATCTGCGCGTATTTGGCGGACGCTTTCCCGCAAGCGAAGCTCGCACCACCCATCGGCGATAAATTGCGCGGTGCCTATTATCGCTGGATGTTCTACGGCGCAGGGCCCGTCGAGGCGATGGCCTCAAACCAAGCGCTTGGAGTTGTCGTACCCGACGAAAAGCGCGGCATGGTCGGCTACGGCTCGCGGGAGCAAGTGATCGACACGCTCGAGTTCGCGGTTTCGCGGGGCGATTACCTCGTCGGCGATACCTTCACGGCTGCCGACCTCTATCTCGGGTCCCAAATCATGTGGGGCCTGCAATTTGGCACGCTCGAGAAACGGCCGGCATTCGAGGCATACGTAGCACGCATTTCAGCGCGGCCGGCCGCGGCCAAGGCGCGTGAGATCGACGACGCACTCATCGCATCCAAGGGCTAGCCATCTCTCAATGCGGTAATATTTGATTGGCGTTACCCCGCCACCGCGCTTACCCTGGATTGCAGAGGGTAGTCGCGATGAATCTCGGAGATAGCTGGGGTAAATTGCTTGGAGTCGCCGGCACCGGCGCGCTGGCGGTCGCCGCGTATTTCAGCAATCCCTACGCCCCTTTTCGACCGATGCCCGAAATGTGCCCAAGCCAGGCGACCTGCGTGATCGTCGCCGGACTCGACGGCGATGTGAATCTCGGCGTGGGCGCCGGCGGACAGCCGATTGGCTTCGATCTCGACGATGAAGTGCGACGCCAGCTCGTTGATTGGCTCGAAAACGCGCCCGGCGATCTTCGCGTCTACAAGATGCCCGAAGAGATCGCGATGCCAGAGCGCGGTGTGTCGAGCTTTGAGCGCAACGCCGGCTCCGTAATGGCGCGCGCGCGGCGCATCGGCGAACAATACGGGGCGCAGCTTGTCGTCATCGGCGAGGTCAACAGCGCGAGCGTCTCGCTCGCCTTTGTCGATCCGAACGACACCGCGGCAGGATTGAACTTGGCCGCCTACGAGTTGCCGAACATCGGCGTGCCAGACAATTTCCTGAACGATTTTTATTCCGCCCTAGCCGCAGCGCGCGAACATCGGCCAGCGCCGATTCCGATCGCGGCGCGCCCCGCAGCGACGCCGCCGCCTGAGGACCATAACACCACCGCCACGCAGGAACTCGATCCGCCGCCGCCATCGCAGCAGCAGACAAGTTTTCCGCCTCCGCCGGTTGCGACGCCGCCGCCGATTGCAGCGCCATCCATCATACCCGCCGAGGTGCGAGAGCGCCCCTCTTCCACACAAATGCAACGCGCCTATCCGCGATCCGCGTTGGAGCGCGGCATATCGGGCGCAGCGGTTGTGCGGTGCTACGTGGCGCTCGACGGCAACCTGCACACCTGCGCGACCACACGCGAAAACCCGCCGAATATGGGTTTTGGAAATGCAGCAGAGCGATTAGCACGACAGAGCACGACAGCCTTTCCGCAGAGAGTCGATGGGCGTTCAGTTGCCGACGGCCCGATTGAGGTTGAGTACTCATTTCAAGTGAGCACCGAGAACTGAGCGTTGGGGTGGCGCGCAGGCACGCCACCCCAATTAGTCAGTGCGCGATGGCCGCGCGACGGCGCCAAGTGATCCAACCCAGCAAAAGCAACAGCGCCATAAGTGCGTAGAAGCCAGGCTCAGGCGTCGAGGCGCCACCAAAGCCGGCCGGCGACATGCCGTACGCTTCAGGGCCGACACCGGCGGGCATTGGCAGCGGCACGTCGGCGTTCCGCGCGCTGTTCGGATCAGCGTTCACGATCCGCCGCGAAACAGCGACGAACGACGTCCAATCCGTAACCAGCGCGTACTCAAGGCCGAGCGCAGTGACGCGCTCCTCCAACTGCGCGGTGTTGAGCTGCAGTGTGCGGAGCTCAGCGGAGCTGCTGTAGTCGCGCATCAAATCGCCCACCTGCGCGCGCGCCCAGATGATCGGGATCGCCGACGTAGAGGCAGTTGCATTGGTTGGCACATCCGAGAGCGTCACCTGCACCGGCATACGCGCAGCGCGACCGTTGACGTTGCCGTGCACGACAATTGTACCGGAACGCTGACCGGTGAAGCGGCCCATGAGGCGCAGCGAGTCACCAGCAAAGAGATCCGGAATGATCGCTGGGGTCACGTCGGTGGGCGCGAGATTGCCCCAATCGATGCGGATATCGGTCAGCACCGGCATGTCGAGGCGATCGGCTAAATCGTGCGCCGCTTCGAGGCCAGTCTCAGTCGGATCGATGTAGCGGGCAAAGCCGCGACCCCGGCGCGCCATCTCAGACAGGAGATAACGATTCACCGATGAACCGACGCCGAACGCATAGACCCGCGCGCGGCCAAGATGCTGCGCCATGAACTGCAAGACTTCGGCTTCGTTGCCAATGTAGCCATCACTCAGGAAGACAACGATGCGCAGCGTGTCTGGCTGCTGCCGCACCGCGAAAGCCTGCTGCATCGCCGGCACGACTTCGGTGCCGCCATCGGCGCTGAGGCCGCGTACGAAGGCCGCTGCGCGTGCGATGTTGGCTTGCGTCGCCGGCACCGGCCCATCGGTGAACTCGCGCGGCGTCGAGCCGAACTGGATGATGCGGAAATAGTCGCCCGGGCGCAGCGTCGTCAGCGCGCGCTGCATGAAAGCTTTACTGGCTTCGATGGGTTCGCCGGTCATCGAGCCGGACGTGTCGAGCACGAAGACGAGTTCGCGCGGCATGATCTGCGCTTCGCTTGGCGCCGCGGGTGGTTCGACCACGAGGCTGAAGAAGCCGCCGCGCTGATCCGAGTGAGTCAGCACACCGGCCTGCACGGCGCTGCCGGCGAGCGTGTAGCGTAGGACAAAATCGTGATTATCGATGACGCGATCTTCCGCCAGCACCGCGCGCCTCTGACGGCCCTGGCCACTGACGTTGAGCCGATGCGTGGCGCTGGCGACATTGGCGATATTCAGGCCCGCTTCGAGATCGACAGCGATCGAAACTCGCTCAGGCGCGATTTCACTGGGCAGGGTAAGGCCAAAAACGCCGCGCGGCTGTGCAGGCGGCGGACCGATGTTCCAAACGCCAGTCTGCTGACGGGGCGCCTCGGTTTCGTTCACCAGCTGCGCCGTCGCACGCGGCGCCGGGTTGTAGCGCGGACCAACCACGAGCGGCAGCACCAGTTCGTAGGCGCCATCGACCCGCGGCACGCTTTGCGAATAGCGGATGGTGATACGCACGGTGGAGCCCGGCATCAGGTTCGCCACTTCCTGCGTGAACATGTTTGGCCGATGTTGGCTGAGCAGCGCCGCAGCGCGGCCCTCTTCACGCGCTTGCTCGAATTCCTGGCGCGCCTGCTCGCGGCGACGGATTTGCGCTTCAATCACCTCATCGCCGACTTGCATGGTCATGGCGTGGACGGCAGCGTCTTCGTTGAGCGGGAACAGATAGGTCGCGTTCATCGGCGTCGAGGTTGGGTTCTCGAACGTCTGCACCAGCGAGACTGTGGCGAGATCGCCATCGATAGCGACGCTGAAGTCGCTGTTGGTCAGCGGCAGCAGCATGGTCTCGCCATTCACTTCAGCACGCATATGCCCGCCTAGCGCGTCGAGCGGCGCTTCCCCTGCGGCCTGCGCGCGCGCAAATGAGCCGCTGAGAAGCGCAAAGCTCCCCAACAACACGACAACGAAACGTCTAGCGAGCATGGTTTCCTCCTGCTGCGGTGAGCGTGGGCTGGTCGAGCGCGGCGAAGACTCCGGCGTCGAAGGCGAGATGATCGATGGTGTATTCGGGCGTGATGCGCTGGACGGCGGTCCAGACGGTCGAGCGGTCATTCAGCCAAATCCACACGGCCTCTGAGACACTGGCCACGCGGTGCCCGCGATCGGAGAGGAAGCTGACTTCGACGCGGAAGGCACGGCCTTCGGGATCGACAGCCCGATATTGCGCCGTCGGCGTCGGCGCAAAACGCATACCGCGATAGCTGACGCGATAACCGAGGCCGCGCAGGCACTCATCTGGCGCGTGGAGATGGCGCAGCGGCGATGTGGTACGCGCCAGCATGAGCGCATTGGGACCGTACGCGGCTTTCACCGCCGCGCCGCCAAATTGCTCGAAGTAGACGCGCTCCTGGTTTGTGAGCGGCAGCCCGACCGCGCGATGCACGCCAATGCGCTCCGGCGCAGCGATGCTGACATCGCGCGGTGTAATATCGAGCGGCGTACGCGGCGCGCTGACGATAGCGACGGCAGTGATGAGAAATGCGCCAGCGCGCCATGGAGGATGGCGTCGGACGCTTGCTTTAGACGCTTTGACAGTCGCCACATCCGGCCCGACCCGGCGCGCCCAGATGAACAGCGCCGGCGCGGCGGCGCCGAGCGCGATCAGCCCGACAAGATCGTGCCATGGCTGCGCCATAACATCGAACCCGAGCGCCTCCGGTCCGATAGCGACACCACTCGCCAGCAACGTGATCCGCAAAACGTTGCCAGCCAGCGCCGCCGCCAGTGCAATCGCAGCGCCCACCAACGCAATCGGGAGCCGCGGCCGCGCCAACGTGGCGGCGATAGCGAAAGCAAAGCCGAACATGATGAGCGCACGCGCCCCCGAGCACGGCAGATCGACCAACACGTCGGCGCCCTCGACGGTGATGCGGACGCCGGCGCATCGGACATCACCGAACAGCGCCGAAAGCGCGGCGCAGGCGCCCTGCGCCGAGACGTCCTGCAGCAGAAAGCCGATCGAGCGCTGAACGATGCGCTCCAGCGGCAGCGCGAAGGCAAATGCGACCGCAAGCCAGAACGGTGAGAGGGCGCGTGCACGGTGCTGCAGCCCGGCCAGCCGGGCGAGCGCATAAACATCGATCACGAGGGCCAGCGCGCCGATCGTATCGATGGCGGAGACTTGGGCGATGAGCCGAACAAGCGCTGTAGCGGACAGCAGCAGAACAGCGATACGTTCGTCTTGGCCGGAGGTCGCTTGGCGCGGACTGCTCAGGCTCCAGGCGGCAAGCGCAGCGACGGCGGCGAAATACACAAAACCATGCGAATCGAACGCCGGATCAAACCAGGTGTTGATCAGCCAAATGATTGGCCCCGCCGCCAACACGAGGATCGCGGCGGCGAAAGCGGCGCGGCCGGGATCAAAGCGTGGAGGAGCGGAAGCAAGCACGCCAGCACACTGGCAGCGCGGCGTGCAGACGCGTGCGCGGCGCGGCGCAGCCGGTCAGGATGTTGTGTGCAGGCTTTGCGCAGCGGGGATCGTCAGCACGAAACTGGCGCCGGTTTCGCTCTCTTCCAGCGCGATATCCCCGCCATGCGCGCGCAGCAGCGCGCGGACGATGCCGAGGCCCATGCCAGTGCCGCCTTCAGCACGGCGCGTGGTGAAAAACGGATCGAAAATGCGCGGTCGATTGCCGGCGGAAACCCCGCTTCCGTTGTCAGCAACACGGACACGGACCGCGCCGTCCTCCTCCACGGCTTCGATACTGACGCCGGTGGCGCCATGGCGAACGGCGTTGTCGATCAAATGACCGAAGACGATCTGGGCATTCTCCTCGGACATCCCGAGCGGCATGGGCGCTTCGCCGAGCGTAATCGTAAGGCCCTCGAAGCGTTCGCGCAGGCTCTGGACGACGGTCGGCAAACTGGCCGAACCGCCAAGCTCTGGGTTATCGGCCCGCGCCATTTCGCGCAGGCGATCCAACAAAATGCTGATCCGGTCAGTGTCGGTCAAAACATTGGTCAAGAAGCGCTCGCGCTCCTCCGGCGTCATTGAGCTTTCGGCGTCGCGCATCAGCTCCGCCGCGCCTTTGATGGCGGTGAGCGGTGATTTCAGTTCGTGCGAGACGTGGTTGGCAAAACCGCTAAGATAGTCAGAGCGATCCGATAGCCGCTTCGCCATCGTCATGAAGCTTTGCGTCAGGCTCGCGAGTTCGCGGGTGCCGTGGCGTTGCAGCGGGCCAATAGCATCGGCGCGGCCAGCGGTGATGTCTTCAGCCTTGGAAGCCAGCTCCCGCATCGGCCGGGCGATCGTGCGCACGAACACCAGCCCAATCACAGTCGCCGCGCCAAGCATCATCAGCGCCGCCGCCAGCAGCTTCTCGCGCTCTCGGTAAAGATTTCGCAGGATGTTATCCGGCGTCCGCGAGACATAAACGACGCCCCGAACACGATCGTCAACAAAAACAGGAAACGCCGCAAAGATGCGAATCTTGGCGCCGCGGCTGATCGAATAGATCGGCGGCGGCTCCGACATCTCATCGCGCACGCGCATGACCACGCGAAACTGGCCGGCCATTGCGCCCTGCACTTCTTCGATATGGGCAAACGATGAGCCGATGTCCTCCCGCCCGCCAATGACCGCTCCGTTGGCGTCGAGAAGGCGAAAGCCGGTGAGCGTGGTGCGCTGAGTTGATTGGGTGATTGCCGTCAACGCCTGCCCAACCTGTAGCGCATTGGCGCTCGGCGGAACGGTTGCGGGCGCTGGCGCGGGGCGCGCGGGCAGAATGGGCGAGGATGCAAGATCGAGCGTGGGTAGGATCGGCGCGTAGCGCTCATCGATGACAATCGCCGGATCAGCGTCAGGGCGCGGCGGGCCAAGCGGAAATGCGCCCGGCTCCGCAGCTTCAATCTCGCGGGCGTACACAGCCGAGAGCATCGCGCCCTGTGCGATCAGCTCCGACTCAGTTTGCCGAACCAGCTGGTTTTCGTAGAGGCGGAAGAAGAGCAGCCCGATCAGCGGCAATAGCAGCGCAGAGGCGATCATCGCCGCCGTGATCATGCCAATGCTGGGCCGCCACTTCGCGGGCTGCACGTCAGACCTTCGCGCCGAGGCGGAAGCCGACGCCATGCACTGTGTCGATCACCGAGGCGCAGCCGACCGCGGCAAACTTGGCGCGAATGTTGCGGACGTGGCTATCGATCGTCCGATCGGAGACGTGGACATTGTCCGGGTAGGCGACATCCATGATCTGGTCGCGGCTGAAGACTATACCCGGGCGGGTGGCGAGCATGCGGATGATCGCAAACTCAAGCGCTGTCAGCGCGACGACCGCGTTGGCGAACGAGGCTTCGAAGCGCGGCGTATCAAGTGACAGCTCCCCGCGCCGCAACACGCCCTCTGGCGCCGGCGCTTCCGCGACTGCGGCTTTGGCGCGTTTGAGGATCGCGGTCACCCGCGCCACCAGTTCACGCGGGCTGAACGGCTTGGTGACGTAATCGTCGCCGCCGAGTTCGAGCCCGACGATGCGGTCGATCTCATCGCTGCGCGCGGAGAGGAACAGGATTGGCGTTTCGCCCTGGCGGCGGATGCGGCGGCAAACTTCGAGCCCGTCCATCTCCGGCATGCCGATATCAAGCACGACGAGATCGGGCTTATCGCTCTCGAAGCGACGCATAGCTTCGCCGCCGTCCTGCGCAGTGATGGCGGCGAGGCCAGCTTTCTCCAGCGCAAAACAGATCACGTCGCGGATGTGGGGGTCGTCATCGACGATGAGGATGCGAGGAGCCATTTGAAAATCCGCCGCGAGTATAGTCCGCGACCACGACCGCGCCAGCGGCTCAAAACACGTCATCGAAGCGTCGGCTGCGAGCCGGCTGGGGTAGCGGCCGGTCGCTCGCGGGAGCTGACCGGCCGCCGCCGCGCGGCGCCAGGGCAGTTGGGCGGGGCGGCGCCGTCGCGGAGCCGGTTGAAGCAGGAGGCTGCGTCATGGGCGGCAAAACTGGTTCATCGCCGCGCAGCCACGATGGCGAAACTGCGCAGGCAGCTCTGTTTCATTGTGCAGATTTTGCGCAGACCGCGTCTAGCGCCTCATTCGGGGGGCTCGAATGTCATCGTTCCGGCGCCGGAGTGCATACTGAACTCGCGCGGATGGACGAACTCGTCCGCAAACCAGGGATTAGACGCTGGCGCAAAGATGTCCTGCAGCCAGGTCAGCACGCTTTTGGCGCGTGTTGTGCGAGCCACTGCTGCGTCGTAAACCAAATAGAGCTTCGGCGAGGCCGCAGGCGCTTCGCTCAGCATGACCAAATTTGGAATGAATGACGCGGCACAGGTCGGCAGGAAGGCGATGCCGGCGCCGGCCATGACAGACATCAGCAAGGTTGCGCTACAGTTTGTTTCAACATTGTACGCCGAGAGCGTGCGCACGGCCTCCGCTTTCGGATCCCACGTTTCCTTCTGCAATTGAACGGCCGAGTGATGCACGGTGCGGTGCGTTGCTAGCTCGGCTTGTGATTTCGGGACACCGTAAAGCTTAAGGTAAGACGCGGCGGCGAACGGCGCATAATGCACGGTTGCAAGTGGCTCGACCACCTGCTCGCCAAAGCCTCGCGTGTCATACTGGATTGAGATGTCGATCTCGTCGCGCAACGTACTGTCTGACCAGAACCCGCCATCAATCGATAGCGTGACGCCTGGATGAACACGCTGAAGCGCGGGAATGCGAGGCGCGATCCAGAATGAACCGATGCCATCCGGCACCGCGATCTTAACTCTACCCTCTGGCTTTTCGTCGAATTCGCGCAGCAGGCGGTCGATGGCTGAAGCTGACCGCTGCATCACAGCCACATGATCGCGGATACGCGCGCCGGCTTCGGTCAGCACGACACCTTGCGGACCACGCGCAACCAGTTGCGTGTTCAACCTCACTTCGAGATCTCGCAGGCGCTGACTTACCGTAGGCTGCGATAGCTGCAGACTGCGTGCGGCGGCGCTGATGCTGCCGGTTTCCGCAACGTGGAGAAACACACGCAGATCCGCCCAGTCGGCGCGCGCACTCGCCGGCAAACTCACCGCGCTATCGGTATTCTTGTCAGCCCCCATTGGACATCCGCTCAAGCGTGGCCGGTTCCTTGCTGTCTAGAACCATGAGGCGCGAGTTTGAAGGGCGTAGCAAGATGAAAGTGTTCGCAGAAGCGAGTGCCACGCAAGGCCGAAACACATTGCCGGCTCATGTTGCAGCGGTGGCGGCCGTGCATGGTTTGGAGGCGCTGGACGCAGACGGCATTCGTGACGCGCGGGCTCTCGCAACACAACTTATAGGCGAAGGCATAGCAACTGACGCCCGTCTTGCGGCGCTGCAAGCGCACTTCGGCGCGTCCGTTTTCGGCTTGCGCCAGGATGGCGCCCTCTGTGGCCTGCTGGCGGCGTTTCCCCTCAACGAGGCTGGCCTCGCGGCAGTTGAGCAAGGACGCTTCAACGCCGTGGCGCTAGACCTTGCTCTAGTGGCGCGCGCCGGCGAACAGCCGGCCGCGTATTATGGTTGGGGCTTTGCGGCCACCAACAAAGACGGCGCCCGCGCGGTGCTCAAAGCCAGCGTTGATATTCATCGCCTGCTCTACTGGGCGGTGCCGACCTTCGCGCGTGCGGTGACGGCGGACGGCGTCCGGGCGCTGCAATCGATTGGCTTCATCGCCAGCGATCAGGACGGGCTCTTTCAGATTCCGCCCAACATGATCTCAGCTGGAGTGCGCGCATGACACGCGCCCTCAAACGCGACAGCGCCGTAACCGTCACCGTCGTGAGAGATGTCGAAACACTATTCGAAGTCATGAGCGTGCGCACGCTGGTTTATGTAGGCGAGCAAAACTGCCCGTACCGCGAAGAGTTCGATGGCAACGATCTCGCCGGCGCTACACACTTGCTCGTACGAGTTGGCAAAGAGCCGGTCGGAACGATGCGCATCCGTTGGTTTGCTGATTTCGCCAAAATCGAGCGTGTCGCTATCCGCCCATCCCACCGCAGCGGCGAGGCTTCGGCAGCGTTGGTCAAGGCGGCGCTCGATCTGGCTGCGCGCAAAGGCTATCGCCGTGTTCTGGGCCACATCCAAACACGCTTGCTGAAATATTGGATGCGTACCGCCAAGGTGCGGGTGCGCGATGAGCGTCCGGCGTTCAAGTTTTCCGACTTCGACTATGTCGAGATCGAGCGCGACCTTGAGCCTCCGGCAAACGCCATTTCCGGCGACACGCCCGCGATGGTCTTGCTGAGGCCGGAGGGAGATTGGGACCGTCCTGGCGTGCTGGAACGCCCTGCCGCGCGCGGTCGAAGCCGATGAGCCTAATCCAATCACGTTCGGCGCCTGTGCTCGTGTGCCTAAACTTGCAGCGCGCCTATATCGATCCAGCCGACCCCTGCTTTGCGCCACGCGCCGATACGGCGCTTATTCACGCTGGCGCATGTCTGGCTTGGGCCAGGCGGCAGAATCTGAGCGTCTGGCACGTACACACGTCAGGCGACGGTCCACGCTTTGCGCCGATACCTGGTTTTGAGCCAAATCCGAGCGAACCCGTACTGCGCAAACGGGCATCCTCGCTGTTTGACAGCACCGACCTTGCGCGTGCCCGACCGCCACTGCGATACGCGATCGTGCTCGGCTTCACCGCAGCCCGAGACTGTCTCGCCAGCGCCGTCGATGCAGAGCGATCAGGCGCGCAACTCGTTTTCGTAAGCGACGCCATCGCGTCTTCAGCACTCACCCATCACGCGCCCGAACTTGTCGATAGCGTGCTGACTGCACTGCTCGGCGAGTGGGCCGTCATGGTGACGACGGCTGAGTTGTTGCGGCGTGAGCCGCGTCTGGTTCCAGAGTTTGGGGGCGAGCTTGAACACCATTAAAGCCGATCCACCGGACGGACGCCCGTTGGCGCCGCCGATACGGCGGCTGCTTAACCTCATTGGCGTGTGCAAAGCGAGCATCGACGAAATCATCACCGACGATCATGCTGCAATGGACGAAATCGAGCAGAACCTCGCCAATGCCGAGGCGGCCGCCCGCCGACTGTTGGCAAATCTCGCCCAGGACGGCGACGACCCAACCAGCGGGGTCGTGGACATCGACGATTTTTGAGCGCTGCCTCTAAGGAACCTATCTCCGTCCCCCGCGTTTCCCTCGGTTGTTCGGCGGAGGGGCCATGAACCGACGAATTTCTGCGTGCGGCGTTATCGCCCTCGGCGCGTTCTGCGCCTGCGCTGGAGCCGCCCGGCCGGAGACGCCCGAACAGCTCGATGAGCTTCATGAACTAACCATCGAGCAACTGGCCAACTTGGAGGTCACCTCCGTTTCGCGGCGTCCGGAATCCATTTCGGAAGCGCCAGCGGCGATCGAGGTGATTACGAGCGAGGACATCCGTCGCTCGGGTGGGCAGAGCCTTCCGGAGGTGCTTCGGCTCGCGCGAAACCTCGAAGTCGCGCGGGTGGATTCCCAGTACTACACCATCAGCGCACGCGGCTTTAACTCGTTTCAAGCCTCGAACAAATTGCTCGTTCTGATCGATGGCCGAAGCGTCTATCACCCGCTCTATTCCGGCGTGCTGTGGGATCAGCAACAAGTCCCGCTGCAAGACATCGAGCGTATCGAAGTGATCAGCGGACCCGGCGGGACGCTTTGGGGCGCCAATGCGGTGAACGGCGTCATCAACATCATTACGCAAAGCGCCGCCGACACCCAGGGTTTCCAAGCCGACATCTTCGCAGGCGACATCGATAGCCGCGCTGACCTGCGTTACGGCGGACGCATCGGCGATAACGGCAGCTATCGCCTTTATGCGTCAGCGCTCGATCGCGGTTCTCTGTTTACGACCACTGGCGCCGAGGCGAACGATGACTGGCAACTCGGACAAGTTGGCTTCCGAAGCGATTGGGGCGGGCTGAGCAACAGCTTCATGCTGCAGGGCGCTTATCACGATCGCCTAGACGAGAGATCTGACAATACGGGGTCACATCTCCTCGGCCGCTGGAGGCGCCTGCTCGAAGATGGCTCAAGTTTTGAGCTGCAAGGCTTCTATTCCCACACTGCGGCCGCGGCCGGGAGTGTGAGCGATGAACTGCACATGTGGGATATCGAGCTACAGCACACCTTCGCTGTGGGCGGTGCGCACCAGATCGTTTGGGGTGGCGGCTACCGGATTTCGGAAAGCGAATTTATAACGCCTGGCCCCGCAGGTTTGGCGGAGCCGCAAAACACGCTGCATACAGCCAACATCTTCATTCAAGATGAGATCGCGCTGCGCGACAACCTATCGCTTACTCTAGGGCTGAAACTCGAAGATCACACCTTCACCGATTTAGAATATATGCCCAGCGCACGCCTCGCTTGGCATCCGGCGGAGAATTCGCTGGTGTGGGCAGCCGTATCACGTGCAGTTAGGACGCCGTCCCGCATCGACTACGAACTCGAAATTCCGGGTGTCGTCGTGCCCGGCCAATTCCAATCTGAATATCTCATAGCTTACGAACTGGGCTATCGCCGCCAACCCAACGCTTGGTCATCGTTCTCGATCAATCTCTACTACCATGAATATGAGGGCGTTCGGACGCTGAACCTGACGCCGCCGGGCGTTCTACCAGCCTGTTACTGCAACGGTTTGAACGGCGGGATTTACGGCGCCGAAGCTTGGGCGGATTTCGCCATCAACGAGGATTGGCGGATAAGCGCCGGCGCTACACTTTTGGAATCCGATCTGGAAACCGATCCTCTAGCGATCGACTTCAACGGGTCAGGCTACGATCCGAGCTACCAGATATTCCTTCGATCCCGCGCCGACCTCTCATCCGACTTCACTCTGGACCTGGATCTCCGCGCCATAGATAGCCCGGCGCCGCAAATCCCGGCCTATGTCGAACTCGGGGCGCGCCTCGGTTGGCGGGTTAATGACAATGTCGAGATTGCCCTCGCAGGTCATAACCTTCTCGACGAAAGTCATCCAGAATCATTCGACGAAGGCCCCGTTTACGAGGCCCGCCGCACAGTACAGCTCAGCGCACGTCTGACCTACTGAACATGATTGGCGGGCGCTCTCCTCTCCTCTGGCGTGTCGCGCTGCTTGCGCTCGTCCTGATTGCGGTCGGACGGGAGCCCGCGCGCGCGCAGCAGAATCTTGAGGACGCCGTAAAGGCCACATTCCTCCACAGATTTGGATCTTTCGCCGATTGGCCGCCAGGCGCCTTTACGGACGCAGCAGCACCGCTCGTCGTCTGCGTGGCAGGCAGCGCGAGCTTCGCGCATCTGGTCGAGGAGCGCGCAAGGAACCAACGGATCGCCGAGCGCGCTATTGTCGTGCGCAATCTCGCAATCGTCTCCCCCGGCACTGGCTGTCACATCCTGTATATTGCCTATGATTCAACACAGGGCATACGCGACGCCCTACAGGCCACAACAGGCGATCCTGTCCTCACGGTGACAGATAGCCAGTTCGGCAACGTCCGCGGCGCAATACACTTCGTACTCAGCGACGGCCGCGTTCGCTTTCACATCGACCGGCGCGCTGCTGAAAGAAATGGCGTCACGCTCAGCTCGCGTCTGCTCAGTATCGCCCTCTCAGTGAGTGGGGTGAACGGATGAGCCTCCTCAAGCGCGACCGCTTGCTGCGTTACTCGCCATTACTCGCCATCGTCGCGACGATCTTATTGCTACTTGCTGGACTGACCGGCGCCTGGCTCGCTGAACGCGACTTCCGAGACCAGAACATCGAACAAGTGCGCGCCCATGCGCGCGTCCTCGCTGCGAGCGTTAGTGCGGCGTTGGCGTTTGACGACGTCACCGAAGCGCAGCGCGCTGTCGACGCGCTTGAGGCCAACCCTGATGTCGTCGCCGTCGGTGTGTACACGGCCGAGGGGGAGCTCTTTGCGGGCAGCAGCACGGACCGCCTCTTGCCGCAAACCTTTGCGGATGCGCCGTCCCACGACTATTCCGGCGGCCACGCTCACGCCACGATGGACGTAATCGAAAGCGAGAGCCAACTCGGCACGGTCTATGTCGAGCTCTCCACGGGCGCCGGGCCCGGCAGATGGTTGCGATACGTCGGCGTATTTCTTCTGATGATCATGGCGATCCTGATGATCGCGCTCGTCGCAGCGGCGCAGCGCGCTTTAGGCGCGGCAAACCTAGAACTAGAGCGACGCGCAAATGCTCTAGCTGAAAGCAACACACAGCTCACGCTTGAAGTAGCCGAACGCCAAAAGGCGCAGACTGCATTAGCGCAAGCTCAGAAGATGGAAGCTATCGGGCAGCTTACCGGGGGTATCGCGCACGACTTCAACAATCTTCTCATGGTGATCTCAAGCGGCTTGCGCCTACTGGAGTCCCGAGAGGACCCGGTAAAGCGAGCCAATATCGTCGCGTCGATGCAGCAAGCCGTGGACCGCGGCGCCGGGCTCACAAAGCAGCTGCTCGCGTTCTCGCGGAGGCAGAAGCTCTCGCCCGAAGTTGTGGTGGTGCAGGACCGAATAGACAGCCTTCGCGCGTTGCTGGAGCGTTCTCTGCGCGAAGATATCGCGCTTAAGATCGACTTTGAGGACGAGGTTTCGGCGGTTCGGCTTGACCCCAGCCAATTTGACCTCGCCATCCTGAATCTCGCAGTAAATGCGCGCGATGCCATGCCAAACGGCGGCATCGTAGCGCTACGCATCAAGAACCTTCGTACTGCGGACGGGGAATTTGCGGCCGTCAGCGTCAGCGACACTGGCGTGGGTATGCCGGCGGATGTGGCCGCCAGAGCCTTCGATCCATTCTTCACCACAAAGGAAGTCGGCAAAGGCACCGGTTTGGGCCTCAGCCAAGTCTACGGCTTTGTGTTGCAGTCTGGCGGTCGATGCGAGTTGGAGAGCGCCGAGGGCGCCGGCACGACCGTGACGCTGCTTTTGCCACTCACTGACGAGGCCATTACGGCGCGCGCATCCAAGCCTCAAGCGCCTGCCACACCCGCCGGAGCGGGCGAGATCTTAGTCGTAGAAGACGACGACGGTGTAGCTTCCGTAGTGTGCGAGATGATCGGCGACTTGGGTTACAGCGCCACACGTGTGCCAAACGCTCACGAAGCTCTTGCGCGGACCGAGCGTGGGTTGCCTGTCGATGCGGTGTTCACCGACATCATCATGCCCGGTGGCCTGAACGGCATCGAGCTAGCAACAGAATTGCGCAAGCGTCGCCCGGATCTACCCGTCCTGCTAACGACCGGCTATAGCGGCCATGGCGACACTGACGTTCAGGATTTTCCGGTACTGCGCAAACCGTATGATCGTGACGAACTCGGCGCCGCGCTGGCCCAGCTTCACGTCCATTAAGTCCGCGCTCACTCCACGCCCACGACCACCACAGTGACGTTGTCCTTGCCGCCCGCGGCAAGTGAACGGTCGACCAAGGTTTGTGCCGCCCACTCAAGCGGCGCGCGCCGCAACGCGTCAACGATGACCGATTCGGCCAGCATGCCGCTCAGCCCATCAGAGCAAAGCAATAGGCGATCCCCTGACTGGAGTTCGCCAGATACATCGTCCAGCTTTAGACTGGGGCCTGCCCCAACCGCGCGTGTCACCACATTCGCCTTCGGATGACGCCGCGCCTGATCGTCTGTCAGCGCACCGGCATCGACAAGCTCCTGCACAAAACTATGATCACGTGTGAGCCGCTTTAGCGCGCCGCTGCGGTAGAGATATGCGCGGCTATCTCCGGCCCATATGCACGAAAACCGGTTCCGATGCGCAAGAAGCGCCACAACCGTCGCGCCGCTCATTTCCTCATCGTTGCCAATCAGGCCATCGTTCGCGCGCTGAATCGCGTCGCTTACCTGCGTGAATGCATCGTGCGCCGAAGCGCTCGTGGTCACACTTTCCAACGCCTCAACAACGCGCTGGCTTGCGAGGTCGCCACGATCGTGGCCACCCATTCCGTCGGCAACCGCCCACAAACCGATCTCAGGCCGATTGAGATACGCATCCTCGTTGAGAGTGCGCACGCGGCCAACGTGCGTTCTGCCCACCGACAGAAATTTCAGGAAGTCGCCTTGTTGGGTGGCGACGCGTAACGTTCCGGGCTGAAACGCGTTCATACTTGCGTCCCCAGACCTTCGAGGCGGCGAACGTGGCGCTCGTATCCCGCTTTGAAAGCGCTGTTGACCGCGCTGCCTGCATTCTTGTGGGCGTCGTCAACCGCGGCCGCGTGCAGCTTCTCAAACTGCCCCCAACACGCCTCGCCTTTTGTCTTGAGCAAGTGCGACTGGCCCTTCGCGGCCGCCTCCACCTGATCGGGCGCGACTGAATCGAACGCAGCCTGAACCGCGGCGCGAGAGCCGGCCATCAGACACAACAAATGCTTCTTCAGGTCCTGAAAGGACTCGTTAACCGCCGAAGCGCCCGGCAAAAAGGGCGAGTTGCCCGACCGCAAAAGATCGACCGCGACCCGGTGAGCTTCGGCCCATTTGAACGGATTGTTATTGGCGGCAGCGACGATCGTCCGGTTCATCGACAATTCCGACTTCAGCGACGTGCGATCGCTCATCAGATCGCTCAAGCCAAGCACAGCTTGCTGGTACACGCTGCCGGCGCGGCGCAGGACTTCTGTCGGCTCTTCACCCGCAAACATAGACGGATCCAAGCCAGCGCCTTCGCAGAAGGCTTCCAACAAGGGGGCATCGGGCATTTGAACGCCAGCTTTGCGCGGCGCCTCGCTCGACCATTTGGATTGCACTGCAAAGTCGGTATCGCTGAGCGCAGGCTCCTCGAGGAGCGGCGCATGAAACGGGGCGTCAATCGACGCGCCGCTACTGTCGTTGTCGGCGACTGGCGCCTCACCCACGATAAGGAATTGGCCGAGGTGGATCGCCTCCCCGAACGCAACGAGGGTCTCGGCGTCACGATCAATGCGACGGCGTCCGTCGCCGACGAACACCCCGTTTGAGCTTAAGTCGCGAACATAGAGCGACTGATCTTTAATCCCGATGGCACAATGGCGCCGTGACAGTTCGCAGGCGACATCGTCCACCGGCCAGTCGGCGAGCGGATCGCGGCCGACCTGCAACTCGCCATCGAGCAGCGTGCGCGTATCGATCGGCCGAAACGGATCAGCGGTGTGAAACAGCCTCAGCGTGACCATTGCACATTCTCCTCAGAAGGCGCAGGCGGCGCCGACTCGTTTGCGGGGCGCATGACGATGGTGGCGTCGAGATTTGCCGGCGCGACAAAACCTCCGGCCTCCATTCGCTTCTGAACGCCCGCGACAAGCGCGTTGAAAGCTTCGAACAAGTCGCCGAATTCATCACGGCGCTGGTGCGAAATGCGGAAATCCAAGTCGCCAGCCGCGGCATCGGTCAGCGCTGCGCGGAGCCGGCGCATGGGCTGCATGAGCACCTTAACGCCGACCATTGTGAGCCCGCCGACAAGCGCGAGCGTCAGCAGTCCAAGCCCAATGAGCATGAACCGCGTCAAAGCCGCGGCAGCGTCCAGCTCCGTGCGGCGCACACTGACTTCAACCACGCCAACCTGACGGCCAGCGAACTCGATCGGACGTGCGAAGCGGAAGTTTCGCGACCCATCTGAAGTGCGCATCGTAGTCACGGAAATCTTCGGGCGGTCGAGCACCACGCGGCGGCCGCTCGGCGCCATGTATCTGGCGCCCACGAGGTCAGGTGAACTTGCAGCCTGGATCACGCCGTCATGATCAACCACCAACATCTGCGCCACTGCAGGATCGGAGGACGCGTTCATGACGAAGGCCTGCGTCGGCACCCAGTCACGCTCCTCCGGCGGCAACGCGATATTCTCGGCGGCGTTCAGCGCCGCATTACTAGCGACGAATGAGACAATCGAAGAGCCAGAAGCAAGCGCCACACGCTCCATCGCCGCGTACTGGCGATTAAGCACAACGCCGATGCCCACCGCCAACACAAGCGCCGTGATCGTGGTCGCCAGGAGCGCCATCTTCACGGGCAGCGACATCCGACGCCGTCCACCGTCGGCTTGCACTTGCTCTTGTGCAGCCTTTTCACGGCGCAGCGCGTCCAGCAAAGCGTCACCCTGCGCGAAGCGCTTTTCCGGGCGCTTCTCAAGAAGCTTTTCGATGATGAAGCGTAGGCCGCGCGGGCATTCCGGTATCACGTCGATTGGCGACGGGTCTTGCTGCATGATTTGGAGCGCGAGCGTGGCGGCGCTGGCGCCATTGAACGCTGGCCGACCGGTGATGAGTTCGTAGAGCACCGCGCCGACCGAGAACAGGTCAGAGCGTCCATCCAGCTCGCGGCCCAGCGCCTGCTCTGGGCTCATGTAGCGGGGCGTGCCTACAACTTGGCCCACCTGCGTGCGCACAGCGAGCCCCGCTTGCGTTTCAGCGCACTCATCAAAACGAGCGATGCCAAAATCGAGCAGCTTCACGGAGCGGCCGTCTTTGCCAAGCATGATGTTGGACGGCTTGATATCGCGGTGAACGATGCCCTGTGAGTGGGCGTAGCGGAGGGCGTCAGCCAACTGACAGCCGATCTCAATCACATCACCGGCCGCAAACCGGCCCTGCCGTTCGGCTGCTTGGTCCAGCGGCTCGCCATCGAGCAGCTCCATTGCAATGTAAGGGAAGCCGGCAATTTCGCCGACATCATAGATCGTGACAATGTTTGGATGAGAGAGCGCGCCGGCGGCCCGTGCTTCCCGCAGGAAGCGCGCGGTAAATTCCGGATTGCGCGTGTACTCGCGCTTTAGAACCTTGATCGCAAGCACACGGTTTATGCTTGGATCATAGGCGCGATAGACGTTCGCCATCGCCCCTTGGCCGATGCGAGCTTGAATTTCGTATCGTCCCACCACTTTCATCGGACTGCGCCTCCGCTGGGTGCGCTGAGCGATGCCTGCAAGCGCTCGGCCCGGGCCAAATCGCGCTGAATGCTGGCATTGCCGGCGTCGAGCGTTCTGGCCTGCCGCAACAGCACGACGGCCCGGTCGACTTGGCCAGCATTCATGTGCCGCAGCGCCTGAAGGCGCAGTTCACTGGCGCGCGCTGGATCGACACCGCGAACTGCGTTTGGTGCGGCACTCGCCACTGGTGGCGCCGATGACGCTGGCGGCGCACTCGCCGTGGCCGTAACCACCGCCGCGCCCGCACGACGCGGGATCATCAACGTTTGCCCAACCGTCAGCGCATTCGGCGCGTCGATGTTGTTGTAACGCGCCAGCGCATAGAACAGCATGCCGTCGCCGAGATATCGCTCCGCCAACGTCGACATCGTCTCGCCCTGACGAACAGTGTGCGGGCGCGCATCGGCGCCCAGCAAAGCGCGTGGGTCGCCATCGATTTGCTCAAGCAGGCGCCGAGCCGCCGGAAGACGCGGCTGCTCTTCCAAAGCCGCTTCCAACTCGGCCTTGGCCCGCCGCTCATCACCCTGCCCGAGCAGCTCAACTGCCAATCGCACGCGTTCACGAGGCGCCAAATCTGGCGTCACGCGCGCAGCGAAGCCGCCAGGCATATTCGTGGCGACATCCGGCAAATGCGAACATGCACTAGCGGCAAGCGCAGCGAGCGCCGCCAAGCCCAAACGAAATGGACCGGTCATGACAAGCGTCTCCTTAGTTCGTCGTGCTGGCGGCGGACACTTGAACGCGTCCGCGCCAGCCATGCGGCGTCAGTTACGGTGGCGATAAATTCGTGTCCGGCGAGCGGACGCGAGAAGTAGAAGCCCTGGAAGGTCTGGCAACCGAGTGAGCGCAAAGTCTCGACCTCTTCAATGCGCTCAACCCCTTCGGCCAGCACCGCGAGTTCGAGACCAGCGGTAAGGTCGATCAGTGCTCGGCAGATGGTGCGGCTGTCGGCGCGCGTATCGACGTGTGAGACGAACTCCCGATCAATCTTGAGTTTCTGAAACGGAAGCCGCCGCAAGTACGCCAGACTGGAATAGCCGCTGCCAAAATCGTCGATGGCCAAACTGAAGCCGACTTCGCGCAATTGTTCAAAGATCGCCAGCGTACGATCCGCGTCGCCCATCGCGGCGGTCTCGGTCAGCTCTAGCTCGATCTGCGCCGGGTTCAGGCCGTGCGAGGCGACCGTGCGCGCAAGAGCGCTCGCCAATGCACCATCTCTCAGTTGATGCGCCGAGAGGTTCACCGCCATCTTGATCTCGGTGTGGCCAGCGTCGCGCCACTCGCGCAATTGCTTGCAGGCGGCATTCATCGTCCACAGGCCGAACTCATGGATCAAGCCGCTCTCTTCCAGTATCGGCACGATCTGCGTCGGCGAAACCTCAACGCCGCTACTACGCCAGCGCAGGAGCGCCTCGGCGCCAGTGACCCCGCCCACGGCAAGGTCAATGAACGGCTGATACTGTAGCGTGAGCTCACCTCGGCGAACGGCATGCCGCAAGTTTTGCTCTAACGAGAAGCGACGTCGCGCCTGCGCCGCTGTCGGCCGGGCGAAGTAGGCAATGGCGCCCTCGGCGGTGCGTTGCGGCCGCACCAGAGAAACGAAGGCGCGATTCAAAAGGTTGTCCGGCTCGTCCGCATCAACCGGATGAAGGGCGGAGCCGAGTTGGATATCGGGGACGATGACGCCGCCTTGATCTTCGATCTCGCGCATCAGCACATAGCCCAGCGCCTCGAACTCCGCGCGTGCGGCATCTGCCGTTTGACCGGCGTACCAGACCGCAAAACAATCGCGGTCGACATGCGCGACCGGCCGCGCCGGGCCGACGGCGCTGGTGAGACGCTCGGCGACGACCTTCAGCAGGCGTTGGGCCGCGTTCGCGTCGAACGCCACCACATGATCGAAGTTTGCGAGACGTATCAGCCCAAGCAAGGCCGGATCAGAGCGGAACGCCAAATCGCGCGCGACCGCGCCCAAGAATTCCTCACGAAGCGGCAGGCCGCTTACAGCGTGACGCGGCGGCTCAACGCTGGAGGCGTCCAACTGAGATGTTATAGTTTGAAAATTCGCGATGATCTGACGGCAGTCATCGCTGGCGCGACCTGCGTTACTATGACCACCGCGAGCATGGCGATCCAGCATCAGCGCAACCGTTGCGATCGGACGCAACGCGCGCACTAGACCGACAACGCTGAACAACGTGAACACCAAAGCGACTGCCGCGATCGCGTGCGGACCGGCAGGAGCAGCACTCACGTAGAGCAGAGCCATGAGTGGGAACAGCGAGGCCAGGACGCCGTAGGTCAGCGCGCGCGCACAGACGCCGCGTGGCTCTAAGCGCTCCAAAGCATCGCGAATTTGCGCAACCGCACCCATGCCGTCCCAACCATCTTCGGCTTAAGGTGTACGGGCAGTGCTGCTTACTTCGCGTAAACTAAGATGATTAGCTTTTGGTGGAAATGGAACTTAACGCCAAATGTGCGGGCAAACGCTACCGGATTTCACGTACGACATAAAAAAATCTGCACCGTCGCGACTAACTCGTTTGTCGCTGCCCACCCTTCTACAACGCCCGATAAGGGTCAAAAAAGCGGGTCGCGGCGTCCTCTTGACCGCGCATCCGCGCCGCGATCAACTCGGCGCCAAGCGATGCGAACGTCACGCCGTTCCCACCAAATCCATAGGCAAGTGTGACGTCGTCCATGTTCCGCGCCGCGCCAATGGCGGGCAGACCGTCAGGCGAGCTGCCAAAGCTCGCCGCCCATGCGCAATCGTACTCGATGTCGTCACGCCCAATGAGTTTCGCTGCTTTAGCCTGCAGTGTCCCGCTTTTGGCAGGTATCAACGCGTCCCGCCGAATAGCGTCTACAAATTCCTCATCCTCGCCGCCAACGATGATCCGGCCGTCGCTGGTAGCGCGCGCGTATAGGTAAGGATCCGCAGCTTCCCAAAGCAATGCGTTCTCCTTCCACGCCGGCGCCGCGCCCGGCTTGCTGGCGATGGCGTAACTCGAAGAGAGTGAAAAGTGCTGCGGCAAGAAGAGTCGCGCCGCTTCGTAGCCGCTGGCGAGAACCACGCTCTTCACCAGCAGGTCGGCGCCGTCGCTCCCGCGGACGCGCACCCCATCCGCATCTCGCGCCAAGCCAATCACATCAAACGGAAAGCATAGTCTTGCACCGTTTGCGCGCGCCGCTTTGATTAAGCCCAGCGTGAGCGCAACAGGATCGACCTCATAACTACCCGAAGAGAGCAACGCAGATCGTGGCGCTATATCGAAGCGCTCATGCACGGCATCGCCCGCTAGAAATGCCGACGGCAAGGACGCCCTCTCGCGCGCCTCAGCTTCTAGCTGAAGCCCGGCATCGTCGAGCACATCACCAGCAAGGTAGAGTTCGGGCCGCGCACGCCAGCCGCATTCGATGTCGAGCTTTTGTATGCGCTGATCCAGTGTTCGAACAGCCTCGAACACGCGCCGCCACCTCTCTGCCGCCTCGCCTTCGCCGCCCGTTCGCGACAGATGGGTGAGCGGCACATCAGCGCCCCACATCACAAGCGCGGTGGACGCTGCAGTCGCTCCAGTTGCGGGCGCTCGGCGATCGAGCACAACAACGCTCAAGCCCATATCGGAAAGACGTTCGGCGACCATTGCACCCATCACGCCAGCGCCAACAATAGCCACATCCGCCGTCGCGGGCGCCTCGTCTGACTCCGGCCCATCGGCTGGCTGACGCCAGCAATTGCGCCCGCCGCGTAGATCGAGCTGTTCAGTCAACATAATGACGGCCCCGCTAATGCAGGCAGGGTAAGCGTGATTGACCGGTTCAGTTCCCTAAAAGAAGCCGAGGCGCCGTCAGTGAATTCGGATGATCTCGGCCGTCCGCGCGCCAAACAGCGACACGCCGAGCATGCCGAGAAGCGTCCTGCGATGACTTTCCGGCGGCAGGCGAGTGGCGACGCACTCGATCGCCATAGTGTGCTGCAAGCCCACGATACGCGCCGCAAACGCTTCGGCCTGACCTCGAAGAAAGGCGCAATCGAGGAGAACGATTAGCGGCCGCTTGCCGCGCGCCTCGGCTGCGACCGTATCGAAGTCTGAGAAAACCGAGGCGCGGTTCGTCAGCTCTACGATGGAATATTGATAGCGCTGGCGATCCAAGCCGGCGACCACGTCGCGAGCATGCAAACGATCGTCGGTGACAACGATAAGGCCGATCTCGGCGCCGCTGGATTGATCGCTCGCCACAGCGTTTAAGCGCCCGCCCCCCGCTGGACCGTCGCCAAAACTTGCCCCAACGTAAACGGCACGGCCGGCAGCCGGTTTTCGATCGCGAGCATGAATACGGTCTCGATGCGGAGCCACGATGGCAGCGCGGGAACTCTCATTCTAACCGCGGGCCCCTTGTCTTTCCAAGGCTCGCGCTCTGCGTTGGCTAACCAGACTCGCCCAGAAACGTGTGTAAGTCTGCGGCAGATTGGCCGGGCGCCTCCTCCATCGGCATATGTCCGGTGTTTGGGTAAATCACGAGTTGTGCCTGGGGAATCGCACTTGCGAGCGCACGACTGTCCTCCACCGAGATGATCCGGTCATTCTCGCCGTGCATCACCAACGTATTGATGGCGATCCCGGCAAAGGTCTCGGAGGTTAACGGCGCCTCGCCCCGAGTGTTTCGACCAGACGAAAGCAATGCGCGATGCCCCGGCGCGCGCGCCAGATCGACATAGCGATCCACCACCTCCTCGCGCACCATCTCTCGATCATGATACGCCGAAACGAGGCCACGTTCAGCAAACAGCCGCGGATTGATGTGGCGAACAATTGTTCTACCAACAGGGTTGCTCAGCAATTGAAACGCCAGTGGCGGGCGTCCACTGCGCCCTTCGGCTGGCCAAGCAGCGGCGGCAACCAATACGAGCGCGTCTAGTTTCTCTGGGTGCGCGAGCGCGTAGCGCACCGCAACGGCGCCGCCCATCGAGTGCCCCACAATCGTAAAGCGACGAACGTTCAAATGCTGGGCGAGTTCATCGATCAGCTCAGCGTTTGAACTGGCGGAGAAGCTGTAACGCGCCGGCGCCCGTGTGAGCCCGTGACCTGGTAGATCGACACTGACGATTCGATAGTCTGACTGCAGCCGCTCTACCCATGGCTCCCAAGTGTGCAGCGATGCGCCAAAGCCATGCACGAGAACAAGCACAGGCGCAGTCGCTGGCCCGTGCACGCGGTAGTGCATCCGCACACCGTCGGATAACTCAATATATTGCGACGCCCCGCTCGCATAGCGGCTCTCTAGGGTCGCATACGAGATGTCGCGGCTGAAGGGCGCGCACGACGCCAGGCCAAACGCGGCAGCCAAAACTCCTAAAGCCCGCCACCAATGCATTGACCGCCCCTCATCTGTTCACCAGGCCCGTCGACGTCATCCGGCGCCGCTGATATACGAACCAACGCGCAATAAAGTTCGCTGCACTGCACAACTGACATTCCAGACGCCAAAAACAGCACGTTCGTGAACCGACACCAGCGCTCGCGCGTAGCACTAATAGGACTACTGCACATACCGCCATGACGGCGGTAGTTGTCGAAATTTCTTGACAGTTTCGTCGCTCAGGCGTCGGAGTTGCCGGCACTAGACTCTTTGGGAGGAGCTTTCATGCGTTCTGTATTTGGCGCCGCAGCGCTTGGCATTATTCTCGCCGTCGCGGCCTGTTCGCCGGCCGCCGAAAAGGCCGAAGCGCCTCCTACGGAGACAGCTGAAACCCCGGCGGCAACTCCCCCGGCCGCGGAAACACCAGCTGGCCCGCCAGCCGCCACTTTGATCGCACTCGACATCACCGACGCCAGCGGCGCTCAGCTTTCAGGCGACACCGAACGCGGCCGCCGCATCTTCGCTCAATGCGCCACCTGCCATTCGCCGGACGCCGGCGTGAACCGCGTGGGCCCGTCGCTGCACGGGATCATCGGGCGTGAATCGGGAACGGTTCCTGGCTTCCGCTACTCTGCCGCCAACCAGGCGTCTGACATCACGTGGACGGAGCAGGAACTGTTCAGCTACCTCGAAAACCCACGCGCCAAAATCCCTGGCACGACAATGGCGTTCGTTGGCCTCCGCAATCCACAACAGCGCGCTGACGTGATCGCTTATCTCCAAGCAACCACTGGCGACTAAGCGCGTCTAACCCACAAAATCAGAGGCCGCCGATGCATCCGCGTCGGCGGCCTCTTCTTTTCAAGCTGCGCGGCGAAATACGATTGTCGTCCGGCCGAGCTCGAGGCCGAATTTCGTAATGCTTGCGGTGTTCAGCAGCGCATCTTCCGCAATCTGGACGAACGTGTCGCGAAAGCGCACGCGCAGACGCCGAGCGCCGAGCTTGAGTGAAAACAGGTAGGACCAACGCAGCACCCCTGACCGAACACCCCCGTGCGCCTCACCAATCATGTCGTCGGCACTTGCCGTATAGCCTTCAGGGCCAACGGGCATAATCCGCCACACACGCTGCTCGGTCGCGCCGTCATCGAACAGAAAATCCTCACTCAAGACCAACACGCCATCGTCGAGCCGACCTTCAAGCTCGACAGAGAACCGGCGCCGAATCCGGCCGGTGAAGTCCTGGAAGAAGCCCTCTGCCTGCGAGCGGCCAAGGAGAAATTCCTCAATCCGAAACGCGCCCTCCGGCAGCCGGCTCACCGGCGGCGCATGAGATCGATCAGGTGAAACGGAAACGACGCGGCGATCAACAACGCTACCCATGGCCATTCCGCTCCAACCAAAGCCGCCCGGATCGCCAACAGCAAAATAGCGCCGGGCATCAACGCAAAGAACAAGTCCACGGCCGCGCGCCTGCGCTGACCTGCTCGCAAGCTCACGAGCACCACGAACTCGATCACGATCACCAGTAGAACGACATCCACCGCCCGACCGCTCAGTACGAAGTCCTGCATTGCGCCTCCGGTTTCGTTAGCCGAACGGCCCGTTCAAACGCACAACTTCAAAGTTAAGTACGGCCGCGATCGAGACCCAGATCAGATATGGCGTGAGCAAAACGCCCGCGAGCCGCGCGTGGCGAGACGTGAACACGATCAACGCGACGATCGAAAGCCACAGGAACGCGACTTCAATGAGCGACCAATCCGGACGATGCACGCGGAAGAACAGCAAGCTCCAGAGCACGTTCAAGAAGCCGTTCAGCGCGAATAGGCCGATCAGCCATTCGCGCTCGGCGCCCTTGGGCGCTCTTCGCCATGTGACGACGGCTGCTGCCGCTGTCAGCGCATAGATCGTTGTCCAGATAGCGCCAAAAGCTGGCCCAGGCGGCTGCCAATCAGGCTTTTGCAAAGCCTGATACCAAGGCCCCAAATCCGTCACCGTACTGCCGAGCGCGCCCACGAAGACCGCCGCCGCCGCTGCGACCGCGATCGGGCGCCATTTGCCGCTCACGTCGTTGGCGACATGCCGAGCAGGTGCCCCATGTCCTTCATGAAGATGCGCATGTGCGCGGCAGGATCGGCGCGCACCAATTCCTTGTTCATGTAGGCCTGCCAGGTGAGGCGTTGCACGTCAGGATCGGCGCACATGGAGACGAAGCGTTCGCGGCGTTTATCGCTGCGGTACCAAAAGTGCTGCATGACGCCGAGGATGAAGAACACTTGCCCGTGGTCGCGCATGAACGTCTTGCGTGCGCTGGCGAGGCTCTGCGGTTTGCCGGTGCTGAGAAAGGTGTCGACCGCCTCGGCCGCAACGCGCCCGCCGATCATGGCGTAATAGATGCCCTCACCTGACGCCGGCGCGACAACGCCCGATGCGTCGCCCGCAAGCACCACATCGCGGCCATTGTCCCAACGCGGGAGCGGCTTCAGCGGAATCGGCGCGCCTTCCGTCCGCACCGTCTCGCATCCTGCAAGCCCTGAGCTTTCGCGCAACGCCGTGACTGCGCCCCGGAGCGAAAAGCCCTTATTG
Organism: Terricaulis sp.; assembly: GCA_034439495.1. Classification (GTDB taxonomy): domain Bacteria; phylum Pseudomonadota; class Alphaproteobacteria; order Caulobacterales; family Aquidulcibacteraceae; genus Vitreimonas. Next base: position 6,723 of record JAWXAM010000046.1, on the reverse strand, counting down.
GCAGAGCCAACGCCGACGCTGGCCGTGTCCCCGTGCGGAAATATCCAGGCATAGAAATCCGGCGAAAGCTTACCCTGATAATAGACGTCACACCGCCGCCCATCGAAATCGGAAAAGCCCTGCGGCGGCGAGCGAATGATTTCGTGATACGCAAACACACAGGGCATTTTGTCGGCGCCCTTCAGGGTCTGCTGCGCCACCTTGGAGCGCGCGCCATCGGCGCCGATGACCACGCGCGCCCGCACGCGGCGCACCATATCTTTGTCTGTATCTTTGTCATGGTAGCAGACGACGGCGACGCCATCGTCGTCGTGCTCGATGCGTAAGAATGATCCAGCATGGCGCTCGGCACCGGCGGCGGCGGCGCGCTCACGCAACCATTCGTCGAAGTGCTCGCGGTCCACCATGCCAACGAAACCGCCATCGATCGGCATATCCACTTCGCGCTCGGAGGGCGCCACCATGCGGGCAGAGGTGGCGCGCGCCACAAGCAGGTGATCGGGAATTTCGAAATCGCAGATGAGACGCGGCGGAATCGCGCCGCCGCAGGGTTTGATGCGCCCTGCACGATCGAGCAACAGAACCTTATAACCTGCCCGCGCGAGATCAGTCGCCGCCGTGGCCCCAGCTGGGCCGCCGCCGACGATGACGGCGTCATAAGTCAGCCTCTTGATCATGAGCGCACTCCTTCGAGCACATCGGGTGCGCCCTCTCCGCGCGGCGCCGGAGCGCCGGTCAAATCGAGGCGGCTCGCGAGCACCGCCGCAAAAACAAAAAGCGCCGCTTCGAGCGAGAAGACGATCAAGAATGCACTGGACGTCTCGGCCAGCAGCGCCCGCAGAAGATCAACGCCGGCCGCGCCCGCGAATCCGCCACACGCAAAGGCGATCGCCTGCGCCGCACCCCACACGCCCATGCGCACGCCTTCGCGCGCACTACGCCCCTCGCCGGCAAGGCCCATCATCGAACCGATTGCGGAGACAGCGAACACACCGTTGGCGAATCCGAGCGCAAACACGGTCGGCTGTAGCGGCCATGCCGGCCCAACAAGCGCCGCGCAGGAAAGCGCACCTAGCGCAAGCGCAGAGCCGACGCACCCGGCGATGGTCCATTGCCGCATCCAGGCGCGCTTCTTATCGCCGAACCGGGCGCCGCAGACGCCGACCAAAATCATGCCGAGCAGCACGCCGCCATGTTGCACGCCCGCCAGTTGCGTCGACTGTCCTGGTGTCATGCCGAACATCAAGCCCGCGAACGGCTCAAGAATGAGGTCTTGCGCGCTGTAGGCCAGCATCGAAATGAACACGAAAATCGTGAAGCGACGCGCCAGCGGCTCGGCCCAAATCTCGCGCATCACCTGCGCAAATGGCGGCTTCTGCTCTTGCGTCTCCGGCTGGCGCTCTGGCTCGCGCTCCACGCCCCAGACGGCGATCAATGTCACGAGGAACGCGGCGCCAGCTACGCCCGCGGCCACATAAGCCAAACGCTGCGGCGAGAACGGATCAAGCAATGCGCCCGCAACGCCCGCAGTGATGACGATCCCCACAATCATCATTATCCACGTGGTTGCGGCGGCGGCAGGGCGGCGCTGCGGCGCAGTCCGCGTTGCAAGCAGTGCGAGTAGCGAGGTGCCGCTCGCGCCGACGCCGGCGCCGATCATCGTGAAAGCAAGCACGCCGAGCAAAATTCCAAGCACTGGCGATGAAGCCATGATCAGCGTGGCGTCCGTCGCCAACACGCCGCCGAGCGCCAGAATGCCCATGCCGCCGATAATCCAAGGCGTCCGGCGGTGGCCCATATCAGAGCCGTATCCCCAACGCGGCCGTGAGAGCTGAATGGCGTAATGCCAAGCGACCAGCGCCGCAGGCAGCATTGCCGGCAAAGCGTATTCCACCACCATGACCCGGTTCAGCGTGGACGTCGTCAGAACGACGATGGCGCCCAGCGCGCTTTGCACGAGGCCAAGCCGGATTATGCCAAGCCAACTCAGATGCGTGTTGGTCATGCGCCGACTCCAGCGAGGCCGCCGAGAGCAAACGCGCTTACCAGCATGCCGAGAACATAAAGAAGAACGCCCGTGCCGTTGAACCAGGGCGCGAGTTTGCGCGGATCGGTGATCAGCCGCGCCATCAGATAAATTTGAATTCCGAACGAGACGGTGACGGCGATGGCGTGCAGCGGCTGCCCCCAGGCCAGCAATAACGCGATCACGACCGCTTGCGGCGCAAGCATGACCGCGCAAGCGACCTTTGCTGCGTTGTCGACGCCCAGTTGAACCGGCAGTGAGCGTACGCCGGTTTGGCGATCGCCTTCGATCGCCTTGAAATCGTTCAGCACCATGATGCCATGCGCACCGAAACTGTAGAGCGCTGCGATGATCAGGATTTGCGGATTCGGCAGCGAGCCGAGCATGACCGCGGCCCCGGTGAACCAAGTGATGCCTTCATAAGAGAGCGCGCACGCGGCTGGCCCCAACCATCCGCTCTGCTTCAGGCGCAATGGCGGGGCGCTGTAAATCCAGGCGAGACCCATGCCGACCACGGCAGCGCCAAACACCCACGGTCCAAGCGCGTAGGCCCACAGCATGGAAACGATCGTCCAACCGATCGCGATAAACAGCCCCCAACGACCGGGAATTCGGCCGGATGGGATCGGCCGATTAGGTTCATTGATGGCGTCCACGTCGCGGTCGTACCAATCGTTGACGGCTTGGCTGGTGGCGCAAATGAGCGGCCCCGCCAGGATGATGCCGGCCACTGCCATTGGCCAACGCGCACCCAAATCGGCACCCGACGAGATCACGCCGCAGCCGAACGCCCACATCGGCGGAAACCAAGTGATCGGCTTAAACAGCTCGAGCACTGCGCTTGGCGCAGGAAAAGATCTCAGGGTGCCGGCGGCTGTAGTGGGAGCCATACCGAACGCTACAAATGACACTTCAGACTGTCAATTAAAGTTGACGGTCGTGTCAGTCGTTCCCGGAAAAATCTCCGAGCCCGTAGCGGTGCAGTTTCGAGTAAAGGCTCTGCCGGCTCAGACCCAAAACCTCGGCTGCTGAAGCTCGGTTGTTGCCGGTGAGTTCAAGCGCCGCTTCAATGCAGAGCCGCTCAACCAAGTCGGTCGTTTCGCGTACCAATTCTTTCAAGGGCACACGCCCGACGAGGTGCGAAAGCTGCTCCACAGAACGCGGCAATTCCCCGGTCACACCTGGGCGCGCAACGGGCGTGCGGACGACGCTGCGAATTGAGAAGCCAAAGCAAGGTTGCTCCGAGTCAGCGACGTGTACCGCTGACACCTCCACGTCCTCTTGCTCACCCAATCTGTTGCGAAGAATCGTTGCGAAGTTTTTGAGCGAACCGTGCTGACGCAGACTCGAGACAAGAATGTTTCGGTCGATCTCCGGGCGGCCGAGAAAACTCTCCAAGGATTGGCCTTGCGCCTGCTCTTTGCTGGCCAAACGCGTGAGATCGAGAAAGGCATTATTCTCCGCAAGAATGCGGAGATTCTCGTCCGTCACCACGAACGCATCCGGGATGCGCTCAAGCACATCTATGAGGCGCTGCGCAGATTCCGGGACGCGCGCGAAGTCCAAATCTCGCGCGCTCAGTCGAACCAGAAAGAGCGACGCGCGATCTTGCCTAAAGAGAGACGCCGCAACGTTAAATGTCCGCCCGCCACTTTGAAGAGTCGCTTGTGCGGTGAGATTTCCGCCGCCATGCGCCATCGCCAACAAAGAAATCGCAGCGTCGCGTGATGCGCCATCGAAAGCAGCCGCAAATGCACGCCCGATCAGCGGCGCAGACACGCCTCCGATAAGCCTCTCAGCGGCCGGGTTCGCTTCAATGATCTTTCGCGTGGCCGCATCAATGACGATGACCGCTTCCGACGCGAGTTGGAATAACAAGCGATAGCGCGACTCGGCGTCCCGCAGCCGCGTGTAATCACGCTCCATCGTCTGTTGCGATTGAATGAGTCTTTGCTGCAGCTCAGCCGCTGCGCGATGATCGCGACCAATCGCAATTACGCGGCCGTCTTCGCCCGCATTGACAGCAATATACCGCACCGCCACCGAGGCGCCGCCAATGATAGGGTGATTGATTTCACGCCAGCGAGCGCCCGCGTCGTTAGCCGCGTCGTGCAGAAGCTCTTCGATTTTCTGTTTGCTGTCAGTGGAAACGGTGTCGGCCCAGCGGCGATCGAGCCAGCCTTCAAAGCCGTCATTGACCATATCCCGGCTATTCACCGCGATATCGCGAATAAAGCCGCCACGGTCGATGATCATCGCGACGTCGCCGCCCGCAGCGACGACCTTGGCCGCGACTTTGCCGTCGATGGCGCCCAATAGGTTACGCGCGAACCTCGGTTCGACGCGCTCCGCGGGGGACGTGTGGATAGTCATCAGAACTCGCACTCGCCCTTCTTCTGGCGCCGCCGCAGATCAGCGATGTGCGAGTTGCCTCACTGCCACCTCAGCCTTCAGCACAGCTTCCTTAGCGTCGGCCGCCATCGCATCGGCCCCAATTCTCGCCACCAGCTCCGGCCGCTCCAGGAAGAGCCGCCCGCCCACCATAACACTGATGTCTCGATTCCTTGACGCTCGCCGAATGGACATAATCATTGGCGCGATTTGATCAAGTCGCTCGTCTGAGCTGGCCGTCATCCCGAATACGTCGAACCTGTGAGCCTGCACAGCGCCTACAATTTCGGTGATCGCCCCGGAGAGCTCAGTCCATGTCCGCCAACCTGAGCGCCGGAAAAATTCTTCGATGATCACGAGGCCAAAGGTGTGCTGCTCGCCAGGGGCGGGCGCAAACAACGCCGCGCGGCCGTTGGATACGAACCCTTCGTCCACCGGGTCATGCAAACTCAGTTCGCGCACGACCTGCTGCAGGCGACCGAGCGCGATGGTGACATCAGCGAATGAGACTTGGTCGTCGTTCCAGAACTCACCCAAGCGACGCGCAGTCGGCCCGAGCAAGTCCAAGTATATCGCTTCCATCGACACGCCTTGCTGCAGCAGGCCGCCAATGATCGCGAGCAGCGATTCATGGCTGGTCGAGAGCGTGTAAAGGGCAAATTTTTCAGTGGTTTCAGGGCCGAGCTCAACAACGTCACGCGACTTCGGAGCGGCGCCAACCTGGCCATGCACCAACATCAAGCGCGGGATAATCTCACCTTCAACAAGGCTCGCCAACTGCTCGGATTGTTCGCGTCTCGATCGCGCCCGACCTCGAGCGCTGTCAGATTGTCGATCCCGCCCGGGGGACCCCAGTCGTTTTGGTTCTTCGCCGCATAGATCAAACGCCGGCGACTGCGGAAGGCTGGCCATGGAGGCCCCCCTTTTCCCGCGGAGTTTCCCTAGTCACGCAGCTCCGCACCGCGCTGCTCCTGCATCCTGGGCCAAAACGATGCCCCAAAAGCAGGCGTTCCCTCCCGACACACCCGCCCCCATTGCGAGGATCTTTGGTTTCGGTTCGTAAGGGTAAGCAGACTTAACGACACCTGGCGAGCATTATTTCGTCCAAACGGCGCATCTGTCCAAAATATTGGACGTTCCATTTCCTTGACAACATCGGATGCGCGGATAGGCTTCCTTCCACGAAGCGTGATTGTTCGGGAGGTCGGCGGTGTACGAAAAACGACCGCAATCCGGAGGGGCCAGCCCCTCGCGCACACCGGGCCCGGCAGCGGATCGCTCGCACCGTCCCAACTTTTTCGACAATTGGATCGACTCAATAGCGCCGTGCCCATGGCCCGCGCACATCGGCTCACACATTGAGACGCGCGAAAAGAGCGATGCTGGCAAAGCCGCGCTTTACACACCTGAAGAGCGCGCAAAACGAGACGCTTCGCCATGGACGCTGGTGCAAGCGATCCTCGCGCCACTGCAGTTCATCGTGTTCGCGATCAGCCTTGGATTGGTGATCCGTTTCTTGGTCACGGGCGAGGGCTACGAACTCACCACCGCGTCAATCCTGGCAAAGACGTTCCTGCTCTATCTCATCATGATCACCGGCTCGATCTGGGAGAAGGAGGTCTTCGGCAAATACCTTTTTGCGCGCGCGTTCTTCTGGGAAGACGTGTTCAGCATGCTCGTGCTTGTATTGCAGACCGCGTATTTGGTCTCACTGCTCGCAGGGTGGGGCACCGCTCAGCAACAGATGATGATCGCTGTCGCGGCCTACGCCGCCTACGTCATCAATGCGGGTCAATTCCTGATGAAGCTGCGCGAAGCGCGGCTCGAAGCCGAGCGTACGGCGATGACGCCGCTCGGCGCGGACCGACAAGCAGCATGATTCCAGCCGCCCCCAACGCCGGATGCGACAGCGCGGCCGCCCCGGTTTTACGCGAACGCGGCCAAAGAGAAGTGTTTTGCGGACTGACCGGAATCGTTTGGCTGCATCGCAAAATTCAAGACGCATTCTTCCTCGTCGTAGGCTCGCGCACCTGCGCGCACCTCATTCAATCCGCAGCTGGCGTGATGGTTTTCGCCGAACCGCGATTCGCGACGGCGATCATGGAAGAGAAAGATTTGGCCGGCCTTGCCGACGCCAATGAAGAGCTCGATAACGTCGTCGATCGCCTGCTTGAGCGCCGGCCAGACATTAAGCTGCTCTTTCTCGTGGGCTCGTGCCCGTCGGAAGTGATCAAGCTTGATCTCTCGCGCGCGGCGCAGCGGCTCTCGACGAAACATCAGCCTAAAGTCCGTGTGCTCAATTATTC
>JAWXAM010000045.1:0-190473 GCA_034439495.1 Terricaulis sp. | reverse complement strand
GCGGGGGTGCTAGCTTGCAAAGATGCGCATAACCCTCACCGCCCTCGCCCTCCTCGCCGCCGCCTGCTCGCCGCCGGCCTCACAAGACGCGCCGCCCGCGCCCGCCGCAGAATCGGCGCCGGCGCCGGTCAACCCCGAAACCGCAGCCCTCGGCGCAACGCCCGCTGCCGGCGCCTGGAGCTTCGCCGTCGATGAAGGCACGCACGCCGCCGGCTTCGGCGCGCCGGAGAGCGAATATCAATTCGTCATCGTCTGCGAAGCCGGCAGCGGCAATGTGCGCCTCACCTTCGAGCACGAACTCTCGCCCGATCAAAACACCACGCTCCGCCTCATCACCGCCGTGCAATCGATCGACCTGCCGGCCCGCTCATTCAATGAAGGCCTGCCAAGCGTCACCGCCGAAATCGCTGACGCCAATCCGGCAAAACCGCTGCTCATCGGCATGCTCGGCGCCCCCACCGATCGCTTCGCCGCCGAAGTCGCGGGCGTCGTCCAAGTCTTCCCCTGGAGCGATGAAATCGCCCAAGCCCTGACCGCCTGCCGCTAAATCGCCCCGATGCTGAAACGAGCCCGCAACACCGCTGCAAAAGGAGCCGCGTAGATCAAAGCTCGGAGGACGAACCGATGATGAAGCCCGAGCACACTTTGATCACCTGGCTGATGGCCATTCTGCCCGCACTAACGCTGCTTTCGACCCTGACCGCCTGAAAAGTTCCCACGTTGCAGGCCGCACGGCAGCTGCCTAGATTGCCTGCCACGTGAGGACTTGTTGCTAGGCAGCCCGACACAAAGATCGTACGTGCTGCTCGGCGCGGCTTTGGCGTTGCCCATCGTGGTGCTCGTCATTCTGCAGCTCATGTTCGCGCTCGATGGCGAACGCCGAGCGATCGAGCAACGCACGCTCAGTCAGGCCACGCAGATCGCGACGCTTTCGGACTCGCAGCTGCGCTCCGATCTCGCCGTCATGCGTATTCTCGCCACCGCCGAATCCATGGATCGCCGCGATTGGCCCGCCGCTTATGTCCGCGCCCGCGAAGTCACCGAACTCAATCGCCACTGGCGCAACGTCATCGTCTCGGACTTACAGAGTAACGAACAAATCCTCAGCCTCAGCCGTCCCTATTCATCGCAGCGCCAGCCGATCGACGCCGCCATTCTCACCCGCGATCCGCGCCTGATGATCGGCGACGTCCAGCGCGAAGGGCCGGGATGCCCGTGTGTCTACCTGCATCAGCCGATTGACGCCGAAGGCCGCTATCTGCTCACCGTCGCGGTCGATCCGCGCGCCTTCCTCGGCCCGCTTCGCCGCAACACCCCCGCCGGCGCCATCGCAGCTCTTGTCGATCGCCACGGCAATTTCATCGCCCGCAGCCGCGAACAAACAGAGCGCGTCGGCACACCCGGCACGCGTTACGTGCGCGAAGCCGTCGCCAGCGGCGAACGCTTAGGCATTTATGCCGGCACCACCTATGAGGGCCTGCAGAACCACACAGCCTACTTCACGTCTCCACTCAGCGGCTGGTCAGCCCACGTCGCCGTCCCATCCTCCCTGATCGATGGCCCCCGCACCTACTCAATCCTCACCCTCAGCATTGGTGCTACACTTGCGTTGCTGTTGGCTGGCGGTCTCATCTTTTGGGCTTTGCGCGACATGTCAGAGCGCCGCCGCGCCGAGGAGCGCCTAGCGCAAACGCAAAAGCTCGAAGCCATCGGCCAACTCACGGGAGGCGTTGCGCATGACTTCAACAATCTTCTTACCGTAATGATCGGCGGCCTCAACATGCTGCTGAAGCGCCTGGAAGATCCAAAGCAGCGCCAGATTGCCGAGCACATGCTGGAGTCAGCGCAGCGTGGAGATCGGCTGACCAAGCAATTGCTCGCTTTCTCTCGCGGCCAACAAATGGAATCAGCGCCAGTCGATCTGCACGCCATGGCGCCCGGTATGGACGCCCTGCTGCGCCGCTCGATCGGCCCCGGCATCGATCTCAGCTTCGATCTCGATCCCGATGCGCGCTGGGTGCTGAGCGACGCCAACCAGCTCGAACTCTCAATCCTCAACCTCGTCATCAATGCACGCGACGCAATGCCGGACGGTGGCCGTATCGTCATTTCAGCAAAGCCCTCATCGCGCAAAAATCTGATCGAGCTCGCCGTATCCGACTCCGGTCTCGGCATGACCAAAGACGTCGCTGATCGCGCGCTTGAGCCGTTCTTCACCACCAAACCCGCTGGCAAAGGCACGGGCCTCGGCCTCAGCCAAGTGTTCGGCGCGGTGCGGCAATCAGGCGGCACGATCGAGATCGACAGCACGCCAGGTCGCGGCACGACCATCCGACTGCTCCTGCCACGCACCCAACCGCCCGCCATCGAAGCGGCGCCACAGGAAGCAGCGCCCGAGCCGATCAAAGCCGAGCGCCCCGGCGAAAGCATCTTGGTCGTTGATGACGAACCCGGCGTCCGCGCCTTCATGGCCGATACGCTGCGCGAAGCCGGCTATCACGTCACTGAAGCGTCACATCCCGGAGATGCGCTGCGGACATTGCGCGATCAGCGGCCATCCCTGCTGCTCACGGACTTTTCCATGCCAGGCATGACCGGGCTTGAACTCGGCGAGCGCGCGCGCACGGAGATTGACGGCCTGCGCATTCTTATCGTCTCCGGCTATGCCGACGCCGAAGCGCTTGAAGCATCGCCGTCACGGCCCACCTTGTTGCGCAAGCCGTTCGACGAACACGCCCTCTTGAGCGCCGTGCGCTCTGTGCTCGCTGCGTAACGATTTGCTTATCTCTGACAGGTGACCCTGGGTCGCGGTTTCTTCTGAGCGCGAACGCCCCTAAGAACTATCGCGGAGGCGCTGATGAACGTGGCGGCGCGAATTGCGCGCGAAATTCGATTTTTGGACGGGCTCGCCCGCACGCTCTGGCGCGTACGCAAGATCGATCCGGACTCCGACGTTCTGATCTGCGACGATTTCGAAGACGCCGTCGATAAATTCGCCGACCACACGGCGCTGATCTTCGAGGGTGAGCGCTACACTTATCGCCAACTCGACGGTCTCGCCAATCGCTTCGCCGCCTGGGCCGATGCGCAGGGTCTTCAACGCGGCGACACGGTCGCGCTTCTGCTGCCCAATCGCGCCGAATACATTCCCGCCTGGGCGGGCCTTGCCAAAGTCGGCGTGGGCACCGCGTTGATCAACAATAACCTCACCGGCGCAGCGCTGGCGCATTGCCTCTCGATCTCCGGCGCCAACCACATCATCACCGACACCGAAAGCCTCGCCGCACTCGACACCATCCGTGTCGCTGCGCCACGCCCAATGATTGCATGGTCGATCGATGCAATTGCGGACATTTCGCCGGATCGTCGCGCGCTCGATCTCAAAAACCCGAAGACAGCGCCAGAGCGTCCGAGCAAAAGCCGCCGCGCTGGTCTCAAATCGCGCGACGTCGCGCTCTATATCTACACCTCCGGCACGACCGGCATGCCGAAGGCCGCCAAGATCACCCATATGCGTGCGCAGCTTTACATGCGCGCCTTTGCCGGCTCGACCAAAACGACGGCGGACGACAAAATCTATTGCGTGCTGCCGCTCTATCACTCAACCGGCGGGCTTTGCGGCGTCGGCGCCGCGCTCCTGAACGGCGGCACTCTCGTGCTGCGGCGCAAGTTCTCGGCGTCTCATTTCTGGGATGACGTCAGCGCTCACGATTGCACAGTCTTTGTCTATATCGGTGAGCTTTGCCGCTACCTCGTCAACCAACCGCCGCACCCCAAGGAGCGCGCGCACCATTTGCGTCTCGCCTTCGGCAACGGCTTGCGGCCGGAAGTGTGGGAAGAATTCATCACCCGCTTCGGCGTGAAAGACGTGCTCGAGTTTTACGGCTCGACCGAAGGTAACGTCTCGCTGTTCAACTATGACCGCCGCATCGGCGCCATCGGGCGTGTGCCTGCATATCTTCGCTCGAACTTCCAGGTGCGCTTGGTGAAGTTCGACGTCGAGGCCGAAGCACCCATGCGCGATGCGAATGGCCTGTGCGTTCTCGCCGATCGCAACGAACCCGGCGAAGCCGTCGGCCTCATCAAGGATGATGCGCGTCACAACTACACCGGCTACGCTGATAAAGCGGCGTCCGAGCGCAAAATCCTGCGCGATGTGATCACCCACGGCGACGCTTGGTTCCGCACTGGCGATCTGATGCGCCAAGACGATGAGGGCTATTTCTATTTCGTCGATCGCATCGGCGACACCTTCCGCTGGAAGGGCGAAAACGTCTCCACTACCGAAGTCGCGGAAGTCATCTCACGCTATCCGGGCGTCAACGAAGTGAACGTCTATGGCGTCAAGATCGATCGTCTCGATGGCCGCGCCGGCATGGCCGCGATCACGCCTGACGACACGTTTAAGCTCGATGGCCTGCGCGATTATCTCGTGCGCGAGTTGCCGAACTATGCGCGGCCTATGTTCATTCGCCTGCAGCCGGCGATCGAGACCACGGGCACGTTCAAGTATCGCAAAGTCGATCTGGTGCGCGACGGTTTCGATCCGTCCAAGATCGAGCAAGCGCTCTATTTCGATCATCCGACCGAATATCGCTACGTCGCAGTCACGCGCGAGCTCTACGCGGAAATCCAGGCCGGCGCATTCAAGCTCTGATCACTCGAACACGGCCGCGATCGCTTTGCCCACGCGCTCCAAACGTCCGCGCCGACCGAACGCGGCCGCTAGCGCATCGGAGCTGAGCGCCTCAAGCGGAGGCCCTTCGGCAAGCACCTTGCCGGCGCGCAGCAACACAACGCGGTCCGAAATACTAGCGGCAAGCGCGATGTCGTGCGTTGAGAACAATACCGCACCGCCGTTTGCCGCATGCGCCCGCAGCACATCACCAACACTCAGCGCCTGCGCCGGATCAAGCCCAGCCGTTGGCTCATCCAACACCAACAGCGGCGCCTGCTGCGCCAGCGCGCGAGCGAGATGCGCGCGCGCCTTCTCGCCACCGGAAATCTGATCCATGCCACGCGCGCGCAACGCTGTCAGAGCGCACATCTCAAGCGCCGCATCAACGGCCACCTGATCCGGCGGTGACAACCGATCCGGCGCGGCGCCATAAGCAAAGCGTCCAAGCGCAACGAGGCTCTCCACGCTCACCGGCCAAATCGATTGCGGCCGTTGCGGCAGATATGCGGCGCGCAAAGCACGCTGGCGTGCATTGAGCTTACGTGGATCGGCGCCGCCCAGCGCGATCAGGCCATAGCATGCGAGCACGCCAAGTGCGGCGCGCATCAAGCTGGTCTTGCCCGCGCCGTTGGGGCCAAGCAGAGCAACGATCTCGCCTGCGCCAACGTCGAGAGAAACGCCGTCGACAACGCGCGATCCGCCAAGCTCAACCGAAACATTGGAGAGAGATAGCGTCATGCATCACCTCCCCGCGCCGCTAGCCGCGCTGCGATCAGCGCAAACACCGGCCCACCGATGAGCGCGGCAGCGACGCCGAGCTTCAGTTCAGTGTCCGTCGGCAAGAGTCGCACTGCAATGTCGGCGCAAACCAGCAGCGCACCGCCGGCCAATGCGCTTGGCAGCAACAGACGCGCCGGATCGTGCCCCGCCAAAGCACGCACCAGATGCGGCGCTGCGATACCGACAAAACCAATGATACCGGCAACGGCAGTGGCTCCGCCGGTACACGCCGCCGCGCCAAGCACCACAAGCAAACGCGTGCGCCGCAAGTTCGCGCCAATCGCAGCGGCCGCCTCTTCACCAAGCGTCAAAGCCTGCAAGCCTCGCGCTGCGAAAAATATCAGCGCCGCGCCAACGATCAGAAAACCCCCGGCCAACATTGCGTCCTGCATCGAGCGCGCCTCGACCGAGCCAAGCGTCCAGTTCACGAGATCAGCAAGCGCGCCCGGATTCGGCGCAAGATTCAGCGCGAGGGCAATCAAGCCGCCAGCAAGGCTCGACAGGCCGACACCGATCAACGCCAAACTCGCGGGACCACGCGCACGCCAACCCAGCGCCGTCACCGCGATCGCTGCGATCAACGCAAACAGCAGCGCCATCGCAGGCGCCAGAACCGCAAAACCGAACGCAAACGCAAGCACGGCGCCGAGCGCCGCAAAGCCCGAAAGCCCAAGCACGCCAGAATCCGCAAGCGGATTGCGCAGCAAGCCTTGCAAAGCGGCGCCGGAAAGGCCGAGCGCGGCGCCCACGGTCCAAGCCGTCAGCGCCCGCGGAAAACGTATCTCCCAGACGATCGTACGCGTCGCTTCATCGGCGGCGAACGGATCCGCCAGCGGCGTAGGCCCAAGCCAAAGCGCTGCAACCAGCGCAACAAAGCTCAGCCCGATCAACCCGAGCGACGTGATCCGCGAGGCGCTCATGCAGCACGTAGCGCCGCGTTGATGGCCTCAGCTGCATCAATCGCAAACCAAGCCTCGCAACTGATCGACGCGAGCGGCAGCGAAACCGTGCGCGCTTCGCTGAGCGCCCGTTGAAATGCCGGATGCCGGCCGGGCAGCCACGGGTTCGTGCGCGTGCGGCCATGATCGAAGAAGCCGAGCGCAATGAGCGCCGGCGGCGTTTCGATCACACGCTCCAGCGGCAGCACGACCCAGCTTGCGTCGGTGCGCACATTGCGCCCACCCGCGGCGGCGATCACGGCGTCCATCATCGTGCCGGAGCCAGCGACCGCGCCGCCGGCCGAGAGGTACATGACCAACGCGCGTTCACGCGGCGCGATCGCGGCAAGACGCGTAAGCCGCAAATCCAGATCACGCGCGAGGGCCTCGCCGCGCTCAGGATGGCCAAGCACACGCGCTGCATCCACAAGATCGGCGCGTGCAGCCACGAAATCCGGCGCATCCCCCACCTGCAGCACCGGCACATCGAAACGCGCGTAAACCGCTTCCGCGTCCCACGGCCCGCCCCAGCTTCGCACCACAAGGTCAGGCCGTAGCGCCAGCACCTCTTCCAGCGTGCCACGCGTCTGCCGCACACCCGCAGCGCGCGCGCGAAAGTATGAGTCATCCCGCCCGGCGCCGCGCGAGAGCGCTGCAATTTGATCGCGCTCCGCTAAGGCCAGCACGAATTGATCGGCGCAATAATCGAGACTGACAATGCGCTGCGGCGCAGCTTCGGCTGGCCACGCAAACGCAAGCGCTATCGCGCACAAAAACCAACGCACACTTCACCTCCCCACGGCCCCATCCCGGACCAAAGGCATTCGTGTCGGCAGGTCTTCTGGCTTTGCGGGTCTCAGCTCTTCGGCCCCTTCCCGCGCGCGGCGCAGTGGTGATGGCCTAAAACTCGCCGCTTACAGCTGCGGGCGCAGCCGCGGTATCGCACCGCGTTCCCTTTTGATGCTCGGATGAGCAACCGACGCTTCAAGCCTAGAGGAAGAAGCGTGCAGCGACTAGAGCAGCTCGCGCACCGTTTCCTTGGGCCGGCAGAGCTTCGTCCCCTTCGCCGTGGTGACGAACGGGCGTTCGACCAGCACCGGGTGCGCGACCATTGCATCCAGCAATTTAGCGTCGCTCACCTTGGGATCGATCAGGCCAAGCTCTTCCGCTTCCTTCGCCTTCGTCCGCAGCGCCTGCCGCGCCGTGACCCCAGCTGCGGAAAACAGCGCCTTGAGTTGCGGCTTCGTCCAACCGGTCTTGAGATATTCGACGACCTCAACTTTCGCGCCCGCCGCTTCGATCATCTCCAGAACCTGACGCGAAGTGGAGCACTTCGGGTTGTGATAAATCGTGGCGGATTTGACCTTGGCCATCAGTACTCTTCCTCATCCTCTTCCATCGGGAAGAACGAGAAATTGTCATCGATGTCGATCGGCTGCGCGACCTGCTCAACTTCCTCGAAGCGCAGGCTCGCGTTCTCCTCGTATTCCTCGTAACCCGGCGGCGTTTGCAGGTCGGGATCCTCGAACAGCAGTTCAGACGCTACCGCCTCGGCCTCCGACGCGCTCGCCGCTTCCACGTATCGCGTCGTGTAGAATCCGCAGAGAATGACTTCGCCGTCGATATCGACTGGGAAATTCTCGCCACACGCAAACAACCGAAACCACGCCATCGCGCTAAATCCAGTCAGCGACCAGGCCGCCGACTTCGCGGTGCACGCGGTTACGCGTATCGGCGTCGGCGTTGCCGCCGTCTTGATAGACGGCGATCAGAATCGCGTTGCCCTTCGGCGGCCAGGCGATGGCGACATCATTGACGGCGCCGTTCATGCCGGTGCCAGTCTTGTCGCCGGCGCGCCAATCCGACGGCAACCCGCCCCGGATGCGCTGCAAGCCGGTTTGACTCGCAATCATCCACGCACGCAGCGTTTCACGGTTCGAGCGGCGCAGCGAATCGCCGACTAGCAAGCGGTTTAGCGCATCGACTTGCGCCAGCGGTGTCGTCGTATCGCGGTCATCGCCCGGCGCGTTTTCGTTGAGCTCAGTTTCCCAGCGATCCAGCCGTGTCACTGCATCGACATTCTGGCGCAGCCAGATGGTGAAATCTTCAGGCCCGCCGAGGCGGCGCAGCAGCAAGTTAGCCGCCGTGTTGTCGCTCACAACAACGGCCGCTTGCGCCAACTCGATCACAGTCATCCCCGCGCCGACGCGCGGGGTCGTAGCGGGCGAATAGCTGACCAGATCACTCTGGCTGAAGCTAATCAGCTGATCATGCTCCAACCGCTCAAGCGCCGCGGCGGCGAGCAGCCACTTGAACGTCGAGGCCATGGCAAAGCGCTCTTCGGCGCGAAAGCCGATGCGATTGCCGTTCTCAGTGTTGAGCGCCGCAACACCCAAGCGCGCACCGGGCCCGAGCCGGCGCTCAAGCATCTGCAGATAGTTCTCGGTGCGCCGCGCCTGATCGACATCGCCGCGCGTGCCGCAAGCGGCGAGCGCGAGGCTGCCGATCAGTGTGGCGCGCCGGCTAAACATCAATCCTTCGCCCGTTCGACGTACGAGCCGTCCTCGGTCGAGATAATGACGCGCGTGCCGGCGCCGATGTGCGGCGGAACCATCGTCTTGATGCCGTTATCCAGCATCGCTGGCTTGTAAGAGGATGAAGCGGTCTGGCCCTTCACCACAGGCTCGGTGGTTTCGATCGTCGCAGTGATGCGCGGCGGCAATTCGATCGAAAGGGCCTGACCTTCGAACATGGTGAGATCGACGGTCATTTCCGGCTGCAGATACGCCACCTGATCGCCGACCATATCCTTGGTCAGGTACACTTGCTCGAACGTGTCCGGGTTCATGAACACGAGGCCGGCGTCGCCATCGTCGAACAAATATGTGTGCTTCACCTGCTCGACGAACGCCTTCTCGAGGCCATCCGTGGTTTTGAACACGGCCGTCGTCTTCACGCCGTCGATGATGCGGCGCATGACGATCGTAGTCGTCGGCGTGCCCTTGCCCGGACGGAAGGTTTCGTGACTCATGACGACGTAAAGCTTGCCGTCCTCGTGCTCGAGCACGTTGCCTTTGCGGACGTCGCTGGCGATGACTTTAACCACGTAAACCTCACTTGCCGCCGGGAAGCCCCGGACGGGCCTAAATCAGTCGAAAGGACCGGAATTGCGCGCCTCTGTAGCCAGTTTCGCCGCCCGGGGAAAGCGGCGCTCTGCCTCAACCCTCTCCCTAGCGGAGAGGGTAGCCGCGCAGCTGCGGGGTGAGAGGCGCGGCCAACGCACCGGCGCCAGCGCATTTGACCGCCCCTCACCCCCTGCCCCCTGTCCGCGAGGGAGAGGGGGATGAGCCCGTACTGGGAAAAATCGCGGCACTTAGACCGGCGCACCTTCCTGCATGCACGCGCCGCAATTCTTCGCGCGGTGCGCGAATGGTTCCACGCGCAAGGCTTTGTAGAAGTCGAGCCGAACCTGATCGTGCCCTCGCCCGGCGCCGAAACGCACATCGACGCGGTGGTTGCCGACGGCGGCTATCTCCACACCAGCCCCGAGTTCGCGATGAAGCGCGTCATCGCCGCGGGCGAGGAGAAAATTTTCTATCTCGGCAAATGCTGGCGCAAAGGCGAGAGCGGACCCCTGCACGCACCCGAGTTCACCATGATCGAATGGTATCGCGCTGGCGCGCCATACGAGCACATCATGGATGATTGCGTCGAGATCGTGCGTGTCGCAGCGCGAACGGCGCAAGCAGCAATGCTGACCTGGCGCGACAAGAGCTGCGATCCGTTCACCGCAGCAGAGCGGATCAGCGTGCGCGATGCCTTTGCTGAGCTCTGCCCTATTCCGATGCCATCCGATCCGGACGCGTTCTCGGCTGCTTTGGTGCAATATGTCGAGCCAGGCCTAGGCGACGGCGCTCTGACCATGCTGACCGAGTACCCGATCAGCGAAGCCGCGCTCGCACGGCCCTGCCCGCATGATTCCAGCGTAGCTGAACGGTTTGAGCTTTACGCATGCGGTGTTGAACTCGCGAACGGCTTCGGCGAGCTTACCGATCCGATCGAACAACGCCGGCGCTTGATTGAAGCGATGGATGAAAAGGAAAAGCGCTACGGCGCACGCTGGCCGATCGATGAAGACTTCCTCGCAGCGCTCGCGCACATGCCACCAACAAGCGGCGTCGCAATGGGATTCGATCGTCTGGTGATGCTCGCGGCCGGTGCGCGCCACATCAACGATGTGCTTTGGACGCCGCGCTAAGGCCGTTCACACGCGTGAAAGAATTGCAGCGATAGACACCGCGAAAACCGCAACCAATTGCAATATGAAAACTGTGCGCAAATTGCAGATATATTGATAGTGCGGGCGTTCGCGCCAAGCGCGATAGCGCGACCAATTGCCCGCAAACACATTCTTCGTGTTCGGATTGCGCATCACATAAGGCGCCGCCAGCATCGCCAGCAGTGAGAGGGGCCAGAGCGGCGCCGACAGCACGACGGCAAGCACTTGCATCGCGCGGTTCTGAAACCGGCCAATGACGGCGGGACCATAATGCTCGGAGCTCTCGCCCGCCTTGTGTTCGGCATAAAACACCCAAAGCGTCCGCGCGACGGCGCCGCCTACGACAAAATAGATCGCGATCGCGTCGCGCCACCAATCCGAAAGCGTCCAGGGGAGCCACCCGAACAGCTGATCCATCACCGGGTGAACGATGCCGCGATAGGTCTCCACCACACGCGTGACGAACTCCCCGAACGGGATCGCCATAACGCGAAGCAGCCAGCTCAGCAGCACCACGGCTGCCGTCAAAATGGCGAACAACTTTGAAAAACCACCGTAGGCGGCCCAAATGTCCTTGATCGCGGCTTGCATCTGATCCCCCCGCAGTCCGCGGCATCATAGTAAGAACATGCAGATCCGCAACGCTACCTCCAGAGACTACTCCGCCATCCGCCAGATCGCGCGCCATACGTTCGATCAGGCCGATGAGGCAGACCTGATCGAACACCTCCGTGCCGATGGCGATGCGCTGGTTGAGCTCGTCGCCGCGAGCGACATCGCACTCCAAGGCCACATCCTCTATTCGCCGCTGGCGATCGAGCGCGAGGGCGAGATCCTCGCTGCGGCGGCGCTCGCGCCAGTGGCGGTGCTGCCGGCGTTTCAGTGCCAAGGCATCGGCGCCGAACTGATCCGCGCCGGCAATGCGCGCTGCGCTGAGCTTGGCTGTGCCGCGATCATTGTATTGGGCCACCAGGACTATTATCCCAAGTTCGGCTTTTCGGCGGCGACGGCCGAATCGTTAGAAGCTCCCTTCTCGGGTCCGCACTTCATGGCGCTGGAGCTTCGTCCCGGCGTGCTGAAAGCGGGCGGCCGAGTGCGGTACGCAAAGGCTTTTGGAGTTTGACGATGAGCGCGCAGCCGAAGTCTGATCCGCTGGCGGAGGTAGCCCAGCGCTATTCCGTCGCGATCACGCCGGCGATGGAAGCGCTGATCGATCCCACCAATCCGGACGATCCGATCGCAGCGCAATTCCGCCCCGACGCACGCGAACTGGAAATTGCGCCGGATGAACTCAGCGACCCGATCGGCGATGAAGCGCACACGCCGGTGAAAGGCGTCGTGCATCGCTACGCCGATCGTTGCCTGCTGAAGCTGGTTCACGTCTGCCCGGTCTATTGCCGCTTCTGCTTCCGGCGCGAAATGGTCGGCCCCGATGGCGACGGAACACTCACGGGTGCCGAACTCGACGCCGCGCTTGCGTACATCGAAAGCCAGCCCAGCATTTGGGAAGTCATCCTCACCGGCGGCGATCCGTTTTTGCTGTCAGCCCGGCGCGTGCGCGAGATCGCGGAACGCTTGGCCGCGATCCCGCACGTAAAGATCATCCGCTGGCATACGCGCGTGCCTGCTGTCGATCCGCTGCGCGTGACGCCGGATCTGGTCGAAGCGCTGCGCGTCGATGGCGCGACGACCTATGTAGTGCTGCACACGAACCATGTGCGCGAACTCACCGAACAAGCCCGCGCCGCCATCGCCCGCATCGTCGATAGCGGCGTGCCGATGCTGTCGCAGACCGTGCTGCTGAAAGGCGTGAACGATAGCGTCGAAGCGCTGGAAGCGTTGATGCGCGGGTTGGTCGAAGCGCGGGTGAAGCCCTATTACCTGCATCACTTGGACAAGGCGCCCGGCACCTCGCACTTCCGCTGCAGCATCGCGCGCGGGCAAGAACTTGCGCAGGAGCTGCACCAGCGCGCGTCTGGACTAGCTCAACCCACGTATGTTCTCGATATTCCAGGCGGCCACGGCAAAGCGCCGCTTGCGAGCCCGGGCGTGCGCGAACGTGACGGCGCATACGAAGTGCGTGATCGCGAAGGCGTGTGGCGACGGTACGAAGGCTAAGCCGCGCCCGCCGCCTCGCGCGCCGGCTCTCCCAGCGCCACAAACAGCGCCGCAAGCATCAGCAAAGCCGCCGCAACGAACGGCGCAGATGGGCCGACGCTATCCAAGAGCGCGCCCGCGCCCAACGGCCCAGCCACGCGGCCAAGCGCCGATGCTGATTGCGATAGCCCCATCACCACACCGCGCTCGCGTTCATCCGCTTGCGCTGCGATCAGAGAATTCAGCGCCGGTGATGCGAGGCCGATACCGATGACCAGCGCAATCAACGACGCGGCCATCGTCGAAACTTCATGGCTCACCGCAAGCCCTCCGAACCCCGCCGCGAACAGCGCAAGCCCGATCAGCAATGTCACGCGCTCACCCAATGCGCGCGCGGCGGCGCCAGCGGCGCCGCCTTGCAGCAACGCAGCGCCCGCGCCGAGCGCAGCGAGCGTCCAGCCGACTTCGCGCGGCCCCCATTGAAGCTCAACATCGGCCCAAAGTCCGAACGTGACTTCCATCAGCGCCTGCGCCGCGATCACCAGAAACGTCACCGTCACAAAGCGCGCCAATGCCGGACGCGAGAGCAGCAGCGCAAAACGTTGCGGCCGCGCTTTGCCCTGCTCCGTGCGCGCATCGCGCGAGAGCGTTTCGCGGAAGAAGAAGAGCGCCACCGCAGCCGCGAGCGCGGCAAGCCCTGCTGACGCGTAGCACACCAGCGCAAAGCCTTCACGGCTCGGCGTCTCGCCGATCAGCAATGCGCCCAGCGCGGGGCCCGCGATGAAGCCTAAGCCAACTGCGGCGCCAAGTAGGCCCATATTGCGCGCGCGAGTTTTGTCATCCGCGAGATCGGCGGCAGCCGCAAAAGCTGCGCCAACATTGCCGGCCATCAGCCCGCCGATCATCCGCGCCGCGCCGAGCTCTTCGACACTGCGCGCGTGTGCGATCCAAAGATAAGAGAGCACGCTGCCGATGAGGCCCACGACCAAAATCGGCTTGCGGCCAACCTTATCGCTCAAGCGCCCCCAAAACGGCGACGAGATCAGCTGCCCCAGCGAATAGGCGCCCATGGCGAACGTGGCAGCCGCTGGCGTTGCGCCAATGTCGAGCGCCAGGAACGGAAAGATCGGCAAAAAGATGCCGAACCCAGTCATGCCGATCAGCACGACGCCGACCAGCGCGGCGAGCGAAGCGGAGCGTTGCGCCATCGCCCCTGACTAGCCCATCGAACCGATAAAGGAAGCGCGACATCATCTCCCGCCCAGCGCATCCATTACGCCGCGCGTGCGCATCCCCCTTCCAAAGCTGGAGACATCTTGGTGGCGATAACGAACGACGGCCTAACCCTCGACTTGCGAGGCGTTAGCAAGAACTATGGCCGCAAGAGCGTGCTCAACGATGTTTCGCACACCTTTACGCCAGGACTGACTTTGCTCACCGGTCCAAGCGGCGCCGGAAAGTCCACGTTGCTTCGCTTGCTCGCGACTGTGGAACGCCCGAGCCGCGGCGAGATTGCGTGGCGCGGCGCGCGCTTGCCCGGCGCACGCGCCAAGCTGCGCCGGACACTCGGCTACGCGCCGCAAGCGGTGGAGCTGCCCGAAGATCTAACGGCGCGCGAATTCGCGATGCACATCGCGTCACTCAAAGGACTTGCGAGCGGCGCCGCAGACAAACAATTCGGCGCCATCACTGACGCGATCGGCCTCCACGCCGACATCAACAACCGCATCGCAAGCTTCTCCGGCGGCATGCGCCGGCGGCTCATCTTCGCGCAAGCCATGCTCGGCGCACCGCAAATGCTGGCGCTCGATGAACCAACTGCAGAGCTAGATTCGGAGACTGCGCGCAAGCTTGGCGCCCTTTTGCTCGAACGCGCACGTGACTCCATAGTAGTGATGACAACGCACTTGGCCGACGAACTTGCACCGCACGCGACAGCTGTTCTGCGCGTCGAAGCCGGCAACGTGGTGCGCACGGCATGATCACGATCACCAGCTCCTCATGGCAGACTTCGCTGCAACGTTATTGGCGCAGCTGGGGCCTTTGGCTCCTCCTGCTGGTCGCGCCCGTCGGCGCGCGCTACATGCTGCCGATCAATGGCGATGGCGTGGCGATCGCGATCGGCGGCGAACTCCCGCTGATGACCTCGCCCTTCCTTGGCGTTTCGCTCGGCATCGTGGTGTCCACCTTGGTGCTGCCGATCGCATGGCTTTACCTGCGCTCCAACACAACGCGCCGCCAACCGTGGCAAATCGAGGAAGTCACCCCCGGCTCGCGCGTCGCCATCGCGCTGGGACGCTTCGGCGCCGATGTCATCATCATGCTGGCGATGCTTACGACGCTGACGTTCGCCGGCTGGTTTCTCGGCTGGTTGCTGATCCCGCCGCGGCCGTTCAATCTCTATGAAATCACTTTGGCGCTTTGGCTCGTCGCAGCGCCTGCTTTGATGGGCCTTGCCGCGCTCCGTATCTTGTTCGATGCGCGCCCTCTACTGCGCAGCGGCTTTGGCGACTTTCTCTATTTCGTCTTGTGGATCACCAGCATCGCGCTGCCCGCCACAACGGTGGGTCAAGTGACGAGCTTCGCGACCAACATGGTCGACTTCGCCGGGTTCGTGACGCCACTGACCTTCGCATCGCCCGCAGGCGCCGACGATTTCGCAATTGGCGGCATCGAAGCGGCGCAAGGCAATCTGCAGCTCGACGTGATGGCCGGGCTGTTCTCGCCAGGCTACATCCAATCACGCTTTGCATGGGCCGGCATCGCGGTCGCGCTGGCAGCCATCGCCGGTTTAATCTACCGGCCGCACCTAGTGCGCCGCCGCGCCGGAAAACCTGGACGCTTCACCGCTTGGCTCAACCCAGGCCCACCGCCCAAAGCAATCCCGAACGCACAGCCGGCGCGCGCCGCCGCTCTCGCCTGGGTGAGCCTGTTCGTGACAGAGTTCAGGCTCATCGGCGCAGGACGCGTTTTCCTGCTGCTCGCAGCTGGCATCGCCGCGCTGGGCGCCTTCATGGACTTCCGCCACGCGGCGAGCCCAGCGGCGCTGTTGCTGCTTGTGTTCGCACTCTCCGCACATGCGGGGCGCAGCGAAGCGCGCGGCCTCTTGGCTCTCACCAAAACCACGTCGTTCGCGCCGATGATGCGTCGCGTGGCGTTCATCACAGCGGGCGCGGCGTGGATGACACTGCTCGCGCTGCCAGTGCTCGTCCGCGCGCCGTCGCTCGAAACACTTGGTCTTGCAGCTGGCAGCGGCGCGGTTGCGGCGCTCACGGCGAGCGCCATTGCGAGCGTCAGCGGCTCCGCCTTCGCACCGCGGCTCGTGTTGCTTGTGTTGTGGTACGGCTACTTCTCAGCGCCGCCAGGTTAAGCGACTGGCCTGATCGGCGCCGGCGCAGCTGGATTGAGATAGGCGCGCAGATCAGCCCATGGGATCACGACTTCGGCCCCGCCCATCACATAAGGCGCGCCGAACGAGTATGGCGGAAAGAGCAGCGTCAGCCCCTCTTCACCGATCAGCCACAGATGCGGCTTGGTGGCGCTCTCTTGCACATCACGCTCAGGCGGCGTGAATCCATCTTCGCGGAACTGACGCGAAATTTCGCGCACCGCGCGCTGAGTCAAAAACTGCTCCCAGCCTGAATCGGCGCGGAAGACATCACCCGCTTCCAGCGCGCGGCCTTGCTCCATCAACACGGTGACGGCCTTGAACGTGTTGTTGCCGTGCGCCGCGCCAAGCGTGTCGGAGGAAATGTTGAACCGGACCGAGATCAGCTCAGGTCCAGCAAAGGCGATACGATAATCGACCACTTCATTGGTCGCGTCCTCGAGCCGGAACTGCGGCTGTTGCGCGACCAGATCGTTGAAGCGTTGGATCGCAGGGGTTTGGCGGCCATCGATGCGCGGGAAACGGATGTCGCGGATCACTGCTTCGGGGCCTTCGTCGAGCCCCGATGCGCGCGCTATCTCGGCGCTGACCGGCGTCGCGTCGACCAATTCCATGCGCTGGAAGGTGTAGCCGCCGATCTCTTGCACCGCTTCGCCAGCTTCTTGCGCGCGGCTGCGGAAGCGATCTTCAAGGCAGCTCACTTGCTCGGGCGTGAGCGCGCTCTCGGCGTCAAGCACGCCGCAGATCACCCGGGCCGAGTCGCGCCAGCGTTGCTGGTTCTGCACCAGCAATGCTGCGCCTGCGTCCGAGATGGCGGCGGATTCTGCGACCAAGGTTTCGCGGGCGGTCGTGTCGAGGCTGGCGAGCGTACGGTTCGCGCACACGTTCTGCGCGAATCCCGCGCTCGGATTGGCGCACGTGTCGAGCGCCACGGCGATGTTCTCCGCCGAGCTCTCTTCGGTCTTGCTGCCATTGCCGTTCCGGTCGCACCCCGCGAGCGCAATCAGGGCAAAGGATGCGCTGGCGAGACAAAGTGCGCGCAACGGCATCGTTTTTCCGACCTCCTCATCCCCCACGATTGATTTGCCACATTCGCAGGACCACGTCACGGCTCGTCGCGCCATTGGCGCACTTAACCAGATTGAACAAATGCCCGTTTCGGACCGTTATCGACCTGACACCTTGTTCGAGAAACTCGGGCCGGAATTCGCCGATCCCGTGGCGGCGGCGCGGTTTCCCCAACACATTCTCCGGAGGCGCAACCAAGGATGGGCGGCGCGCGTCGGGCTCGACACGCTCGATGATGCGGAATGGACTGCGCACTTCGCACGCTTTGAGCCGCTGCCGCAGAACATGAGCCGTCCGCTGGCGATGCGCTATCACGGACATCAGTTCAGGAACTATAATCCAGACATCGGCGACGGGCGCGGGTTCCTTTTCGCGCAACTTCGCGATGATCGCGCCCGGTTGCTCGATTTCGGCACAAAAGGCTCAGGGCAAACGCCGTACTCGCGGCGCGGCGATGGGCGCCTCACGCTGAAAGGCGGCGTCCGTGAAGTGCTTGCGGCAGAAATGTTGGAGGCGCTCGGCGTCAACACCTCGAAAGCCTTCTCGCTGTTTGAAACCGGCGAGCAGCTCGTCCGCGGCGATGAGCCCTCGCCGACGCGCTCGTCCGTACTGGTGCGCCTGCAGCACAGCCATGTGCGGTTCGGAACTTTCCAGCGCCTCGCCTATTTCGAGCGGCCGGATCTGATCCACCAGCTGATCGAGCATGTCTGCGCCGCCTATTATCCCCAGCACCTCGATCTCAGCGGCGAGCAACGTGCGGCGGCGATGTTCGGCGAGATCGTGGAAGCGAGCGGGCAGCTTGCCGGCGGCTGGATGGGCGCAGGCTTCGTGCACGGCGTGCTCAACACTGACAATCTCAACGTCACCGGCGAAAGCTTCGACTACGGCCCGTGGCGCTTCCTGCCGACAAGCGATCCGCACTTCACTGCCGCCTATTTCGACGAAAGCGGCCTCTACGCCTTCGGCCGCCAGCCCGAGGCCGTCTCCTGGGCGCTGGCGCAACTCGGCGGCGTGCTGACGCCGGTGTGCCCCGCCAGCCTGCTGGAAGCCGAACTCACGCGCTTTGCACCGGCATATCAGGAGGGCCTTCGCGCCACCGTGTTCAGGCGCCTCGCGCTCACCGAAGGCGCGCTCTCGGCCGACATTGAATTCCTCGCCGACATGTTCGCGTGGCTCACCGACACTCAAGCCGGTTGGGACCAATACTTCCATGACTGGGTCTGCGGCGGCGCAAGCGCCGACCGTGCGCAACACAGCCCGCAGGCTGCGCTCTATGCCGAGCCAGCTTTCACCAAAATCCGCGAAGGCTTGGATGCGCGGACTGGCGGCCAAGAGCGTCTCAACGCCCCCTATTATCAACAGACCATCCCCGTCACGCTGGTGATCGACGAAGTCGAGCCCGTCTGGGCCGCGATCGCCGAGCGCGACGATTGGGCGCCCTTCGAAGCGAAGCTGGCCGACATCGCGACACTGAAAGCCGCGCTCAGTCCGTGTCACGGAGGTGTCGCACAGGCTGGCTAGGGCTGCGCGCAAAGAGGCGCGAACCATGACCATCAAGCCAATGCGTGACCTTATCGCTAGCCGCCGCGCCGTGCTGGGCGCACTCGCGGGCGCGCCGCTGCTTAGCTTTGCCGGCTGCGCAACCGGCGCCCGATCAACCGCTCCCACTGGCGGAGGTTTCACCAGCGTCCCCGCGACTAATGCGGACACGGTCACGCTGCCGCCTGGCTATCGCTGGCGCACGCTGATCGGCTGGGGCGACGCGCTTTTCGATACCGTGAACCCAACCTTCGACCCCAACGCGCTCACGCGCGCCGAGCAAGAGCAACGCTTCGGCCAGAACAACGACATGCTGGCCTGGTTCGCAGCCGAGCACGCATTCCCGCCACCCACCTCGGCGCAGCGCATGATCCTGTGCGCCAACAACGAATACGTCTCGCTTGAGCTGACCTATCCAAGCCTGCGCGACCCACGCACGGTCACCGCCGCACAGATCGAAGCGCTCTATGCAGCAATCGGCGTCAGCATCGTCGATCTGGAGCACGGCGCCGAAGGTTGGCGCGTCATGCGCGGGGCGTCGCCAGGCGCCGGACACAACCGCCGCATCACACCGTTCACGCCGGTCCTGTTCACTGGTCCAGCCGCGCAGCATCCGTGGATCGCAGCGGCCGCCGCCATCACCAACGGAGCCGAACCAGATCGCGGCGACAGCGTCGCGGGCGCTGTACGCTGCGGCACGACGGCCAATTGCGCCGGCGGGCAAACGCCGTGGGGCACATATCTGACAGCGGAAGAGAACTTCGATGAGATGTTCGCCGGCGGTGAAAACGCGCCAACCATGCGCGCAGCCTTGCAGGACGACGCCTACGCGCTCGACGCCACATCCTTCGGCTACGTCGCCGGCACGATGCTGCCAGCGGACAAATTGCCCCGCCAATTCCGGCTGTCGGAGAATCCGCACGGGCCCGCGCTCTACGGCTGGGTGGTAGAAATCGATCCCTACGATCCGCGCTCAACGCCCAAAAAACGCACCGCGCTCGGCCGCAAGAAAAACGAATGCGCCGTCACCGCACTGACGCGCGACAATCGCGTCGCGGTTTATACCGGTGACGATCAGCGCAACGAGCACGTCTATAAATTCATCTCGCGCGGCCGCTTCACGCCGAGCGATCGGCGCGCGAACATGGATCTTCTCGATTCTGGCGATCTCTACGCGGCCCAGTTCAACGAAAACGGCCGCGGTCGCTGGCTACACATCACTGTCACTTCGGCCAACGCGGCCGCGCAAGCGGCCGAGTCACCAATCCGTTTTCGCGACGAGGGCGATCTGATGATGCGCATGCGCGACGCTGCGCGCCTGCTCGGCGCAACGCCCATGGATCGGCCGGAAGACATCGAAGCACTGCGCGATGAAAATTGGCGCGGTCTCGGCCCGGTGTTGATCGCGTGCACCAACAATAGCGAGCGCGGCTTCGACCGCCCCGGCAACCCGCGCCGCGACAGCGCAAACCAATCGGCGCAAGCTAACGCCGCCGGCCATGTCCTGCAGCTCGACGAAGATGGCGGCGATTGCGGCGCCTTGACGTTCCGGTGGGACGTGTTCGCCATGGGCGGCGACCCAAACGCCACAGGCTTGACCGTGCCGACGCGCGATGGCGCAACGGCGCACGTCTCCACCAAAGTCCGCGGCGCGGAGATCAATACCGGCGCGCGTTTCGCATGCCCGGATAATCTGATGGTCGATACCGCCCAGCGCGTCTGGATCACCACGGATGGCGGCGACAACGTCTTCGCCGATTGCAACGATAGCGTCATGGTGACGGACACCCGCACCAGCGCGCCGCGCCCCGTGAAGCGCTTTCTCGTTGGACCTCTGGGCGCCGAGATTTGCGGGCCAATGATGGCGCCAGACGAGCGCGCCTTCTTCTGCGCAATCCAACACCCGGGCGCGAACAACGTCGCCGGCGTCCGTTACAGCCAATCACGCTGGAGCGACGGCGCCCCGCCGCCCTCGCACTTCCCAGACGGCGGAGAGAGCTGGCCACGCTCCGCAGTGATCGTCGTCACCCGCGAAGATGGCGGCCTGATCGGCGACTGAGCGCCTTGCGGGCCGCGCTTCTATTCCGTAGCTCTGGACTCAAGGCCCCGTAGCTCAGCTGGATAGAGCAGGTCCGTCCTAAGGACACGGTCGGGAGTTCGAATCTCTCCGGGGTCGCCACTCCCTTTGCAAGCACTTGATTTTCAAGGGGTGTAGAGTGGGTTTGGGAATCGGTTTGGGAATTCCCGTTCGCTTGTCGTTCGCGCGCCGAGCGGCAGAGGTGAAGCCAACCAAAAGAGTTGATAGTCCATGACCGCGAAACCAAATCGAGCAAAGAAGGCGTCCCCGCCGTCAAATGCACCGGCACCACCGGTTGTTGAATCATCGCGCAGTGTGCGGATACGCTCGGAGCTTAGCGAGTTGTACCGCACTGGGATTGCACTGGCGCAACGCTTTCAGAAGAACGACAGCAAAGATAAGCAACCCGATTTCCATCATTCGTACCAAGCTTGGTACACCAAGGCGGTACCAGCGGTCCGATCTCTCGCCCCTGATCGCTTAGCCGAATTCAAAGGTTACTATGAAATCGACCCAAAGCGGAAATCACTGGGATACGGCACGTTCGTGATTCAAGACTTTATGAAGGGGGTTCAGCCCAGTCGTCTGCAATATCCAGATTTCGACATCCGCACACAAACTCTAAGTTCATTCTACAACCAACTGGCACTGTTGCACAGTTTAACCGAACGCATCGATTCCGCGCTGGCCAACATTGAGGGCCAACTCTATGCAGACATTCAAGACAACGAACTTGCGGTGGCCCGAGAACTTGCCGCCCTGAGCTTGCGGGCGGCTGGAGCCTTGGCAGGCGTGATCATCGAAGGGCACTTGCAGCGACTCGCTGACCACCACTCAGTGAAGCTGAGCAAGAAGAATCCCACTATCTCTGACCTCAATGATGCGTTGAAAGCTGCCAATGTGCTGGACACCCCCGCTTGGCGGAAGGTTACATACCTCGGAGACCTCAGAAACATTTGCTGTCACAAAAAGGGCGTAGAACCTACCAAAGCACAGGTGACAGAACTCTTGGACGGGTGCGAATGGATGTCCAAGAATTTGAACTAAAGCGCGTTAGTCAACCGTTCTTAATCAGCCGCGTGATTGCGGCGCGGGCAAGTTTCTCTTGCTCTGCCGCCTTCGTGTAGCGCTCGATTTCACGCAACGACGCGTGACCGGTTATTGCCGCGACTTCCTTGGACGAACAGCCCGCCTCAACAAGTCGCACCGCGGCGGACTTCCGCAAGCCGTGAGCGCTCCGCCCATTCAACCCCGCCGCCTTGCACCACCCGCCGAATTGATTGCCGAAGGACGCGCCGTCCTTGAACGGCGTTCCATACTGCGTTGTGAGAAAAGCTAAGCCGTCCTTTGGTAGCTTCTTCAACACCCCGCGAAGGTCCGGGTGCATCGGAATGACCAAGTGCGCTCCGGTCTTCCCTTGCTTCACACGTATAGTGTCGGCGCTCACATGCTGACGCCCCATTTGGATCACATCGCTACGGCGTTGGCCGGTGTAGAGCAACAAGAGCAAGGCTAGACGCTCACGCGTCCCCGCCTTCCAGTGCTTTAGATACTTCGCAATGTCGTCTTCGGACCACGCGACAAAGCCGTCGCCGCGCATTTTGAACTTCTTGATTCCAAGCGCGGGGTTATCACGGCGCCAATCATTTTCGACTGCGAACGAGCAAAGCAAGCGAACCACGCGCAACAGATTGTTCGCCGCCTCGGGTCCGCCGTCCGCATGACGCGCCGCCATTTGGTCCATTATGTGCCGACGTTGAAGTTGAACGACACGCTTGGTCCCATTCTTTTCACGCCAACGGTCAATCTCGCGTCGGTAGGTCTTTTGCGTGCTGACCTTTAGGCTCAAGAAGTTCGGCGAGCGATAATAAGCGACCGCCAACGCGTCCACCGTACCGGCGGCGGGAGCGAGCGACCGCAACGGACCGACCGGGCAGAACGCGGCAATGGCAAGCTGATAAGCGCCCATAAACTCGGGATCGCCCGGACGGCCGGGAAGCGGAACGCGCCGACTGGTTCGGTTGCGGCGGAAGTAGTAGCGCCACGCACCGCGCGGGTCGCGGAAGCGGTCCACATAGGCAAGCTTGACGGTCGCCACGGGCTGTCCCCTAACCATCCCAATCGTTCCGTCCAGCTTCGGCGCCCTCCCCGAGCGCGTCAAACGCTTGATCCAATTGGGCGCGGTCATAGACCCGTCGAGCGCCAATTTCCTTCGCTCGCGGCATCACGCCTTCGGCGACCAACCGGTCAAACGTGGTCGGGCTGACACCTACGTACGCAGCGGCCTGGACTCGGTTGAGTCCACGCGGACAATCAAAAGGAAGCGGGCGTGTCACTTCCGCGCCTTCCGACCGCCTGGATTGCCCGGCTCGGTCATGTTGTGAATCACGGTTCGGCATGGGTCGCACATGCGGACGCCGAAGTGCGGTGACAGGAACCGCGTACGGCAATTGAGGCAAGGACGAATCTTAGCTTGCGATGCGTCCCCTTTTGGCCTGCCGTTTTCATAACTCCCGTTTTTGCTCGTCATGTCGTCTCGAAAACTTGCGTGTGTTGACGGCGCTTGGGTCAACCAGTGCGTCCGCCGGGGACCACGGCAGCGCCGCCTTATTCGTCTGGATGCACACGCGCCCACTGACGTTGAAAAGTCCCGGCGGAATTCTGTCAGTTCATGGTGGACACGCGCCGTTGCGCTTCGCATGCCAACGCCTCTTGCATTTGAATGCCGAGCGCTATGTGAGCGGCGAGCAAGGACGGGCGTGGTTGCAAGCCCGCTTCCAGGACCGCACAGAACAAAGCGCGGAGACGTTTCGCGGTGGCGGGATCGCGGTTGTACGCCTCAACAATCAATTCTTCCGCGGTCGCTTTGTCGCCGACCTGTTCAACAAGCTGTCCCGCAAGCGCGAAGTTTGCGGCCTGCGTGGTGTTGTGGAGCGTAGCAAGGGAATTGTTGTTCAACTCGCCGATGCGCGAAAAGTCGTAACCGATGCTTTCGATGATCGGACCAACGAAGTCGTCCAGGGTCAGAGCATGGCTCATGTGGCGCTCGCAATCGTGTCAGCGGGCGGCGGACCGGCGGCGCGCAACGGCGTGTGGTCGTCGCCACCCTCCACCGCGGGCATATTCTCAAACCGACGGATTTCATTGGACGACATGGCGCCGATTTCCCGAGCGGTTCGGTACGCTGTCCAACGCTCGGTTGGTTGCGCTCGCAACAGACCGTCCAAGTCATGTTCGATCACGTACAAGCGCCGACCTTCGGTGGTCAGCAGACAACGCGCCATGTCCTGTTCAATCCGTTGAGCGAGTGGCGCCAACGCGTTCGTCACAAGGTCTTGCGCCGCCTGTTGAGCCGAGCCGTAGCTTACGGACGTGCTGATACCGACCGAGGCGGGCGGGACGCCGAATACGCGGGCAACGTCTTCGTTGCTCAGCTTCCGATTTTCCAACAACTCTTGGTCCACGCTGGAAAACTGGTTGGGTACGAACTTCACCCCTGGGTCCAGAATCTTCGGCGTGTTGCGGTTGCCGGGAGCGTCTTCGATTGCTTCGCGGCGCGCTTGCTTCCCGCGTGCGTTCAAGTCCGTTGGTTGAATAATGTAACCGCCGATGTTGCGGGCCGCCGCGTCGTTGGCAGCGGACGTAAGCTCAAGCCCAAGCCCGAGTGCGCCGCGTGCAATTGCAATCGGCGAGCGCCCAAGCATCCCGTCTTCCGACGAACCGCGAATGTGCAAGACTTCCTCTTGCAACAGGACGACCGCGCCTTGATTGCCTGAATAGCGATAGCGCACACGTCCACTCTCAAGCCGCTCAACGGTTACCCGTGACGGCTCAAGCGGCCAAAGCGCGGTGACCTGTCCGGCGCCGTCCCGTTCGATCCGGGCGTATGAGTTTCCGGCGGTATCGAGCGAACGGACGAAGAATTCTCGCGCGCCAAATGCCGTCATAAGCGGGTTCGCTAGGTCGCTCAGAACTTCGGCAAGCGGCGAGTCTGTGACCCGTTCACGGTCGCCGTTGGCGAGCCGCCGGTACAGTTTGAGCGGAACGCTTGCGAGCAATTCGGACCGCAACGAAACGCAACGGGTCGCAACGGCGAGATTGCTCAGCACGGCGCTTGCCGACGCATAGCCGCCAACTGGAATAGGTTTGCCCCACGCATCGGGCGCAAGCGCGTCGTATGAACGTTGTTCGGACCGTCGCTCAAGACCGAGCGAGGCAAGGAAGTGGTCTAGGCGTTTCAACGTCCACCCTCCAACTCAAGAAGGCGAATGCGGCGACCGAACGGACCGTCCTGGACGTGACCGAGCGCGCGGGCGCTCACCGAAGTTTGCGGATACGCTGGCCAAGCGCGGACGACCGAGATTTCCCGCAAGTCGATTGCGTGAAGCGTACGGACCGCACCGGACCATGCGTCCTTGAGCGCTCGGAATCCGAACGACATTCCGCCAAGCGAACCGGCGTCGGCAAGCGCCAACACATCGTCCGCAAGCGTCGTCTTCGGAAGCGCAATGCGGAAGTGAAGTCCGCGTGTGTCTTCGTGAAGCTCAAGGCTTTTGTTGCGTGTGCGTCCGAGCAACGCCGAAGCGTCATGGTCCACAAGCGCCAAAATGTCGGCGTGCGGGCGTTCGCGGAGCGTGGCGTTGAATGCGCCCGGTGTAATCAGTTCGTCAAAGTCGGCGACCTTGGCGCGTGTGTTGAACACCGCCGCGTAACCTTCCAGGACGCGACCTTTAGAGCGCACTTCCACTTCGGCGGCGCGGCGTTCGATTTCGTTTTGCATGTTTGCGATTCCTTCGCCGGGTAGTGGGGAGCAACGGCTAGGCTCGTTGCCCCCCACGTCCGGCGCGTGTTGTTAACCCGGCCATGAACTAGCCGTGCGCCGAACTCGATTAGGCCGGAATGTCCGTTGCGGCCTGGAAGCTTTCCAGGTGACGGACGGCGACGTCGGCAGTGAGCAAGCCACGGACTTGCACGTTGCCTTTGGCGTACGCGGTGGATTCGTACGGGTTGGCGAGAATGTCGATTCCGGACCAATAGCCGATGAGCAACGACGCGAAGTCGCCAAAGATTGCCGACCCGGCGGCGGGCGAACCACTGCCCGGCATGGACGTCGTTGAGGCGGCGGCATAGCCCGCCAATTCGTTCGGACCGTCCATGACGAACCCGGCGCCCGCATCGCGCGTTTCGGGTGAGCCGTAAACGACCTTCGGTTTTGCACGCATCGTCTTGACCGCGTTCGGATTGAGCGCCCACCCGAGACGACCGGTCGCGGCGTTCGCAAGCTCAACGCCTGCGATGAACGCAAGCACCTGTTCCCACGATGCATCCGCAAGCGTACCCATCGCCGACGCATCGGTCAGACGGTCGATAATGCCGGACGGTTCATTCGATCCGCCGCCGACAAGCGCCGCCTTATCGAGCGCGACGGCGAGCGCCGCGGCGAAGTCGTTGCGGATAAGCGTTTCGATATCCGGCGACGATTGAAGAAGCATGTTCCGCGAAAACTCAGTGAGCGCGCCGACGTGCTTCGGCGTCATGGTGACCGAGTCGAAGTCACCGTCCACCGGCGTCAGCGCGGCATTTTCAGCGATCCATTGACCCGAGCGGTTCGCCGCGTTCTTGGGGATCGAGACGTTTTGTTGCAGATTGCTCAGCGTCGTTGCACCGAGCCGACCCGTCACGAGGTTGGCGCGGAGTGCATCGATGTAGTCTTGTGGGCGATGCTCAGTCCCGACCAAGCCGGCGCCGGTTGTGCCCGACACCATGACGCGATGTTCAATATCGTTCGGGTGACGCGGAACGAGGAAGATTTGAGCGGGCGCCAGAAGCGCGCCTTGCGGTTTGCGACCCGAGCGCCGTTCGATTTCCTGCGAGACTTCCACTTCGCGGGCAGCGTCCACAGTCAGACCAGACGCATAGGCGAGCGCGCGGGTCAGTGAAAACGCGCGGCACTCACGCTCAAAGTCGGGCGTACCGTTGTCGTTGATCGGAGTGCCGGTGGCGGCGGTGCGCTCGAATTCGGCGAGGCGCTCGGCGCGGCCAATTTGGTCGTTGAGCGCGCGGACCTCCGTTTCGACGGCGTCGAAGCGTGAGCGTTGTTCGGCGGGGAGTTCGTTGCCGTTGGCGGCGTCGTTGATTGTGCGGAGTTCCGCGACCTTCTTGGCGCGGGCTTCCTTAAGTTCGTGCAGTTTCATTTGGAGTTACCTAGCGAATGGCCGGAATTGGCCTGACGAAAGGAGTTAACCCCGGTGTGTACTTGCGTTGGTCCGGTATTCAGCGAGCGGACAACTAGCCTTTAACCTGTATTTGCCTCATTTGCCCCAATTTTGACGAATTTTTGCCAGGAAAAAGCCTCATGCGGGTCTTTTCAGCTTGGACGCCGGTCTCTGACCACAAGCTGTAGTACAAAAACTAGTTAATCGCGGCCTGAACCTACTGGATATTGTGGCTGTCCGTCCCGATTTGGATCATTGGAGGCGCGTAATGAGATTGAACCAGGACGAGGCGGAAATGCGATTTGGCAAGAGATGTGAAGGGCGGAAACCAATACGGGACCAGGATGGTCTCTGGGTACCCATCCTGGTACCGCTTGACCCAATGAACCCAACCCGCTTTTCCTACCACGGATACCGACTGCAAGAGCCGTCCACAGCCGCACAACAGGATTGCGTGAAATGGGTGCCGCCCTCCTAATTACGAAGATGCTACTGCTGCTGCTGAGCAGCGTACTGATGGTGGCGGGCTTAGGCCTACTCTTCATCTCACCGATCAAAACCATAGCTCTACCGGGCATCGACCTCACGAATCTCTTCAGCATCTCGGCGGGGGAGCTTCCACTAGGCGTACTGGTTGCCGCGTTTGGCATTAGCATGTTTGTCGCCACACTCGCGTGGAGCATCCGCGTGGGGCGGGACCACATCGCCGCAAGTTATCACGGTAGGCCTAGCGGCGATCCCTCATAGGTAGTCATAGGGTGCGACGTTCTTCTAATAGAAAGAGAAACTAGAGAACCAGTACAGAATAGCCCCTAGCCCCCTAGCTAGGATGCCTATGAGACGGACACACGCGCCCGCGTCCACTTCGTCCCTAAGTGTGAGCCTCGCGGCGGCTGAGCTTCCGACCGTTCAAAGCCCATCGCCTCAAGACAATCCGCCAAGCGCTTTTGCTTGCTCTTGTCGCGGGCGCCAGCGTCGAACCTGAGCGCCGCCCAACACTGCCCCGACCACACTTCGTCACCGTCCGTTACGGTCCGTAGCGTCTCAATCCAATCGTCGGTGAGAGTCCGCGCGCGACGCTTCAACTCAGCCGCCTCCCCGACCGCATCGCTCAGAATGATAGCTTCGCCCGTGGCTTCGCGTTCGACCGCTTCGGCCAAGAGTTGGTCCCGGTCGCGTATCAGCGCTTCAATATCGATCCGCCCGACCTTCACCGGCAGGAAACGCCGCGCGCCGGTCATGTCGTTTAAGTAGCTCTTGGAATTGGTCGTCCCGACGATCACGAACGCGCGCGGAATATCGACCGGACGGCGTTCGTAAGCGAGGCGTCCACGGTCCGCGACCCGTGAGCAAAACGCCTTCAACCGCTCAACGGTTCGGTCGTTCATTCCCGCAAGCTCGCCTTCCTCAATGATCCACTTGCCGCGCGTGGCCTCAATTACGCGGTTGCCTTCCTCGCCGATGGGGACGACGTCGGAAAACCATTCGTCACGTCCCGCCAGCACGCGAACCGCCGTGCTTTTGTAGGCCCCTTGTGTCCCCTCAAGGATCAGCATGGTGTCAAACTTGCACCCCGGACGCTTAGCACGCCGTACCGCTGCAATGAGAAACACACGCCCAACTTCACGCGTGTACGCGCTGTCTTCCGCTTTGCAGTACGCCGACAACCAATTGTCCAGACGCGCGACACCGTCCCACTTGAGTGTGTCCAAGTGATCGCGGACCGGATTGAATCGATTTTGGACGGCTTCGTCCGCTAGCACGTCCGCCAACAACTCACGGTCAGGCAAGAAACTAAAGCGGTCTTCGATTGCGAAGCGAACGCGCGTCACCGCCTTATCGTCCAGCGCCGGACCGACACCGTCGATTCCGCCAATACTCAGGACGTCGGCAAATTCGTTGTAACTGAGCTTCAAGCCGAGCTTGTGAGCGGCGGTTATGTAGTTCGGACGACAACGGACCGGACGCCCATCGTCACCGCAAGCAAACTGACGTTCCGCGTGGTTCGTTACGTGCCGCGCCCGCTTCACTAGCCGGGCTATATGATCGATTGGATTCCGCCGCTCGCGTGCGCGCTCGCCTATCTTCCAAGCGGTGTTGAGCAAGACGCCCGCAATCTGAGCGTCGTCCAGACCGAGCCGGATCATTCGGCACACCGCGTCCCATTCCCAGGCGCTACGCGAGTTGTCCTTGAGCTTGGCCGCGCCGTAGCCGGACACACCGGTCCGAATGATCCATGCAAGCGCCTCATTGACGCCCCAGGCGGCTAAGTCTTCGTCGGTGACTGTCAGAGGCTCGATTGCGCCGACCGCCTCAGGCGCCACCGTCTGTTTGCTCAGGGGCCGATCAAACGCCGCCCGCAAGTCTTCCAGCGCGTACTTGCGGTGCGTGCTGACGATTGCGGCGACCGTGTCTGTCTGACCCTTCGCTTGCTTCGTCGCCTTGGGACGGTTCGTGGTCCCTCGCAAACGGACCAAGCGGTCCACGTTGAACGTATGGTCCGGGACTAGACCCATAGCGCCGACGCGCTCTTGAGCGACTTGCGCCATGCGCTCGAAAAGCTCAATGCGGTCGTCGTCCGCGTACGGCGTGGCACATTCCCAAATCAGTTGAACGCCGCCGCCGCTGAATAGGCGGACGGTCGGTAGCGGAAGGTCCGCGGGCCATTGTTCGTCCAGCGTGGCGAATAGCCGGTCTTGCGCGCCAAGCGCCCAAGCTTGCGGCGTGTCGGCCCATCCGTCCGGCAACGCGGGTACGTCCACGTCCACGAGCAACGCAACGCACGCGACAACGTCCGCTTTCTTGGCCTTGCTTGTCAGGTCCGCACGCACCCGATTGAGCGAGGCATACACATTGCGTTCGTCGCGTTCTTGCGACTCGATCCACACGCGCGCGTCGTCGGCGTGCGCCGCGGTGAACGTCGCAAAGCGCCACGCCTTCCCCTCACGATCCGACGAAGCCAAACCCCACGGTCCGGCAGGATCGCGCCATTGCAGCGATTGAACAGCCTTGGACGCGTCACTAACCGCGCCCAACCACGGACGGTCGGTCACTTCCCGGCGGGCTGGTTGAGATATGTGAACGGTGTCGCGCCGTTGTCCGCGACCCGATAAGAGCCGTGTGCCGTCGTATCGATCCGCCACACCCATAATCCGTCTTCGGTTTTCTCTCGCCGAGCGCGGACCACGTGGGCAGTGTTGATCGCGTAGCCTTCCATCGTGTGGATGAACTTGGTCATTGGCGCGCCACGTTCACAAGTGCGCCTTCCCAACCGCGCTTCCATGACATGACGTGCACGTCGCCGTTCATGTACTTGCCGCGGAACGTCGGCGGACAATTGAACCACGCCGAGAACACTTTCGGCCCCCAACTCACGGTGTCTGGTTCATTGATCGCCAAGCGTACGTCAACGTACGTCGCACCCGGCATCGACGGCACCCGCACTGCCGTGAGCATTAGCCCCGGCGCGAAAACCAGAATAGTTGGAATCTGTCCGCGTTGCGGATTCTCGCACACGACGCGGTCGGCGAGTTCAAGCAGGCGCGGCGTCATCGCCTTGAGCGCTTCCTCTCGATTGCGAGATGTTACAAGCTCGGCGGCGGGTCGGAAATGTTTGATGTTTGCGGCTGTCATGGTCTTCCTCTTCACAAGGAAGTAAAACCAGAAAGACCGGCTTAGGTGGTCCGGCACTCAGCGGACGGACACAATGCTTCGAGAACCTCCGCCGCGAGGTACTTCCGGACTTCGTCGTGTTGGAGCCATTCACTCACGCGGCGACGGTCCACGCCGATTATTCGGCCAATCGCCGCTGCGGTTACTCGCTTCTTGGTCGTCGCCAAGTCTTTGACGGCGTCTGCGATCTGTTCCGCGTAGCGGCGGTTCGTCTTGGCATTTGCCGCGCGATTGACTGCGTCCGCCATAAGGAGTGGCTTGCCGCGGCGCGTTGCGGGTTCCTGTGATTTGACAAACGCTTCGGTGACTTCTGCGGCCACTAGCAGTGCATCAGGCGGAGCAACACCATTCAATCGCGCCTGCAACTCAAGACACTTCTTTCGGTGAAGGTGGGTAAGGTAAACTTCCCCGCTCACGCCGCCCACGCTCCACTCGGACTTGTCGTCCAAGTGATACGCGGTGTCGCCGTCCGGTGTGCGTGTTGCCTTCACCATGCACGGGCCCGTGCATTAACCGTGCCACAGGCGCGGTTCAATTTTGAAACCCCACTCGGCGCGTTTGGGATTCTCCTCCAACGCATTGAAAACGCACGGTGCGTGATTTGGGAATTTTCAGTCTAAGCGCTTGAATTGGCGGGGCAGTCCTACATTCTCCGGGGTCGCCATTCGCGCCGTGCGAGAGGATTCAACGGCCCATGATCTCCCCAAACGGCATCGCCCACATCCAGCTCACCGTCCGCGACGTCGCTGCGTCGCGGCCGTTCTATCACCACCTCCTCGTCGAAAGCTTCGGCATGGCGATCCAGTATGATGTGCCCGGCCAGGTCTTTTATTGCATCGGCGCGCGCACTGGCGTGCTCATCCGCAACGCGGCGCCCGAACACCAAGGCACGCCGTTCGATCAATGGCGCGTCGGCTTGCATCACTTCTGCTTCCGCCTGCGCTCGCGCGAAGATGTCGACGCACTCGCCGCATCGATGCATGCGTTCGGCGCCAATATTGTCCGGCTCGGCGAAGAAGGCCCCTGGGCGCCCGGCTATTACTCAACTCTCTTCGAAGACCCAGACGGCATTCGCATCGAAGCCCTCTTCACCCCCGGCGCCGGCAATCTCGATCGCATCAAAGATGCGCCACTCACGCCCGTCGGCTAGGGACGCGTGGCATTCCAGTTGAACAGGAAGTTGCGGTGCTCAGCCCAGGTCTGCCCCTCAACGCGATCGCCGACGAGGCACGCGGCGGTGTGATACGGGCCAACGCCATCACTGGTGCGGAAGCTCACGCAGGTACGGCCGCGATCGATCTTCCAGCGGCCGGCCTCGATGTCGCTTTCGTAGAATGAACCCGTGACGCCGCCATCGGCCGCGAGCGTCAGCTGCATCGGGCGCGTGTAGGGCTGCGCCGGATCGGTGGAAAGATCGACGATCCAAGCGCCGCCGAGCGCATCAGCCGGCGCTTGCGCTGATTGCGCTTGCGCACTCGCACACGCGCCAAGCGCCACGGCCAAAATCAAAGCTGCCGGAATTTTCATGATCCCTCCCGAATTGGGAGCTGATACGCACGCACGGTGCCGAAGGATCAGTGCTCCAGCGCTTCAGTCGCCTCCAGCCACGCCGCTTCGGCTTTCGCCAGCGCCGTCGCCGCGTGCGAGCGCTCTTTCAGCAGCGACTCTCCGCGCTTTTGATCGCGCGTGAACAGTTCCGGGTCGGCCAGCGCTGCGTCAATGCGCGTGAGCGCAGCTTGCGCTTGCTCGATCTCCGTCTCCGCCGCTTCAAGTCGACGTTGTAGAGTATATTTCGAGCTTTTCGCTTTTGCGTTTCCACCTGAAGTCGCGGCGATGTCCAGGCTTTGTCCAGCCGAAGTCGAGCGCGACTCTCCAGCTAAATCTCCAGGTCGATCAGCCGCCGCGACGAGCTTGCGATAATCTTCCAGATCGCCGTCATATTGGCGCGCGCGGCCGTGATAGACGAGCCAGAGCCGATCCGCGCAGGCCTCGGCCAGATAGATGTCGTGCGTGATCAGCAGAACCGCGCCTTCGTATTCATTGATCGCGTGGATGAGCGCCTCGCGACTATCAATGTCCAAGTGTGACGTCGGCTCATCGAGGATCAGCACGTGCGGCTTCGCATGCGCCATCAGGCCGAGCAGCAAACGCACCTTCTCGCCGCCGCTGAGGTTCTGAACTTTCGTATCAATCTTATCGACGCCAAAGCCCATCCGCGCCGCCAGCGAGCGCAGCTTCGGCGGCGCCCAATCCGGTTCGAGATCGCGCACGTGCTCGAGCACGGTTTCTCCTTCGCGCAATTCGTCGAGCTGGTCCTGGCTGAAATAGCCCATCTTGGCTTTGCCGGAGGCAACGCGCTTGCCGTTCAATAGGGCCAAGCGCGCGGCGATGGACTTCACCAAAGTCGTCTTGCCCTGCCCGTTAGGGCCGATGACGACGATGCGATCGTCATGATCGAGGCGCAGCGACACTTTCTTCAGCACCGGCTTGCCTTCGACATAGCCCAGATCAGCTTCGTCCAGCACAACAAGCGGCGAAGCGAGTTCGACAGGGTCCTCGAAGTGAAATGGGATCGTGCGCTCTTCGAGCGGCACGGCGATGTCTTGCATCTTTTCGAGCTGCTTGATCCGGCTCTGCGCCTGCGCGGCCTTTGAAGCCTTGGCGCGGAAACGATCGATGAACTTCTGCAAGTGCGCCTTTTGCGCGTCCTGTTTGGCCTTCATGCCAACAGCGAGCGACATGCGCTCAGCCTTCTTTTTCAGATACGCGTCGTAGCCGCCGACGAAGACTTCGAGCTTCTTATCGTCCAGCGCCAGGATGTGCGTCACCGAGCGGTTCAGCATCTCGCGATCGTGGCTGACGCAGATCACTGTGTGCGGGTAGTCGCGCAGATATTCTTCCAGCCACGCTGCGCCTTCGAGATCGAGATAGTTCGTCGGCTCGTCGAGGATCAACAGGTCCGGCGCAGAAAAGAGCACTCCGGCCAACGCTGCCCGCATGCGCCAGCCGCCGGAGAATTCTCGTGCAGGCCGCCGGAGATCGTCTTGCTCGAAACCGAGGCCAACCATGATCGCGCTCGCGCGCGCTTCGCCGGAATAGCCGTCGATCTCCGCGAGACGCGTATGAATGTCGGCGATGCGTTGGGGGTCCTCAGCCGTCTCCGCTTCGGCGAGCAGCGACGTCATTTCCTCGTCAGCGGCCATCACCAGATCAAGCAGTGGCGTATCCACCTGCGGCGCTTCTTGCGCCACGAACCCCATGCGCGCGCCGCGCCGCACCCGGATCGACGCGCCAGTCTTGCCGACTTCGTCGCGGATCAATTTCAACAGCGTGGATTTACCCGTGCCGTTGCGGCCGACGAGGCCGACCTTCCAGCCCTCGGCGATGAACGCGTTGGCGTTCTCGAACAACGGCCGCGGGCCGATGCGGTAAGTAAGATCGGAAATTTCGAGCATGAGTTGGTGTGAGGTATCAGGTGTGAGCCGCCTTTGTCAGGCGGCAATCTGACACCTGTCCGCTATTGTGGCCGTGTCCAGCCCTTGCTGGCCATGCACGCCTCGAACTCAGCGCCACGCGGGGCCTGGGCTTCGATCTCACAGGCGGCGCGGGCGCTATCAAAGGGCTGCGCATTTTGGCCGGTCCAGCCCTCGTCATTAACGCTGGCGCACGCCGTAAGCGCGAAGATCGCACCCGCCAGGAGATAGGTTTTCATAAAGGGCCCTCGAGTCCGTAGTGTGCTGGCCTCAACCTAACACTGGAACCGTTAGGCCCGGAAATAGGTTTGATCGCGCCATGCTCGAACAGGATGCCGCCACCTCAAACGACCCGGACATCGCCTGCTATCAGGTGTCCGAAGACGGTGTGACGTGGCGCGCCTACGATCCCGCGCGCGACGAAGGCCAGCGCCTGCATCGGCGCATTGAGTTCGCGGCGGACGCAGACGCGGGCCGGAACTAAACACGTATCGTCTCGTTGCCGGTGGAGCGAAGGAGCCCCCCATGGCAAGCGAAACTGAAATCGTCCAAAAGTTCTGGAAGCACCTCAAGTCCGACCGCACGATTATGCTCGGTGTCGAAGGCAGCGGCGAAGCGCGTCCGATGACCGCGCAAATCGAAGGTGATGAGGGCGGGCCGGTTTGGTTTTTCACATCCACCGATTCCGAACTCGTGCAGCAAATCGGCGCCGGCCAAGCGGGCGTCGCCTACTTCACCTCCAAGGGGCACGACCTATTCGCCGGGCTGCAGGGCGAACTCAGTTTGACGACCGATCGAGCGATTATTGATCGCCTCTGGAATCCCTTCGTCGCCGCCTGGTACGAAGGCGGCAAGGATGACCCAAAGATTCAGCTCATCCGCTTCGATCCCGAACACGCCCACATCTGGCTGAACGAGAACAGCGTCTTCGCCGGCATCAAGATGCTGCTCGGCAAGGACCCGAAGAAGGAATACGGCGATAAGGTCGCCGACGTACCGCTGAGCTAGTCCAGGACCACCGTTAAACCATCCTACGCACAGCGTAGGATGGTGGACCCGAGGAGGATCGAACTCCTGACCTCTGCATTGCGAACGCAGCGCTCTCCCAGCTGAGCTACGGGCCCCCAAGTGCCTGGACACTAGGAGGCGCGGATATAGGGCGGCGGCGGGAGGAGCGTCAACTAGCCTGACTGACCGCCAGTTGCCGAATCTGCCCGGCGCGGGCTAGACGCTGTGACATGCAATCCCCTGGGCTTCTCGCCATCCTTTTCGGCCTGATCGACACGATCCTCGCGCTCGTGATCGTGGTGCTGATCGTCTTTGTCGTCATTTCCTGGCTATACGCCTTCGACATCGTCAGCCGGCGCAACGGCTTCGTTTCCTCAATCTATGAATTTTGCCGGCGAGTGACCGACCCCATCCTGCGCCCCCTTCGCCGCATCATCCCGCCGATCGCCGGCGTCGATCTCTCGGTCCTGGTGCTGCTGCTTGTTATTCAGCTGCTCCGCCAGCTGCTGCCTTGGCTGCACGGCGTGCTGACTGGAACGGGCCCGGTGCTCTGAGCAAGCTACGCGTCAGGCTGACGCCTTCGGGCGGCGCCGACCGGATTGATGGCTGCGCGACCGATGCCGAAGGGCAGAAATTTTTAAAAGCGCGCGTGCGCGCTGCGCCCGAGAACAACGAAGCGAACCAAGCGCTGGAAAAGCTGATCGCCAAGGCGTTCGGCGTGGCTAAAGGCAAGGTCAAAGTTGCGCGCGGCGCAACGGCGCGCTTGAAGACGTTAGAGATAGAAGGCGCGAGCGAGGCAGAGATCGCGGCGTTCGTGGCAAGGTTTGAGGAAGCGTAGAAT
Organism: Terricaulis sp.; assembly: GCA_034439495.1. Classification (GTDB taxonomy): domain Bacteria; phylum Pseudomonadota; class Alphaproteobacteria; order Caulobacterales; family Aquidulcibacteraceae; genus Vitreimonas. The sequence continues at coordinate 154,420 of JAWXAM010000045.1, read as the reverse complement.
GAGCGGCCGCATCATTGACGGGAAAGCTGTTGCAGCACGCGTTCGCGCTGATGTCGCGGCCGCCGTGAAACAGCTGCCTGCGCAGCCCGCACTCGCGGTTGTGCTGGTGGGCGATGATCCGGCAAGCCAAGTTTACGTCGCTTCCAAAGGCAAAATGACCACCGAAGTCGGCATGCGCTCGGTGGAGATCCGGCTGCCGAAAGAAACCACGCAGGACGAGTTGATCGCGCGCGTGGCTGCGCTTTCCGCCGATCCGGAAATTGACGGCATTCTCGTTCAACTGCCGCTGCCGAAGCACATTTCCGAACCGGCAGTGCTGGCGGTGATCGATCCGATGAAGGACGTCGATGGCCTCACGGAGGCCAGCGCCGGCAAACTCGTGTTGGGAGGGCCCGGACTTAGGCCCTGCACGCCCGTTGGCTGCGTGATCTTGGCGAAGACCGAGAGACCAGATCTCACCGGCGCCAATGTCGTCGTTATCGGCCGCTCGATCCTTGTCGGCAAGCCAGCTGCCCTGCTCTTCCTCGAGCAAAACGCGACGGTGACCATCGCGCATTCAAAGACGCGCGATCTGAAAATGGTCTGCCGCAGCGCCGATATTTTGGTCGCGGCGGTGGGCCGGCCGGAGATGGTGCGCGGCGACTGGGTGCGCCCCGGCGCCATCGTCATTGATGTCGGCACCAACCGAGTCCCTGCGCCTGAGAAAGGTGAAGGCAAAACCAAGCTCGTCGGCGACGTTTGCTTCCCCGAAGCCATTGAGGTCGCCGCAGCGGTAACGCCATCCCCGGGCGGGGTCGGGCCGATGACCATCGCCTGCCTGCTGCGCAACACCGTGCTCGCTGCGTGCGCACGGAGGGGGTGGACTGTGCCCGAGGCACTCGCGGCAGGCTAAAAGCGACCCACGGCGCTTGCCGCCCCCTAACCACCCCGTTAGCTTCCCGCCCCACAACGGACCCAGGGAGGGGATCGAACGTGGCAAACACCAATAAGCCCAGCGGCATCGGCCGGCTGTTCATCCGCAAATCGGTTGAGCAGATGCACGCGGAGCACGAGCAGGGCGAACTCAAGAAGACGCTAGGTCCGATGAACCTGGTGCTGCTCGGCATCGGGTGCATCATTGGGACCGGCATCTTCGTTCTTACCGGCCGCGCCGCAGCAGAGTTCGCTGGCCCCGGCATCATGATTTCGTTCGTCATCACCGGCACGTTGTGCGCGCTGGTGGCGCTGTCTTATGCGGAGCTTGCATCCGCCATCCCAGTTTCGGGTTCAGCCTATTCTTATTCCTATGCTTCCATGGGCGAGATCGTCGCTTGGGTGATGGGGCTTCTGCTGGTCCTCGAATACGGCCTTGCTGCCTCGACCGTCGCGGTCGGCTGGTCTGGCTACACCGTCAGTTTGCTCGCAGATTTGGGCATACACATACCCGCGGCCTTAACCGCAGCGCCCGGGGTGCCAGTGCTTGATCACGATACGGGTCAGCAGATCGCCGTCGGCATCGTGAACCTACCCGCCATCATTGGCCTGATTGCCGTGACTTGCCTGCTCGTGGTTGGCATTTCGGAATCGGCGCTCGTGAACAACATCGTCGTGTTCATCAAAGTCGGCGTCGTCATCGCGTTCATCGTGATCGGCGCGTCCTATGTGAACACTGATCTCTGGAGCCCGCTGATCCCCGAACAAATTCCAGCGCCTCCGCCTGGAACGGATATGAGCATTTGGGCGCAGATCGGGCGCGCACTCGGCGGCGTGCTCACCGGCGCGGATACCGGCCAGTACGGCGTACCCGGCCTCATCACCGGCGCTGCGACGATCTTCTTTGCCTATATCGGCTTTGAGGCCGTCTCCACTGCCGGTGCAGAATCCAAGAACCCCGGCCGCGATATGCCGATTGGCATCCTCGGCTCGCTCATTATCTGCACCATTCTCTACATCCTCACTTGCGCCGTACTGGTCGGCATCGTGCCGTACCAGCAGCTCAACAACCCGGCGCCGATCGCGCTCGCTGTCGATCAAATCGGCCTGCCGTGGTTCGCGTTCGTGGTGAAGCTCGGCGCCTTTGCCGGCCTCTCGTCGGTTATGCTGGTGCTGCTCTACGGGCAGACGCGCATCTTCTACACGATGGCCAAAGACGGCCTGATCCCCAAAGTGTTCGCCAATGTGCACCCAAAACTGCAGACGCCCTGGATCAACACGATCTTGGTTGGTCTGCTGGCGATGGGCTTCGGCGGCTTCATGAGCCTCGACTCGCTCGCGAACCTCACGAACGTCGGCACGCTCGCGGCGTTCTCGATCGTCTGCTTGACGGTGATCTACCTGCGTTTCGCACGGCCGAAAATGAATCGTCCGTTCAAGACGCCGTTGTTCCCGATCACACCGCTGCTCGGCGCGCTGATGTGCATTTTCTTGCTGCTGTCGCTGATGGCGCACGACGAAACGCGCAACTTCTTCCTGATCTATCTCGCCGGCGGCTTCTTGCTCTACTTCGCCTACGGCATATGGAACTCGAAGCTGGGTAAGGGCGAGGTCGTGACCGGCGTCGAACAGCCGAACCCGGTTCAACCGAACCAGTAGCGATATCCAAGCATCAGAAGCGAACCGGCGGCGGAAACGTCGGCGGTTTTGCTTTGTGTGCATTGCCGTTTCGCGGCGCCGGTGCATCTATGGTGCTGAGGAGGACACGCATGGCAGAAAAAATTGGAGCGCAGGCGGCGTTAGGGCGCCTGGAGGGCTGGCAGGCCCCGACGGATCGCGACGCCATCACCAAGGAGTTTCGCTTCAAAGATTTCAACGCCGCCTTTGGCTTCATGACGCGGGTGGCGATGTACGCTGAAAAGCACGATCACCATCCGGAGTGGCACAACGTCTATAACCGCGTCGATGTCACGCTGACGACGCATAGCGCGGACGGCGTAACGGATTTGGACGTCGCGCTGGCGCACTTCATCGATCAAGCGGCAGCAGCGTTTCAGGTCGTTTGAGCGCTAAAGGATAAGCGCGCGCAGCGCGTAGGCAGCCGCCGCAACTGCAGCGAGCCCGCCGACCCATAGCGCCACGAACCACAACAGCTTAGCGCCCAGCGGACGCGGCGCCTCGCCCTCTTCCGGCGGACCTTCAATGATAGGCGGCATCGTCGTCCACTTTGGCGCGGAAGATCCAATACACATAGGCTGTGTAGCCCAGGATGATCGGCAACATCGGTATCGCGCCCCACAGCATCAACGAGAGCGCGTTATCCGCGGCGGCCGCATCCGCCGGCGTCATCGCGAACGGCACGATGTAGGGCCATAAGCTCACCGCGAGGCCGAGATAGCCCACGAGAAAGAGCGCAACCGTATAAAGATACGGCGCAAGATGCCGGCGCGCATCGGCGCCGCGCCAAAGCAAGAAGAGTACGAGGCCAGCCAGCAACGGCAACGGCGCAACCTTGATGAACACAGCCCAATCGACGCTGGTCATCGTGATGCCCCAGCGTGCGGTCACGCGCGGATCAACTGCGAGCGTCGCCAAACTGACAGCGCCCAGCGACAGCGCCGTGAGTACGGCGAGGCGCTTCACCCAAAACCGGGCGCGCTCGAACAATTCGCCCTGAGTCTTGAACACAAGCCAGGTCGCGCCGAGCAAAGCGTAGCCGGCAAGCAGCGCCACCGAGACCAGCAACGTAAACGGCGTCAGCCAATCCAACGGCCCGCCAGCGAATGCGCCATCAACGAGCGTCACGCCCTGAATGAAGGCGCCCAGCACCATGCCTTGCGCCAAAGTCGCGACGATCGAGCCGGCGGAGCACGCCACCGTCCACCATTTCCGCCCACGCTCGCGCCCGTGGTGGCGAAACTCGAACGCAACACCGCGAAAGATAAGCGCCAGCAGCATCAGGATAATCGGAATATAAAGCGCCGGCATCAACGCCGCGTAGGCTTTCGGAAACGCCGCGAACAAACCGCCGCCGCCGAGCACGAGCCAAGTCTCGTTGCCATCCCACACCGGCGCGATGGCAGCCTGCATTTGATCGCGCTGCTTCGAATCCTTGGCGAACGGAAACAAGATACCGACGCCCAGGTCGAAACCATCCAACGCCACATAAAGAAACACCGCGACGGCGATCAGCACCGCCCAGATCATCGAGAGTTCGAGGCCAAACATCAGGTCGCCTCCTCGACCATGCCAAGCGGCGTGCCCGGCGGTTGATCCGTCTCCGGCGCCGGCTCATTGCTCTCAGGCCCTTTGGCGATCAGGCGCAGAATGTAGAGCGCCCCCGCACTGAACACGATCGCGTACACGACGATGAAGAAGAGCAGCGACAGCGCAACGGATGTCGCGCTCACCGGCGAAACAGCGTCGGCAGTGCGCAACACGCCATAAACGACGTAAGGCTGACGGCCGACTTCGGCTGATATCCACCCCGCCAACACGGCGATGAAGCCGCTGGGTGCCGCCAACACCAAAAAGCGATGGTACCAACGGGCGCCATCGAGCCGCTTCAGCGCCCACCATGCCGCGCCCCAAACGCCGAGCGCCACCATGATGAGCCCCATCGCGACCATGACTCGAAAAGCCCAGAACACGATCCACACCGGCGGGCGATCTTCTGACGCGAACGCGTCGAGCCCCTGCAGCTCTGCATTGACGTCGCCCGCGACGAACCATGAGCCCATGCCGGGCACGCTCAGCTCGAAATGATTGCGCTCGGCCTCTTCATCGGGCCAAGCGAACAGGTGCGTCGGTTGATTGCTTTGCGTGGTCCACCAGCCCTCCATCGCAGCGACTTTGGCCGGCTGGTATTCGTGCGCGACCACTCCGCTCTCATGGCCGACGACCACCTGCAGCGGCGCGACAATCGCCATCATCAGAATCGCCATGCGTAGAGCGGTGCGGCTCTCTGGCAGCGCCCTATTCTTGAGCAACGCAAAGGCGCTCGCGCCTGCAACGGCCATCGCCGTCGTCAAATACGCCGCCAGAACCATGTGAGCGAAGCGAGACGGGGTCGATGGATTGAAGATCACCTCGACGAAGCTGGTGGCGATCATCGTGCCGTCTTCGGCGAAGGCGAATCCTTGCGGCGTTTGCATCCAAGAATTAGCGGCGAGAATCCAGAACGCGCTCATCAGGGTGCCGACCGCGACCATTACGGTCGAGAAGAAGTGCAGCTTCGGCCCGACGCGCTTCCAGCCAAACAGCATGATGCCGAGGAATGAGGCCTCAAGGAAAAACGCGGTCAGCACTTCGTAAGCCAGCAGCGGACCAATCACGCTGCCGACTTGCGCTGAGAAAACACTCCAATTGGTGCCGAACTGGTACGACATGACGACGCCGGAAACGACGCCCATGCCGAACGACAACGCGAAGATTTTGACCCAGAAGAGGTAGAGGTTCTTGTAAAGCGGCTTCTTGGTGAAGAGCCAGAGGCCCTCAAGCACGGCCAGAAACGACGCCAACCCGATCGTGAAGGCCGGGAAGATGATGTGAAAGCCGATCGTGAATGCGAACTGCAAACGCGACAGCAGCAGCGCGTCCCATTCCATGGAATTACCTCGCTGCATCGCACTTATGCCGATGCTACCGCTTGGGCAAGCTTGCGGATTGCCGCGCCGCGCCACAGAGTCGCGCGGCATAAGAGGAGGCGGAAATGTCGGGTCGCGTTGCTGGCAAGAAGGTATTCATCACGGGCGCGGCGCAAGGACTTGGCGCGGCCATGGCCAGCGCCTTAGCCGCCGAAGGCGCCAAGGTCGCACTCGCCGATCTCAATCAAGCCGGCGCTGAAAAGGCCGCCGCCGAACTCAATGCCAAGCATGGCGACGGGACGGCCTTCGCCTATGCGCTGGATGTCACCAATGAAGAGCAGTGGATCGCTGCGCTCGAAAGCGCCAACTCGGTCATGGGCGGCATCTCCGGCATCATCAACAATGCGGGAATCTCTTCGCGCGAAGGCGGCATCGAGGAGCTTTCGCTCGAGGGCTTCCGGAAACTGATGAGCGTCAATGTTGATTCAGTGTTCCTGGGCGCCAAGCACGGCATCAAATACCTGGCCAAGAACCAGCCGGGCTCTATCGTAAATGTCAGTTCAATCGCTGGCTTGATCGCTAACCACACCTCACCTGGCTATAACGCCAGCAAGGCCGCCGTCTGGCTGCTCTCTAAGAACATAGCGCTCTATTGCGCCAAGAAGGGTCTCGATGTTCGTTCGAACTCGCTCCACCCCACCTTCATCAACACGCCGATCCTCGACCCCATTCGCAACATGTTCGGCAAAGAGGAGGCCGAGGCCAAACTCGCCCGTCAGGTGCCGCTGGGGCGGATCGGACAACCAGCCGACGTGGCAAACGCGGCGGTCTACCTTATTTCGGACGAAAGCCGCTTCATCACCGGCTCAGAACTGAAAATCGATGGCGGCATCTCAGCTATGTGATTTGCCGGACGGCCAACCCGCCCCAAGATGACAAGGATGAAATCTCTGATGCGCAAGCTTGCCGCCCTCTTTTGCATCTTCACCCTTGCCGCCTGCGGCCAGCCTGCCACTGCGCCGGCCGATCAGGCGGGAAGCGGGGCGGAATCTTCCGACAACGAATCCGTCATGCTTGGCAGCACCAGCACTTTGCCCGATTGGCTCCTCGTGGCGCGGCAGCGCGATTGCCGCGGCGAAACGCCGACCGAGGATCGCGAGTGCCTTGGCGAAGTGCACTTCAACCAGCGCACCATCACGCGCGCCGCCGACGGCTCGACCGCTGATATCTGGGTGCAGGTGCGCCACGGCCAGCAGCAAGTCTATCAAATTGAAGACGCGACCACGGAAACCACTGTTCGCTATAGAACCCAGCGCCTGCACTATCGCTTCGATTGCGCCGAACAGAAGTTCTTCGTGGTGGAGCGCCAGATCATGGGCGCCGGCGAAACTGTGGTCGCGCGCGATGAACCGACACAAATCTACCGTGCGCCAGTCGCGGGCAGCATCACCGCCATCGTCTTGCCGATCGCCTGCCGCGGCGGCTGATCAGCCCTGGCGGCGCTGGTAGATGATGTTGACCATGAGCACCCGCGCGCCGCCCGCGCCCAAGGTGCGATCCACCGCTTGTTGCATAAGGCGCGTAAGTTCGTCCGGATCAGGCGCTGTACGGTCGCGATAGTAGGTTGAAGCGTATGTCGCGAGGGCGCTGCGCAACGTGTCACGTAGGCGGGGCCCGTTGAGGCGCGCCCGCAAGCGCAACTCTTCATCCGGAATATCGAGGCCCATATCTACAACCAAGGTGCCCTGCGTGGACATCCGCTGCAGCACTCCAGCCGACAGCGTCGGCACCGGCACATAGCTTTCGGCCGAGGTGAGACGATCTTGCCGGGTCGCAGGCTGTTGAGCGCTAGCGCCGCTGCCGGCGCCAGAAGCCATCGCCGGCCCGGCCAGGGTCGCGAGCATCAGAGCGGCAAGAATAGGCGCGCGAAAACGCATACGGTAGACGCTGCAGCGATGTGGCTAAGGAATGGTTAGCGCAGCGGCTCGCCACCCTCAGGAGCGCGCCGAAACATGGCCGCAAGGTCCACCGTTGAGCGCTTTCCTATCGCGTCGAAGTGGCTTCCCAGCCAAGCGTCCGCAGCACTCCACCCAATCTCAAAGAGTTGGTTGAAGAAGTTGAGATCGGTATTGAGGTCGATGCCCGAGCCGAGCGGAGTAAGCGCTGTGCCTTCGCTCAAATTGTGGATGAGCATTTTGCGATAGCGGCCTTCTGGCAGCTTTTGCTGGTCCATAAGCCGCGCCACGAAATCGATTGCACGGAGTTCACCGAGCAAGCTCGCGTTGAAAGTAATCTCCGTTTCGCGCGCGCTAATGTCGGCCGCGGTCCGAGGCGTACCTACGCGTTCGATGGGATGGATTTGCACGATCACGATGTCGGAGGTCTCTTGGACATCGAACAGCGGAAACAACGCCGGGTTTCCGGTGAAGCCGCCATCCCAGTACGGCACGCCATCGATCTCCACCGCATGAAAGAGCTGTGGCAGGCAGGCCGACGCCATGACGTGGTCAGCGGTAAGTTCATCGGTGCGGAAAATGCGGATGCGCCCGGTCTCGACATTGGTCGCGCCGATAAAGAGCTGCAACTGACTGCACGCACGCACACGCTCGAAATCAACCAGTTCTTCCAGCATCTCGCGCAACGGATTCAGATTCAGCGGGTTGAGATCGTAGGGAGAAGCCACCTGGCTGGTCATCCCCGCCCAAAGCGCAGCATAGTTTTGCTGCAGCCACGCCGGCTGAAACGCGCTGAGGAACGCCATGAGCGGCGTGCGGCGATACGGGTTTGAGCGCCCCGCCTGCGCAACGCCTTCCCAGAATTGACGCAGCTTCGCGCGCGCCGCTTCCGGTCCGTCGTGCAACCCGTCCGCCAGCACCACCGCGCACATCGCGCCTGCGGACGAACCAGAGACCGCTTTGATCTCGAGGCGCTCATCCTCTAGCAAGCGATCCAGCGCGCCCCACGTGTAGGCGCCGAGTGCGCCGCCGCCCTGCAGCGCCAATGAGATCGGCTTTTTCTTCACTGTGCTGTCCAGCCGCCGTCCATGTTGAGCGCGGCCCCGTTGATCTGGTCCGCTGCGGGGGAGATCAGAAAGAGCGCTGCGCCGGCGACGTCTTCGACCTTCACGAACTCCTTCGTCGGTTGCGCGGCGAGCAGCACGTCGTTGATCACCTGCTCGCGTGTCAGTCCGCGCGCCTTCATCGTGTCGGGGATCTGGTTCTCCACCAACGAGGTCAGCACATAGCCGGGCGAAATTGCGTTGCACCGGACATTGAACGTCGCGCCCTCAAGCGCCACCGTTTTGGTGATGCCGAGCACCCCGTGCTTCGCCGCTACATAGGCTGACTTAAACGGCGACGCGACATGCGCATGCGCTGAAGCGATGTTGATGATGCGGCCATAGCGCTGCGCTTTCATTGAGCGCATGGCGGCGCGGATGGTGTGAAACACCGCCGAGAGGTTGAGCGCAATAATGGCGTCGTACTTCTCGACCGGAAAATCTTCGATCGGCGAGACGAACTGAATGCCGGCATTATTGACCAAAACGTCGAGCCGGCCGTGCGCAGCAATGGCGTTCTCCACCATGCCGGCACAGGCGTCTGCTTTCATCAAGTTTGCGCCGTCGTAACGAACCGAAACACCGGCCTCGCGCTCCAGGCCCGAACGAATGCGCTCAATCTCGGCGGCGTCACCCAGGCCGTTCAGTGTCACGTCCATACCCGCCTTGGCGAAGGCGGTGGCGACGGCAAGGCCGATGCCACTGGTTGAGCCCGTGACCAGGGCGGCTTTGCGTGCACTCATCTGCGTATCCTTCATGCTCTTGTTGCGCCGTTGTCTTGCGCCCTCAGCCCGGAACCGCTAGCGCAGGCGCTATATAGCCGTCGGCGGCGAGCGAGGGACCCGGCATGGACTTTACAGCGCCCATCAACGCGTTCGTGGCGGGCTTTCCCGATTTTATTATCCAGCTCGGTGTCGCGCTGGGTCTCTTCATTGTCTCGCTCATCATCTACGTCCTGATGACCCCGCACAAGGAACTCGCCCTAATCCGCGCCGGCAACCCATCCGCCTCGCTCGCTTTTGCGGGCGTTGTGGTTGGACTTGCCATTCCGTTGGGCAATTGCCTCGCACATTCGTTTGGCGTGTTCGACCTCATCATCTGGGGCGTTGTGACGCTGCTGATCCAACTCATCGCCTTCCGTTTCGCTGACATGTTCTTGCGCGGCTTGCCGCGCCGTATCGCGGAGGGCGACGTTGCCGCTGCGGTGTTTCTGATGAGCGTGAAGATCGGCCTTGCCATCATCTTGTCCGGCGCCGTAGCCGATCCCAATGTCTCGATGATCCGAGGCCTCTGACCCCTTGCTGCGCATCGTCCCCGACTGGCTGCTCTACATCATCGTCATCGCGGCGGTGGTGTTCGTGCTGTTCCGGGTGGATCAACGCGCCGATGCGCCGGAAGCGCTGCCTGGCGCGACAGAAGCCGGCTCTTACCTGCCGCCGCCATCAATGTACGACCCCGAAGTCTTGGTCGAAGTCGGACCGGTTGCATCGGGCATGGGAACGGCCTTCGCGATTTCTGTCGATGGCTGGTGGTTGACTGCGCGCCATGTCGTCGACGGGTGCCAGGATGTCGGCCTCATCGTTTCGCGCGGTTCGGCGGTGCCTGTCCGCGAAGTGAAACGCGCGCTGTTCGCTGACCTTGCACTGCTGCGCACCGATCAAGCGCCGTCGGCTCTAGCGCTCGACACGTCGGAGCGGCAATTCCAGATCAATCAACGCGCCTTCCATGTTGGCTTCCCGCAGGGGCGTCCTGGCGAAGCGTATTCCCGCCTGATTGGCCGTGAAACGCTGGTGGCGCGGGGGCGCTACGATCTTGAAGAGCCGGTGCTGGCGTGGGCCGAACAAGGCCGCACGTCTGGCTTACGCGGCTCGCTTGCGGGAATCAGCGGCGGACCGGCGTTCGGCGCAAACGGCCAAGTTATCGGCGTGACAGTTGCTGAATCGGCGCGGCGCGGACGCATCTACACAGCCGCACCTTCCTCCATCATGCGCTTCTTGCGCCTCGAGCAAGTCGAAGCCGTCGGTGCGCCGGCGCCGCGGCTCACAGCCGACAATTACGGGCAGGAGTCCGACGATCTGCGCCGCCAGCTCGCGGTGGCGCAGGTGGTTTGTGTAGCGCCCGGTGACGGACCGTTCTGATGAGCACCGCCTACGCCGACCGCCTAATTGAAAGCGTCCGCGTCAAGGCCACGCCGCTCTGCATCGGCCTCGATCCGTTCGCTGACAAAGTGCCTGCGATGTTCGGCGATCTGCGCGCAGACCCGGCGGCAGTGTTGGTGAAGTTCGGCACAAGCGTGATCGACGTCGCGGCGAAGCATGCCGCTGTTCTGAAACCGCAGCTCGGGTTGTTCGAACAATTCGGTGAAATGGGATATGCGGCAGCGCGCATGCTCGTGGAATACGGACGCGCCGCTGGCATGATCGTGCTGCTCGATGCAAAGCGCGGCGACATCGGCACCACCGCAGATGGCTACGCGCGCGCCACACTGGGCCCGCGCCCGGGTTTCGATGCTGATTGCGTCACCGTGAACCCGTACATGGGCAAAGATACGCTGGTCCCGTTTGTCAGCACGGCGAAAGCACTCGGCAAGGGCGTGGCCGTGTTGGTGCGCACGTCCAATCCGGGCGCTGGCGATTTCCAGGACTTGCAGGTGGGCGGTGCGCCGGTGTGGCGCCGCGTGGCTGAAATGCTGGCGCCGGAAACCCAAGACCTGATGGGCGCGAGCGGCTGGTCAGGCCTTATGGCCGTCGCCGGAGCAACCTATCCTGACGAAGCACGCACCCTACGAGAGGCCATGCCCAACGCCCTGTTCCTGGTGCCTGGCTACGGCGCGCAGGGGGCGAGCGCCGCCGATGCAGTGGCCGGATTTGTTGCAACCAAGCAAGGTCTAGAGGGCGGGGTTGTGAGTTCCTCTCGTGCGGTAACGTACCCGGCCGCGGCGCAAACCGCGAAAAACATGGGCGAATGGCGCGCCGCCATCGAAGAGGCCATGCAAGCCGCAGCGGCGGAGCTCCGCACAGCCTGCAACCGCTGAAAGCGCGACAAACCTAGCTTTCTTCGCTAATCCTGCGATTCGTGGGACGCCTAAAACGGGCGAGCGAGGGAGATCACTCATGCGCAAGAATTTGACGCGTGCGCTGTTTGCGCTGGCATTGATCGTGGCGCCTGCCGCTCACGCCGATGGGCCGGGTGATGGCGGGCCGGATGTTGCCGCCCCGCCGGTTCGCGCGCAGCCAACGACGCCGCCGCGCGCTCAGCAGGCCGCGCCACCCGCTCCCGCTGCAACGCCTGCCCCGCAAGGGCGCAACGGCGTAATTCCACTGAACGACAATCTCTCGCTCAATGTGCCGGCCGATTATCGCTTTTACTCTGCAGAAGAAGCCCGCGCTTACATGCAGCGCAACAACGTGACCGCGCCGAGCGGCGAAACGCTCGGCATGGTGGCGCGCGCCGGCGCCGATGTGCGCGCGCCGGGCACGTGGGCGAGCATCGTCAGCTACGATGAGATTGGTTACGTGCAGCCAGCGACAGCGTCTGGCCTCAGCGACGCAAACTTTGAAACCGAAGTACGTGAAGCGCGCACGCAGCAAAACCGCACGTTCGAAGGCTTCTTCGCAGCGCCGCGGTTCGACGCTGCAGCGCCATACGTGGTCTGGGCCGAGCGCGCAGCGGCCCCGGCCGCGCGTGTGAAAGATCTCCGTCACGAGCAAAAAGTGCTCGGCCGTAATGGCGTCGCCGGACTCACGACCATTGGCGCCGCCGATCAAGTGCCGCAAATCGACGCCGCAGCAGCGACGCTGCGCGGCATGCTCACGTTCCCGCAAGGCCGACGCCACCGCGATTTCGATGCGGCCAGCGATACGGTTTCCGCATATTCGGTGCCCGCTCTCGTGACGGGTGTCGCGCCAGTCGAGACCAACGCATTGGCGGAGCCGGCAGCGGTAGAGGGCGAGTCGCAGATGAATTTTGGCGGCCTCGCCGGCTGGTTTCCATGGATCGCTCTCGGCGTTGTAGCCCTTGCGATCGCGGGTTTCCTGCTGATGCGCCGCCGCGGCGATGACGACTTCGACGACGACGAAGACGACAAAGCCTAGATCGCGTCCCCGCGCCGGTATAAACCGGCGCGGGGGATACGCCATGCGCCAAGCTGTTACGGTTTTCGCTGCGCTCGCACTCGCGGGCTGCGCCACATCTTATCGTCCGCCGCGTACGCCGCCGCCATTGGAGTGGAGTGGCCCGATCGCAGGCTTGATGCCGGCCCCCGGCGCAACCGCGACTTTTCATGACGGCGAACATGCCGAAGGCTCGGTGCTGGCGCAGCTGGACGTCACGCACGCGCGCACCGCAATCATCGCAGAAGAGGTGGAATATCGCAGCGCCTATGGCGGGCGCAAAGTTATCGCTGCCGGCTCGCCTGCGCGCGCTGAGCAGCTGACACTATTTGTTTCCAGCACGTACAATCCCAACGCCGTAAACATGAACGCAGGCCTCGACCCGATCGAGTGGTGCACGACGACGACGGATGCGGAGGTCGTCTGCATCTTCTGGGAAGACGGGCAAGCGCGTTACATGGATCTTTACACCACCGCCGCCCCGCGCCTTCTCGTGCCGTACGACGCGAGCGGCATGCCGGGGCCGATTCCATTTATCGAGGAGCAGGCTGTGGATTTTGGTCCGCCGCTGCAGCAGCAACTTACAATTCGCAACATAGACCGGCGCGGCGTCGATCTCTTCCTAACTGTCTCGCAAGATGGCGTTGTCGGGCGGCGCGTACCACTGAGGGCAAACTGGAACGCGCTGATGCGGCACGGCGCATTTCCCGGTCACGCATTTCGGCTGACGCCCATCGGCGATCCGGAAAATCCTGCCGGTGCGAGCCTAGAAAGCTTTTCGTTGCCCGCTGGAGAGCGCGCACCACCACGGCGCCAAAATTAAACGAGCAGGATATCGCCGTCGCGGACGTCGATGGCGATGCGCTCAAGGCCGTCGCCGTTGCAAGGTCCGCCGGCACATGCGCCGTCAGTTAGTGCGAAGCTAGCGCCATGCGCACCGCACACCATGTATCGCCCATCTTGCACCAGAACACGGCCGTCCGCGCGCTGGAGCGGATAGCCGGCGTGCGGGCATTTGTTTCGAAAGGCGGCGATTTTGTCGCCCGCGCGGGTGAGGATCAGCGATAGCCGCGCGCCGTTGCGGTCAAGCTCAACAACGATCGCGCCGCGATCCGGCACTGCTGCGATGCGCGCGATAGGCGTCACACGCCCTCCGCCTTGAAGGGGCGCGAGAGCAGCGCAGTGATGGCGTCGTCAATGCTGATCCGCTCCGAGACGATCGCGTCCACGGCAGCCGAGATCGGCATATCCACGTTAAACTTCTGCGCCAAGGCAACCACCGCCGGCGCACTCTCCATGCCTTCGGCGACGGATCGGCGCTCAGCCAAAATGTCGGCAAGCTTGCGCCCTTCGCCGAGCGCTGCGCCAAGCGAGGTATTGCGCGAGGTGAGCGAGGCGCATGTCAGCACCAGATCGCCCAGCCCACACAGGCCCGATAGCGTTTCCGCTTTCGCGCCCATGGCGAGTCCCAGGCGCGTCAGTTCTGCGAAGCCGCGCGTGATCAAAGCAGCCCGCGCCCCGTCGCCGAGTTGGCGCCCCTCCGCTACTCCGCAAGCAATAGCGATAACGTTCTTGACTGCGCCGCCAATCTCCGCGCCGATGAGGTCGTCCGCTACGTAAGGGCGGAAGGTCGGCAGGCCGATGGTGGCGACGATGCGCTGCGCCAACGCCTGATCGGGGCTGGCGATGGTGGTGGCAGTGGGGAGCCCGCGCGCGACATCCTTGGCGAAGCCCGGTCCAGAGAGCACCGCAGGGGTCCGTTCCGGCATTTCCTGCTGCAGCACGTCCGTCATCAGCGCCAACGTGCCGCGCTCAACCCCCTTGGCGCAGAGGACCACCGGCGTCTCAGGCGCCAGCAATGGCTTCAGCGCTCTCAGCGTCGCCCGCATATGCTGGGCGGGCGGCACCGCGAGGATCAGGTCGGCGGCAGCAGCTTCCTCAAGATCGCCAGTGGCGCGGATTACCGGATTGAGGCGGATGCCGGGGAGGAAGGGTTCATTCTCTCGGCGCAGGTTCACCGCCTCCACGACTTCAGGCTCCCTCGCGTAGAGCGTCACCCCGCGCTTCGCGGCCGCCGCGACCTGGGCCAGCGCAGTGCCCCAAGCGCCCGCCCCGATAACCGTCACCGACTCGTAAGGCTGGCTCAACGGCTGAATCCTTCATTGAACGTTTAGCAGAAACCCGCTAACTCGTAGGGATGGACGAGAAATCCGCTACCCGCGACCGCATTCTCGAAGCGGCCATCAATCGCATCAAGCACTACGGCTACGGCAAGACAACCATGGCCGAGATCGCGGCCGATTGCGACATGTCGCCTGGCAACATCTATCGCTTCTTTGAAGCCAAGATCGACATCGCCGAAGCTATGGCCCGCAAGCACTACGCCGAGGAGCATGGCGGGCTCGCCGCCACTGCGCGCCGCAAGGACCTGCGTCCGGACGCTAAACTCCGGGAAATGCTGGCGCGGCGCATGCGCGATAACTTTCAGATGTTCTCGGAAAGCGCCAAAATTCTTGAGGTTGCTGAGGTTCTCTCCCGCGAACGCCCGCTCTTCATGAATGAGTTGATCGCCCTCGAACGGGTCAGCATCATCGCGGTGATTGAAGAAGGCATGGAGGCCGGAATCTTCGCCAAAAGCGACGCCGACTTCATCGCAGAAATGATGCAGGCCGCGACCCTGAAGTTCGGCATCCCCCAATTGTTCTCGAAACTGACGCTGCCGAAGCTCGAACGCGAATTCGACGGCGTGATGAATTTGTTGCTGAACGGGCTGTATGCGCGGGCGACCGAGGCGGCCCAGCCCACCACACGAGCCAAGCACGACGCCAAGGCGTAAACACCGCTACGCAATTATTGAACGAAATCTATTTTATTCATTGATCACATTACGGGGTAGTGCTAGCTTCTGGTTATCGAAAGCCCAAGAGCCCTGGAGCCCCCAATGACCACCACTCGCCCTTCCTTCCTGTTGATGACCAGTTTCGTCTTGGCCGCCGCTGGCCTGTTCGCTTTGGCGGCGACGCCATTCCTTCAAACCGCCGCGATGGTGGCCCTCTAAGCTCTGCCTGAGCGCGGCTCCCAGCACGCCAAAGGACTTGTGCAGGCGCGAAGGCTAGTCCTTCGCGCCTTCTCTTTGTCTGCGATTATGCGTGCCGAATTAACCTTTGGGCTGCAAATTTGCATAACTGCACCGGTAAAACGGTCCTAGCAAACGCCCTTAGAAGGGTCCATCTCACCCTCATCGATGTTCGCACGTGCAACATCGAACCTTTCGTGGGGAGAATTTGAATGTCCGCTCAAGACCTGCCGTCGACCGCCAAGGCGCTGTCCCTGGTGATCGCTGTGGCGCTGGTCGCGACCGCATTCGCGCCGCTGTTGTTCACGGCTGCGCGCATCGTCGCTTAAGCCTTCGCCCCTTTGCGCCCCGGCTTATGGCTGGGGCGCAGCCGGGCGGCCTCGTCGTCCAGCGGCCAGCGCGGCCGCGCCGGAAATGACAGGTCGTCACTGAATCCGAGGCGCAACCTTTCAGCGCCCGCTAACGCGATCATCGCCGCATTGTCCGTGCACCAACGCAGCGGCGGCGCGATGAAATCGTAGTCCCGCTCCGCCGCTAGAGCTTCCAGCCGGCCTCGGATCGCCGAATTGGCCGCCACGCCTCCTGCGGCCACCAACCTGCCCCTAGCGCCATAAACCGGATCGAACATGCGCATGGCGTTGCGTGTGCGGTCCGCGACGATATCCAGCACAGCCGCTTCGAAGCTGGCGCAAAGATCGGCCTTATCTTGATCTGTCATCACGCCAAGCCGCTCTGCTTCGCGGGCGCACGCGGTTTTCAAACCGGCGAAAGAGAAGTCGCAACCTTCACGGCCAAGCAACGGCCGGGGCAAAGCAAAGCGCTTGGAATCGCCACTTTTGGCGGCTTTTTCCACATAAGGACCGCCGGGAAAACCGAGGTCCAACAGCTTGCCGAGCTTGTCGAACGCTTCGCCGAGGGCATCGTCCATGGTCGAGCCCAGCCGGCGATAGACGCCAACATCAAGCACCGAGATGAACTGGCAGTGCCCGCCGCTGACGAGCAGCAGGAGATACGGAAACGTCGCCCCGCCAGGCGCGAGCCGCGGACTGAGCGCGTGGCCCTCCAGGTGGTTCACGGCCAGCAGCGGCTTATCGTGCGCCAGTGCGATCGCCTTGCCGGCCAACAGCCCGACCATCACCCCGCCAATCAGACCAGGCCCCGCTGTCGCCGCGACCCCGTCGAGATCGGAATAGCCAAGCCCGGCATCGCGCATCGCCGCGGCGATCACCCCGTCCAACCCCTCAACGTGGGCACGAGCGGCAATTTCGGGGACCACACCCTTGTATGGCGCGTGATGCACCGCCTGCCCCAGCACCACGTCCGAAAGCACGTGCGGGCCATTTTCATCCAGGCGCAGCACCGCCGCTGCGGTTTCATCGCAGCTGGTCTCGATGCCAAGGACGGTGAGCGGCTTCATGCGCCGGACATAGAGGCTGCAGCGCCAGAGCGCGAGTAGACACATCCGCCAACGGCAGACTTGGCCGGTGACACGCCGGCAGGCCATAAGGGCGCCATGACCACTCCACTTTTCCGCATCGGCGCGCGCGGCTCAAAGCTCTCCTTGACGCAAACCGGGCAAACCCGCGCACGCTGGGCGGCGCTTCTCGGCGTGGCCGAAGAAGCACTCGAAATCGTGCCGATCGTCACCAGCGGCGACCGCATCCAGGACCGCCGCTTGATCGAGGCTGGCGGAAAGGGGCTTTTCACAAAAGAGCTCGACGACGCGCTGCTGGATGGCCGCATCGATATCGGCGTGCACTCGCTGAAGGATCTCCCTACGCAATTGCCCGATGGGATCGACCTCGCATGCGTGCCGGAGCGAGAAGACCCACGCGACGCCTTCGTGAGCTTGAAAGCGAAAACGCTTGAAGAACTCGCCCCCAACTCTGTGGTCGGCACAGCTAGTCTGCGCCGGCAAGCGCAGGTTCTCTACGCACGCAACGACCTACGTGTTTCCACGCTGCGCGGTAACGTCGATACGCGTTTGACGAAGCTCGAAGCGGGTGATGCGGATGCGACCTTCTTGGCGTTCGCGGGACTGAAACGCATGGGACTTGAGACGCGCGCGACCAGCATGCTCGATCCCGACGCCATGCCGCCGGCGGCCTGCCAAGGCGCGCTGGCGATTACTGCGCGAAGCGACGACGCCCGCGTGCGCGATGCTCTATCAGCGTTTGAAAATCGCGGCGCGCGCGTCGAAATTGAAGCAGAACGCGCATTTCTAGCGGCTTTAGATGGATCATGCCGCACGCCGATCGGCGCACTCGCGCGCTTTGACGGCGCGACACTCTCTTTCCTCGGCGAGACGCTGCAGCCCAACGGCGGTGCGCGCTGGCGGCGGCGCGAGAGCATTTCGCCAGGCGCCGATCCGATAAAACAAGCGCAAGCACTCGGCGCGCGCCTTGGCGGGGAAATCCGCGAAGAAGCCGGCGACGCGATCGTGTTGGATCAATGAAGTGATGCGCGTCGCGATCACGCGCGCGCTGCCAGAAGCGCTGCGGACAGCTGAACGCGTCCGCGCATTTGGCGCCGAAGCCGTCATTGCGCCTTTGCTGACCATCGTGCCCTGCGGGTTCGACACGAGCACTGCGGGCGCGCAGGCGATCATCTTTACCAGCAGTAATGGCGTGCGTTCTTTTCCAGACGCACACGGCGCCCGCGCCCGCCCTGTGTTTGCTGTTGGGGATGCGACTGCGGCCGCCGCGCGCGAGGCAGGCTTCCTCAAAGTGCATTCTGCCAATGGCGATGTACGCGCCCTCGCAGCGCTCGTGAAAGATTCGCTTCGTCCAGCCGGCGGCAAGCTCATTCACATCGCTGGCGATCACGTCGCCGGGGATTTGGGGGGTGAGCTCACCGCGGCTGGGTTCGACTATGAGCGCCGACTGGCGTTTGCTTCCGTAGCCGCGGCCACCCTGCCCGAAGCCCTCTCCCCGCCGCTCGACGCCATCTTATTTCACAGCGCGCGGGCGGCGGAGACGTTCGTGAGCCTGGGAGCGCCACAGTCTGCGGAACTCACAGCGGCTTGTCTCAGCGATGCCGTGGCAGAGGCGGCGCGGAAAACAGCGTGGAAAACGGTCATCGTGGCGCCCGCGCCACGCGAAGACGCGCTTCTAGCCGCTTTACTCCAGGGCTGAGGCGCTGGGCGACAATCCCTACTGGCGCAATCGCTTGAGCCCCCCATCCCGGGGGCCTAGATTCGGCTCGCGCTAGCCGCGACTCGTTTCCCGCACGAAATGCGGAAGTCGCGGAAAAGACTGGGGAGTCCCGATGAGTAGAGACGACGACGCAGAGCGCGGACGCGCCGAGCCGATCGACGTTGAGTACGAGCCCTACCGCGAAGAGGTTCGCGGCGGGCCGGGCGTAGGCATGGGCACCGCCTTGATGCTGGCGCTCGTCGCCGCTGGTGTCGGCGCAGCCGGCGGCGCAGTTGCGCCGCGCGTGCCGGCGCTTAGCGCCGCTCTCGATAGCGTCGCCCCGGCGGCGCCTGTCGCGGGTCAGACCCCAGACAACACGGCCGCAACGCTCGACGCCCGCCTCGATCAGATCGAGACGCTGATCAATGCGCCGTTGGCGGAAGCCGCGGGCGGCGCGCCAGGTGAAGACAACACAGCCGCGCGCGTATTCGCGTTGCAATCAGGCCTGCGCGATGTCGAGCAACGGCTGACCCAAATGCCGTCCAGCGCCGAAGTTTCAGCGCTGGTCGCTGAAGTGCGCCGTCTGCAGGAAGAACTGCCGGCGGTGGCGCAAGAAGCCCGCGCCGCGGCGACCGCAGCGCGCGCATCGTACGCAATCGTTGCCGCATCTGAAGCGTCGCGCTCGTCCGGCCCGTTCGAGCAAGCGCATGCGCAGCTCGCAGCCTTGTTGCCAGGCGACGAGAACGTCGCAGCGCTTGAGCCGCTTTCACGCACTGGCGCGCCGACACGCTCCGAACTGCTGACCCGCTTCGAGCGGCTCGACAACGAGATCATCCGGGCCGCGCGGCAAAGCCAAGCCGGTGCCGGTTTCTGGGGCCGCATCCAAGCAGCGCTGGCGCAATGGATCGTCATCCGCCGCGCCGATGCGGGCGATACACCCGAAGGCATCGTCGCGCGCGCCGAAGAAGCGCTCGCCGGTGATCGCCTCGATCTCGCTATTCAAGAACTAAACCGCCTGCCCGCGCAGCCGAAGCGTGCGGCGCAGGATTGGATCAATGACGCCCAGCGCCGGCTCGAAATCGACCGGCGTATTGCGGCAATCCGACAAGAATTGTCGCGGAGCTAAGCCCGATGTTGCGCCTCGCCTTCCTGCTGATCATCGCCGTCATGGCGATGCTGGCCTCCTGGCAGATCGTCACCACCGATCCCGGCACGGTCGAGGTGGAATGGTTCGGCACGCAAGTGTCGACCTCGGCTTTGTTCGGGCTGCTGATCCTAGTGGCGATGATTGCGGTGGCGCTGCCGCTCTTGCGGCTTGTCATGTTCCTGATGGATGCGCCGGGACGCATCGGCAAGCACAGTCAACGCGCACGCGTGCGCCGCGGCCAAGAAGCTTTGGCGCTTGGCCTCATCGCGGCGGAAGCGGGCGAATTTGAAGAAGCGCGCCGACATGCGGATAAGGCCGAAGATCTGATCGACGAGCCGCGTCTTGCTTTGCTGTTGCAAGCGCGCGCAGCTGAAGTCAGCGGCGACACGGCGGGCGCTGAGCGTGCGTATTCCGGCATGCTGCAGAACGAAGACACTGAAGTGCTCGGCCGCAAAGGTCTGATGGCGGCCGCCCTGAAACGCGGTGATCGCACGGCGGCGCGCGCACACGCAGAGGCGGCGCTCAAAGCTTCGAAGACTGCGACATGGCCGTTCCAGTATGCGTTCGACCTCGCCGTTCAGGCAGCGGACTGGGAAAACGCCATCGAAGCGCTAGAAATCGGCGACAAGCGCAAGCAGGTCGAAGACAAAGGCGCCAAGCGCCGCCGCGCGGTTTTGATGAGCGCGCAAGCTGCGAAGCTCGAGCGCGAACGCCGCGCCGACAAAGCTTGCGACATGGCGCAGAAGGCCTTCCGCATAGCTCCAGGCTTCGTGCCCGCTGGCGCGCTGGCGGCTCGGCTGCTGGTCGCCGAAGGCAAAGCCGAACGCGCCGCCTCGATCATGGAAGAAGCGTGGGAAAACGGCCCACACCCCGTGCTGGCACACGCCTATCGCGATCTTGTCCCTGGCGAAACGCGCGAAGCACGCGCCGAGCGCATGCGCACGTTCGCGGAACGACGCCGTGACCATCGCGAGAGCAAAATCATCCTGGCGGAACTCGCCATGGAGCGCGGCGATTGGGGCGGCGCACAGGCCGCTCTTGAGGACGCGTACCGCGAAAACCCGTCCTCGCGCATCTGCATCCTGTTTGCGCAAGTCGCACGCGGTCGCGGCGACGAGAACGGCGCCCGCACATGGCTGGCGCAAGCCGCCGCCGCGCCGCGCGAAGCCGATTGGTCGGATCTCGATCCGGAGGGCCCCGCCTTCATGTACGACGACAGTGACTGGGCCCGCCTGGTTTACGTCTTCGGTGATGGCGGCCAGCTCATCCATCCGCGTATGGAGCGCGGCGGAAACGACGCGCTCGGCCCAGTGCTGGCGCTGCCAACCGCGGTGCTGACCGCACCGCAAACGGGCGCGCGTCACGACGCCGACCTCCCGGACGAAGTGGAAATTGAAGAAGTCCGCTAATCGGGAAAGTGGTGCCGCCTAGGTGACTCGAACACCTGACCCCCGCATTACGAATGCGGTGCTCTACCGGCTGAGCTAAGGCGGCCCCGGGAAGGCGGTTTTCCTAGACGGGACCGCCGACAAGGGCAAGTGCGGCGAGCCTTTTCAGCCATCTCCGCCGGCTATCGGCGGCAGCGCCCGAGCCGGAATATCGTCCAAAGGCACACCGCGCGGCATCGCGCCAAGCACCCAGCGCCACAAAATGGGCAGCATCAGAAGAATGACCACGAGCTTGGCGAGCGAGCTATATTCCCACGCATCGAACGGCGTCGGGATCGCAATCAGCGCGTAGGCAAGTGCACAGAACGCCAGCAGCGCGGCCAAGAGCAGAAAGAAGTAGCGCTTCGGGGTCTCCCCGATGAGCACCTGGAGACCCGGTTTCTGATGCGCGACACGGGCCAACGCCGCGCGCACAAACGGCGTGTAGCTCCCGCTGCGCTCTTCATAAGAACCACGCGCGAGAAAGTGCGCGTTGTCGAGGATGATCTTGCGCTGATGCTTGGGCTGCATCTCGAACACGTAGCGCCACGGGCGGAACCGGCTCGGCTCATGGAACAAGCGCACGCTGACGATGTCGCGCCACGGATAGCGGCGCTCGTGCCCTGAGACGCCGCGGCTGACGAGTGCATCGTCCTCCACCCGCCATTCGCGTTCGCCGCGCGACATGGCGCCAGCTCTGCGCCGATAGGTGACCGGCTCCATCTGTTCCGTTCGCGTATCCCGAGCGTCCTTGCCCTCTAGCCCTATGTTTGCCGCGCGCGCTCCGCAAGTGTTCGATGCCGTGACGTTTGGAGCAAGACTGGGCATTCGCGTTTGAGGTGCTTAGACTTGTGACATGATCGAGCTTGTTATCGCGCAACGGCGCAAGGATTTGGGCGGCTTTGAAGTAGGACGCGTGCTGCCGTACGCGCCGCGACGCATGGTCGGGCCGTTCGTGTTCTTCGATCACATGGGGCCCGCACAGTTCGCGCCTGGTATTCCCAAAACCGTAGACGTGCGTCCGCATCCGCACATCGGCCTTTCGACCGTCACGTATCTGTTCGAAGGCGAGATCATGCACCGCGATAGCGTTGGTTCCGCACAACCGATCCGCCCGGGTGAGCTCAATTGGATGACATCCGGGCGCGGCATCACACACTCCGAGCGCTTTGAACGCGCACGCCTTGAAGGCGGGCCGCTGCACGGCATTCAGGCCTGGGTAGCGTTGCCTGAGAAGGACGAAGAAACCGACCCGGCCTTCCATCATTATGGCGCGGCGGCGCTACCCACGTTCGAAGAGGGCGGCGCATGGGGTCGCTTGATTGCTGGCGAGAGCGCAGGACTGTCAGCGCCCGTGCGTACCCATTCGCCTATGTTTTATGTGCATTGGGTACTGCAAGCTGGCGCGTCCGCATCCGTGCCGGCCGAGTATCCCGAACGCGCGCTCTACGTGGCGCAGGGCGAGATCGACGTTGCGGGGCAGCGCTTTGCGGCGGGGCAGATGATCGTGCTGACTCCCGGCGATGCCGTGACATTCCGCGCCGAGACTCCCGCGACCGTCATGGCGCTTGGCGGCGAACCGCTCGGCCCACGCTTCATCGAATGGAATTTCGTGCACTCGTCCAAAGAGCGCATCGAGCAAGCGAAAGCCGATTGGCGCGCCGGCCGCATGAAGCTGCCTGATCTCGATAACGAAGAATGGATCCCGCTCCCCGATCCATCGCCGCCGCCTAATCCGATGTCTTAAGTTGCGGCTTCCAACGCCGATACGACGTCTGCGATCGAGCCGGCGACTGTCTCTGTCGCGGCTATGCTGCGAAACAGGATGATGGTCTTGCCATGGCTGTCGCGCACGGCGGCGACTTCGTTTGGATTGATGTGGACTTCGAGCCGCGCATCGGCCGCCGAGATGAATTTCACGAACTTTGCCATGTACCGCACACTCCGGCGAATCTGCTCCGCCTAAGCGCTTATGAGCGCCTGAAAGCCGCAGGTGCGAATAATCGCGCGCCCAAGTGCGAAGCGTGTTAAGATCACGCAATCAGCAAACAGAACTAACGCTTCAGCCGCCCGCGAGGGCGGTTGCCGCTGCGCATGTGTCGCCGCGCCAGCGTGAAGCCCGCAAGGAGCGCCCGTGCCTTTCATCGTCAACTCATCGCCCGGTCCGGGCTTTCGCTTTGAGCCTAGCGCCACGTTTGAAGACGCCAAATCCGCTTTGGGCTGGGCAGCCGGCCTTGAGCGCCGGGGCATGCGTCTCATCCGCATCCGCGACACTGAAAGCGGCTCGGTGTTCGACGAGAAAGGCCTGCGTGAAGAAATCAAGCGCCTCCAGGGCGCTGCATGAGCAAGCTTAAACTGCTCCAGGAAGCCACCGCCGCCGACAAAGCGTGGATGCACGAAGTAACGGCTGTGTTCGGCGCCAGCGACGCTGGCATGGCGCGCTTTCACGGCCGCGCGACCGGCGAGCCAGGATCGCGCCTGCGCGAACTCTATAATGAATACGTCAAGGCGCGTGACGCCTATGGCGCACAATAAGGAACGACGAACATGGCGTTATTGTCAGTTGTAAGCGTCGCCGATCGCGCCGGCTTTTACACCTTCGCTGCGGCGTTGCGCGCGAGCGATCACTTCACCACACTTGAGGGCCCCGGCCCTTTCACCGTGTTTGCGCCAACAGATGCGGCGTTCGCGACGATGTCGCCCGTCGTGCTAGACAAATTCCTGCGCCATGACCCTGAGCGCTTGCACATTGTGCTCGGCTATCACATCGCGGCGGGACGCGTCGCGTCGGCGCGCTTTGCCGACAAGCGCATCCGCGCCGTGATGCAAACCGGCGGCGATGTGATGATCGATGGCCGCAACGGCCTTCGGGTGAACACGGCGCGTGTGATCAAGCCAGATCTCGACGCAGGCAATGGCGTAGTCCACGGCATCGATGCGCTGCTCTGGCCTCGCGAAGCGACAGTGGCAGTCGCCGGGGCATGAACGGCACGGTGAAATCTTACGACTCGCGCCGCGGTGTGGGTTTGATTGCACCAGATCGGGGCGGTGCGGATATTTCCGTGCACGCCAATGAGATTGAGCGCGCCAACTTTGCCCGCATCGACGACGGCGACCGGCTGAGCTTCGACATCAAAACCGACCGCGCCCTGAAGCGCAGCTTCGCGGTGAATCTGAGCCGACTCTAGCGGAAAGTGTCTGGCGCACCCGAAGGGATTCGAACCCCTGACCTCTGCCTTCGGAGGGCAGCGCTCTATCCAGCTGAGCTACGGGTGCGGACAGCGGCGGCTATAGCGGAGCTTTAGGGCAAAGGCGAGCCTTGCCAAGCGGCCCCGTCGAGGCGAGTCATGGGGCCGATGCGCGCGCTTTTCTCCGCCCTTTTCGCGCTGGCCGCGGCGGCTGTCGGCAGCTGTGCTCCGGCAGCGCCCGCCAGCGAACCCGCGCTCTGGCGCATCACCGACGCCGATAGCGAAATTTGGCTTTACGGCACGGTGCATATGTTGCCGCCCGATCTGGAGTGGCGCGGACCACGGTTCGAGGCGGCGTTCGCGCGCGCCGAGGAGTTCGTCACCGAGACGGACACCGGCGAAGCCGCAGTCAGAGAGATAAACCGCCTCACCCAAGAACTGGGCGCACTTCCAGCCGACGAAAGCCTCTCGCGCCAACTCGAGCCGAACGACGTCGGGCGGCTTCAACGCGTCGCGCATTTGTTGAGCTTAGAGGCGAGCACTCTTGAACGTCAGCGACCCTGGCTGGCTGCGCTACAACTTTCCTATGCGGCGACGCTACGCGCGGGGCATAGGCCCGAAGCAGGCGTTGAAGCCGTGCTGATGCCTGAGGCGCGAGCACGCGGACTGAAGCTGAGCTATCTTGAGACCGCTGCGCAACAGATCGAAATTCTTGCCTCCCTGCCGCCGGCGGACGAAGCGCGCTTTCTCTCGCAAACACTGATCGACATCGAAGCAGGCACGGATGCGCTGACCGCGATGGACACCGCTTGGGCGCGAGGCGACGTTGAAGAGCTTGCGCGCGTCCTTGAACCGCAATGGCGCGACGTGGGACCGGGGATCCACGAAGCAATTATACTCGAACGCAATCGCGCCTGGGCCGATGAAGTCGCGCGGAGGCTCGACGGCTCAGGGCGCATCTTCATCGCTGTCGGCGCCGCGCACTTGGTCGGCGACGACAGCGTTGTTGATCTTCTGCGCGCGCGCGGGATCGCGGTCGAAGGGCCCTAGCTCGCCGGTGGCCGGACGATACGGCCTTGCAGATTCTGCTGCACTTCGCGCGCATCGAAAGCGTTCGGATCTTCCGACGGCTTCTGGCCACGGAACATCGCGATCTCGGCCATGGCTTCGTAACGGGTCACTTCACGATAGCTCGAAGGCTCCGACCAGAACGGATCATACCAGGGGCTCCAGCCGCGGCGCGGCGAGAAGTACCAATAGTCAAATCCGAAGCGCGGATTGCGCGGGCCGGTGCTCTGTAGCCGGGACCGCTCTTCCGTGTCGCGGTTGGCGACGATGAAATAGTCGTAGCCGCCCTGCAGCGTCACCTCAGCGGCGCGGTAGAGCAGATACGTCTCCACCGTCTCGCGATCGGTGAGCGTATTTCCGCGGAACGTGATGCGGGTGCGGTTGGATTCGATTTGTTGTTCGGTGAAGCCGTAAGCGCCGGGTGCGCCAGGCGCGCCCGGTTGATACGGCGTCGCGGTCGCGCAGGCGGTAAGCAGCCCGGCGGCAACCGCAAGCATGAGCGCTCGCATGGATTGGTCT
The DNA here is from genome assembly GCA_034439495.1 of Terricaulis sp. Lineage (GTDB taxonomy): Bacteria > Pseudomonadota > Alphaproteobacteria > Caulobacterales > Aquidulcibacteraceae > Vitreimonas. Next base: position 128,193 of record JAWXAM010000045.1, on the reverse strand, counting down.
CCGTTTGATCCCTACCCAACACAGTATGGTGAAGAGAGGCGCATGCCGCCAATCCCAAACGAGTGAAGCGCGCTAACTAATGATGTAGCCAGTGATCCGCCGTCGCGAACTTGGGCGGTGCGATCGTCTCGCCCGTCGCCAAGCGCACAGAGTGAATGACGGCGTCGATCTCGCGCTTCCAGAAGTTCAGGAATTTGTGGAGACGCGGATAGTCCGGGGCCAGATCAAGCGTCTGCCACATGAAGCTCTGCAGCAGCGAGGGGTGGTCCGGCATATAGTAAAGCACTTCGGCGGTGGCGAGACGCCAGCCATCCAGACGCAGTTTAAGCTCGTCGTGCTGCATGTGCCGTTGACCCTTGTGCTTAACAGACGCTGACGCTGTCCTTCCAGTTCCTCTGATATGAAGGCTGACTGAGGCGCCATTACCAAGTCAATACTGATGCGCGGCTAGCACTGGCGGCTTACGGCTGCCAGCTAACGGCGCGGTAATCATGAAACGCCCGCTTTTTCAGCGCTATGGGCGCGCGCACGGCGTGACGCAGGTTTCAAGTATTCGCGCACGCATGCGCAAAAACGCAATGCTCAGCGCCCGCCTTCGAGCTGCTTTGCCTTCAGCATGCGTTGAGATGCGAAGTGGCACGCGAGGTAGCCGAGCATGATTGGCGGTGCGCCGGCCGCGACCGGCACGAATGGCGAAACGCCGCCGCCGCTCAGCGCGCTGGCGACCAGCAGTAGCGTCACAGGAAAACCAACGCCGAGCAGGAGCAGTCCCGCCGTCGTCAACAGCCGGGCCTCGGCGCGCAAAGCTTCCGCATTGGGACGTTTGGTTGGCATGCGCCGCACGCGTGCGAAAATCGCGCCAACCGCGAACGCGCGCCGCGCGCATGGTTTACGTTGCACGCGCGCCGCAAGCTCAAGCGTTTGTGTTGCATGAAAAACTCAGTTTGGATCATCGGGCATTAAGCCGGAGGAACTAGTGTGCGGTGAGGCGCGTCTCTCATCGCGCCCAATAACAAAACGAGTACCGCCAGAATGGCCCTATCGGATCTCCTCACTGCAGACGAGCAAGAGCTCGCCGAGCACTACCCGAACCGGGTCGAGCATGCGGCGGACGGCATCGTGCATGCGGTTGGGATCCTCGCGGCGCTGATCGGCGGCGGACTTCTGGTTTCGGTGGCCTTGGTTAATCGCGGCGTGCCGATGGCGACTGCTGGCGCCATTTACGCCATGTGCTTGATGGCGATGCTGGCGGCTTCGGCCGTCTACAATCTCACTCGGCCGAACCCATACCGCCGTATTCTGCGCCGCATCGACGAAGCTGCGATCTTTCTGATGATCGCCGGCTCTTACACGCCGTTCACGATCCAGTTGCTGCCGCCGGATTTCGCGATCGCGGTGACGGTCGCGATATGGATGATGGCGTTTGCCGGCGCAGCCGGGAAAGTTTTCTACACCCGCCTCTCTGATCGGGCTTGGAGCTTGATCTATCTGGCCTTTGGCTGGCTCGCGGTTTTGGTGCTTGGCCCCGTTGTGCCGACGCTGCCGCCACTGGCGATCGTCATGCTCGTGGTCGCGGGAGTCACCTATTCCGGCGGCGTGCTGCTCTACCTCAATCACGCTATCCCGTTCCGCCGCGCGCTTTGGCATGCGTGCGTGATCATCGGAGCGGCAGGCCATTACGGCGCTGTGCTGTACGGCTTGGTGCTCTGAGCACAACACCGCACGCAGCGGAACGAAGCGTCTCGCAATCTGTTCATCAGGCTCCCCAGACCAAAACGAGGAGCGAGCCCCCATGCCCACGCCAGCAGGACACACGACCGCCATTAGCGCGAAGAAAGTCATCGGCACGTCCGTAAAGGACACGCAAGGCAACAAGATCGGCACCGTCGAAGATCTCGTGCTCGACAAGCAATCGAACTCAATCCTGTTCGCCGTTGTCGGCTTCGGCGGCTTCTTGAAGATCGGTGAGAAGTTTCACCCGCTTCCATGGGCTGTCTTGAACTACGATGAGAACGAAGACGCCTATGTCGTCCCGTTCACCGAGGAAGAGCTGAAAGCGGCGCCTGCTGACACCATCGCCGAGCTCACCAAGAATGACGGCCTCGCGTATCGCGACCAAAGCTTCGCGTTCTACAAGGTCGATCAGTACTGGACGTAAGCTCAGACACCGCGCCGGCGCTTCAAGCGCCGGCGCAACCGTCTGATTCAAAACATCGTTTAATCCGCCAGTTGAAGGCGCGTTTGGCTCCACCTAAGGTTACGCCGTGGGGAGGCAAACATGCGGCATTTCATTTCTTTCTTGGTTTCGCTCAGCCTCCTCGCTGCGTTCGCGACGTCCGTCGCAGCGCAGGACGGACGCTGGCTCCGCGCCGAAACTGAGGGTTTTATTGTCCACGGCGCGGTTCCAGATCGCGCCATACGCGGCCTGGCCAACGAACTCGAGACGTTCGACGCGCTGCTGCGGCGGATGACGGAAGCCACGGGTGAACGCTCGCCAACGAAGCTCGAAGTCTATCTCTTTTCCGAAGACGAGTTTCGCCAAACTTTTCCAAACATGCGCGATTCAATCGCCGGCCTTTATGCCGCCCGCGTCGATCAGATCGCTGCGTTCGCCATTTACCGCGACGGCGGCCTCAGCAATCGCGATGTTCTCTTCCATGAGTACGCTCACCATTTCATGTTTCAGCATTTCGCCAATGCGTATCCAGCTTGGTACGTTGAGGGCTTCGCGGAATTTATGTCCACGGCGCAACTCGGCACGGACCGAATTGTGCTCGGGCGAAGCAGCGAAGGGCGCTTCTATGCGCTGCGCAACGAGACCTGGATGCCGATCGAGCGGCTGATCACGGTTTCCCCGTTTGAACTCCGCGACCCGCGCGAAGCTAATTTGTTCTACGCACAGAGCTGGCTGATGACGCACTACCTGGTGCTGACACCCGGCAAGATGGAGCAATTTCACGCCTATATGCGCGCGCTGCGGCTGGGCCAAGATCCGGTTTCGGCGTTCCAATCCGGCTTTGGCGTAACGCCCGCGGAATTTTTATCCGAATTGCGCCGCTACTATCGCGGCTCGCCTAACGCGCTGGCGCTGAACCGACCCGCGCAGGTTGATCTTTCGCGCGTGCAAGTCACGCGCTTACCGGTGAGCGCCAACAATCTCTTGCCGCTCTACACCAGCATTCGCTACGGCGTCGGCGATGCCTCGCGCACTGAAGTGCTTTCACGGGTGCGCTCACTCACTGAAGGCCAAAGCGATCGGTTCTCCAGCCTAACGCGCGCTTTTGCGGAGATCCGTCTTGGCGAAACCGAACAGGCGCGCGCTGTCCTCGCCCCCCTCATCGAGTCAAATCCCGACGACGTAGAGGCGCTCTACCTCAGCGGGCTCTCCTATCTCACGGACGCGGAAGAAGCCGAGGGTGACGCAGAGCGAACGCTTCAGAGCCAAGCACGGCGACTGTTCGGCCGCGCTTACCAGCGCAATCCAAACCATGTCCCTTCGCTCTATCGCTACGCGCAGTCCTTTGACGGCGTGATGATGGATCGGCCCGCGCTGGAGAATTATCTCAACGTGCTGATGCTGGCGAACCAGTTGGCGCCGCAAATCGACGAAATCAGCATCAATGCCGCGTACGCGCTGATGGCGAATGACCGCCATGCCGAGGCCATTCCAATGCTGCGCGCAGTGGCGTTCGATCCACACGGCGGCGGCAATGCCGAAGTAGCGCGCGGCATGCTGGAAGAAGCGCAATCGCGCCTGCCCGCCGGCGAGCCTTCCCGATAGAAATAAGAAAGAGCGCCTGCGGCCGGACCGCGCGCGGCGCGTTCGGGAGGCAGGGCGCGTGGAGTGCGCCGAGTAGATAGTCATCCAGTCTTACGACTGGCTATGCGCAAACCACGCGCCCTGTCGCGATGCGTTTTCGATCGGGCCGTCACAGGGAGGTTTTTCACTCCCCTGGATAGGTCCCCGACCGCGTGCGGACTTTTGCCTGTAAAGCCCGGTATCCTCCCGCGGTTGGCGCCTTACGCTGCTTCTCCCGCGGGCTTCAGCCGACATCAGCATCGCCAGCACGCTGGCTGGCTGACATCAGCATCACGCTCGATCGCGTCATTCACGTCTGGATGCTCGGCTAGCAACGAGACCTCCCGTGTGAAGGATAAGGTGAGTATCGCTCAGGTTTTGCGCTGTAGGATACGTTTTGCGCTGGTGCTTGATTGCTCTGGGTTTTTGCTGGCGATGGTGTGGGATAGAGGGCGAAAATCCACGCCCTGATTCCGCGATCATTTAGAGCGCTCTCTAATACCTGACACACGCTGGCAGGTATGCGTGCATATGAACCTCGTAGAGCAGGAGCGCGCCTATGTCAGAAGCCGAAGATCTCGAACGCCACCGTCACGATTGGGATTGGCTGATCGGGAGCTGGAACGTCCGCCATCATCGCTTGAAGGAGCGCCTAGTCGGCTCAACTGAGTGGGACGAGTTCGACGGCGCGTGCACGATGGTCCCGACGCTCAATGGCTTCGGCAACATGGACGACAATTGGCTCGACCTGCCCGCCGGCGCCTACCGCGCCATGGCGGTGCGCGTCTTCAATCCGGAGACCCGCCTGTGGTCGATCTGGTGGTTCGACGAACGCAGCAATTCGCTCGAACCGCCGGTCCGCGGCGGTTTCCACGACGGTGTCGGCCGCTTCGAGGCCGACGACACCTTCAACGGTCGCGCTATCCGCGTCTATTTCCAGTGGTCCGAGATCACCGCGAACTCAGCACGCTGGGAGCAAGCGTTCTCGGCTGACGGCGGCGCGACGTGGGAAGTGAATTGGTGGATGGAGTTTACGCGGGCTTGAGCGCTACTCGTTCTTCCCGCGCTTCTTATCGCGCTCCGCCAAAATTCGCAGGCGCAATGCGTTGAGTTTGATGAAGCCTTCGGCGTCGGCCTGGTTGTAGCCGCCGGCTTCGTCGAAGCCGACCAGGGCTTTTGAGTAGAGCGAGTATGGCGATGAGCGGCCCACGGTGCGGACGCCACCTTTGTAGAGCTTCAGCTTCACATCACCAGTGACGCTGCCTTGGCTGGCGTCGATCGCGGCTTGCAGCATTAGCCGCTCGGGCGTCCACCAGAAGCCGTTATAGATGATGCTCGCATAGCGCGGCATCAGCTCGTCCTTCAGATGCATGGCGCCGCGATCGAGCGTGATGCTCTCTATGGCGCGGTGGCCGTACCAAAGGATCGTGCCGCCCGGCGTTTCGTAGAAGCCGCGCGACTTCATGCCGACATAGCGGTTCTCGACCAGATCGAGGCCGCCGATGCCGTGCTTGGAGCCGAGCCGATTCAACTCCGCGAGCAGCTCGTGCGCCTTCATAGGCTTGCCGTTGATGGCGACGAGATCGCCGCGCTCGAAACTGAGCGTGACCGTCTCGGCCTGATCGGGCGCCTCTTCCGGCGTGATGGTGCGGCGGTCGCCGCGCTTGGTGACAATCTCCGGCACTTCGACGTCGGGATCTTCGAGCGCGAGGCCCTCGCTCGACGTGTGCAGCAGGTTCGCGTCGATCGAAAACGGCGCGACTTGCTCTTTGCCTTGCGCGATCTGGATGCCGTGCTTCTTGGCGTAGGCGATGAGATCGGGGCGGCCCTCGAAGCTCCACTCGCGCCACGGCGCGATCACTCTCACGTCCGGCTTCAGCGCGTAGTAGCTGACTTCGAAACGGACCTGGTCATTGCCCTTGCCGGTCGCGCCGTGGCACACCGCGTCGGCGCCGACCATGTTGGCGATCTCGATCTGGCGCTTGGCGATCAGCGGCCGCGCGATCGAAGTGCCGAGCAGATACTGGCCTTCGTACAAAGTATTGGCGCGGAACATCGGGAAGACGAAGTCGCGCACGAACTCTTCGCGCAGATCGTCGATGAAGATGTTATCCGGCTTCACGCCCATCTTCAGCGCTTTCTCGCGCGCGGGCGCGAGCTCTTCGCCCTGGCCGAGATCAGCCGTAAAGGTGACGACCTCGCAGCCATACGTCTCCTCCAGCCATTTCAGGATGATGGAGGTGTCGAGGCCGCCGGAATAGGCGAGCACGACCTTCTTGACTTTGGGCTGAGACATGATGATTCCCGCGCGAAATGCGCGGCCTTCCTTTCACAGCGCGCGGTTCAGATCAACGGCGCCGCTAAGCCACGGGCACAGGGCGCTGGCGCACCCATTTCGACAAGAGCCACTTCTCCCCCTTCGTCACCGGCAGGCCGGCATGCAGCGAAAGCAGCTCGCGCTGGCCGTCAGCAGAGAGATTCCAGAAGATCAACGCATCGCCAGGCTTGCCCTTGAAGCGCCAATCGAGGCGCGGGAAGTTCGTCTCACCGCCCTCATAGCCATCGTTGAGATAGATCAGAAAGGTGCAAATGCGCTGGCCAATGGTGCGCATCTCGTGCGCGAAGCCCGCCTCTTCCGCCTCGGTGAAAAAGTCGAAGTGCGGGATGTATTGCTCGCCACGTGCATAGTGCAGAATGTTGGTGGTTTCCTGATGCGCCACGGGCACACCGATCGTGGCGGCGATCTTCTGGTTCACCAGCTGCATCACCAAGTCCGGTTGTAGCGGATGCGAGCCCGCCACTGAATTGGAACGGGCGTTGTCGACCGCGGCGGCGCCGCTTTTGGCCGCGAGTTGCACAGTGGCGCGCTGAAGGTTCTTGCGCGCCTGCTTCATCAGCCAATTGCACACCGGCTTGGAGATGAATTTCTCCACCGTGAACACACGCGGCGCGGCGTGATGCTGCTGCAAAGCGACAGGCGTGAGCCATGCTTGCCGGTCGAATTTGTTTTCCAGGGCCATGAGCTGGCCCTTAGCGCGGGTATCGCCCAGAGCCGCAGCCTCCTGCACATATCTGAACGCGTGATCGAAGTTTTGCGCGCGGCCGTGCCCACGCGCGGCGAGCGCTGCGTGGTATAGCAGAGCTTCAGCTGATTTCTGCGCACACGCGGCTTCCACCAGTTTGATCGCTTCGTTGCCAAACGACGGGAGCTTGCCGGTCAGCATCAGATGCGCCTGGCGCACTTGCGTGCGCGGGTCAGTCGGCGCGGCGGGTTTTAGGAGGCGCGGGTCCATCAGTGTTTTGCAAACTCAACTTAAATAGAAATCAGACCAGCGGAAACGGTCGCTCGCGAATCCACTTTGACAGAATCCATTTTTCTCCAGCCACCACTGGAACTCCGGCGTGCAGCGACTGGCGCTCCAACTGCCCGGTGGCGGACAAATTCCAGAAGATCAACGCGTCACCAGTTGCGCCCCGATAGCGAAAATTCAGCCGCGGGAAGTGAGTCTCGCCGCCTTCGTAATCGTCGTTGAGATAAATGAGTACTGTGGCGACGCGCTGCCCGACACTCGCCAACTCGCGTTGAAAAGCCGGGGCCTCGTCTGGGGTCACAAAATCAAAGTGCGGGCGATACTCTTGGCCCGGCGCGTAGTGGAGCACATTCGTAGGCTCCTGGTTCGCGATCGGCAGGTTCATGACCGTTGCAATACGCAGATTGGTCATCTGAACAACCAGATCGGATTCGATCGAACTGAATCCTGCGCCGCTATTGCTCCGATAATTCGCGAATCCGGATCCGCCTTGAGCCGGATCCTTCACCTTCGCCGGGATAAGGCGCCTTCGCGTTTGATCAATCAGCCACGCGCAAGCATCGCGCGACAAAAAGCTCTCGACGGTAAATATCCTCGGCGCGTCATGATGCTTCTGCAAGCTCGGCAATGCGAGCCAGTTTTCCGCGCGAAACCCCTCTCGCCCGCCCAGAGCGGCGAGTTGGCCCTGAGCACGGGCATCGCCGAGAGCCGCGGCCTGCTCCACAAAGCCCAGAGCGTCCTCGAAACTCTGGCTGCGTCCAAAGCCCAGCGCAGCGAGCGTAGCGTGAAACAGCAGGGCCTGCGGATAGCGTGCGCTGCAAGCTGCCTCGACTAGCCTCAGCGCGGTTTCTGAATCATATCGCACGCGCGTGCCGATCAGCAGCTCACGTGCGTACCGGAATTGCGACCGCGGATCGCCTGATGCCGCGGCGTCCTTCAGTGATTCGATGGTGACCGTCATCTGCTATCCGTAGCCCTCTCGATGCTCAAACCAAAGGCAGGGCGCGATCGCGCACCCATTTTGAGAACAGCCATTTGACGCCGTTGGTCGTCGGCGTGCCGGCGTGCAGCGTGCGCGGATCGGGGCGGCCATCGGTGACGTTCCAGAACGCCAGCGCATCGCCCTTCTTGCCTTTGAAGCTCCAATCAAGCCGCGGAAACGCCGTCGCGCCGCCTTCGTAATCGTCGTTGAGATAGATTAGGAAGGTAACCGTGCGCTGGCCGAGGCGCTGAACTTCTTGCGCGAAGTGTGCGACGCCGGGATCGATAAAGTCGAAATGCGGTTTGTATTCCTGTCCGGGTTCGTAGTGCAGGACGTTGGTTGGCTCCTGCTGCGCCACAGGCACGCCGATAGCGTTGGCGATGCGCGCGTGCGTGAGCTGCACCACGAGATCGGTATCGAGCACACTCAAACCCATGCCGGTATTGCTGCGGTACTGATCGGAATTGGCGCCGCCGCGCTCCGGGTTCTTCACGCGCGCAGCCTCAAGGCGCGGCGCAGCGAGGGCGCGAATCCAATCACAGGCTGCCGGCGAGATAAATTTTTCGAACGTCAGCACGCGTGGCGCATCGAAGTGTTGCGCTGGCCCCGGCGGCGTGAGCCAAGCTTGCGCATCGAACGACGCGCCGAGAACGGCGAGCTCGCGCTGCGCGCGCGCGTCGCCGGCGTCGGCGGCGCGAACAACAAGCCCATGCGCCTGCGACCAATCCTGCGCGCGCCCCTCACCTAGCGCCGAAAGCACCGAGGACAGGCGCAGCGCGTCCGCCTGGTTCTGCGCGGCCGCCGCGTCGATCAACTTGTAGGCCTGCTGTGGCGCCCACGGCGCACCGCGTCCGACGAGCAGCATCGCGCCCAGCTCATATTGCGCGCGCGCGTCGCCGCCGACGGCGCGCTGCTGCAATGACGTAAGGTCGGGTGCGGACACGATGCTCCTTTCAGCGTTGGCATGGTAAGGTTTCACACCCATGCGCCGCAACTTGGATCGACTGTTACGCGATTACATCGCACCGCCGCCCGGCATGCGCCCGGTGAATTTCAGTGCGCCTGCCGGCGCGCCGGCCTTGTTTGCGCCGGACTCCACCACCTGGCGTGTGATGAAGAACCCGGTCGCGCTGATCGTCGGCGGGATAGCGGCGGTGATCCTCGAACTGGCCGAGCCGCGCGTGCGCACCGGGGTCTGGGAACACACCAGCTTTCGCCGCGATCCCGTCACGCGCATGCGGCGCACGGGCTATGCCGCGTGGGTGACGATTTACGCGCCGGCCGACACCGCCCGGGCGATGATCGCCGGCGTGGTGCGCGGGCATGAACGCGTTGAAGGCCTGACGCCCACCGGCATTCCGTATCGCGCCAATGACGAGGAGCTTCTGAACTGGGTGCAAGCCACCGCCGGCTTTGGCTTCTTTGAAGCCTATAGTCGCTTCGTGCGGCCCCTGGCGGCAGAGGAGTTGGACGCTGTTTATGCAGAAGGCGCCGAAGCAGCCGCGCTCTACGGCGCTATCGGCGTGCCGAAATCGGCAGCGGCGATGGAGGCATATTTCGATCAGATGCGGTTGAAGCTCGAACGCTCCGACATCGTGTTTGAGTTTCTCGACATTGTCCGCAGCGCGCCGATCCTGCCGCTGCGCGGGGTGCAGCGCATGATGATCCGCGCTGCTGTCGAGATCACGCCGGCTTGGGCGCGCGATCTGCTTGGACTCGGACGCGAATGCGGTTTGCGGCGTGGCGAAGCGACGTTGCTGCGCGCGATTGGCGCGATTTCAGAGCGGTTCGTGCTCGACGAAGCCCCGCCGGCGCAAGCGTGCATGCGCTTGGGGCTGCCGGCGAACTATCTTTACCGCTAGGGCCGTCTGACGTCGCGCAGGGCAAAATACAAATGGCCCGCGTGTACGACGACGAAGATCGCCGCCACCGACATCGCTACCCAATGCGCATTCGCGGCGAATGAAGAAGTGATCAAGAGAATGGCGGTTGCGAGCGCCGGCGCAAACAGCACCGCCATCAAACGCGGCGCGCGCCACGTCGGGCGTCCATTGAGGCCCCACTGCATCGGCAATCTGACGCCACTCGGTGACGCAATAAACGCCGCGCCCGAAAGCAAGAGCATAACGCCTATGAGGAGCCAAGCGAGCGCCATGCCCTTAGGTTAGCACATCTTGTTTAGACCATTACCTGGTTGCCTAACTCGACCGCCCGGCCGGACGGGATGTGAAAGAAGTCTGTCGCGTTAGTGGCGTTGCGGGCCAGGAAGATGAAGAGGTGATCCTGCCAAAGCGGCATGCCGCTTCGTTCGCTTGGCACGATCGTGCGGCGCGAGAGGAAGAAGCTCGTCTTCATGATGTCGAACTTCAGGCCGTGCTTGCGCGCCTCGGTTAGCGCTTTGACGACGTTCGGCGTTTCCATGAAGCCGAAGGTGAGCGTCACCCGCTTCACGTCAGGCAAGAAATCTTCGACCTTGACGCGCTCGCCTTCCGGCGCCCGCGGCGCGTTGATCGTTTTCACGGTCAGGATGATCAGCTGCTCGTGCAGCACCTGATTGTGCTTCAGATTGTGCATGAGCGCAGCCGGCGCGACTTCCGGATCGCCGGTCAAAAAGATAGCGGCGCCGCGCACGCGATGCGGCGGATGGTGCGAGAGCGTCTCGAACAATTTTGCGAGCGGTTCATCGCGCCGCACGGTTTCCTGCAGCAGCCGGGTGCCACGCACCCACGTCCACATGATGAGCACAAGGCCAAGCGCCAGCATGATCGGCACAAAGCCGCCGCTCCACACTTTCAGCATGTTGGACGAAAAGAACGTCAGCTCGATCAGCGCGAATGGAACGCAGATCAGCGCCGCCAACCACACCGGGCGCTTCCACAATTTCCAGATGGCGAAGAACACCAGGACCGTCGACACAAGCATCTCACCCGAAACAGCAATGCCATACGCAGCGGCGAGACGGCTTGAGGAGCCAAACGCCAGCGCCAGGATCAACACGCCCGCGAGCATCAGCCAGTTGACTTGCGGCATGAAAATTTGGCCGGCCTGCGTCTCTGATGTGCGGCGAATTTCCATGCGCGGCAGAATGCCAAGCTGAATGGCTTGCTGGGTAATCGAGAACGCACCGGTGATGACGGCTTGGCTCGCAATGATCGTCGCCATCGTCGCCAGCAGCACGACAGGCAGCCGCGCCCAATCCGGCGCGAGCATGAAGAAGAGATTGTCGATCGTTTCGGGATGCGCGAGCGCCAGCGCGCCCTGGCCCAAATAATTCAGCGTCAGGCAAGGCAGGATGATGAACACCCACGCCCTGCTGATCGGCTTGCGGCCGAAGTGGCCCATGTCAGCGTAGAGAGCCTCAGCGCCTGTCACCGAAAGGAACACCGCGCCAAGCACGACGAAAGAAAGACCTGCATGCGTGAAGAAGAAATTCAGCGCCGGCAGCGGCGACAATGCGCCGACGATCTCGGGATCGTCCGAGATATGAAGCAGGCCGAGCGCGGCCATCACCAAGAACCAAACCAGAGTGATTGGCCCGAACAAGGCGCCGATCTTGGCTGTGCCGCGGCTCTGCACAAAGAACAGACCGATCAGAATCACGATGCTGATCGGCAGCACCCATGGCTCGATGTAGGCGCCGATGCCGGGGACGACTTTCAGGCCCTCGACTGACGAGATAACGGAGATCGCAGGCGTGATGAGCGCGTCAGCGTAGAACAAGGATGCGCCGAGCATCCCGGCGCCGAGCAGAAGCGCCGAAGGCTTCGCGAACGCCTTGCGCACCAGCGCCATAAGCGAAAGCGTGCCGCCCTCGCCCTTGTTGTCGAACCTGAGCAGCAGAAAGACGGACTTGATCGTAACGACGATAATCAGCGCCCAGAAAATGAGCGAGACGATGCCGATCACTTCACCGCGCTCAGGCGCGCGCGCAAAATCTCCAGTGACAATGCGCAGGCACTCGCGCAGCGCATAAAGCGGGCTCGTGCCGATGTCGCCGTAAACGACGCCAACTGACCCAATCAACAGCGTCCAAAAACCGCCGTGCGCAACGGCGCGGCCGCGACCACCACTGTCGCCACCGTTTGAAGACGCATTCGGTTGGGGCGCTTCGGCTGGGGCCTGCGCCATAAAGAATTCCCCTATTGGGCGGCGGATTGGGCCCGCACCCGGGCCGCGCGTTTACGCCCTTTCACCTAGTGGGGCAAATGCATGCGCCTGGAGGCCTTGTGCTTTGGTTAGCGGCGGCGCCTTAACGGCAACCGCACCCGCCATGCCCGCCGCCGCGGCCCCAGCCGCCGCTGCGCGCGCCCGCGCGGGCCGAGGCATAAGCGAAGGCCGAGGCCTGCGCGTGGCCGCCGCGGATCACCACGGTCGTGCTTGAGTAATAGCTGGAGGCTGCGACATCGACGCCCACCCCGCCACCTGCACCGGCGAAGAAGGATTGTGACAGCGTCACTTCCTCGGGGCCCTGCGGCGCGAGCGGCAGGGGCGCCGGCGGCGGCGCTTCACGCGGCGGCGCGGGGCGCGGACGTGGCCGCGGGCGCGGTTGCTGCGGACGCTCGATGCCATCGGCGTAGGCAACGCTTGGGATCGCCAGCACCGGAGCGGCGACCAACGCCAGAGCGGCAAACAATACGAGCGCGCGCATGCGGCTTCTCCACCTTAACGACGCACTCTTGCGCAGGTCCGAACAGGCGTGAAGCAGCTTCGCCACCGGCGCGCGAACTTCGCCCGCGCGTGCTGGCCGTTAATCAAAAGTCGGTCGCGATGCCTTTGCGTTCCCAGTCGCCGTAACGCGTCGGCTCCGGGCCGGACGGGCCGCCATGTTCCGTCGCGAGCTTCTCGGCCTCCGCCCGGCGCGCCGCGGCCTCGGCCAGTGCGCGCTCCGCCTCCGGCGTCAATTTCCGCGGAACGTCGCTGTTCTCACTCATTGAATCGGGCTCCGGCGATTTCAATATCATAGTTCCGAGACGTGAGGAGTGCGATGAACCATCTCAAGACGTACACGCTGCTTGCTGCGATGACCGCGCTGTTTGGCGGCGTCGGATATCTGGTGGGCGGCACCGGCGGCATGCTGATCGCGCTGCTGGTCGCGGGCGGCATGAACATCTTCGCCTATTGGAACGCCGACAAAATGGTGCTGCGTCACTTCCGGGCGCAGGAGGTCGATCCGCGACATTCTGATCCGCGCGTGCAGGCTTACGTTCAAGACACATTGGCGCTGGCGCAACGCGCTGGCCTGCCGGCGCCGAAGATTTACATCATCGACAATCCGCAGCCGAACGCGTTCGCCACCGGGCGCAACCCGGAAAACGCCGCCGTAGCCGCTACCAGCGGCCTGCTGGGCTTGTTGACGCGTGAGGAAATTCGCGGCGTCATGGCGCACGAGCTGGCGCACGTTAAAAATCGCGACACGCTGACCATGACAGTGACCGCCACCATCGCCGGCGCCGTTGCCATGCTGGCGAACTTTGCGCTCTTCTTCGGTGACCGTGACCGCAATCCAATTGTCGGGATTCTCATTATGCTGCTGGCGCCGATCGCCGCGTCAGTGGTGCAGATGGCAATCAGCCGCGCGCGCGAATACGAGGCTGACCGCATCGGCGCCGAGATCGGCGGCGAGCCCGAAGCACTGGCCAGCGCGCTGCAAAAGATCGAGGGCTATGCGCGCCAGCGCGTGAACATGGACGCCGAGCGCAATCCGGCGATGGCGCACCTCTTCATCATCAACCCGCTGGCCGGCCGCGGCGCCGACAATTTGTTCTCGACGCACCCAAACACCGGCAACCGCATCGCCCAGTTGATGGAACTCGCGCGCCGTTTCGGGCGGCCAACGAACGCCTCGCCGGCGGGCCCCTGGAGTGCCGGGCCGACGCGCAAACGCGGCCCCTGGGGTTAAACCCCGGCAAGGCGCCATTGCCGGTTTCTTTGTCTCTGATTTCATGAGACATTTCGTGCGGGTCTGGGGTGCAGCCCAGAGCCTATGGTTGATGAAGCATTAACCGGCGCGGCGCGAGTCTGGCGACAACTCGCGATGCGCCTATTTCCTGTCCTCCCAGCCGCCCTAGCCGCGGCCGTCGCTCTTGCGGCGCCGCCGGCAGCGTGGGCCGACTCGCCCGTCGTCGTTGAAGGCGGCGACAAGGACATGCGCGACACCATTCGCGATCTCCTGCCCGATCGTGAGCGGCCTACAAGCTTGTTCGACGCGGAGCGCATCGCCGAAGAAGCTGCCGCGCGTGCGCGCGTCTGGCTTCGCTCGGAGGGCTATTACGGCGCCACGGTCACGCCGGAAGCTACAGAAGAGCCGCCGGCTGCACGCCTGATCATTGAAGCAGGACAGCGCTTCAGCTTCGCCGATCCATCGCTTGCTTACGCCGGCGCGACACCGGATTCGGCGACCGATCTGGAAGCACGCAATGCGCTGAGCCTCGTACCGGAAGGCGCGCCCGCGCGTTCGGGCGCAGTGTTGGAGGCGGAAGCCACCGCATTGGCCGCGTTGCACAACGGCGGCTATCCGGACGCCGCGGCGCAGCCTCGGCGCGTCGTCGTCGATCACGCCGCGAACTCGGTTACACCGGCATATCAGTTCGACGCCGGCGCACGCGCTTATCTCGGCGATGTGCGCGCCGAGCCCAGCACTATTTTTCGACCAGGCTTCATCGACGATCTGCAAAATTGGGGGCACGGCGAAACGTATTCGCCAGACGCGCTGACCCGATTGCGGCGGGACCTAAGCTCTACCGGCGCCGTCACCAGCGTTTCCACGCGATTGGACGAACCTAACGCCAATGGCGTGCGTGACGTTATCCTCGAAATCGAACCAGCACGCCGCAACGCCTACGAACTCGGCCTCTCCTATTCCACCACGGAGGGCGCTGGTGTCGTCGGCCAGTGGACGCGCCGCAACTTCACCGGCCGCGCAGACTCGCTGATCACGTCCGCCACTTTGGCCGAATTGCAGCAAGAGCTTTCGGTCGCGCTGGTCCGCCCGCATGCGGCGGGGCTCGGCCATGCTGTCACGATCGGCGTCAGCGCCGAGCGCGAAGCGCCAGCGGCGTACACACGCCAGGGCCTTGCGCTCTACGCTAACGTCGATGCATCGACGCGGCTGCGTCTTGGCCGCAGCTATGGCTTGCGGCTCTCTGCAGACCAGTACGACGATCTCGTGGGCAGCGTGAACGAAGCCGTGGTGCTCAGCGGCTTTTATAATCTGCGCCACGACACCACCGAACTCACGCTCGATCCGCTCGACGGTTCGATCCTGGAATTTCGGGTGGAACCCTCCGTTTCCTCGGGCGACGCAACGCTCGGCTTTGTGCGTGCTTCAGCGGAGGCGCGCGGTTATGAATCTTTCGGACGCGAGAACTCACTCACGCTTGCTGCGCGCATCCGCGCCGGGTGGCTGGAAGCCGTCGCTGGCAGCGCTGACGATGTGCCGCCGGATCGGCGCTTCTACGCAGGCGGCGGCGGCTCAGTGCGCGGCTATGAATACAATTCCATTTACCCGCTTGAACGCGATCTGCTTGGGCTGACGCCTGGCGGCCAAGGCGTGGTCGAAGGCTCGATCGAAGCGCGCTGGCGCTTTGCGTCACGGCTTGGCGCAGTGGCGTTCATCGATGGCGGTACGGCGTTCGATGATTGGGCGGACGCGGGCGACCTCAGCTTCGGCGTCGGCGTTGGCTTGCGCTACGATCTCGGATTTGCGCCGCTGCGTTTTGACGTTGCCGTGCCGCTCGACGACGAATTCTCAAGCGATGATTACGCGCTCTATATCAGCATCGGCCAGGCGTTCTGATGAGCGCGCCCGAAGAACCAGCCGCGCCGAAGCCCAAACTTAAGCGCTGGCGCAAGTGGGCCTACGCGGCGAGTGGCGTTGCGCTCGCAGGCGGCGTGTTCGTCGCGCTCGGACCGGCGGCGCCGTGGGTGGTTGATGAACTCGCAGACGGCCAGCGTGTATGGCGCTTGGGGCGCATCACCGTCGACGGGGTGAGTGGCAGCTGGCTCGGCAATCTGCGGGCTGAGCGCATCAGCATCGCAGATGAGGAAGGCGTTTGGCTGGAAGCCAGCAACCTGGCGCTCGATTGGCGGCCGCAAGATATTTTGTTCGGCGCCGTGCGCATTCGCGCCGGCCAGATCGACTCACTGGTGATGCACCGCCAGCCGCGTCTGCTGGAGAAGCGCCCCTCTAGCGGCGCGACGATTGACGTCTTCCTTAGTGATGTGCGCGTCAACGAGATCATTCTCGATGAAGCGGCCTTCGGTGAAGCGGCGGCCTTCACCGCGCAGCTGGGCTTCACCTTTGAAAATAGATCCGTCGATGCGCTCAACATCGAATTGCGGCGCACGGACTCTGACGCAGATCGTCTGATTGTCGCCTACAGCCCCGATGAGAACTACGAGCTCAACCTCGACGCCGCGAGCGCGCCAGGCGGCATCTTCGCGCGCGCGCTTGGCGTTGCTGAGGAAGGCATCAGCGCCACCGCTGTAGGTACGGGCAACGCGCAGACCGGATCGGCGCGCTATCAAGCGCAGATCGGCGCGGCGCAATTGCTGCAAGGCGAAGCAAGCTGGACGCCGACGACGTGGACAGCGGCCGGCCAAGCTCAGTTCGATATTTTGCCCCGCCTTGAAACGCTGACGCGCCGGATTGGCGATAGCGCTCAATTCACCGCCAATGGCGACCGGGTCGGCGCCTTCAGCGCCCGCGCGCAAACGCCGTTTCTGGCCGTGGAGATCAGCGGCGAACTTGACGAGAATCGCGAGCTTGTCGGGCCTGCCCGCTTCACAGCAACCAGCGAAAGGCTCTCCAACATCGCGTTTGAAGCGCCGTTCGAGCTTGGCGCGACACGGCTGGAAGGCGAG
Source organism: Terricaulis sp. (assembly GCA_034439495.1). GTDB lineage: Bacteria > Pseudomonadota > Alphaproteobacteria > Caulobacterales > Aquidulcibacteraceae > Vitreimonas. Next base: position 111,239 of record JAWXAM010000045.1, on the reverse strand, counting down.
CTTCGCCGCGCCCGTGGCACCACCGCGATACGCGGCACGCTCGACGCGCAGCAGGTCGATGCGCTGGGCCAGCGCGTGCGGCTTACCGGCCCGGTAGAGGCCTCGCTCAACGCCGAACGCTTTGCACTGACCAGCGATCTGCGCGCGCCGGATGGTTCGCCGCCGCTATTTGCAGAAGCGCGACTGCGCACCGATCTGCAGTACGACCGCCGCCGCGGCCGCTTTGAGTTGCGCCAAGGTGAACTCACCGGGGACGCGCTGGCGCTGAGCGCGCAAGGTTGGGCGACTGGCGGGACGGGTGAGTTCAGCGGCGAATGGCGCGTGCGGCGGCTCGGCGCGATCGTGTCCGACCTCACGGGCGAAGCAGGCGGCCGCTTTCGCGCCTTCGCCGAGCAGACAGAGCAAGGGCGTATCTGGACGACAACGGTGCAAGGCCAAGGCGCCGGTATTGGCGGCGCGCCTTCAATCGTGCCGCAATTGCTGGGCGCGACGCCGCGCCTGGATGGGCGCTTTGCCTTCGAGAATGGCGGCATCACCGTCTCGCATGCGCGCGTAGACGGACAAAACCTGCGCGCGGGCGTCGTTGGCCGCATTGTGCGCGGTGAAGCGAACCTCTCCCTAGAAGCGACTGCGCGCGGGCCGCTTGATATTGGCGGCGCGCAAATCGCTGGCGCTCTCGATGCGACGGGCCGCATCACCGGCCGGATCGCGCGACCCACCGTCACGGCGGTGGCCTCGCTCTCGAGTTTCAGCGCGGGCGGCGTTGTCGTCGAGCAGCCGGTGGTGAATTTCACTTTGGCGCCGAGCGGCGGCGGCTATGCGGGGCGCGCTGAAGTTGAGGGCCAAGCCTCGGGCCAACCGCTTGTCGCCTCTTCTTTGATTGGCATCGACGAAGGCGTCATCACGCTGACAGAACTCGACGGCCAACTCGGCGCGCTGCAGGCGCAAGGCAACGCCAGCATCGGCGCCGGCGGCGTGAGCGCCGAGCTCGATGTCAACGGCGCGATCGATGGCCTGATTGCTGGCGTCACTGGGCGGCTAGCCGGCGATCTTTCGCTGACGCCCGACATGCTGAACCTCGATGCGCAGATCATGGATGCGCGCGCAGGCGATCTGCGCGTGCGGGCGGCGACGCTGCGTGCGACCGGCCCGTTCAACGCCATCGCCGCTGAATTCAACATGCGCGGCCGCCTGCGCGATGCGCCACTGGCGTTCGCCGGCACAGGCACAGCAAGCTTTGCACGTGGCGTGACCGATCTGCGTATCGAAGGCCGCGGCGAGCTTGCCGAAACGGATGTATTCACCCGCGCGCCGATCACGGCGCGCATTCAGAACAACACCACGACGGCCAGCCTCGATGTCGCGCTCGGCGATGGCATTGTCCGCGCGCAATGGGAGGAGCGCGGCCGGGCGCTGCGCGGCCAAGCCCAGATCGACGATGCGCCGCTCGGCCCGCTGGCCGCAATTTGGGGCGAGCGTGCGGAAGGCCGCATCGATGGCCGGATCAATCTCGCCAACAATGGCGGCGGCTTGAGTGGCGACGCTGACATCACCCTCGATGACGCCCGCTTCGCAGGCCGCCAACGCGGCCGGCTCGATATGCACATCGTCGGCAATCTCGATCCCAATCGATTGCGTGCCGTCGTCGATGCAACATCCACCGAAGGCCTTGTCGCACGCTTTGAAGCAGATGCACCGGTCGTCACCGGACTTGATCCAATCCGCATCGCATTAGCGCCGGAGCGGCGCGGACGGGCGACATGGACGGTGCGCGGGCCGGCGGATTCATTGTGGGCCGCGGCCCGGCTGCAGGATCAGCAACTCACCGGCCAACTCAACGGCGAAGGCGAGATCGAGTTCGGCGCCGGATATCTCGCGGGCGATGGCTTCCTCGAAATTGTTGATGGCCGCTTTGAAGATAAACTCACCGGCGTCACCCTAGTCGATCTCGACGCGCGCGTGGCGCTGGATGAGCGCGGCGTGACGATCGAAAACTTCACCGCGTCCGGCCCCGGTGGCGGCCGCCTCACCGCGACAGGCGGCAGCGCCAATGCCCGCGAAGGCAATATCGCCGTCACAGTGAGCAACATGCTGATCGCCGACCGCCCCGATGCACGCGCGCGCGCCAATGGCGAACTCTCGTTGCACTGGGAAGGACTGCAGTCGCGCTTGAACGGTGAGATCAACATCATCGAGGCAGAAGTCGATATCGCGAGCAATCCCGAGGCCGGCATTCCGACGATCGAAGTCATCGAGATCAACCGGCCCGGTTTCGAAGATGAGGACGAGGAAGAGATAGCGGCGCCGGTGCGTGACAGCCGCACGACTTTGGATGTGCGCATCCGCGCGCCGGGCCGGGTGTTCACCCGCGGGCGTGGCATCGACGCGGAATGGTCGCTCAATCTGCAGCTGGCCGGCACGGCGCGTAACCCACGCATCTTCGGCACGGCGCGGGCGGTGCGCGGCACGCTCTCACTCTCCGGTCAGCCGTTCGAAATCGACGACGCCACAATCTCCTTCGACGGCGATCCGCTCGACGCCGAGATCATGCTCACTGCAACGCGCGACACCCCGGATCTGACGGCGTACCTGCGCCTCAGCGGCACGGCGCGCGATCCGGAAATCAGCTTCACCAGCAATCCGGGTCTCCCCGAGGACGAAATCCTGCCGCAAGTGCTGTTCGGGCGCTCGGTTGAAGATCTTTCCGCACTTGAAGCGGCGCAGCTCGCGGCCAGCTTGGCGGCGCTTTCGGGGCAAGCCTCACTCGATCTGGTGGACGCCGCTCGCGCGGCAGCCGGGCTCGATCGCTTCAATGTGCGCCAGGACGAGGATGGTGGCTTTCTTGTCGCTGGCGGCGTCTATCTGACGCGCAATGTCTATGTCGAGGTCGCGCGCACCGGGCTTGGGCAGGCGCAAACGCGTGTCGAATACACGATCCGGCCGCGCCTAGTGCTGATCACAAGCTTCCTCGGCAACGGCGATCAGCGCGTTTCGCTGCGTTGGCGGCGCGAAAGCGATTGAGGCGTACGCCGCTGGGGCCATATAAGGCGCCATGAAATTCCTGGATCAGACCAAAATCTACGTGCGCTCCGGCAATGGCGGCGCCGGCGCGGTCTCGTTCCGGCGCGAAAAGTTCATTCCGTTCGGCGGCCCGGACGGCGGCGATGGCGGCCGAGGCGGCGACGTCTGGATCGAAAGCGCCGATGGCCTCAACACGCTGATCGACTATCGCTACCAGCAACACTTCAAAGCCCAGACGGGCGGCCACGGCATGGGCCAGAACCGCCACGGCGCGAATGGCGAAAGTCTCGTGCTGAAAGTGCCGACGGGCACGCAAGTGCTGGATGAGGATAAGGAGACCATCCTCGCCGATCTCGACAAGCCGGGCATGCGCGTGCTGCTGGCGCGCGGCGGCAATGGCGGCTTCGGCAATGCGTATTTCAAATCATCGGTGAACCAGGCGCCTGAGCACGCCAATCCAGGGCTTGAAGGCGAAGAGCGCACGCTTTGGCTGCGGCTAAAGCTGATCGCTGACGCGGGGCTTGTGGGTTTGCCCAACGCCGGCAAGTCGACATTCCTGCGAGCAGTTTCCGGCGCAACGCCGAAAGTGGCGGACTATCCGTTCACGACTTTGCATCCGCATCTCGGCGTCGTCACGGTTGGCGAAGGCGAGCGCTTCGTTATGGCCGACCTCCCCGGCTTGATCGAAGGTGCAGCCGAAGGCACCGGGCTGGGCACGCGTTTCCTAGGACACGTCGAACGCTGCGTTGCTTTAGTGCATTTGATCGACGCGACGGACGAAGACCCGGCGGCGGCTTACGAAACCGTGCGGCATGAAATCGAAGTCTATGGCGCAGGCCTTGATGAAAAGCCCGAGATCGTGGCGCTGAACAAAATCGACGCGATGACGCGGGAAGAAGCGGAAGAGAAGCGCGAGTCGCTGGCCGAAGCCATCGGCAAAGAAGTGCGCCTTGTCTCTGGCGTATCCGGCGCCGGCGTGCGCGATCTGGTCAACGAAATCGCCGCTATGCTGCGCGAACGGCGCGTTGAAGAACGCAAAGAAGCCGCGCCGCAAACCGATTGGGCGCCCTAAAGCGAAGCTTGCGCCCTACGCCGCGCCGCGACGCTGTCGTGCGAATCCAGACCGAGCAAATCGACAACGCGGCGCATCAGGGCCTCTTCGTGCTGTTCGCGCTGCGTGTCTGCCAACACCACGCGCCACATCGCTTCAAGCACGGAGCCGCGCTCCTCGTGCGGAATGCCGGCCTTCACCAATGCCGTGAAGCGATAGATATCAACCGCCGCATCCTCCGCCGCTTCTCCCTCAACGCGGAGCTTCGCCGCCGCCTCCGGATCAAGTGCGTAGCGATCGGCCAAAGCGCGTTCGATCTGCGCGCGCTCCACATCCGCATAATCGTGATCCGCATGCGCGGCGATCACCAGCAACGCGGCAACCGCGACGCGTTGGTCCGCCGGCGGCAGCAGGCTGTCATTCTCTGGACGGCCGGCAAGCCGGCGCAACAAATCTGAAAGCATCAATGCGACCCAATCGCTACGCCGCATGTGACGCGCGTTCTCAGCAGGGTTATATAGGCGCGATGAGCACGCGGCGACCCGCATGAGGCGTAATTTGCCCCTGGCCTATCCAGGTATGCGCATTGGCTTGTTCGGCGGCAGCTTCGATCCGGCGCATGAAGGCCACGCGCATGTAGCCGAGACGGCGCTGGCGCGCCTCGGGCTCGACCGCGTCTGGTGGCTCGTCTCTCCGCAAAATCCGCTGAAGCCCAAGTCGAGCCCGTTCGACGCGCGCATGCAATCGGCGCAAGAGCAGGCGCACGGCGGGCGCATGATCGTGACCGATCTTGAGCAGCGGCTCAGCTGCGCCTTCACGTATCAGACGATCCGCAAGCTCAAGCAGCTTTATCCGGGTGTGGAATTCACCCTGATTATGGGCGCCGATAATCTGGCGAATTTCCGCAAATGGCGAAATTGGCGGGAGGTGGCGGCGGCGCTCCCCATCGCCATTATCGCCCGGCCCGGCGCGTCCCCCGCCGACCGCCTTTCAGCGCCTAAAGGTTGGACGCACTTGAACGCCCGTCACAATTCCCAATCTTCCACGGCCCTACGCAAAGCCAGGGGCGCCCGATTGGCGAAACCCAAGCGGAAGTGATAGCGTTGACCCTTGAGGGTCACAGAAGGAACCCAGCACCTGTCGCCTGACATGAAACGCGAATCGGCCGCGCCCCAAGCCGTGAAAACCGAGCGCGATCCCAACCGGCCCGCGCCGGGGATCGATGTCGAAGCCGCGACGCAAGTCGTGCTGACCTCGCTCGAAGACGATAAGGCCGAAGAGATTGTCTCGATCGACATCCGCGGCAAATCCTCATTCGCGGATATGCTCGTAGTGGCTTCCGGCCGCTCGGCGCGCCATGTCGGCGCGCTGGCCGAACACGTCATGAGCAAATTGAAGGACGCGGGCGTTAAGGACGTGCGCGTCGAAGGCATGCCGCAGGCGGACTGGGTGCTAGTCGATGCCGGCGACGTGGTGATCCACCTCTTCCGTCCGGAAGTGCGCTCGTTCTACGCCATCGAGAAGATCTGGTCGGGCAACCACACCACCCCATCGCTGCCGAGCTAAGCTTTGCGGATTCAGATCGCAGTTGTGGGCCGCCTACGCGATGGGCCCGAAGCTGCGCTGAGCGCTGACTATGTCGCGCGTGCCGCCGCCGCGGGAAAGCAGCTCGGCTTCAAGGGCGTGGAACTCACCGAAGTTGAAGGCAAGCCTGCTGGCGATCAGCGCGCGGAAGCGGCGGCGCTCTATCGCGCCACGCCTGACGATGCGCGCAAAATTCTGTTGGACGAGCGCGGCGCTGAATGGACCTCGCGCCAACTTGCCGAAAAGCTCGCGCGCTGGCGCGATGACGGCATTCCATGCGCCACCTTCTGGATCGGCGGCGCCGACGGCGCTTCGCAAAGCGTTAAGGATAACGCTGATGAAAAGCTGGCTTTTGGCAGACAAACTTGGCCACATCGGCTCGTAAGGGTGATGATTGCCGAGCAGGTTTACCGAGCTGTGACGATATTGTGCGGTACTCCTTATCACCGAGACTGAAGTTCTCGGGCGATATGGGTATGGAACATGGCTCGAGACGCAAAACGCGTCCGCGCTCTTGTCGCTTGCGCGGCTGGGGCGCTTTCGCTGCTCCTGACGAGCGCGGCCGCCGACGCGCAAACTGCGCGCACCGCCACACAAGCCGAACGCGATCGCCGCGCCGAAACGCAGCGCGCTGAACGCTTGCGCCGCGAAGCTACTGCTGCGCGCCGCGAGGTGCAGGCGCTCGATGCACGCTTGGTGGAATCTGGCCGGCGCCGCACCGAGGCTGAAGCGGCGGCAACCGCCGCGGAACTTCGGCTCACTGAACTCCGCACGCAGATCGTCGCCAGCACCGCCGACCGCAGCCAAGCTCAAAATGCATTCGAACGCGCCCTCATCGGCGCCGCCTTCGCCAGCCGCCGCGCCGATCCGCGCGCTGTCCGCAATGGCATCGCGGCCCGAGCCCTGGCGCCATCTTTCGCGCAGCGCGAGCGCGAAAGTGCGCAAACCCTGGCGCAGGCGCGCCAGTTGGAAGGCTCTGTCCTCGAAGAGCAGCGTGTGCTGGCCGACGCCTACGCCGCCATCGATTCAGAGCGCGCCGAACTCGTCACGCTGACCGCCCGCCGGCGCGCCGCCCAGGCCCAATTAGCCAACGACGCCGCCTCCGCCGACCGCCGCGCCCGCACCTTCGCCGCCGAAGCCCGAAACCTCCGAGAACTAACCCAGCGCGCCTCCGCCAGCAGCCGCCGGACGCCCTCCACGCCGAGCAGCGGCCCATCCGTGGTCCCGGCCGCCTGGTTGGCGCCGGCCGATGGCAGCATCACCCGCGCCTTCGGCGCCCGCATCGATGGCGCATCAGCGTCCCAAGGGGTGGTTTTGCGCACCCGGGCCGGCGCGCAGGTGGTTTCTCCCGCCGCAGGTGAAATTACCTACGCCGGAGCGTTCCGTAGCTACGGCCAAGTCTTGATCATCAACTTCGATGGTGGTTACGCTCTCGTACTCACCGGCCTGGGATCAGTTACCGCCCGGGTCGGCGATACGGTGCGTGCGGGCCAGCCAATCGCGGAAATGGCAGCATCTGACACGCCGGCGCCGGAATTGTATGTAGAAGTGCGCCGGGATGGACGAGCGGTCGATCCAGGGCGCTGGCTTAACGGGCGGGGGTTAACCGCCGCGAGTAGCGTTAGAGCCGGTTAACGCTTGATCGGGCGTAATACGCCTGGGGAGTACGTAGGATGCGGTTAGCTTGGGTTGCGGCGCCAATCGCCGGCATGGCGGCACTTGTGGGCGCGCTCGCGTGGTCCGCACCAGAAGACCGCGATCGCGGCGACATCTACCGGCAGCTCGAACTCTTTGCCGACGTGCTCTCGCGCGTGGAGCAGGATTACGTCACCGAGATCAACGACGAAGAGGCGATGGAAGCGGCCATCCAGGGCATGCTCGCCTCGCTCGATCCGCACTCCTCCTACATGAACGCCACCGAATATCGCGAAATGCAAACCCAGACCCGCGGCGAGTACGGCGGGCTCGGCATTGAAGTCACGAGCGAAGACGGCGTCGTGCGCGTTGTATCTCCGATCGACGGCACCCCGGCCGCGCGCGCCGGCATTCAAGCCGGCGACTATCTCACCGCAATCGACGGCGAAAGCATTGTCGGCCTGACGCTGAACGAAGCTGTGCGCCGCATGCGTGGTGAAAGCGGCAGCTCGATCACGGTCACCGTCGCGCGCGAAGACACTGATCCGTTCGACGTGACGCTAACGCGCGAGATCATCAACGTCCGCGCAGTCGTTGCGCGCGTTGAAGGCGACATCGGCATCATCCGTATTTCCACGTTTAACGAGCGCACCGGCTCGATGCTGCAGGACGCGATCCGCCAAGTTCGCCGTGACACCGGCGGACGTCTGCGCGGCGTCGTTGTCGATCTGCGCAACAATCCGGGTGGCCTGCTCGACCAAGCCATCGAAGTTTCAGACGCCTTCCTCGACGGCGGCGAAGTGGTTTCCACGCGCGGCCGCCAACCGGAAGATGTGCAACGCTACAACGCCCGTCGCGGTGATGACCTCGCCGGCGTGCCGGTGGTGGTGCTGATCAATGGCGCGAGCGCTTCGGCTGCGGAAATCGTCGCCGGCGCGCTGCAGGATCGCAACCGCGCGCTGATCGTCGGCGTCGACTCGTTCGGCAAAGGCTCGGTGCAAACCGTGATCCCGCTGCAAGGCGGCCGTGACGGCGCGCTGCGCCTGACCACCGCGCGTTACTACACGCCGGCCGGTCGCTCGATCCAAGGCGCTGGCATCACGCCGGACATGGAAGTGGCCGCCCGCCGCATCAGCGCCGAAGACATCGCGCGCCTGCAACGCCTCGGCATCAGCGAAGCTGACCTGCCGAACGCGCTGGATAACGATTCGGGCGCGGAACGCCGCGCTGTCCACATGCCGGAGGACCAACCGCCGGAAAACTGGGACACCGAAGAAGACTACCAGCTGAGCCGCGCCATGGACTTCCTGCGCCAAGGCACCGTTGCCGAGCGTCTGCGCCAACGCGCCGGCTGATTTCGCAACACCAACGATCGTAAGCGCGGTCCGTCAACCTAGTGACGGGCCGCGCGAATTCGTTGATCTTCGCGGGCTATGATTCGCCCGAAAGCCAGCGCCAAAGCGACGGTTCGTCGGCCCGCTCAAGCGCCTAGATCGCAGCTGAAACGAGGCCTGCAAATCAACCACAAGCTCGCCGCGCTTGCCGCAGCGGGCGTGCTGGCGCTTGGCGCATTCGGCGCGATCCAATTTTTCGGCGATCCTGAGGCGGCCGGGCCGCGGCGCGTTCTTTCGCTGGCGCCCGATGACGCCGCCGCAGATGCGCCGACGATTTCATTCGCCGACGCCACCGAAGGCACAGACGATTACCAAACGTTCGGCCTCGACGAATTGCCTGAGTTCTCCGGCGAAGTCGGCGAGATCGACGCGAGCGGCGAGTTGCGTGTCGCTGTTGTGGAATCGCCGGAATCGTCGCGTCCACGCGTTGCGCCGCTGCCGCGCGCGCCATTGGCTGGGCTTACCGAGAGCGGTCCGCATGGGCCGCTGCCGATCATCGCCGCCAACGGCCGCACGCCAGCGCAAGCCTATGCGCGCCCGTTCACCGCGCAGCAGGGTCGGCCGATGATCGCCGTCGTAATTGGCGGCCTTGGCTTTAACGCACGCGCGACAACGCAAGCTATCGAAGAGCTGCCGCCGGAAGTGACGCTCTCCTTCGTGCCCTACGCGCAGAACCTGCAAAGCTGGATCGATCGCGCACGCGCGCACGGCCACGAAGTCATGCTCGAACTGCCGATGGAGCCGTTCGATCCTGATGCTGACGACACCGGCCCGCAAACTTTGCTGGCGGCAGGCCCTGCACAGCAAAACGTCAGCCGGCTTGAGCAATTGCTCTCACGCGGCAGCGGCTATTTCGGTGTCACGAATTATCAGGGCGCGCGCTTCGCAACGTCCGCGCAAGCATCGCAACCGGTGGTGCAAGCGCTTCGCCGCCGCGGCCTCGTCTTCATCTCATCCGGCATCGGCCAACGCACCGCGCTCAGCGTCGAAGCGCAACGCGCGCAATTGCCGATCACCGCCGCCGATCGCATCATCGACGCGCGCCGCGAAGCCGACGCGATCGACGATCAATTGCTGAACCTGGAAGCGCTGGCGCTGCAAAATCAGAGCGCGATCGGCGCCGGCTTTGCGTATCCTGTCACCATGGAGCAGGTCGGTCGTTGGGCGCGTGACATTGAAAGCCGCGGGTATCAGCTCGCGCCCGCATCGGCCGTGCTGAACGCGCGCGCCGCGCGCCGATGAGCGCAGCCAAAGATCCGAAACTCTATCGTCCGAATGTCGGCCTGGCGCTGTTTCAACGCGATGGCCTCGTGTTTCTCGGCAAGCGCGTCGCTACGGAAGGCCCGTATCAATGGCAAATGCCGCAAGGCGGCGTTGATCGCGGCGAGAAACCTTACGACGCCGCCATCCGCGAACTTGAAGAAGAGATTGGCGTAAGGGCAGAGCACGTCGATCTGCTCGAAGAGACCAAAGACTGGCTCTATTACGAATTCCCCATCGACGTGCGCACGAAAATGAAGCCGCGCGGCCGCTATTTGGGGCAACGGCAAAAGTGGTTCGCCTTACGGTTCAAAGGTCGTGACGCTGACATCAGACTCGATACACATACGCCCGAGTTCAGTGATTGGCGCTGGGCGGCGCTCGACACGGCACCGGGGCTTGTGATCCCGTTTAAGCGTCCGACCTATGAAGAGGTCGTGCGCCGGTTTAAGAAGTATGGTGGTGGGGAAGCCAAGTGATCTTTCGCAGAGCACATCGCGCATGAAGGCGCCGGCGACACCTGTGGTGTTCGTCCACGGCGCGTTCTGTGGCGGCTGGGCGTTCGACGCGTTTCGTGAACCGTTCGAAGCCGCGGGCTTTGAAACACACGCACCGAACTTGCCGCATCACGAGCGCGGCGCCGATCTCGAACAGCTCGCGCAAACCGGTCTGAAGGATTACGCTAAAGCCGTCGCGCATTATGTGCGCACGTTGCGCGCGCCGCCTGTGTTGGTCGGGCATTCGCTCGGCGGCTTGGTTTCGCAGCTTGCAGCGATGCATGCACCGATCGCCGGCCTCGTGCTGCTGGCGCCCAGCGCGCCGTGGGGCGTGCCGCCGACAACGCTGGACGAACAAAGCCACCAATTCGGTTTGAGCCTGCTCGGCGATTATTGGCGCCGCCCGGTGCCGCCGGATTATCGCGTCGCCCGCGCGACGACACTCGATCGGCTCGAACGCGAAGATGCGCGCCGCACGTTTGCGCGCTTCGTCCCGGAGAGCGGCCGCGCCATCCGCGAAGCAGTGCAATGGTGGGCCGATCATTCGATGGCCAGCCAAGCGCCGGTCTATCGCATCAGCGCGCCGGTGCTGGCGCTCGCCGGCGGCAAGGATCGCGTCAATCCGTCGAGCACCGTACGCCGTGTGATCGCGCGCTTCCCAGGCACGCAAGCGCACTTCCATGAATTTCCAGAGATGAGCCATTGGCTCGTCGGCGAACCGGAAGCGCCGGACGTCGCTAAGATGACGCTGCAGTGGCTCACCGCATGCGGCATCACCACTAAACCAGCGCGCAAAAAGAAACCGCTGACGCTGTTCAGCTGGGGCGAAAGTTCGGCTGGCGCTTAGTTAGGTGCGCGGATCGTGATCAGCACGATCTCAGGCGGATTGAGAAAGCGCACCGGCAAGATGCTCGTGCCAATTCCGCCGGTGACGTACATGCGCTGGCCGTTTTCTTCGACGAGATGACACGCATAGCGCCGGTTATCGATCGGCAAGACGGGCCGGCCAAAGAATGGGATCGTCACCTGCCCGCAATGGCTATGCGCAGCGAGCATCAATGCTGGGCCATCCGGCATGTTCGTGAACGGATCGGGCGAGTGGCTTAGGACGATCGTGTCCGCGTCCGCTGGCGCGCCATCGAGCGCGGCAGCGAAGTCCGGGTCACCCGTCCAAGCATCGGCAATGCCAGCGAGCACAATCGGCCCGCCGCTGCGGCGAATGACGACGTGCCGATTCCAAAGTGCGCCAACGCCCGCGTTTTGAAGCGCAGCCGTAATGCTGGAGCGGCTGTACCAGCTATCGTGATTGCCAATGACTGCAACCGCGCCGTAGCGCGCGCGCAAGCCCGCGAGCGTCGCCACGCCGCCCAAGATTTCCTGGTTCTCAGCGGGCGTGCGCTCTGCTTCCGGCGCGTGTCCGGCGGCGTAATCTCCGAGCAGAACCACGAGTTCAGGACGCAGCTCGTTCACACGGCGGACAATGCGCCCCATGCGCGCCGCATCGACATGCGGGCCGCCGACATGCGTATCGCCAATAGCAGCGATGGTGAGCGGGGCGCCGCGCCAATCGGCGCTGACGATCTCCACCCGGCGCACAACGAGCTGGTTTGGCTCAACGAACCACGCATAGACGTTGAGCCAGATCGCGATCTCGAACACGGCGATTGCAGCAAAGAGCCCCCACCGCACGCGCGGTGAAAGCGTCCGCCAGCGTTTGAACAGCCAGACGCATCCCCACGTCACCAAAGTGAGGCCGACAGCAACGCCTATGATGGCGGGCCAAAGATGCGGATGCGGCAGCATGCGGCGCGATTGTGGTCAGCGCTCCGGCGAGAACGCAACCCAATCCGCGATTAAGTATCCAGGTATTATTGTGCAGACCAGGCGTCAGCCCGCCAATGCGGTCCGGATCGTCTCAAGCCGCGTCAACGCGCGTTGCGCGGCTTCGCGCTTGGCGTCGGAATTGGCGTCGCGCAAATCTTCGGTAGCGTTCTTGAGGTCCTGCTCAAGCTGCGCCGGCTCGATATCGGCAAGATCGATCGCCTCTTCCGCCAGCACGGTGAGCCCTTCCGGCGTCACGTCGGCGAAGCCGCCATTGACGAAGATGCGCCGCTCCGCCCCGTCATTGATGACCTTGAGCGCGCCCGGCTTGATCACGCTCATCACCGGCGCATGGTTCGGCAGCACGCCGAACTCGCCCTCGGCGCCCGGCACGACGACGTGGTCGACTTCACCGTTGAACAGTTCGCGCTCCGGCGAGACCAAAGCGAAGGTGAGCTTGTCAGCCATTACAATCCTCAGTTCTTGATCGCCATGCCAACGATGAGCGCCGAAAATTTCGGCTTGTCGGCGCCGGGCTTGGTGTAGCTGACCTCGATCGTCGCCATCAGCCCATCGCTCAGCTTCACATCGTAAGCGCGAATACGCAGGTCGCTCTCTTGCGGGTGTTCGGTGTCTATCACCTGCTTCACGCCGCCCGGATAAGCACGCTTCAGTTCGGCATCGAGCAGCGGCGCGGCGCGGTCAGCATCGGCGCCGCTATACCAAATCACCATGCGCGAGCCGGCCATGTCGAAAAACAGCGGCGTCTCGCCCAGCGGATAGCACAGCACCGTGCCGCCCGGCGGCAAGCCAAGATCCTGTGCTTCGCGATCCGAAAGCACTTCCGGCTTCACCGGCACCTGGCCTTTGAGCTGCTCGCCCTTCAGGACGCGCAAGCTGCCATCCATCACCAGCATCACGGCAAGTTCGCTGTGCCTGATCTTCGCCATCGGCTCAGCCCTTCCGCACTTGTGCGACGATGCGCACGATGAAGCGCTTAGATTCAGCACGCGCGCCGCCATACTCTGCGTTGACCAGTGCAAGGCGGCTATTGCCGAAATCGACCTCGAAGCTGCGGACGCGCACGTCCTTCTCTTGCGGGCTGGCTTCGTCGCTCAGCTGGCGCGTACGCGGAAATGCCGCTTTCATCGCAGCTTCCAGCGTCTGCAAACCGCGCGTGTAATCGGCCTCGGTGAACCACACCACGGCTTGTGCGCCGTGCATGTCAAAGAACACGCCTGTCGGCGGCAGCGGGTAGAACAACGTCGTCCCGCCCTGCTGCAACTTGATGTCCGCGCGTTCAAGCTCACTCAGCACGATCGGCGCGATCGGCATTTTGCCTTGGACGTTGCCGGCAATGCTCGCCAACGAGCCCTCAACGACGAGCTTCGCCGCGAGCTGGCTGTGCGTGAGGCCGGCGGCGGCCATTAGGCCGCTTCCGCCGCGAGGCGCTGCGCTTTGGCGATCGCGTCTTCAATGGTGCCGACCATGTAGAAGGCAGGCTCCGGCAGGTGATCGTAGTCGCCGTTGACGAGGCCTTTGAAGCCGCGGATCGTGTCCTTGATATCGCAGAGCACGCCGGGCGTGTTGGTGAACGCTTCGGCGACGTGGAACGGCTGCGAGAGGAAGCGCTCGATCTTACGAGCGCGCGAGACGACCAATTTGTCCTCTTCCGAGAGCTCGTCCATGCCCAGAATGGCGATGATGTCTTGCAGCGACTTGTAGCGTTGCAGCGTTTCTTGGACGCGGCGGGCCACATCATAATGCTCTTGGCCGACGACGTTCGGATCGAGGATACGCGACGTGGAGTCGAGCGGATCGACGGCCGGGTAGATGCCCTTTTCCGAAATCGCGCGGCTGAGCACCGTCGTCGCGTCCAAGTGCGCGAACGAGGTGGCCGGCGCCGGGTCGGTCAAATCGTCCGCCGGAACGTAGATGGCTTGCACCGAGGTGATGGAGCCCTTCGTCGTCGAAGTGATGCGCTCTTGCATCTGGCCCATTTCCGTCGCCAGCGTCGGCTGATAACCGACCGCTGAAGGAATACGGCCGAGCAGCGCCGACACTTCCGAGCCGGCTTGCGTGAAGCGGAAGATGTTATCGACGAAGAAGAGAATGTCTTTGCCCTGATCGCGGAAGTGTTCGGCGATGGTGAGGCCCGAGAGCGCAACGCGAGCGCGAGCGCCTGGCGGCTCGTTCATCTGGCCGAACACCAAAGCGCAGCGCGAGCCCTCGCCGCCGCCGGCCTTGTTCACGCCGGACTCGATCATTTCGTGGTAAAGGTCGTTGCCTTCGCGCGTGCGCTCACCGACGCCGGCGAACACGGAGTAACCGCCGTAGGCCTTCGCGATGTTGTTGATGAGTTCTTGAATGAGAACCGTCTTGCCGACGCCAGCGCCGCCGAAGAGACCGATCTTGCCGCCCTTCGAATACGGGCAGAGCAGATCGACAACCTTGATGCCGGTGGCGAGCATTTCCGGGACCGGCTTTTGATCGACGAAGGCCGGCGCAGGTTGGTGGATGGCGCGGCGCGTGATCGTCTTCACCGGGCCGGCTTCGTCAACCGGCTCACCGATGACATTGAGAATGCGGCCGAGGGTTTCTTCACCGACCGGCACCGAGATCGGCGCGCCCGTGTCGATGACGTCTTGACCACGAACCAGGCCGTCAGTCGCGTCCATAGCGATGCAGCGCACGCTACTTTCGCCAAGGTGCGTCGCCACTTCGAGCACCAGGCGGTTGCCGCGATTGGTGGTTTCGAGCGCGTTGTAAATATCCGGCAGTTGGCCATCGAACTCGACGTCAACAACGGCGCCGATCACCTGTGCCACGCGGCCTTTGGACTTGCTCATCTCACTCTTCCTCGTCAGTCGTTCGAGCCGCCTCGGCGGCAATTCAATTCCACAACCGCGCTGCGATCACGCCCGCCGCCACCGCCAGAAACGGCGCGATGATCAGGGCGATACGCGCCGCGCGCTTCACTAGCCTTCCACCACGAGCTCAACCGGAATGTTGTTTCGCGTGGCTTTCGAATACGGGCAAACTTGGTGCGCCGCATCGAGCAGCTCCTGCACCTGCGCGCGATCCATGCCGGGGATCGAGAGCGTTAGCTTCGCAGACAGGCCAAGGCCGCCTTCTTCACGGCCGATGCCGACTTCGCACGTCACCA
Organism: Terricaulis sp.; assembly: GCA_034439495.1. Classification (GTDB taxonomy): domain Bacteria; phylum Pseudomonadota; class Alphaproteobacteria; order Caulobacterales; family Aquidulcibacteraceae; genus Vitreimonas. Next base: position 95,810 of record JAWXAM010000045.1, on the reverse strand, counting down.
CCGCCTTCGACGCATCGATCTTCTTTTGGCCGGCGACGAACGCGACAGCCGAGTTGAAGCAATTGGCGTAGCCGAGCGCGAACAGCTGCTCTGGGTTCGAGCCTTCGCCCGTGCCGCCGAGGCCCTTGGAATGCTCCATGTGAAAATAGAGCCCGCCTTCCGCCAGCGCGACCTTGCCGCCGGCGCGGCCGCCTTGGGAAATGGCTTTGGTCTTGTAAAGTGCGTCTGCCATGGCGTTCGTCCTTACAGAGCTTCAGCGCCGGAGATGATTTCGATCAGCTCCTTGGTGATGTTGGCTTGGCGCTGACGATTGTAGCGGGTGGTCAGCTTCTTGATCAGGTCGCCGGCATTGCGTGTAGCGTTGTCCATGGCGCTCATCTGCGCGCCATAGAAGCCGGCTTGGTTTTCGAGCAGCGCCTGCAGGATCTGGCCGTTGAGATAGAGCGGCAGCAAAGCTTCGAGGATTTCCTCCTCGTTCGGCTCGTACTCATAGACCGCGCCCTTCAGATCAGGCGGCGTGACGCCAGCCGGGGCGCGCGCTGGGATCAGTTGCAGCGCCGTCGGCACCTGGCTGATCACTGATTTGAATTGCGAGAAGAACAGCGTCGCGACATCAAACTCGCCGGCCGCGAACATTTCCAGCACCGCTTCGCGCACGACGCCCGACGCATCGGCGTTGATGTTGCGGAAGCCCGAGAGATCGATGAAGCGCACGATCTTATCGGCGTGATCGCGCTTCAGCTGATCGCGGCCCTTCTTGCCGACCGCGAGAATCTTCACCGTCTTGCCGGCGCGGATCAGCTCGTTGATCTTCTCGCGCGCGGCGCGGACGATCTGCGTGTTGAACCCGCCGCACAGCCCGCGCTCGCTCGTCATCACGACAAGCAGATGCACCTGATCCTTGCCGGTCCCGCGCAACAACAGCGGCGCACTATCACCCGACACCGCCGCCGCCAAATTGGCGATCACGCGCGCCATGCGTTGCGCATAGGGCCGCGCCGCTTCGGCTTGGCTCTGCGCCCGCTTCAGCTTCGCGGCCGCCACCATCTGCATCGCCTTGGTGATCTTCTGCGTGGACTTCACGCTGGCGATGCGGACGCGGAACTCTTTTAAGCTCGGCATACGTTTTCCTTAGGCGAAGGTCGCGCCGAACTCGTCGAGAGCGGCTTTGATGTTGGCTTCGATGCCGTCCTTCGAGATGTCCTTCTTGCCCTTGATTGAGGAGAGCAAGTCGGCCTTCTTGGCGCGCAGCCACGAGGTCAGCTCGCTTTCATAGCGACCGATGTCAGCAACAGCGACCTTATCGAGATAGCCGCGCGTACCGGCATAGATCAGCACGATCTGCTCTTCGACCGGCACCGGCGAGAATTGCGGCTGCTTCAGCAGCTCGGTGAGGCGCGCACCGCGGCTCAGCAAACGCTGCGTCGCGGAGTCGAGGTCGGAACCGAACTTCGCGAACGCCGCCATTTCGCGGTACTGCGCGAGCTCGCCCTTCAGCGGGCCGGCGACTTGCTTCATCGCCTTCACCTGCGCTGCGCCGCCGACGCGCGACACGGAGAGACCGACGTTCAATGCCGGACGAATGCCTTGGAAGAAGAGATCGGTTTCCAAGAAGATCTGGCCGTCGGTGATCGAGATCACGTTGGTTGGGATGTAGGCCGAAACGTCGTTGGCTTGCGTTTCGATGATCGGCAGCGCCGTCAGCGAACCGGCTTTGTTTTCATCGTTCAGCTTCGCCGCGCGCTCGAGCAAGCGGCTGTGCAAATAGAAAACGTCGCCCGGGTAAGCTTCGCGGCCCGGCGGACGGCGCAACAGCAGCGACATTTGGCGATACGCAACGGCCTGCTTCGACAAGTCATCATAGATGATGAGCGCGTGCATGCCGTTGTCGCGGAAGTATTCACCCATGGCGCAACCGGCCATCGGCGCGAGATATTGCAGCGGCGCTGGATCGGAAGCGGTGGCGGCGACGATGATCGAATAGCCAAGCGCGCCCTTGTCTTCGAGGGTCTTGACGAGCTGCGCGACGGTCGAGCGCTTTTGGCCGACGACGACGTACACGCAGTAAAGCTTTTCGCTCTCCGGCGCGTTGCGGTCGTGCGCTTCACGTTGATAGAGGATGGTGTCGAGCGCGACGGCGGTCTTGCCGGTTTGGCGATCGCCGATGATCAGTTCGCGCTGGCCCCGGCCGATCGGGATCAGCGCGTCAATCGCCTTGATGCCCGTCTGCATCGGCTCGTGCACGGATTTGCGCGGAATGATGCCCGCCGCCTTCACGTCCACGGTGGCGCGCTTTTCAGCTTTGATCGGGCCCTTGCCGTCGATCGGGTTGCCGAGCGCATCGACCACGCGGCCAAGCAGGCCCTTGCCCACCGGCACGTCGACGATCTCGCCGAGGCGCTTAACGGTGTCGCCTTCTTTCAGGCCGCGGTCTTCGCCGAAGATAACGACGCCGACGTTATCGCGCTCAAGGTTGAGCGCCATGCCCTTCACGCCGCCCGGGAACTCGACCATTTCACCGGCCTGCACGTTCTCGAGCCCGTACACGCGGGCGATACCGTCGCCCACTGACAGGATGCGGCCAATCTCGGAGACTTTCGCTTCCGAGCCAAAGCCCTTGATCTGCTCTTTCAGGATTGCAGAGATTTCAGCGGCGCGGACGTCCATTACTTACCCCTTCAGGCGGATTTCAGGGCCAGACGCAGGGCGTCCAGCTTAGCTTTGACGGAAGCGTCGAACTGGCGGGAACCGACGCGGGCGACAAACCCGCCGATCAGGCTCTCATCGACACTGGTTTCGGCCTCGATCTTGGCCCCGAGCTGCTTGCTCAGGGATTCGACGATGGCGGCTTTTTCGGCCTCGGCCAGCGGCCGGGCGGAGACGATCTCAACTTGGCGGGCGCCGCGCTCGCGGGCGACCAGAGTACGGTAGGCGGCGGCGATCGTCGGCAGCTCGGCCGCGCGGCGATTCATAGCGACGACGCCGATGGCTTTGCGGCCCAAATCCGAGACCCCGATTTTGGCGGCGACAGCGGTCAGCGCGTCGGCTTTTTCCTGGGGGTCAATCAGCGGCGAGCGGGCGGCAGCGCGCAGGTCAGCGCTTTCCTTCCAGGCGGCGGCGAACTTCACAAAGTCCTGCTCCACCACCTCTAACTGTTTGGCGTCCTTGGCTAAATCGAAGATGGCCCGGGCATAGCGCGCCGCCGCTTCGGAAGCCTCGCCATCGAAGGTCTCTGCCACGTCTGTCTCGCTGCTTCCGCCGCTGGCAGTCCAACTGGACGCCCGCTGGCTTCGATTGCGCCGCTTGGGGAAATCCCAAACGCCAAAGACCGCTGCGATGCGTTCGCGCGGGTTCATTGACGCGCGCGCGGAGTAACACGGTGCGTTCCGGCTTGACAACCGGCCCCGGGGTCGGCGCATCAGCGACAAAAGCGCCGATTGAGGCGGGGGGAAATGAGCGATGACCGACACCAGCGCACCTGCGCCCACCAGCCCTGATGTATCCCCAGCGAAGATGCGCCAAGTCGTGGCCGCCTCCGCCGCCGGCACCGTGTTCGAATGGTACGATTTCTTCGTCTACGGGGCGCTCGCCTCGGTCATGGCGCCGCACTTCTTCGCCGGCCTGCCTGACGCACAAGCCTTCGTTTTCACCCTGCTCACTTTTGCCGTCGGTTTCATCGTCCGCCCGATCGGCGCGCTCGTCTTCGGCAAGATCGGCGACTCCACCGGCCGCAAGGGCGCCTTCCTGATCACCATTTTGATCATGGGCTTTTCCACATTTGCCATCGGTCTTTTGCCCACAGCTGCAACCATCGGCATCTGGGCACCGATCCTGTTGGTGACACTGCGTGTCCTCCAAGGTTTCGCGCTCGGCGGCGAATATGGCGGCGCAGCCATCTATGTCGCTGAACATGCACAAGCGAACAAACGCGGCGCCGCGACCGGCTGGATTCAAGCGACAGCTTCCATCGGCCTGATCGGCGCTCTCGGCGTCGTGCTCGGCGTGCGCGCTTATCTCGGCGAAGAGGCGTTCCGCGAATGGGGTTGGCGGATTCCGTTCCTGGTTTCCATCGCTTTGCTTGGCGTCTCCGTCTGGATTCGGCTGCAACTCGAAGAAAGCCCCGCCTTCAAGAAGCTCAAGGAAGAAGGCAAAACCACCAAGCGGGCTTACGCCGAAAGTTTCACCGAATGGCGCAATTTGCGCATCGTGCTGATCGCTTTGTTCGGCGTGATGATGGCGCAAGGCGTCGTCTGGTACACGGCGCACTTCTATTCACAATTTTTCCTGGAGCGCATTCTCCGCATCGATAGCCAGACCGTGAACCTGATCATGATCACGGTCGTGCTGATCTCGGCGCCGCTCTATATTTTCTTCGCGCGCCTTTCAGACACGCTCGGCCGCAAGCCCGTGATGCTGTTCGGCATGGTGCTGATGCTGGCGCTCTACTTTCCCGGCTTCCATTACATCACTCGCGCCGGCAACCCAGCGCTGGCGGAAGCGTCTGAAACAACGCCCGTCATCGTCTACGCTAACCCGGACGATTGCACCTTCCAGCTCGATCTCACCGGCGGCGCTCAACAATTCGCCACCGCGTGCGACATCGCCAAAAGCGCGCTCTCCAACGCCGGCATCTCCTACACGACTTTGAACGCACCGATCGGCGAGCCCGCTGAAATCGTAATCGGCGACACCGTGCGCGTTCAAAGCGTCAGCGCCGTTGGTCTCAGCGCCAGCGAAATCCGCGCCGCGCGTACGGCATTCTCCGAACGCTTGCGCGAAGCACTGGCGACGGCCGGCTATCCGACGTCCGCGTCCGGGGCGATGCAGAATTGGAGCTTTGCCGAGATCGCACGCGTGTTCGGTGAGAAAGGCGGCGTCATCGGCATGATGGCGCTGTTCATCGTGGCGGCGTGCGCGCTCTACGGCCCGCAAGCGGCGGCGTTGGTGGAGCTCTTCCCTACCCGCATCCGCTACACGGCGATGAGCTTTCCCTATCACGTCGGCACCGGCTGGTTCGGCGGCCTATTGCCCGCCACCGTGTTCGCGATCAACACCGCAACCGGCTCAATTTATCAGGGGCTATGGTTCCCAACGATCGTCACCGCTCTGGCGATACTCATTACCTTCTTCTTCTGGCCCGAGACGAAGGATCGCGACATCCACGTCTAAAGCTCGGGGTTTGGTTTTCACGCATTCACCAGCTTTCTGAACGAGAGCTTAAACCAAGCCGTGTAGTGTCCCCTACATGACGGCGATCCCCCACGCCGCTCAGGCCCTCACCAGCGCCCTTGACCGCTTTGAGCTTGCCAGTGTGCGAGTCCTCGAAGCGGTCACTGGCGCGGAGGATGGAAATCTGGGCGCCGCGCTCGTCGATTTATCGACGGCGAAGACGCAAGCGAAAGCCGGCGTCATGGTGATCCGCTTTGCCGATGAAATGTGGGACGCCCTGCTCGATATCGGCCGCGGCCCTCAGCGTCCGTAAGTCGAATTAGCGACGACTAGCACCGCCCGCTGCAATGCCACGAACAGGTCCTTCGAAGTCTGCTGATAACGCGGCTTCAGCGCCGCATCGGGCGACAAATCATTCCAGCTGCCCATCGCGCCAAACACCCAAGCACCGCCAGCCGCCTGCAGCAAACGCACCGCTTCTGGCTTCAGAGCCGTAAAGCGCACGAAGTCGGGCGGCGGCGCGCCCCCCTTGCCTTCAAGCGCCGCGCGCGCGCCTGCAAAGGCATCGGCGAACGGCGCGTCTGGCATGGAGCGCGCGACCTTCTCGATTGCGGTAAGCGCCGCCCGCAGATCGAGGCTAGCGCCGCGAATATCGGCATCCACTTTCGGCGCCGATTGCGCTTCGCCGATGAGCACATACGCCGTGAGCCAGATCTTCTTATCCGCCGCGTCCTTATCGCCGACGCGATCAAAGCCTTCCCACAATTCAGAATGATCGCCGTACACCGGCTCGATCAACCAGCGCGGACCGCCGCCGACCATGCCGACCAGCTTGTGTTCAGGAATTGCCCCAAGCTTTGGATCGTGCCGCATCGGCGCGCTGTGCATGCGCAATCCCGTGCAACCGCGCGACGCCAGTTTTTTGAACCAAACGTCCGGCCCTGCCGCAGCGTGCGCAAGATTGCCGTTCTCACGCGGCGTCATAAAATCGAGCGAAGCGGTGTAGCGGAACATCGGATCGTTCGGCCAGAAGCCGCCGGCGTCGCGCTTGCGCAACACCGCGTTGCCCACCGTAACGAGAGCCAAAGTCCGAAGGATAGGCAGCTGCAACGGCTTAGTCCTCGACGTCCTACATCACCACGTCCGCCCATTATGGCCGCCGCGTGGCGGCAAGGGTAGCGGCGGCGGCCGTCCGCTTCCACCCGCCGAACTGCAAGCTGGACCTTCCCGAGCGGACGCCCTTCCCGGCCTGACCGCAATACCTTACATCGATCCGCGAAAGAGGGATTCACGAATGGATTGGGAAATCGCGCCGCTTCTGTCTGACCCGGCTGCCTGGGCCGCGTTGATTGCGCTGGTGATCATGGAAGTCGTGCTCGGCATCGACAACCTGATCTTCATTTCGATCCTGACCAACAAGCTGCCCGCCGAACAGCGCAAGCGCGCGCGGCGCATCGGCATCGGGCTTGCGCTCGTCATGCGCCTCGGCCTGCTCTCCACTATCGCGATCATCGTGACGCTCACGACACCGGTATTCGACCTGGGCTTCGTCGGCAGCATCGATGACCACGGCAATCCGACGTTCGAAACCGCGTTCTCGTGGCGCGACCTCATCCTGATCGCGGGCGGCTTGTTCCTCGTCTGGAAAGCAACCAAGGAAATCCACCACACCGTCGATCCGACTCCAACGACTGACGTGCTCGATAAAAAGCAAGTGGTCGTCTCCAATTTCGGCGCGACGATCTTTCAGATCATCCTGCTCGACCTGGTGTTCTCGATCGACTCGATCCTCACCGCCGTCGGCATGACCGACCACGTGCCGATCATGGTCATCGCCGTGATCATCGCCGTCACCGTAATGCTTCTGGCCGCCGATCCAGTCGGCAACTTCATTCACAAAAATCCCACAGTCGTAATGCTTGCTCTGGGCTTCCTGCTGATGATCGGCATGGTGCTGATTGCCGAGGGCTTTGGCGTGCACGTGCCGAAGGGTTACATTTACGCGGCCATGGCGTTCTCGGCGCTGGTCGAAGGGCTCAACATGCTCTCTCGTGGCGCACAGGCACGAAAAGCGGCGAAGGCCGCGACAGGGACGGAGACACATTGATGCGCGCACCGCTTTTGATCGCCGCGGCGCTGCTCGTCGCATCTTGCGCCGCTTCCGGGCCAGTGACAACGACAACGCTAACCGCTGCTGACGCGGCCACGTCGCTCTCTGTCGGTGAGACGATGTACATGGACCGCGCGGCCGTGCAGCGTGCTGCAGAAGGCATGGACCCCGTCGTGCCTCTGGCGCTACGCCACGCCAACGGCGCCACGTTGAACTTCCAACAAGGCAACCACACCAATAACGACCTTGCCGCCCAAGCGCCGGACGGCCCACTGGCGCAGATCATGGGCCTCACCGGCGGTGAAGCGCCCATGCTCTACAACGCCACGCCGAGCACCAATCGCGGCGCACCCTTCATCTGCGGCCCTGAAGGCCCGGCGGTGCTTGGCGTGCACGAAGCGGATGGCGCGGTGTTGATCGTTGGTCTGAAGCAAGCGATCGAGTTCGAGACTCTGCAGAACGGCGAATTGGGCGCCATCCCCTTCAGCCCAGACCAAGTTTGTGCACGCCTGCGCTTTCGCTAAAAGCCGAAAACAATGACCGTCTACGTCGTCACGCAGCTGCGCATCCACGATGCGGAGCTTTACGGCCGCTATATGCAGGCCTTTATCGCGCGCTACGCCGAAGTCTTCGGCAAATTCGGCGGCAAACTCTTGGCGGCTGACGATACCCCGCGCGTGCTCGAGGGCGATTGGGGCGCGCACAACAAGGTCGTGCTGATGGAGTTCCCCGACGCCGGCGCGTTCAAAGCCTGGGCAACCTCCCCCGAGTACAACGAGATCGCGACCGATCGCAAAGCCGGCGCCGAAGCTATCGTGCTCTTGGTCAAAGGCGCTCCGCGTGCGTGATCTCACGCACGGGTCGATCACGGCGCATCTGCTTGGCATGGCGGCCTTTATTGGCATCAGCCTGATCTTCCAGACACTCTACTTCATCATCGACCTCTATTTCGTGGCCCGCCTCGGCAATGCGTCGATCGCCGGAGTAAGTGCGGCGGGCAACGTCTTCTTCCTGGCGCTGGCGGCGTCACAATTGATCAGCATCGGCGTAATGGCGACGGTGGCGCAGGCCGTCGGCGCCAAGAACGAAGCCGACGCCAACCTCATGTCCGACCAGGCGATCTCGATGGCGCTCGCTGGGGCGGTGTTGATGCTCGTGTTCGGCTACGCGTTCGGCGGCGCAGGCGTCGATGCACTCACCGCTGACGCTGCAAGCGCCGCAGAGGGTCGCGCTTATCTTTACGCCTTCATTCCGTCGCTCGCTCTGATGTTTCCCACACAAGCGATGGTCTCGGCCTTGCGCGGCGCTGGTGTAACGATGCCTACGATGGTGCTGCAAACCGCGACCGTCATCATCAACGCCATCCTCGCGCCGGTTCTGATCGCGGGTGTCGGCACCGGCGTCGCACTCGGCGCCGCGGGCGCAGGCTGGGCCAGCACGATTGCATCAATCGTCGGCGCCATCGGCCTCGTCATCATGTTCCCGCGGGTGCAATCGTGTCTCCGGCTTCATCTGCGCACGCTGAAGCCAAAGTTCGACGCCTGGAAGCGCATCACCTTCATTGGTCTGCCGACATCGATCGAATTTCTGCTGATGTTCGTGATCTTCGTGGTGATCTATTGGGTGATCCGCGATTTCGGCGCCGAAGCGCAGGCAGGCTTCGGCATTGGCGGGCGCATCATGCAATCGATCTTCCTGCCGGCCATGGCGATCGCGTTCGCCGCCGCGCCGATCGCAGGCCAAAACTTCGGCGCCAAACGCTACGACCGCGTGCGCGAGACTTTCAAAGTCACGGCGCTGATCGGCTCCGGCATCATGCTGACGCTGTCTTTGCTCTGCTACATCGCGCCGGAATTGATGGCGCGCCCATTCACTGACAATCCTGAAGTCCTCGCGATCACGACCGAATATCTAAAAATCGTCTCCTGGAATTTCGTGTTCAGCGGCCTAGTCATGGCCGGCGGCAGCCTCTTCCAGGGCATGGGCGACACCCGCCCTTCCATGTTCGCTAGCGCTACGCGGATGGTGACGTTCGTCGTTCCGGCGATCTGGCTGTCGTACCTGCCGAACATGCGCCTGGAATACGTCTGGTATCTCTCCGTCGCCTCAGTCGTGCTTCAGTGCGCGCTGGCGATGTGGCTGCTCTCGCGGACGTTCAGGCGCAAACTCGCTACTCCGGCGGCAAGCTGAGCGAAGCTTGCCCAAACGCGTAGCGCCACCCTTCCGGCGTCCGCACGTAGGTATCGCTGAACCACAGCCGCCGATCGAACGCCTCGCCTTCGCGCGTGACGCCTTTCAGCCAAAGCAACGCTGTCACGACCGCCGTATCATCGCCGTAGAGCCGCACCGTCTGCGTGCCCTCTTCTTCGACCTGACGCTCATACTCAATGTCGCGTTCGCGCGCTGAGCGCAGGATATCCTCGCGCGTATAGACCGTGCCGCGGCCGACGACGAGAATCATGTCCGGATGCAGAATGCGCGCCATGCCTTCAGCGTCGTTGCGCTCAACCGCAGCCTGATACTCAGTATCGAGCGCGGCGACGGTGGCGCGATCTTGTTCCGGCGAAGCGTGAACTGAAATAGGCATCAGCAAAACTCCGAGCGCGACAGCTAAACCGCGTGCGGCTTGAAGCGGGTTCATTGGGCGTGTCTCCGCGAGTGGATCGACGACGCAGACTTTGCCGCGTCTCAAACTAGCGCGCTCGCCACTTCCGGACTTCAAAGGCGCCAACGCGTGTCGCATACTGGCGAGAGACTGGAGCCCGCACATGGAAATCACCGGCCCCCTCTGCCGCGCCGCGCGCGCCCTGGTGCAATGGCCCCGCGCACAACTTTGCGGCGCATCGGGCGTCACAAAGGCAGCGATCCGCGCCTTTGAAACCGGCGAGATCGATCCGGGCAAAGAAGCACGCGCAGCTTTGAAGCACGCGCTTGAAACCGCCGGCGCCGTGTTTCTAGATGAGGACGATCTCGGCGCCGGCGTGCGCCTGCGCTTCACCGCCAAAGACGTGAAACAACTCCGCCGTCTCGAAGGCGAAGGCGGACAAGTCGGCGAAGACGACGTTTAGCCGAGCGAGCCAAACGTCAGCGTCGCGCCATTCTCGCAACGATACCGCGCGCGCGATCCCGGCGGAGTACACCTACGCGTCAGTGTCAAAAGGGCCGGCTCACGGCCAGGCGCAGAAACAATGTACTCTGAATACGTCTCGTAATCGGCCTGGAAAGAAACCGCTGCACCCCGTTCTCGCACGGCCGTGAGAAGGTCGAGGCCAAGAAAAAGGTAGCCGAATGCGAGCGAGCGCACGCCAGCATCGTCGCCTTCCACTGTGAGATCGACGTCCTGCTCGACGCCCTCTATCCAGCCATGCCGCCGCACAAGCGCGCTCAGAGGCCGGTCGCGCGGGTCGGGCCCGTACACGTGCCAATGCACCAGGCGCGAGATGCGAATGCTTATCGCGTCCCACCCGGCAGAGCCCGCTACGTCCGGCGGCAATGCTTCGAAGATCACTTCCGCTGTCGCCCGCACTTCGGGGAGATCAGCCTCCGCTCGGCGCTCATCCTGCGCGTAAGCCGCCGGCGCCAGCATGATCGCAAAGGCCAAGGCTAGAGAACGCAGCATCAGAACTTCGAATACCCGCCATCGATCAGGATCGAGTCCCCTGTGTGAAAGCTCGACGCATCGCTGGCGAGATAGACGGCGATGCCGCCAAACTCCTCCGCCCTGCCCCAACGTCGCGACGGCACACGCGCGATCACGTTCTTAGTGAAGACGTCATTCTCTTGGGCCGCGCCCGTCATCTCCGTAGCGATCCAGCCGGGCAGGATCGAATTAGCGCGCACACCGTAGCGAGCGAACTCGACGGCGATACCATTGGTGACGGAAATCACCGCCGCCTTCGTCGCCGTATAATCCTGATTGCGCGCCGCACCGAATAAAGCGCCAAGGCTCGCGACCGCGACAACCGAACCGCCAGGATCGGCCGCCTCCGCGCGCGCCTTCATGTGCCGGCACGCTTCGCGCAATGTCCAGATCACGCCATCGAGGTTGATCGACATCAGCCTGCGATAATCCTCGCCGCCAATATCCAGAAAACTCTTCCAGCGATTGCTCATGCCGGCATTAGCGAAACACGAATCGATGCGGCCGAACTCCGCAAGCGTCGCATTGAAGCCGGCGACGATGTTCTCTTCTTTCGACACATCAACAACGCGCGCATTCACTTTCGTGCCGTGCGCCTTGAGCTTCTCCAGCGCCGCCGCATTCTTCGCCGGGTTCGTGCCCCAAATCTCAACGCTAGCGCCCGCCTGCGCCAGCGCCTCCGCCATACCCAAGCCAATGCCGCCATTGCCGCCAGTAACAAGCGCAACGCGGCCGGTGAGATCGAAGGGGGTGTAGGTCATGGGCTCAGTATGAACCGACGACGACCGTATTCACAAGAAGCTGTACGGATCGACATCGATCTGCACGCGCACGGCGCTATGCAGCTTTACACGCCCCGCCCACGCCGCGAGGAACGCGCTGACATCAACGCCGCGATTGGCGCGGATCAAGAAGCGCCGACGATGCATGCCGCGGATCACAGAAAGCGGCGCAGGCGCGGGTCCCCAGAGATCGAGCCCCTCCACCACAGGCGCCTTCTCCCCCATCAGCTTCGCCGCATCGTTGGCGAGCAATTCATCCGGCGCGGAGACGATCACCGCCGCCAAGCGCCCATAAGGCGGCATGCCCGCCGCTTCACGCTCAGCAATCTCCGCCGCGAAGAACGCGTCGCGATCCTGCGCCAGCAGCGCTTGCATCACCGGCTCGTGCGGCGCGTAGGTTTGAATGAGCGCCCTGCCCTTTTTCTCGTGACGGCCCGCCCGGCCCGCGACTTGGCTCACCAGCTGATACGTGCGCTCACCCGCGCGCAAATCGCCGCCCTTCAGACCGAGATCGGCATCGACGACACCAACGAACGTCAAGTTCGGAAAGTTGTGACCCTTGGCGACAATCTGCGTGCCGATCAGAATATCGATCTCGTTCGTCTCCATCCGCGCCACCAGTTCGCGGACGGCGTCGCCGTTCGGCGTGGTGTCGGATGAGAAAATCTCGATCCGCGCATTCGGGAAAAAATAGCGCACCTCTTCCTCGATCCGCTCCACGCCCGGCCCGATCGAGGTGAAGCTATCCGGCGCCAAGCACTCGGGGCACTCCTTCGGCTTCGGCATTGAGAAACCGGTGAGGTGGCAAACGAGCCGCCCCGAATAACGATGCTCAACCAGCCAAGAATCGCTATCCGGCGAGCGCATGCGATGGCCGCAGCCTTTACACAATGTCAGCGGCGCGTAGCCGCGGCGGTTCATATAAAAGAGTGATTGCTCGCCGCGCAGCAGCGCTTCGGCCGCACCCTTGATCAGCTTCGGCGAAAGCCAACGCCCCTTCTCCGGCGCATCGATCTTCAGATCGACCAATTCCACATCCGGCAATTCCGCCGTGCCGTGACGCGCCGGGAGCTTCACGTGCGCATAGCGGCCGGACTGCGCGTTAACGAGCGTTTCCAAAGACGGCGTCGCGCTCGCGAGGATCACCATGCAATCGCCGAGCTTCGCCCGCGCCACGGCCAAATCGCGCGCCTGATAGATGACGCCCTCTTCCTGCTTATAAGAAGAATCATGCTCTTCATCGATGACGATGAGCTTCAGATTCGGATACGGCAAAAACAGCGCCGAGCGCGCGCCAACGACCAGCCGCGCCCGCCCTGCCGCTATCTCTCGCCAGGCGCGACGGCGGGCCTTTTGTGGAATGGCCGAGTGCCACTCGACCGGCGTTACGCCGAAGCGCGCATTAAACCGGCTCATCGCTGCTTGCGTCAGCGCGATTTCCGGCAACAGCACTAGTACCTGCGCTGTCGAGTCAAGCTTCAGCGCCTCGGCCGCCGCTTCGAGATAAACTTCTGTCTTGCCCGAGCCGGTCACGCCATCGAGCAGCGCGACGTGGAAGCCGCCGGCGCGGACGGTCGCACACATCTCATCCGCTGCTGCCTGTTGCAGGCCGGAGAGCGCCTTACCGGACAAGGAAAGGTCCGGCGGCGGAAATGGCGGGTCTTCACTGATCTCAAGCTTCGTCAGCGCCCCGCAATCAACTAGGCCCTTAACAACTGCTGAAGACGTCTCCGCACGGCGCGCCAACTCCGCCGCGCTGACATGTTCTTTCGCGGCTTCTTCCATCACGCGCTTGCGCGCTTCAGTCAGCTTCGGCGGCGGCTCACCGGTCGGCGCAATCACTGTGTGCGTCGGCGGCGGAAACAACGCTTCCGGAGAACGCACGACCATGCGCACGAGATCGCCAGGCGGCCGCACCAGATACTTCGCCGCCCAATCGATGAACGCGCGCGACATCTCCGGCACCGGCGAACCGGGCAGCACTTCCTCGATCGCTTTTAGGTTCGCCGCGCCCGGATGCTCGCGCTCGACGCTCCAAACCACGCCCCGCACCAGCCGCGATCCGATCGGCGCGATCACATGCATGCCAGGTTGCAACCCAAGCGAGGTCGCTGCCCGATAATCGAACGGCTCCGGCAGCGGCAGCGGAAAGAGCACCGCCACCTTGTCCAAAGTATCGTGGACGAACTCGGCCCCCTCTTCGGCGACCGCAAACAGCGGCCCAGCCGGCGCGGGCGCGCGCTGGCGCTTCAACGCATCCATGGCGCGGCGGCGGGCAGTCGAAGACATCGGAATGAATCTAGGGGGTCCGGGGATTCGGTGGAAGCGCCTGACCCACCCTCAAACGTCATCCTGGGGCTCGCAATAGCGAGAACTCAGGACCCAGGGGCGAACACACAGCTCTACGATCCCCCGGATCCTGGGCTCGCACTCCGTGCGCCCCAGATGACGACGGTGAGTTATTTTTAGTAATCGCCGCTAACTTCTCGCCATGACCACCGCCGCCACGCTCCTCAACTCCTGGATCGCGCACCTGCGCGATGAGCGGCGCTTTGCGGCGAACTCGGTCGAAGCCTATGAGCGCGACGTCGCCGCCTTCCTCGGCTTTCTCTTCAATCACCTAGGCGGCGAAGCGACGGCGCAAGATCTCGCCACGCTCGAACCCCGCGATTTACGAGCATATCTGGCGTTCCGCCGCCAAGGCCCGGATGCGCAGGCAGATCGATCGATTTCGCGTGCGCTCGCCGCCATCCGCAGTTTCTATCGCTATCTCGAGCGCCGCCACGGCGTCACCAATGCGCGCCTGGCGCTGGTGCGTGGGCCAAAGCTGAAGCGCAGCTTGCCGCGGCCGGTGTCTGAAGCAGCAGCGCAGAACCTAATCGCAGAAGCCACTGACACCGCCAGCCAAGAGTGGATTGGCGCCCGCGATGCGGCGCTCATCACCCTCCTCTATGCCGCTGGCCTTCGCATCAGCGAAGCTTTGGCGCTCACCGGCGCCGATCTGCCGCTGCCGGAGACACTGCGCATCACCGGCAAAGGTGGCAAGGAACGCATCGTGCCGTTGCTCGCCGCCGCCCGCGAAGCGGTCGCGCACTACGCCGAGCTCTGCCCGTTCGCGCTCACCGAAGACGCCCCTTTGTTCCGTGCAACACGCGGCGGCGCCCTCTCTCCGCGCATGGCTCAAGACCTGATGCAGCGTTTGCGCATGCGTCTTGGACTGCCCTCGAGTGCGACTCCGCACGCATTGCGGCACTCATTCGCGACGCATCTACTCGCCAACGGCGGCGATCTCAGAGCAATCCAAGAGCTGCTCGGACACGAATCGCTGTCGACGACTCAGACGTATGCGAGCGTCGAAGCGAAAAAAATTTTGCAGCTGTATCGTCGCGCACATCCGCGCGCGTGACGTTTTCGGGCGCGCGCAAAACGCTACGCGCCTTGATAATCAAGGGCCGCAGAGTTTTCGCAGAGCATTCGCGCAAACAAAAAACGCGCATGCAGAAAAATTCGCGCGAGTACTTGCGGAAACTACTTGCAAACCAAATTAGCGCAAAAAAATCCTCGGAGAGTCAAACAACTCCCATCCAACCCAGTACCAACACAAGTAAAGATGAGGAAACTAAGATGGCTAAGAAAGTAAAGAAGGCCTCGGCCAAAAAGCCGGCCCGCAAGACCGCCGCCCGCAAGACCGTCCGCAAGGCCGCCAAGCGCAAGACGGCGAAGAAGACCGCGAAGAAGGCGACGAAGAAGGTTGCCAAGCGCAAGAGCGCGAAGAAGACGGCCCGCAAGCCGGCAGCGAAGAAGACGGTTCGCAAGACTGCGAAGCGCAAGACTGCCCGCAAGACCAAGAAGGTCGTCGCGGCTGCCATGTAACGAAGTTGGCAAGGGGGATGCGCAAGCGTCCCCCTTCGCCGTTCTAGTGATGATGTAGACCAAGGATCACGATGCGCGCTCCGGTCATTCGTTGCCCCCGCTCCCGCTACGAACACCGTCGACTTTCGCGCTATCAATTCAAACGATCCTTCTCGCGCTAAAGCGCACCACTCCCCTCCTCTGACATCTCGCAAAGATCTCGAACGCCTTGACGTTAGTGCTTTGCTCATCTACTTTGTATTTCAAAGTTAGTTGGAGGCGCGCATGACCCGCGAGGAAATGCTGCAAGATATCGCCTACGCCCGCACACTCGCAGAAGAAGGCCGCAACGCGCCTCTGCTCGGCGGCGCCTATCTCTTGTTCTGGGGCGTACTCAACAGCTTGGCGTTTTTGGCGCACTGGAACGTCGTCGAAGATCATTTCAGCGTCGGCAATGCCGGCTACGCCATCGTCTGGATGAGCTATGGGACTATTGCCGGCGTCGGCATGACGCTGCTGCGGATGCGGACGCGCGAAAAGCCCGGCCTCACCACGCTCGGCGCGCGCGCCGAGCGCGCCGTTTGGAGCGGCGCCGGGCTGGCCTTGCTCGCCATCATTGCCGGATCAATCGCACGCATGATCATCAGCGGGGATCAGACCGCACCAAACGCCATTTTCGGCGCCGCCTTCGCGATTTACGGCGCGGCGTTGTTTGCGGTCTCGATGATGACCGATCAAGCTTGGCTACGCGCGTTCGCTTGGCTCTCGATTTCCGTCGCCGGCACGCTCTGCTTGTTCGCCAATGAAAGCTGGGCCTATCTCGTCGCCGCGATCGGCAGCTTGCTGGTGCTGGCTTGGCCGGGCGGCATACTACTGAAGCGCGAACCTTCGGCGATCGTGTGAGCAAGTTCGACCACACCGAGATCGACGATGTGATCCACGGCCGCTTGCGGCTGGGAGTGATGGCGTACCTCTCCACCGTATCCCCTGCGCCGTTCGTGGAACTGAAGGCCAAGGTCAACGCGACGGACGGCAATCTCTCAACGCATCTCTCCAAGCTCGAAGAAGCCACCTACGTGCGCATCGAGAAAACCTTCTCCGGCAAAAAGCCGCTGACGCTCGTGCATCTCACCAAGCAAGGCCGCGCCGCCTGGATTGCGTACTTAAACCGCATTCAGACATTGCTCAGCGCGGCCGAGTGATCTGGACCGCCAGCGCCTGGTTGGTCCATAATACGTGCATGAGAACTCTGATCGCCCTCGCCGCCCTCTTCACGCTCACTGCTTGCGATGCGTCCAACCTTGAGCAAGCGCAGGAAGACATGGCCAAGCTTGGCGGCCAGGCGATCGATATGGCCAGCAGCGCCGTCGACACGCGCACCGCCTGCGTCCTCGCCGGTCAATCAGAGGCGTTCTGCGGCTGTGTTCAGGAACGACTAGGAGCGCGCGTCACGCGCGAGCATGTCGAAGACATCACCGGCGTTGTCACCGAAGCCGTACAGAGCGGCAGTATCGAAGGCGCCGCCCGTAGTGCCGAGAACATCGATCCGACGACGCGGGACGCGCTCATCCAATGCGCCGCAAACACCGCCGTTCAAGGCATGATCGGCGAAGGCGCCGCCGAAAACTAAGCCGCGGCGCTTAGCGCCCAGCGCGCCACGCCCGGATACGGCGGCTCACCGGTATCGGCAAAACCATTGCGCGCCAGCGTCTGCGCCGCGTGCGTATCCTCAGCATCGAGATACGCCACAACGCGCCGCGCGCCATTCGCAAGCGCCCATTGCGCCAACGCCTGCACAGTTTCCCCGCCAAAACCTCGACCGCGGTACTCCGGCAGCAGCCCAAACGCGAGCTCGACCTCGCCGTCTTCGTCCGGCCGGCCAATCAACGCGCCGAGCCCAACGATACGCGGCGGCGAACGCTCACCTTCATTTGCGAGCAACGCCCAACCGTACCAGCCCTGCCCGTCCGGATCGTGAGCAAGGTGGCGCGCAGCCCACTCAAACGACGCTGGCTCGAACGGCAGCGGCGGCCAAAGCGCCTCGTGCGTTACCGCAATCGCATTGAAGAACGCCGTGCGGCTGCCCGCCTGCAACGCCGCCAGTTCATGGTCGAGCGCCAATAATGCCAGACGCTCCGTCGTCAAAACCAGCACGGCACTCTCCCTCGCTCAATGCCGCGAGTGGAACCCATGCGCATGCGCCTGCAAAGTTAGCGTTCGGCAATTTTCACAGTCTGATGTCGGCGCTCACGCCTGCATCGTCCAGCCATCGACGCCCTTGGCGGCTTCCTTGATGGCTTCAGACATCGTCGGGTGCGCGTGGCAAGTCCGGGCGATATCTTCAGCGCTGGCGCCAAATTCCATCGCCACACACACTTCGCCGATCATCTCGCCGACACCTCTGCCGACCATGTGAACACCGACAACCTTCTTGGTCGCGACCTCTTCCAGCACTTTCACCATTCCGTCGGTTTCGTGATTGGTGCGTGCGCGCGAATTGGCCATGAACGGAAACTTGCCGACCTTGTACTCGACACCAGCCGCCTTCAGCTCTTCTTCCGTTTTGCCGGCGGTGGCGACTTCGGGATCGGTGTAGATCACGTTCGGAATCACGTCGTAGTTCACGTGCCCCCACTGCCCCGCGATGATCTGCGCGGCCGCGATGCCTTCATCTTCGGCCTTGTGCGCCAACATCGGCCCTGTGGTGCAATCGCCAATGACGTAAATGCCGTCGACGTTCGTCTTGAAGTGATCGTTCAAAATGAAACCGCGCTGATCGGTTTTCACGCCAACGCTGTCGAGCCCCAAGCCCTCAGTGAAGGGCTTGCGCCCAATAGCAACCAGCACAACGTCGGCTTCCAAAGTCCGCGTAGCCCCGCCCTTCGCTGGCTCGATCGAAACCAACAATCCGCCGCTAGTTTTTTCAACGCCAGCAACCTTGTGGCCGAGTTCGAACTTCATGCCTTGCTTCTTCAGCGTGCGCTGGAAGGCCGTCGAGATTTCGGTGTCGATTGTCGGCGTGATCTTATCGAGGAATTCCACCACCGTGACTTCCGCGCCGAGCCGGCGCCAAACACTGCCCAGCTCCAGTCCGATAACGCCGGCGCCTATGACGATCATCTTCCCAGGCACCTGCTTCAGCGAAAGCGCGCCTGTCGAAGTGACGATCCGTTCCTCATCGATCTCGACGCCCGGCAGCGGCGTCGGCACGGAGCCCGTCGCGATGACGATGCTCTTGGTCTCGAGCGTTTGCGCGCCGCCATCGGCGAGCTTCACTTCGACTTTGCCTTGGCCGGCGATGCGGCCAAAGCCTTTGACATAATCGACCTTGTGCTTGCGCATCAGGAACTCAACGCCCTTGGTCAGGCCTTCGACCGCATCTTCCTTCTGCTTCAGCATCTGCGGCAGATCGAGTTCAAGCCCGCTGATCTTCACGCCCATCGACGGAAATGTCTTCGCCGCCGCTTCAAAATACTCGCTCGCGTGCAGCAGGGCTTTCGAGGGGATGCAGCCGACGTTCAAACAAGTGCCGCCAAGCTTGCCGCGGCTTTCGATGATCGCGGTCTTCAGCCCGAGCTGGCCGGCGCGGATCGCGCAATTGTAGCCGCCGGGGCCGCCCCCGATAATGACGAGATCGTACGACATGAAAGCTCCGGTGATGGCGTGATGCGCTTCGGCGCAAGAGATGGCCGGAACATAATCAGCAGCGCCGCGCGATCAATGCGCGATTGTGGATGCCTCGCAAACGTTTCCCGTTCAGCCGCCCTGCCCGAGCCGATTGCGCCGCCACAGGCTCCATCCAACCAAACCGCTAGCCAGCGCCAGCATCGCCCAGCCGAACACATCGCCAAATCTGGCGTAAACCGTCGGGCCCGGCGCAGCGCGCGGAATTGCGACGTTATAAGCCGTGAGCGGTCCGCTCGGCGCTTCGGCAGTCACCTGGCCGTAGGCGTCACTCACCGTCAGCACGCCGTTGCGGGCGCTCCTGACGATCGCATAGCCATTCTCGACCCCGCGCAGCATCGCCATGCGGCTGTGCAGCCAGGCATCCCGGC
The DNA here is from genome assembly GCA_034439495.1 of Terricaulis sp. Taxonomy (GTDB): domain Bacteria; phylum Pseudomonadota; class Alphaproteobacteria; order Caulobacterales; family Aquidulcibacteraceae; genus Vitreimonas. The sequence goes on along the minus strand of JAWXAM010000045.1, from coordinate 76,202 downwards.
CAAAGTCCCAAGCTGGAACCAGCATCGCCGTCACGCCCGCATAACGGCGGGCGAGATCGGGAAAGTCCATGTCCTTGCAGATCGCCACGCCAAATTGGACGCCGTCCCGCTCGACAATGAGTTCGCTCTGGCCGATGGCGAAATGCGACTCGAAGCCTGGGATCATGTGACGCTTGTCGTAACTAGCGGTTTCGTTGGCGCCGAAAGCGAACGCCCGATTGAAACGCCCCTCGCCGGTATCGTCATCAACGCCAACCACCAGCAACAAATCTCGGCGGCGCGCGATTTCTTCGAGCCGTACAATCGCAGCGCCCCGTTCGTCGGGACCAAATCGCGCGATCTTCTCAGGCAGCAACACGATGCGGAAATCCTGATCGGCGGCGCGTTCGATCAGCGGCGTATAACCAGCCCAAACCGCCTGCCAATCCGCCGGAACACCCTCGAACTGATCGCCGGCCAGCAATACTGCATTGATGTGGGCATCGCCCGGCTGAGTCAGCGGAGCTGGCACGCGCGCAATTCCAAACGCCAGCGCACCGCCGACCAGTGCCAAGGGCGCGAGCGCCGCGACGAACGCGCGCTTCACCACCAGATACGCAATCATCGACGCAAGCAGCGCCAGCACGAACGTAATCGCTGGCGCCCCGCCAAGCGCGGCGACCTGAATGAGATAAACGAAATCCATCTGACTGTAGGCGATCGCCCCGGCCGAACCGTGCGGCGAGACCGCGGCGATCAATGTTTCAACACCGGCAAACAACGCCGGAAACACGAAAACGCCGGCCCAGTCCGGCAAATGCTTCGCGGCGCTTCTTACCGCCAAAGCAAAGCCGCCCCACATCAAGGCTCTGCTCAGTGTGATGATCGCGACAGACGCGAAGCCGCCAAGCTCCATAAAATAGGAAACCATCAGCGCCATCGAGACAGCGCCAGCGAGCACGCCATACGCGAAAGCGCCAATCCGCGAAGCGCCCATTGCCGCGATCAACAGCGGGATCGGCGCGATCCATGCCAAAGGCCAAAACGGATTCAGCCCAAGCGATTGGGCAAGCAGCGCACCAGAGAGCAAAGCGGCGACGATGCGCCCAAGCAAAAGCATCCGCACTCCCCTCGCAGCGGATTAGCGTTAGGCGCCTTGCTTGTCCCAGTACGAACGGTCCGCAGCGTCGACGATCAGCGTCAACGAGCCGACGATGAGCACGATCGCCAGAATGCCAAGCTGCGCTTCAGTGCCGGCTGTGTTTTCCGCAAGCACTGCCGGCTGCGTGTAAGCATTGAGATCAACACCTTGCACGGTCGCAAGCAAATCTGCGCCACTTTGTTGCTGCGCCCAAACCCAGCGGCCCGCGAAGCAGGCAAACCCGAGCAGCCACATCCAGAAGGCTTGCGTGCGCCGAATGAGACGCACAGCGGCGATCAGGAAGAAAATCGCAGCGCCGGCGAAGAGACCCACGTCGAGCCAAGTCGCCTCCGCCGCGCCGCTCGCGGCAGCTTCGGCCTGCACGTCCTGAACTTGCTCAATCGGCGCGACGAAGCCTGTCAAAAACCCTGCTCCGGCCAACGCGCCCAAAGCCGCGAACAAAACCAGGGCAAGTAGCACCAGAATGGCCGGCCAACGCAGAATATGACTCATTGGGGGTCCCCTCCCGCGCCACTCCCCCGAGCGGCTGGATTAATCTATACGCGCAGACGCGTCTGCGCCAATGGGCCGAAGAATGGCTTTAGAATCAGCGCTCTTCTTTGAGGCGAGTAAGGCCGAGACGCCGCACGGCGGGAGGGAATGAGATGATGTGGATGGGTAAGGCCAGTGCTTGGGCGGCGCTGCTGGCGGGCGCGATGTTCGCGGTCAACGCGTACTTCCAGTTCGCGACGGGCGTAAGCGCATGGATTTATGCCGCCACCGCGATCGCGCTTGTGATCGCGAGCTATCGCACGCTGCGAAAAATGTCGGGTGGCTTGCGCCTGCTCGCGGGCGCTTGGGGCTTTGCGGCTGGCTTGCTAGTCTTGCCGCTTACAGCATCGCGAGATTCCGGCGCCGCGTTCGATACAGGCGGCTTGCTATTCGCGCTCATCGCACTCGCCTGCCTTGCGCTGACCGTGCTGCACAAGGAGAGCAAGTAGTTATCCACATCGATCCGGCCGCGAAATACGCAACAAGATTTGGTTTACCATGTTGGTTGTGCGGGCGGGCGACATGGAGATCGCCAGATGCGCGTAGAAAAACTTCGCTGTGCAGCAGACGATAACGGCCTCGTTCCTGCTGGCCAATATTTTGCGAGACTCGCTCGCGGCCTCGAACATGCGAACGCACGTGAAAGCGCACACCGCGCTGCACTCGACGAAGAAGATCGCCGGTTAGAGGCCCGCTATCGCCGCGCTTCAGCTTCGCGCAACAACACGTTCGAAGATACGCGCGCGCTAGCCTGATCAGAGATCGAGCAGCATCCGCTCGGGATCTTCCAGGCCCTCTTTCACGCGCACCAGGAACGTGACGGCTTCTTTGCCGTCAACGATGCGGTGATCGTAAGAGAGCGCCAGATACATCATCGGGCGAATAACGATCTGCTTATCGACGACGACCGGGCGTTCCTGAATCTTGTGCATGCCAAGAATGCCGGACTGCGGCGCGTTTAGGATCGGCGTTGACATCAGCGAGCCATAGACGCCGCCGTTCGAGATCGTGAACGTAGCGCCTTGCAGATCCTCGATTTTCAAATGCCCATCACGGGCTTTGAGGCCGAGTTCGCCGATTTCTTTCTCGATGCCGGCCATCGATTTGTGATCCGCATCGCGCACCACGGGCACGACCAAGCCACGATCGGTGCCGACGGCGATGCCGATGTCGTAGAAATTCTTGTAGATGATGTCGTCGCCATCGATCTCGGCGTTGACGTTCGGGATTTCTTTCAAGGCCGCGATACAAGCCTTCACGAAGAAGGCCATGAAGCCCAGCTTCACACCGTGACGGCGCTCGAACACGTCCTTGTACTTATTGCGCGCCGCCATGATCGCCGACATGTCGGCTTCGTTGAACGTCGTCAGCATCGCAGCGCTGTTTTGCGCTTCCTTCAAACGCCTCGCGATCGTCTTGCGCAACCGCGTCATCGGCACGCGCTCTTCCTGCTCACCGACTACGCGCGCTTGCAGCGGCGGGTGCGCGGGCTGCTGCGTGTTCTGCGTGCTGCGATTTTCGATGATCGCCAGCGCATCGGCCTTGGTGACGCGGCCATCCTTGCCCGAGCCGGTGACGCGAGAGAGATCAGCGCTCGCTTCGGCGGCGATGCGCTGCACGGACGGCGGCGCTTGCTTGGCGGCTGACGTGTTGTTCGCGGCCTGCTGCGGCGCGGCCTTCGGCGCTTCCTGCTTTGGCGCTTCAGCTTTCGGCGCGGACTGTGCGGGCTGCGCCCCTGCTCCGCCCATGCGGCCCAGAATGGCGCCGATGCCGACCGTCGCGCCTTCAGCAGCGACGATCTCACTCAACACGCCCGCTTCAGGCGCGGAGACTTCGACCGAGACTTTATCGGTTTCGAGCTCGACGAGCGTCTCGTCCTTCTTCACGGCGTCGCCGGCCTTCTTCATCCACTTGGCGACGGTCGCTTCGCTGACGGACTCGCCCAAGGTCGGCACAACAATATCGGTCATCTACGTATCTGCTCCTGCCGCGTACCTAGGGCGCGCGGCGCGAAATGTCAGCCCAACGCTTCTTCGAGAAGCGCTTCGAGTTCCTTCAAGTGCTTGCTCATCTGCCCCGCGGCAGTCGACGCGCTGGCCGGACGACCGGCATAACGCGCGCGCTTGGCGGCGATGTCGAGCTTCTGCAGTGTCAGTTCGATCCACGGATCGGCGAACGTGTAGCCGCCCATATTCTTCGGCTCTTCCTGACACCAAACCAGTTCCGCGTTCGGGAAGCGCGCTAATTCATGGATTAGAGACTTCATCGGCCACGGATAAAGCTGCTCGACGCGCAAGAGATAAACATCGTCGCGGCCGCGCTTCTCACGCTCATCGAGCAAGTCGTAATAGACCTTGCCCGAGCAGAGGATGACGCGCTTGATCTCCGCGTCCGGCTTTAGCTTCAGCGTGGTGTGGACGCCGCCGAGCTGCGCATCATCCCAAAGCACGCGGTGGAAGGTTGTGCCCTCAGCCATTTCCGAGAGCGAGGACACTGCCTTCTTGTGACGCAGCAGCGATTTCGGCGTGAACACGATCAGCGGCTTGCGGAACTCGCGGTGCATCTGGCGGCGCAGCGCGTGGAAATAGTTCGCAGGCGTCGTGCAATTGACCACCTGCATATTATCTTCCGCGCATTGCTGCAGGAACCGCTCCATGCGGGCTGACGAGTGCTCCGGGCCCTGCCCTTCATAACCGTGCGGCAGCAGCATCACGAGGCCGGACATGCGCAGCCATTTGCGCTCGCCGGACGAGATGAACTGATCGATGACCACCTGGGCGCCGTTCACGAAGTCGCCGAACTGCGCTTCCCAAAGCGTCAGTGTCTTCGGATCGGCGAGCGTGTAGCCGTATTCGAAGCCGAGCACCGCTTCTTCCGAAAGCAGCGAGTCGATCACTTCATAATGCGCTTGGCCGGCGCGAATGTTGTTCAGCGGCGTGTAGCGCGCTTCCGTCTGCTGATCGATGAAGTGTGAATGGCGTTGGCTAAACGTGCCGCGGCAGGAATCCTGGCCGCTGAGGCGCACATTAAAGCCCTCATCGAGCAGCGTGCCGAACGCGAGGTGCTCGGCAAGCGCCCAGTCGACGCCTTCGCCTTCATCAACCGCCTTGCGCCGCGCTTCGATGACGCGCTGCACGGTTTTATGCATTTCAAAATCGGCCGGGATCTCTGTGATTGCGCGGCCGACGCGGCGCAGCGCATCGAGCGGCGCTTCGGTTTTGCCGCGGCGATCATCATCCACCGGCAGCGCAAAACCGGACCAAACGCCGTCAAGCCAATCGGCTTTGTTGACGCGATAAGCTTTACCAGCGTCGAACTCACCGTCGAGGAAAGCGTTGAAGTCGTTCTGCCACTCGTCGATCTCGGCCTGCGTGACCACGCCTTCTTTAAGCAAGCGCTCGGCGTAGATCGTCAGCGTCGTCGGCTGATCTTTCACGCGCCGATACATAATCGGCTGCGTCATCGTCGGGTCATCGCCTTCGTTGTGGCCGTAACGACGATAGCAGAACATGTCGATGACGACGTCTTTGCCGAACAGCTGGCGATATTCTGTAGCCACCTTCGCTGCGAACACGACAGCTTCCGGATCATCGCCGTTCACGTGGAAAATCGGCGCCTGCACCATTAGCGCGACATCGCTCGGATAGGGCGACGAGCGTGAATAGTGCGGCGCGGTGGTGAAGCCGATCTGGTTGTTGATGATGAAGTGCATGGTGCCGCCGGTGCGGTAGCCACGCAGACCAGAGAGCGCAAAGCACTCAGCCACAACGCCCTGCCCCGCGAACGCAGCGTCGCCGTGAATCAGCAGCGGCATCACGCGCGCGCGCAAATCGTGCAGCGCCTGGCCCTCTTCCGTCCATGTCGCGCGCTGCGCTTGCTTGGCGCGCGCTTTGCCGAGCACGACCGGGTTGACGATCTCTAGGTGTGAAGGGTTCGCCGTGAGCGAAAGGTGGACATTGTTGCCATCGAACGCGCGATCGCTTGAGGCGCCGAGGTGGTACTTCACGTCGCCGGAGCCGAGCACGTCATCCGGCGTCGCCGAGCCGCCCTGAAACTCATGAAAAATCGCCTGGTACGGCTTGCCCATCACGGCGGCGAGCACGTTCAAGCGGCCACGGTGCGCCATGCCGAGAATGATATCTTCGACGCCAAGCGCGCCGCCGCGTTTAATGATTTGTTCAAGCGCGGGGATCATCGCTTCGCCGCCATCAAGGCCGAAGCGCTTGGTGCCCGGATGGCGCTTGTGCACGAACTTCTCGAAGCTCTCGCCTTCGATGAGCTTCTTCAGGATCGAGCGTTTGCCTTCGAGTGTGAAGCTGATTTCCTTGTCCGGCCCTTCGATGCGTTCCTGCAGCCAGCTTTTTTCTGCCGGATCGGTGATGTGCATGAACTCGACCCCGAAGGTCGAACAATAGGTCCGCTTCAGGATCGCCAGCATCTCGTTGACGGTGGCCGTCTCCAGGCCAAGCACGCCGTCGATGAAGATCGGGCGGTCGAGATCGTTTGGCCCAAAGCCATGCGTCGCCGGATCAAGCTCCGGCGCCTGCGCGCGGACTTCCATGCCAAGTGGATCGAGGTTCGCGTTCAAGTGTCCGCGTGTGCGGTACGCACGGATCATCATCAGCGCACGAATGCTGTCGCGCGCGGCGGACTGCACATCTTGAGCCGAGGTGCTGCTAGGCAGACGCGCAGCGACCTTCTTCTCAAGCCGCTCCGCGAGCCCGCCCCAATTGCCGTCCATCAAGCGCGTCGTTTCAGTCGTCTGCGGCTGCGCGAGCTCCGGACGGAACCAAGAAGGCCCGAGCACAGCAGCGCGCACGGCCTCGGGATCGTCGCGGACTTGATCGAAAAACGCGCGCCATGACGGATCGACCGAGTTCGGATCGGCAGCGTAACGCGCCGCCATTTCCTCAATGAAAGTCGCGTTGGCGCCATAGAGGAAGCTGGTTTCCAGCATGGCGGTGTTGGGCAAGCTGCGGGCGTCGTCCGCCATGATGGCGCTGACCTCTCGGAAATCACGGGCGCGAAAGGGAAATATAGGGCCGCGCCCACGGCGGCGCCCCTTCTAATGTGCGTCGGTAAAGGAATGAAGGGCTGCAATGGCGCAGGGCTGACGTTATTCGGCAATGGAGGCAGCGACTATGGCGCGCCGATTACCCTGCCGACCTCGATAATGGCGACCGCCCCGCCAAACTCAGCGTAAACGTAGGCGACCTCGCCGCTTCCACTTCGGAGAACCCAGCTTTGAAGAGTTCGGGTTCCGACCTCCACCTGATCCGTTGGCGATCCAATAGGCGCACCGAACAGCACTACCTCGCGGAGGCTTGATTTTATCGCGTCCGGGTCGGTTCGGGTGGCATACACCGTACAGGCCTGGACGGGCACTGTCCGTTCGCCCGCCTCTTGCGGATCGCCAAGGGCGGCCAGTCGCGGCCCCTCCGTTCCTAGAGTCAGCATTACCCCCGTTTCATCCGCTAACCAGCCCAGCTCAGCATCGGCCGCAACGTGGCTAGACGCTTGGAGATCGGCGAACGCTCGCCGGTCGAGTCGCCACCAGCGCTCTGCGCGCGCGTGATCGCGAATAGAAGACGAAGACTGCGCGCCATCAGCACAGAGACGCACGAGTTCGATCGCGCGTCCTGGTGTGACGGAGTTCGCCTCGGCGCAAAAAAATAACGTCAGGCTCACCGTAGCCACGGCAACACGATGGACACTCAAGCCGATTTTCATCGGCCCGAATTAGCACATCTGCCGCGAGAACCGAAAACTAGCCCTTGAGCAGTTCCGTCATGGTACGCCCGAGCGCGGCTGGGTGCGGCGAGACGGTGATGCCGGCGGCTTCGAACGCGGCGATCTTCGAGGGCGCATCGCCCTTCCCGCCGGAGATAATCGCGCCGGCGTGGCCCATGCGGCGGCCGGGAGGCGCGGTGGCGCCGGCGATGAAGCCAACCGTCGGCTTCCAGCGGCCTTTTTTGCGTTCATCCGCAAGAAATTGCGCAGCGTCCTCTTCGGCGCTGCCGCCAATTTCGCCGATCATGATGATGGCTTGCGTTTCATCGTCGCCGAGGAAAAGTTCGAGCACGTCGATGAATTCAGTGCCCTTCACAGGGTCGCCGCCAATGCCGACGGCGGTCGATTGGCCGAGGCCTTCATTGGTGGTTTGGAACACCGCTTCGTAGGTCAGCGTGCCGGAGCGCGAGACGACGCCGATCTTGCCCTTCTTGAAGATCTGGCCCGGCATGATGCCGATCTTGCACTCGTTTGGCGTCAGGATGCCGGGGCAGTTCGGGCCGAGCAGCTTCGACTTCGATTTTTGCAGCTTCGCCTTCACCCGCACCATGTCGAGCACCGGAATGCCTTCGGTGATGCAGACGATGTACGGGATCTCAGCGTCGATCGCTTCTTCGATAGCGGCGGCTGCGCCCGCTGGCGGCACGTAGATCACGCTGGCGTCGGCGCCGGCTTTTTCCTTCGCTTCAGCGACGGTGTTGAACACCGGCAAGCCGAGGTGCGTCTGGCCGCCCTTCCCTGGGCTGACGCCGCCCGTCATCTTGGTGCCGTAAGCGATGGCTTGTTCGGAATGGAACGTGCCGTTCTTGCCGGTGAAGCCCTGGCAGATGACGCGCGTCGATGCGTTGACGAGAATGGACAATTGGGCCCCCGGAAGGCGCTTCTGGCCTTGGCGAACAATGGAATTTCGGACGCGGCATAGCCCACACCGTCGCCCTTGCAAACCCTGACCTCGGGTCTGGCTGCGCCCTGCCGTCGCTTGGGCTCCGGCGTTCGTCGCTCGATTTGATCCCCCGGATCAAATCGCGCCTGCGGCGCCGCTCCTCACCCCATTTTGAAGGCGTTGAGCTTGTTGCCGTCCGGATCGCGGAAATAGGCGGCGTAGAAGCCCTCGCCGCGCGGGCCGGGCGGGCCCTCGCATGTGCCGCCGTTGGCGAGCGCCGTCTCGTAGACGCGCTTGATCTGGTCCTCGTCGGCGCACTCGAGCGCGACCATGACGCCGTTGCCGACGCTCGCCGCTTCGCCATTGAACGGCTTGGTGAGCCCGATGCCGGCGCTACCGCCCGGCGTGCCCCACGCAATCGCGCCCGGCCATTCCATCATGCGCTTGGTGCCGAGCACGGCGGCGATCGCGTCATAAAACTTCGCGCCGCGTTCGAGGTCATTGGTGCCGAGTGTGACGTATCCGATCATTGGCGATTACCCCTTAACTGCCGCCACGATCTTCCGCGCAGCATCTTCCAGATCGTCGGCGCTGATCACGTTCAGGCCGCTGTTCTTGATGATGGCTTTGCCTTCGTTGACGTAGGTGCCTTCGAGGCGGACTACGAGCGGCACTTGCAAGCCAACGCTCTTCACCGCCGCGATCACGCCTTCGGCGATGACGTCGCAGCGGGCGATGCCGCCGAAAATGTTGACCAGGATGCCTTTCACCTTCGGATCAGCGAGGATGATCTTGAAGGCGGCTTCGACTTTGTTCTTATCGGCGCCGCCGCCGACGTCGAGGAAGTTCGCGGGCTCCGCGCCGAACAATTTGATGATGTCCATCGTCGCCATGGCGAGGCCGGCGCCGTTGACAAGGCAGCCGATTTCACCATCGAGCGCGATGTAGGAAAGATCGTATTTCGAGGCTTCGATCTCGCGCTCGTCCTCTTCAGCGAGATCGCGCAGTTCCGCCCATTCCGGGTGGCGATAACCAGCGTTGGAATCGAAGCTCACCTTCGCGTCGCCGCAGATCAGCTTGCCGTCTTCGGTGACGATGAGCGGATTGATTTCGAGCATGCTCATGTCGCTCTTCACGAACGCGGTGTAGAGCTTGTTGACGAGATCAGCGTTTTGCGCGGCTTGGTCGCCCGAGATGCCGAACGCTGCGGCGATCTTGGCGGCGTCAGCGGCTGTCGGGCCCGTCGCTGGATCAATGGCCACGGTGGAGATTTTCTCCGGCGTATCGTGCGCCACTTCTTCGATGTTCATACCGCCAGCTTCGGACGCGACGAACGCAACACGCCCCGTCTCGCGATCGACCAGCACTGAGAGATAAAATTCCTTGGCGATCTTCACGCCTTCTTCGATGTAGATGCGATTGACGACGCGGCCGGCATCGCCCGTTTGCAGCGTCACCAAAGTGTGGCCGAGCATCTGCTGCGCATAGAGGCCGACATCTTCCGGCTTGAAGGCGATGCGCACCCCGCCCTTCTCGCCCGCCTCGGCTTCCTTGAACTTGCCCTTGCCGCGGCCACCGGCGTGGATCTGGCTCTTCACCGCCCAGACCGAACCGCCGAGCTTCGCCGCCGCGTCGATGGCTTCTTCGGTGGTGAAGGCCGGATAGCCGCGCGGAACCGGCGCGCCGAAGCTCTTCAGGACGGCCTTGCCTTGGTATTCGTGGATGTTCATGGAGCCCTCAAATCAGGGGGCTCTCTTACAGGCTGAGAAGCTGCGCCGCCAACCCCGCCGCCGCGCAAACCGCCAAAACCAGCAGCAAATTCGCCTTGAACCGGATGAGCGCCACGCCCGCCGCCACGGCAAGCGCCACCATCCACCAATGGGCGGAGGCTAGGTCCGGAAATTCCGTCGGGCCGACGCTGATTTGGCGCGCGAACAGCGCGTGCGCGGCAAAGAAGAGCGCAAGCTTGGCGATGACGCCGAGCACGGCCGCTGTGATGGCGTTGAGCGCCCCAGCTGCGCGTTGGTTGCGCTGCAGGCCCTCCGCGAAAGGCGCGCCCGCAAAAATCCACACGAACGACGGTGCGAACGTGCACCAAAGAGCGATCGCGGCGCCGGCGACTGCTGGTGCAAGCCCACCGCTCGACCAACCAGCGAGAAAGCCGACGAACTCGTTGACCAGGATCAGCGGCCCCGGCGTGGTTTCGGCGAGACCGAGGCCGTCAATCATCTGCGCCGGCGTCAGCCACCCGCGCGCGGCCGCTTCAGTAGTGAGGTACGCAAGCAACGCGTAAGCGCCGCCGAAGGTGACGCACGCGAGGATCGAGAACAACAGCGCGATCTGAAACAGCACGTGATCCGTGCCGAGCGTGAGCGCGATAATGGCCGGCGGCGCGAGCCAGAGAATGAGCCAGAGGAAAGCTTGCGCGAGCGCTCCCCCTCTCCCCTGCGGAGAGGGGGCTGGGGGGTGAGGGGCGTTCAAACGCTCCGACTCCTCCGCGCCGGAACGCCCCTCACCCGGCCGCTGCGCGGACACCCTCTCCGCGAGCGAGAGGGTTTGTGTCGCCCCGACAATCGCCGCAGCGACGATCACCAACGGAAATGGAGCACCGAGTACGAGCGCAACAAAAGTCACTACCGCAATCAGTAACGCCGTTCGCGTTTTCAGCGCGCGCTTGCCGACTTTGAGCAGCGCCTCCGCGACCAGCGCAACGACAGCGCATTTGATACCGTCGAACGCCGCGGCGACGAGCGGGACTTCACCATAGTTCACATAAAGCCCGCTCAGCACCAGCACGATGAACGCGCCTGGCAGCACGAACATCCAGCCTGCGATCAGCGCGCCGGCCCAGCCACGCAAGCGCCAGCCGATATACGTCGCAAGCTGCTGCGCTTCCGGGCCAGGCAACAGCATGCAGAACGCCAGCATGTGCTGGAAACGCGTGTCATCGATCCATTTGCGCTCATCGACGAAAACGCGGTGCATCAGCGCGATCTGCCCTGCCGGACCGCCGAAACCCAAGCAGCCAACCTTCAGAGATTCGCGAAATAGCGCCGAGAGAGATGGAGTCATGGCCTCACCCAAGTTGCATCGCGCGATGCTTGGGCGAGGCGCCTAGTCGGGAGATCGCGCATCCCGATCAACAATCGCTAGCGTGGATTCGTGACGCCTGCAATCGCGCCCGCGTCACTCGCCGCATCCTCATCGCCATAGACGATCTCGCCGGCGGCGACGCTGGTGCCAATCTGCGGCGCGAATTCTTCCTTCGAGACGGCCGCTTCGCGGGTGTTACGCCGCCAAAACATCGCAGCGCACACGGCAACGGCCGCAAACCCGGCAAACCAGAACATGCCCGCGACATCGAACAAATCAACAAGCGGCCCGAGCAGCAGCGGGCCAATCACCGAGCCGCTCGCCCACACGAACAGCAAACCGGCGGACGATTGAGCGAGCTTTCCAGCATCGGCGCGATCGGCCATGTGCGCGACGGCGATGCCGTAAAAGCTAAGCGCGCCGGCGCCCCAAACAAAGAACAGCAAGATTGCTGACCACGCCTGCAATTGCCCACTCCACAGCGCAAGCCCGAACGACGCGGTGGCCGCGAGTGCTGCAAGCCCGGCGATCACCATCCGGCGATCGACACGATCCGACAATCGCCCAGCCGGCCATTGCAGCAACAGCGAACCAACAAAAGCGGCGGAATAGAATTCAGCTGCGGCGTTCGCGCCGTAGTGTTGAGACGCATAGAGCGGCGCAAGCGCAAGCACGCCACCATTCACGAGCCCTGCCCCAAAGCTCGCGATCACTGCAGCCGGTGCAGTTGCGAATTGTTCGACCAGCGCGAGCGGCTGCGCTTTCGGCGGATCGGGTTGCGCGGTAGAGGTAAAACAGATCGGCACCATCGAGAGCGCAGCAAGCGCCGCGGCGATCATCCACGGCTCAGCTTCGATCGGCGCGTATCCAAAGGCGAAGAACGGCCCCAGCGCCAGCGCGCCTTTGGTGAGCACCATATAGACGCTCATCACTTCACCACGCACGCGCGTGCCGATCGAATAACTCATCCAGCTTTCGATCGCGGCGAACATCAGCGCCACTGAAGCGCCCGCGACCATGCGCGCAATGCCCCAAGACCAGACCGCGTCGGTAAAGTGCAACGTCAGCGTCGCCACCGAAAAGATCGCCGCGCACGCCGCATAAACGCGGATATGGCCGACGCGCGCCAGCAGCGCCGTCGCCACCATCGCGCCGATCATGAAGCCGGCCGAGTATGATGCTGCGATCAGGCCAAGCGCGGTGCGCGAATGCCCCTCTTCGACGAAGGCCAGCGGAATGCGCACGCCCAGCAGCCCGCCTGCGAGCTGTAGAATCGTGATGGCTATGATGAGCGCAGCGACGTTGCGCAGCAGGCTGGTCATGGGATGCCAGCTACATAAGCCCGATTCACCCCGAGGGAAATCTGCAAATCCGGGCGGCTGTCAGCCGAAGAACATCTCGAACATGAAGCGACCGGGAAGGAACGTGAACGCGCCAGCGAAAAGCAGCCCACCATAGAACATGCCGCTCATAGTGCGGCGGTGCCTCTCCACATTACGGCGCCGGATAGCATAGACGCCCATCGGCAGCGCAACGAGCGTCCAGCCGCTGAGAATATGGATGAGCGAGAACGCATCGCCATTGAGGCCGGTGAGGAAGAACGAGCTCACCGCCGTCACCACCATCGCCGCAACCCAGGTCCAGCCCAAAACTTTATGCACAGCCCTGCCCTTAGGGCGCAGCATCAGCACGCTGCCGATGACGAGCGCGCTCAGAGCTGCGGCAATGTGAAGTTGGAGCGTGGGGCTGATCCGCGCCCACAGCTCCCAGCGCGGCGGATGCAGAGACGCGCCGCTGGCCGCCGCCAGGATATAGCCGCTGAACGGCAGCAGCGCCGCCGCCAGAATAAGGAGCGGCAGCCATTGCATAGGCAAGCGGCGAGCGGGTGTTTCGGTGGTCAGCTTCATAGCGTGCGTACTCCGCATTCGATCTGCTAGACACTGACGCGATGGAGCCGCCTTTGCCGCCGGAACTACGCCAGAAGCCTGACACTGATCGTGAAACGCCGGCTCCGGCGGCTCACGCTTCGCAAGTTGCGGCGCTGGCGCAGGCGCGCGGCTGGACGGATTGGAGCCGCGGGCTCGCAATCTCCGCGGCGGCAGGCGTCGTGCTGGCGCTGCTCGGCGCTCTCGGCACCGAAGATCAACCGCTCGTCGTGCGGCTGCTGTATTGGGTGCCGCTGATCATGGGCGGCTCGGTCGTCGCGAGCTTTGTGACCAGGTTCGTTCTGCTGATCCCGCGCGCTGGCGCCAATGCTTGGATTTTCGGCGCGCTGCTCGCGATTACGGTGTCGATCCCCGTCACGGTGCTCGTGATTGCGTACACGGCTTTGTTCGGTTCGGAGTTCAGCCTCCGAGCCCTGCCCTCCCTCTACAGCGCGGTGTTGGTGATCACCGCAGCGATGACCGGCATCATGATGCTGGCGTCTCGCCCAGGGGCCGTGACGCACGCTCCGCCAGCAGGCGCAGCAACATCTCCGGTACGGTTCATGGAGCGGTTGCCCCCGAAGCTGAGGGGCGCTGTCATCTACGCGGTCTCAGCAGAGGACCATTATTTGAGGCTTCACACCTCAAAGGGATCGGACCTGATCCTGATGCGCCTCTCGGACGCGATGGTGGAGTTGGAGGGGCTTGAGGGCGCGCAGACACACCGTTCATGGTGGGTAGCGCGCGACGCCGTCGAAAGCGCGCGGCGCGAGGGCGACCGGATGACCTTGGTATTGAAGGGCGGCGCCGAAGCGCCTGTGAGCCGGCCGAACGTGAAGCCGCTGCGCGATTCCGGCTGGTACTGAACGAGCATGACGCGGCGCTTCCGATGACACAGTCCACAAATCAGTCCGCGCAGATGGTAACGCCGTTGACGCGCAGCGTCCTCTCGGTCGCCGCGATCAGCGCGTTCCTCACTTTCACCAACCCTTTTGGCGCCACGAGCGGCCTGCCGCTTTGGGGCGCATTTCTTTATTGGCTTGCGCTCGTCGGCGAGGGTTGGTTCGGCGGGCCGTTCCTCGGCGAGATGCTGAGGCGTGTTGCGCCGAAGCTCAGTCCGATTCTCAACCGGATCATCGTCATAGCGCTCGTGGGCGTGGCCGTAACCGTCACGATCATCGTCGTGCAAGCGGCGATCCAGCAGCCGGTTCCGGTATCATACTGGCCACGCCTTTACGTCTTGGTGCTTGGCATTTCGGTGGCGATCTCCGCGATTGCGTGGCTCGTCGATCGCGCATTTGCCGGACAGCCCGGCGCCGTGACGCATGCGCCAGCCGCCGGCGCGGCGACACCGCCGGTGCGGTTTCTTGAGCGGCTGCCGGCGAAGCTGAAAGGCGCGATCATCTATGCGATCTCAGCCGAAGATCACTATCTGCGCCTCCACACCTCAAAAGGCGCTGACCTGATTTTGATGCGGCTCTCCGATGCGATCACGGAATTGGAAGGCCTTGAAGGCGCGCAGACGCATCGTTCATGGTGGGTGGCGCGCGACGCCGTCGAAAGTTCGCGACGCGAAGGTGACCGCGTGACGCTGATTTTGAAGGGCGGCGTTGAAGCGCCCGTCAGCCGCCCGAACGTGAAGCCGCTACGCGATGCAGGTTGGTTCTAGGCGCGCCGCCCCGTCAGCAAGAAGATCGCAAACAGCACGATCATGACACTATCGATCGCGATCGCCGCACCGAGGCCGCCGAGGTAGCGATCGCCCTGCGCTAGAATAAGCCCGATAAACGCAATCTTGCTAGCGCCCGCCACAACGAGCGCAAGCCGGCGTGAGCCAGGATTCAGCGCGCCGAGGATCAGGAGCGCGCCCATCAAGCCGATCAACACGCCCCAATTGCGGACGACGACAGTCTCCATCGCGCCGCCGATGCTCTCACCAAACATTTGCTGCACCGCCGCCGCGGGCGCGACCGCCGCGTAGAGCATCGTCAGAGTCAGCAGCCCGCTTGCGATCATCACGCCGGCGACGATCTTGCTCCACATTGCACCGCTCATGTCTTGCCCCAATCCGCCCGTGAGATGTCCCATACGTCGTGCAACATGCCGGCGTGCAGCGTTTGCTCACCCGCCTTCATGCCCAGCCGCGTAGCCAAATTTTGCGACGGCGTATTGTCGATGTGAATGAGGCTAACGATGCGGTCGAGCGGAAACGCGCTCAGAATCCAATCACCAGCGGCGCGCGCGGCTTCAAATGCATAGCCCCTGCCCCAATACGGACGCGCCAGACCCCAACCCAGCTCAAACCCGACCCAGCATTCCGGCTGCCAAGCGCCGACGCGGCCAACGAACGTCCCGCTCTGCTTCTCTTCGACTGCGAAAAGCCCATAGCCACGCAGCGCCCAATGACCAACGAACAACGCAAGATCGCGCCACGCCTCGGCACGCGCCATCGGGTGTTGGCTGCCGGTGAGAAACCGCGCCACCTCAGCGTCCGCCATCATGGCGGCGAAGCCATCGAGATCATCCTCGCGCCACCCGCGCAGAACGAGACGTTCCGTCTCGATGCGCGGCGTGGCGTTGGGATCGAACAGGCTCATTGCGGCGCAGTGAACACCCAATCGCTATCGGCGGCCAGGTAGGTGAAAATCGCCCACGCGGCGACGTTCTGACGAAGCGCCTCCGGATCGATTTTGTCGAGCGTGTCGTCAGGCGTGTGGTGATAGTCGAAATAATCGAGGCCATCCTGCGAGAGATCGACCACCGGCATACCGGCTTGACGCATATCGCTTGTGTCGGCCCCGCCGTTGGCCGCGTTGTCACCAGCGATAATGCCGAGCGGCGCGAGCTGGCGCTGAATGGCGCGGCCATAGGGCAACGCGTTCTCCGCAAAGCGCGTGCGGAAGCGATAAATGCGCCCCGCGCCGAAATCGCTTTCTGCGCCAACAATGTGAGGCTCACTTGAGTGCGCACGCGCATACGCAGCGCCGCCGTGCACCCCGTTCTCTTCGGCCCCTGCGAGCAAAATGCGGATCGTGCGGCGCGGACGACGCGGCAAATCACGGATCAGGCGCGCAGCGGCAGTGATCACGGCGACGCCGGCGCCATCATCGATCGCGCCCTGCCCCATGTCCCAAGAATCTAGGTGCGCGGCAATCAAGATGATCTCATCCGGCCGCTCGCGGCCGCGAATTTCGGCGATGACGTTGCCGGACGGCGCGTTCTCGCGGATGTCCGCTTCGATGTTGAGGCGGACGCGCGTCGGTCCGCGCGCAATCCGGCGCGCGAGCAGATCGGCGTCGGCCGGCGAGAGTGCAGCGGCGGGCAAAGATGCGCCCAGCGCTTGGCGCGAAGAGCCGCCTTGGTGCGCAAAGCGGTGCGGGTCGGTGCCGACGGAGCGGATCAAGCACGCGACTGCGCCTTTAGCTTGCGCCACCGGCGCACAGCGCCCGCGCTTGGCGACAGCGGCGCCGTAGCTTGAACCATCCTGGGTGCGGCCCATGCGTTCATCGATGAACACGATGCGGCCCGCAACGCTGGCGTTCGGCGCAGCTTCGAGCGCGGCCATATCGGGAAAGCGTACGACTTGCGCTTCAAGTCCGCCTTGCGGCGTTGACGGCGAGCCGCCGAGCGCTGCGATCACCATCGGCTGCGGCGCTGGGCCAACGATGGACGCCTCTTCGCGGATCGCATCCCAGTACGGGATCGTGAACGGCTCGATGCGAATGTTCGTGAAGCGGTTCTCGCGCAACATGGCGACCGCCCAATCACGCGCGCGCGCTTCGGCTTCCGAGCCCGCGAGACGCGGACCAACTTCGGTGACCAGATCTTCGACGATATCCCACGCCAAGTCGCTTTCGAGCGCGGCGGCGCGCAAACGATCGACCGTGCGTTGTTGTTCCGCGCTGATTGGCGAGACGGTTGGCGGCGCTTGCGGCGCGATCGCAACTTGAAATCCTGGCTGCTGCTGTTGTTGCGCACTCGCCCCAGAGGCGAACGCAAGCGCCGCCATCATCACCGCAATTTTCCGCATGTGCCGCCCCCAAACTTGCTGCGCTCAAAGTGGCGGCGCGGGCGGCGGATGCAAGCGCGAAGCGACGATCAGGTGCGCTGACGCGCTTTCCATGCGGCTTTCGACTGGCCGTAGAGATCGACGATGTGTTCCTCGAACGGCGGCGCAAGGCGGTGATCCTCGCGCTGCAACTGCGATCCCAGTCGCTCGGCCAGTTTGATCGACGGCGCGTTCTTCTTGTCGATGCAGTGAATGACGTGATCCCAACCGAGCGTATCGAACGCCCAATCGATCGCGGCGACGGCGCCTTCGTAGGCGAAGCCCTGCCCCGCTGCGCTCTGCTTCACGCCCCAGCCGACTTCATCGCCCGGCCAAGAGCCTTCCTTGCCGCCCGGCCGCCACGGACCCAAGCGCCCGATCCACTCGCCGGTGTCGCGGCGCAGAACCGAAAACATGCCGTAGCCCAAAAGCGCCCACGATCCCGCCCGCGACGCCATCCCGCGCCACGCCGCATCACGCGGCGCAACGCCGCCGATGAAGCGCATGGTCTCTTCTTCGGTGGCCATCTGCGCGAAGCCGTCGAAGTCCTCGTGCTGCGGCGGGCGCAGGATAAGACGCGCGGTGGTGAGAGTGGGGCCGATGCTCATGTGAGCGTTCTACGCCGCTCACATGAGCGAGGCCAGTGTCAGCGCAAACCGTCGAGGGTCGAGATGACGACGTCAGGCGCTGGGCGGACGCGATAATTGGCGTCTCCCAGCTTGGCCAGCACTTCCCCTTGCGGCGACACGATGAGGATGGTGGGCACGGGCAACCCATTGTGGCGACGCCCTGGCGCTTGTGTCGGATCGAGAAGATCAAGCTGGCGCACCAGCGTTGCTTGTTCGTCAGAGAGCATCGGATAGCCGATGGCGCGGCGCGCTTCGAAAGCGGCGAGCTCCTCAACGCTATCCGTGCTGATTGTCGCGATGCGATAGCCGCGCTCTTCGATGCGCGCGCGGGCGCCTTCGAGGCCGATCATTTGCTGCTGACAGAAGGGGCACCAATCAGCGCTGCGGGTGACAAGCAGAACAAGCCCGTTGGGACCGGTGAGCGAAGCTAGGTCACGGCGCGCGCCGTCTTGGTCCTGCGCGGCGATCGCCGGCAAAGTCGCGCCAATTGCGGGGCCTAAATTGTGGGTTTGCGCGCCAGCGCTTGCGGCAAAGCTCATCGCCGCCGCCATGATCAATCCTGTCAGAAACCGCATGCGATCCTCCTCTTGCAGCATCAGCTACGGCTGGGAGGCATCGTTGGTTACTTAGCCAACGCTGGGATCGATACCTTTGCAGGCGTCCACGAGCCCCTTCACAGCGCCGACGCTGTGATCGAACATCGCGCGCTCTTCGGCGCTCAGCGCAATCTCGATCACCTTCTCGACGCCGCCAGCGCCGATGATGCACGGGACGCCGACATACATGTCGTTGAGGCCGTACTCGCCCGAGAGATTGGCAGCGCACGGCAGCACGCGCTTCTTGTCGCGCAGATAGGACTTCGCCATCACGATCGCGCTTTCAGCCGGGGCGTAGAAGGCCGATCCCGTTTTCAACAGGCCGACGATTTCGGCGCCGCCGTCGCGGGTGCGCTGGATGATCTGGTCGAGCTTTTCTTGGCTGGTCCAGCCCATCTTCACGAGGTCCGGCAGCGGGATGCCGGCGATGGTGGAATAGCGCGCGAGCGGCACCATCGTGTCGCCGTGGCCGCCGAGCACGAAGGCGCTGACGTCTTCGACAGAAACCTTGAACTCTTCAGCGAGGAAGTAACGGAAGCGCGCGCTATCCAACACACCCGCCATGCCGACGACCTTGTTGTGCGGCAGCTTCGAGAATTGGCGCAGCGCCCACACCATGGCGTCGAGCGGATTGGTGACGACGATAACGAACGCGTTCGGCGCGTGCTGCGCGATGCCCTCGCCCACCGCCTTCATCACTTTCAGATTGATGCCGAGAAGATCGTCACGGCTCATGCCCGGCTTGCGCGGCACGCCGGCGGTGACGATGCAAACATCGGCGCCGGCGATGCCGGCATAATCGTTGACGCCTTTGAGCGCGCTATCCTTGCCGAATACCGGCGAGGCTTCGGCAATGTCCAAGCCCTTGCCCTGCGGCACGCCTTCGACAACGTCGAACAGCACCACATCGCCCAGCTCCTCGCGCGCCGCGATGTGGGCGAGCGTGCCGCCGATCATGCCTGAACCGATAAGGGCGATTTTTGCGCGGGCCATGGGGCTGCTCCGGGGATTCGATGGAATTGAAGGCGCCGGGAATAGACCCGTGCGCGCCTGCGCGCAACGCGGCGGAACGCGCTATTTCGCCGGAAGTGCAGAACTATTGCCGTGAGATGAGCTCAAGCGTCCAAGCCCGCACCGCCAAATCGTCCCAAACGCCAGCATACGGCACGTTCACCCGATACGCCTCAAGCGCTCCGCGGGCGCGGCCGCGATAGACTTTGAGCGGCAGCACCACGCGCGCCAGCCCAGACGGCAGCACCTCGTCGCGCACTTCCATCAGCAGGCCATCGCCGCTGGTGTCCATGCCGATCAGTTGCGTGCCGGGGATGTGCAACACCGTGTCGGCAAAATCCAAACAAGCACTGCCGCAGGTACCGTTCGAAAGCACATAGACGCGCGCCGGAATGGGTGACGGCCCCTGCGGGCGGCGCAGCGTGTAACCGCCACCTTGCGGCGCCGGGCCCGTAGCGTTCGAGTCGCGTTCACTGAAGGTCGGCTCGCCGCGCTCAAGTGCGCTCTGCAGCCCCTGCTGCGTGGTGCGGACCCAGCCTGCAATTTCTGAGTCTTCACCGAATTGCGCGATCAGGTCCGGCGCGAAGCTGTTGATGTAGTCGATATTGCGTTGCGACACGCGCCACTCGACATAGCCGCCGGCCTCGCCCTCCGGCACAGCGCTGACGATCTCCGCGCCCCAAAGCGCGCGCGCCAGCTCCGCGCCCCACTCCGAATTGCCGCCGCCATTGCCGCGCACGTCGATAACGACGGCGCGGCCCGCGCGGATAGCACCAGCGTTGGCGGCGATTTCATTGACCAGCGCCCGCAATTGCTCGCCGGCCTCGTTGCCAAACGTCGGCACACCGATCCAAGTGACGCCAACCGCGGGCGTAGTGACACCAAACGTGGCGCCCGGCCCGCTCGTGGCGATGTTGTAGCGCGTCCAATAATCGTCGCCCGGCACATCACGCCACGTCAGCGTGTGCCGTGTGCGTTGGCCGTTGCTTTCAAAAATGCAGCGCCGTGGCGGCGGCGCGAAAACATTGCCGCGGTCGAGGAAAAGCCGCGTATGCGCAGTGCGGCGATCGCGTGCGAGCTGCGGATTGAGCGTGAACGGAAACACTGTGCGTTCACGCAAGCGTTCGAGCGCGCGTCCATCGCAGCTCACAATGCGCGCGCCGTCCTGAATTGCGGTGTCGCCGCCGTCAGTGGACGCGACGACCGTATCGTCTCCCCGCGCGGTGGCGATGAAGCCCGGCCAGCGCGAGATTGGGATTGGCGCGACTGGCGAAAGACTAAGATGCGGGTCTTGAAAGCCGTTCGTATAAGCGGCGAGTGCGTAGAAATAGCTCGGCTGATCGGTGACCCGGCGCACGCGCTGGCGCGCCTCGCGGTAGCCGCGATCAAACCAACGCTGCATGCGCGGGTTCTCGGCATCGATGGCGACGGGCGTGTCCTCGCGCAGATACATACGCAGCGCTTCAAGATCGGACTCGGCCGCAGCGCGCCATTCTTGCGGCGTATCGGGCGTGACCACTTCCAGCGTACTTTGCGCAAATGCAGCGCCGGTTATGAGCGCGCACGCGAGGATCGCCGCCGAAAGAGCTCGCAACATCATGATATCTCCCCGCACATGGATGCGCCCTCGCGAGCCAACAGATGCGTCAGCGCTTCACGCAGATCAACACGCCATCGCCAATGCTCGTCATGGCGGCGTGGACGCGCGCGTCGGCCTTCGCCTTTTGCGCGAGCGCGCGCAGGGCTGACGTGTCGGGCGACGTATCGGCCGGATCAGCGACGCGGCCAGACCAGAGCACGTTGTCGAACAGCATCACGCCGCCTGGCCGCAGCAATTGGAGGCCGCGCTCATAATACGCGTCATAGCCCGTCTTATCGGCATCGATGAAGCCGAGATCGTATAGGCCCGCCTCCCCCGCCGCGATCCGCGCGTCAAGCGTCTCGGCCGCCGGCGCGATCACGAACTCGATCACGTCATCAACCTGCGCCTGCCGCCAATAATCGCGCGCCTTGATCGTCCACTCTTCGGAGACATCGCAAGCGAGCAGCTTTGCGCCGATCGGGTTCAGCTCTTTCATCGTCAGCGCGACAGCGGTTGCCGAATAGCCGGTGAAGACGCCGACTTCGAACGCGCGTTTTGCGTTCAGCATGCGCGCAATCACTTGCATGAATGCGCCCTGCTCGGCGCTGATCTGCATCTGCGCGTTCGGCATACGCGCGGTCTCGATGCGGCAGCGCGCTAGCGCAGGGTGTTCCGGCGGATTGACGTGCGCGAGGTAGCGGACGAGGTCTGGCGTCAGGCCAATAGAGGAGGACATGCCTCCAAACTTAGGCCAGGCGCTTCAGCTCGGCCACCAGATCGTCGCGTTCCCAGGTGAAGCCGCCTTCATTGTCCGGTTGACGGCCGAAGTGGCCGTACGCGGCAGTGCGCGCGTAAATCGGACGGTTGAGCTTCAAGTGCGTGCGGATCGCACGCGGCGTGGCGCCGCCAATCAAATCCGGCAGCGCCGCTTCGAGAATGGCCGGATCGATTGTGTCGGCGCCGTGGAGATCGACGTAGAAGCTCGTCGGGCGCGCAACGCCGATGGCGTAGCTGATCTGGATCGTGCAGCGCTCAGCGAGGCCAGCGGCAACAACGTTCTTTGCCAGATAGCGGCACGCGTACGCAGCCGAGCGGTCAACCTTCGTCGGATCTTTGCCGGAGAACGCGCCGCCGCCGTGCGGGGCCGCGCCGCCATACGTATCAACGATAATCTTGCGGCCGGTCAGGCCGCTATCGCCGTCCGGGCCGCCGATTTCGAACTTGCCGGTCGGGTTGATGTGCCACTTGGTCTTCTTGGTGATCAAACCGTCCGGGAAAACCGAAGCCGCGATCGGCTTCACCAGATCGGCGAAGCGCGATTGGCTATAGCTTTTGTCGCCGAGCTTCTTGGTGTGCTGGTGGCTGACCACCACCGCGACCACTTCAACCGGCTTGCCGTTCTCGTAGCGCAGCGTGACTTGGCTCTTCGCATCCGGCTCGAGCTCAGAACGCTCTCCGCTGTGGCGCACTTCGGCGAGGCGCTTCAAGATGTTGTGCGAGTATTGCAGCGTCGCCGGCATCAGCTCCGGCGTTTCCTTGCACGCATAGCCAAACATGATGCCTTGATCGCCCGCGCCTTCGTCCTTCTTCGCCGTGGCGTCGACGCCCTGGGCGATGTGCGCGGATTGACCGTGGAGATAGCAGGCAAATTTCGCCTTCTCCCAGTGAAAGCCTTTCTGCGCGTAACCGATGTCCTTCACCGCAGCGCGCACCTTCGGCTGCAGCGAGGCAATGATGTCTCGCGTGAATGCCTTGTTGGCGGCTTTGTCGGCGCCCGGCTTTCCCGCGCGGACTTCGCCCGCGAGGATGATGCGGTTGGTCGTCACCATGGTTTCGCAGGCGACGCGCGCTTCCGGATCGGCCTCGATGAAGGCGTCCACCACCGTATCGGAGATGCGGTCCGCGACCTTGTCGGGGTGGCCTTCGGAGACGCTTTCGCTGGTGAAGACGTAATTAGATCTGGCCACGCGGATTCTCCGACCCCTGAAAAGAGCGGCTCCTCTTAGGGAGAAGCGGCGTCCGGCGCAAACATACGGATGGTCGCGGGAGAGTTTTTAGCCGCGCTTGCCCTCGGCCTCTTCCTCGGCGAGGGCTTTGACCAGCTCAATCACCCGGCGGCGGACCTTCACGTTCTTGATCGACGCGAAGAGCGACATGAGCTGATTGCCTTCCGGGGTGGCGAGGACGTCTTCGACGTAATCCTGTCCGGATTCAGCGACCCCTGCGGCGCGGCCGACTGTGAGCCCCTCGAAAAACCGGGCCGGGGCCATGTCCAAAGCGTTGGAAATGTCATGGAGGCGGCTGGCGGCAATTCGATTGACGCCCTTCTCGTATTTCTGAACCTGCTGGAAGGTGACGCCAAGTAATTCTGCAAGCCGTTCTTGGCTCATGCCGATTTCGAGCCGGCGAGTTCTGACTCGCTGACCGATTTTTCTATCGACTGCATTGGCTGAGCGCTCATCGTTCATGGTCTACGGCCCTTGGCCAAGAAACTTGCGGGTAAAAACCGCAATCCTGCAATGAGTACAACCAGCAATGGGAGCAAAATATTTCCCCAACGCGCTAGTGTAGTTTCAACTATAGCGGGAGGTAGCTGCGCTTCGGCGAACAATCTGCCATCTCGGGTTGAAACCACCTCCTGGCCGAACGAGTCGACAATCGCCGAAAAACCGCCGGAAGCAGCCCGCGCCATCGGCAGCCCCTCCTCGATCGATCGGTAGCGCGCCATGGCATAGTGCTGCCAAGGCCCGGTGAACCAGCGCCTGTCGCCGAACCACGCATCATTGGTCACGCTCACGAGCCAGCCCGGACGCTCTGCGCCACGCGGCGTGAGGCCTGGGAAAATCGCTTCGTAGCAAATCAACGTCAGCGCTGGCGGCGCATCGGGAACAACGAGACGCGATGGCATCGGCCCAGCCTCGAAGCCCGCGCCGATCCGCTGCAACGGCGCAATATTGAAATTGCTCACCAACGACCAGAGCGGAATAAATTCGCCGAACGGCACGAGGCGGTGCTTGTCAGAGACTTGGCTGAGGCGCGCGACACCGCTGACGCCATCGATCACCGCAGCTGAGTTGAAATACACGACGCCCTCGGGCCGCGCCTCATAACGCGTCAAACCCGTGATCAGCACGCGATCGCCGAGCCCGCGGCCAAGCGCATCGAGAAAATTCGGGTTGTCGAGCATGAAGAAGCTGACGACCGGGATCGCGCCTTCAGGCCAAACGACGATCGCCGCATCGCTCGTCTCGGGATCGCCGCTGACATCCAGAAAGCGCTGCAGAACGCGCCATTCCTGATCTGGGCGCCCTTCCCACTTCTCCGATTGCGACAAACCAGAATCCGCAACGCGCACGATCGGCAACGCGCCCGGCAACTCGAGCGGCGCGCGCGACAGACGCTGCGCGCCCCACCCCCACGTCATGCCCACGAGCAAAGCGCCAGCCAATATCGGCGCAAAACGCCGCCCGGCGCTCATCGCGCCATCGGCGACGGCCGCCGGCGCCGCCGCGATCAGCAAGGTAAGAAGCGACAAGCCGTAAATGCCAACGACCGACGCCAATTGCGAAATCGGCTCACCCGGCGTCCAGACGTAGCCTGGAAGCATCCACGGGAAGCCGCCGAACAAATGCCCGCGCAGCCACTCAGATGCGAACAAGCATACAGCGAACAGCGGCAAGCGGCGCACATCGCGCGTCCACAGCGGCATCGCCAACGCGCAGCCAAGTGCAAAGAAAAACGCGAGGCCGCCAGCGAGACCGAATACTGCTGGGATGCCCCACACTGGTCCCCACGCCTCGGAGTCCACGAGAAACGCCGAGGATATCCAGTATAGTCCGGTAGTGAGGTGACCCAGCCCGAAGAACCAACCCAAGGCCGCGGCGCGCATGATCTTTTTCGGTTGCAACGCAGCGCCGTCAAGCAGCCAGATCAAGGCTGTAATCGCGATGATAAAGAACGGCGTGAGTTGAAACGGCGCATGCCCCAGCGTGGCTACAGCGCCAGCGAGAAACGCAAGCCCGCGTCGCTGCCAAACCGTGCGCGCAGCCAGCCACGCATGGATGCGAGATGCGTCAGCGGCGGACGACGCTGTCAAACTCTGCTCCTAAGATTGATCTGGCCCAAGCGGCGGTTGGAGCGCGCCTGACGGCGCACGTCAACCGGCTTGCACTGGTCAGGTCTTCGCGAGGCTGGTCGCCACCGCAACTTGAACGCCATCGCTGGCGCGCTTGACGCGGATACGCTTTACCCGGCGCGGATCGGCATCGATGATTTCGACGTCGAAGCCAGCGGGATGGTTCAAGATCTCGCCGCGCTGCGGCAATCTGCCCGCCAGTGCGACCGCCAAGCCGCCGGCCGTATCGAACTCGTCATCGTGATCCGGCAGCGCGAGGCTCGCGCCGAGCATGGCTTCAAGCTGATCGATCGGCGCGCGTCCATCGGCTTCAAAGGCGCCCGCCGGACGCTCCATCACAAGCGCTGACTCGATATCGTGCTCATCATCGATCGCGCCGACGATCTGCTCGACGAGGTCTTCCATGGATACGAGGCCATCGGTGCCGCCATATTCATCGACGACAAGCGCCAAGTGAATGCGGCTCGACTGCATTTTCAAAAACAGCGTCGCCAAGGTCATCGACTGGGGCACAAAAAGAATGTCGCGCTTGATGCGGGAGAGCCAGGCGTCGGAGAACTTCGCCTTCGCCTCGCCGTCTGGTCCAGGCGCCAGCAAAGAGAGCACGTCGCGCACGTGCACGAAGCCTTGCGGATCATCCAGCGTTTCACCGTAAATCGGCAGGCGCGAGTGCTGGCTTTCGGAGAACACGCTCGCCGCTTCGCCGAGCGTCGCTGAGGCTTCCACCGCGACGATCTCAGCCCGCGGCCGCATCACATCGGCGACCTTCAAGCGATCAAACCGCGCTGCGCGCAGGATCATGTCCTTATGCGCGCCTTCGAGCATTTCGCCGCTCTCTTCGCCGGCGCGCAACGCCTCTTCGACGGCGTCAGCGGATCCCAATCTTTCGCGCGCGAATATCCGCGACAAGCGTTGGACTAGACCCGCGCGCCTTCGCGAAGGTTCGGCATCGTCAGCAGTATCAACCATGTTTAGTGCGTCGCACTCCTCAATCGGCTTTACGCATAAGGATCGGCGACCCCCAGCGTACCGAGAATTTCGCGCTCTCGCGCTTCCATCTTCTCGGCGTCAACCTCGTTCATGTGATCATAGCCCAAAAGATGCAAAAAGCCGTGCACGACAATGTGGGCCGCGTGGTTTTCGAACGATTTACCTTGAAATTCCGCTTCAGCGACAATGGTTTCAGCCGCGAGCGCGATATCGCCTAGGAAGCCTGGCTCGCCACCAGTTTCCGCCGGCGGGAACGAAAGCACGTTGGTCGGGCCGTCCTTGCCGCGGAATTCCTTGTTCAACGCCGCGATAGCAGCGTCATCGCCGAGCAGCAGAGACACCGCACCGCCCACGCCCTCTCGGGTAGCCGCGGCAGCGAGCGCTTTGGCAAGCGCTTGCTCCCGCCCCTTCCACAAAGGCGAGCCGGCGAGAATATCTACTTCAAAAGGGACTTCTTCAGCCACGACCGCTCTCATCACGGTGATAAGCTTCTACGATGTGCGCGACGAGCCTGTGACGGACAACGTCTTGCGTGGCGAAGCGGATGACTTCGACAGCGGGGATGTCTTCAAGAATGTTGATGGCATGCGCGAGTCCGGACTGATCCGGCCGCACCAGATCGATTTGAGAGGGATCGCCGGTCACGACCATGCGCGAGCCCTCGCCGAGACGCGTCAGCACCATCTTCATCTGCAGCACAGTAGAGTTCTGCGCTTCATCGACGATGACAAAGGCGTTGCTCAACGTGCGGCCCCGCATAAACGCGAGCGGCGCAACTTCGATCTGCCGGCGCTCACGGCGCGTCTTCAAATCGGTCTCTGACATTTGGCTGCGGAACGCATCCCAGATCGGCTGCAGGTAGGGATCAACCTTCTCCGCCAGATCGCCGGGCAGATATCCGAGCTTCTCCCCTGCCTCCACCGCAGGGCGCGTCACGATGATCTTATCGACGCGCTCTTGCTTCATCGCCTCCACGGCAGCGGCGACCGCGAGGAACGTCTTGCCGGTGCCCGCGGGGCCGACGCCGAAAATGAGATCGAGATTCTCATCACGCAACGCTTCGACGTAATGCACTTGGCGCGGCGTGCGCAGCGTCAGGCCGCCCAGCTGCGGCAGCGAAAATGGCGCAGACGTCTCGCCGCCGCCGTCCGAAAAAGAAATCGCGGCGAAGACCTCGCCTTCACGGATTTTGGCTTTACGGCGCGCGAGATCGGCAAGCGCGTCGATAATCCGCTGAACCCGCTCAAGATTGGCCTCGGTGCGGGCGCGGACGATCACGCGATCGCCCTGTGCATCGAGCGTGACACTGTAGGCCGGCGCGCCGCGCGGCGCGTTCGGATCGCGGAACGCTTCCTGGATATGCGCGAGATGGCGATGCAGCGGGCCAAACACGGCTTGCGCAACCCCAGCTTCGGAAAGCGTGATAACGCGCGTGTGCTCGCCGTCAGTCGATGTAGAACTCACGCAACCTCCGACGTCAGCGCTTGGCGCACGCCCGTCAGCGATCCTTGCGTCGCCGCAAGTATCCGGACCAGCACGATATCGCCGCTCTGCGCCTGGGTGTCTTCAAAATGCACGCCCTGCGCATATGGTGTGCGCCCCTGCTTCTGGCCAGGTTTACGGCCGTTGCCGACCACCAAAACCGGAAGCACTCGCTCGACTTGCGCTTGATTGAACGCGCGCTGTTGTTCCGAGAGCAGCGCCAGTAGCTGATTGAGTCTTTCGGTTTTCGCCTCTTCGCTCACTTGGCCGAGCATTGAAGCGGCCGGCGTGCCGGGGCGCGCGGAATACTTGAACGAGTACGCAGCGGCAAAGCCGACATCGCGGACGAGCTGCATCGTTTCCTCGAACTCGCGCTCCTTCTCGCCCGGAAAGCCGACGATGAAGTCCGTCGACAGCGCAATATCGGGACGCACGGCGCGCAAGCGCCCAATAATGTCTCGATAGAACGCGCCATCGTGCTTGCGGTTCATCGCCTTGAGGATGCGATCCGAGCCGGATTGAACCGGCAGGTGCAGATACGGCATCAGCTTGGCTTCGCTGCCGTGCATCGCGATGAGTTCGTCCGTCATCTCAATCGGGTGCGAAGTGGTGTAGCGGATGCGCTTGATGCCATCGACTTGCGCCAATGCGTCGAGGAGTTCGGTAAAGCTGGCCGAGCCGCGCGGCCCGACGCCGTGATAGGCGTTGACGTTCTGACCGAGCAGCGTGATTTCGCGCACACCGCGATCGGCGAGCGCATACGCTTCGGCGACCACGTCCGCAAGCGGGCGCGAATATTCAGCGCCGCGCGTATAGGGCACGACGCAGAAGGTGCAGAATTTATCGCAGCCTTCCTGGATCGATAGAAAGGCCGTCACGCCATCAGGCGCGCGCGCCGGCAGCGCATCGAACTTCTCTTGCGCCGTAAAGTCTGCGGCCAAGCGCTCGCCCATTTTGCGGCTCGCGCGTGCAATCAGCTCCGGCAGTTTGTGATAGGCCTGCGGGCCGACGACCAGATCGACTTCCGGCGCGCGGCGCATGATCTCCTCGCCTTCGGCCTGCGCGACGCAGCCGGCGATGGTGATCGTCATCCCCTTGCCTTCGGCGGCGCGGCGCTCCTTGTGCGCGCGCAAACGGCCGATCTCGGAATAGACCTTGTCGGTAGCCTTCTCGCGGATGTGGCAAGTGTTCAGAATAACGAGATCAGCATCGTCTGGCTTTTCAGTGATCGCGTAGCCAAGCGGCGTCAGCACATCGCGCATGCGCTCGCTGTCGTACACATTCATCTGGCAGCCGTACGTCTCCATGAAGAGACGCTTCGGTTCAGGCCGCTTCTGCTCGGGCATTCGTGCTCTCAGCTGGCCTTTTTCGGGGCCTTGGCTTTGTCGTCGAGCGGTACGCCATACAACTCAAGCCGGTGATCGACCAGCTTGTACCCCAGCCGGCGCGCGATCTCTTGCTGCAGCCGTTCGATCTCTGGATCTACGAACTCAACCACTTGGCCGGTCTTCATATCGATCAGGTGATCGTGGTGGGTTTCGGGAACTTCCTCATAGCGCGAGCGACCATCGCGGAAATCGTGGCGCTCAAGGATGCCGCTCTCTTCGAAGAGGCGCACCGTCCGATAGACGGTGGCGATCGAGATGCCTGGATCAACCGCCGCCGCGCGGCGATGCAATTCTTCAACATCGGGGTGGTCATGACTGGTTGAGACAACGCGCGCGATCACGCGGCGCTGCTCGGTCATGCGCATGCCCTTCTCGACGCAGAGTTTTTCGATGCGGTCCATGGTCCCGACTTACCCCGTGGGCGGCGCCCGTGTCCACCGTAGAGGCGTCACGGCAAGGCGCGGCGCATGACGATGGCGTCAACCCAGCCCTGTTCGGTCGCGTAATAGTCGCGCCGGCGGCCGGCTTCGGTAAAGCCGAGCTTGGCGTAAAGCGCCCGCGCCGCCGCGTTGGACTCCGCCACTTCCAAGTGCATGGAGGCCGCGCCGCGGGCCAACACCGCCGCCGCCGCTTCGGTTACGAGCGCCGCGCCGACGCCTTGTCGGCGTGCTTCCGGGGCAACGGCAACCGTCAGCACCTCGGCGTCGCCCGCAACGGCCCACGCGATGATGAATCCTTGCGGCTCGGCCCCGCCCGCGACGAACGCCGCCACCGCGGGGTTCTCCAACATCTTGGCGATATCGGCCGCCGACCAAGGCTTGTCGAAGGC
Source organism: Terricaulis sp. (assembly GCA_034439495.1). Lineage (GTDB taxonomy): Bacteria > Pseudomonadota > Alphaproteobacteria > Caulobacterales > Aquidulcibacteraceae > Vitreimonas. The sequence goes on along the minus strand of JAWXAM010000045.1, from coordinate 46,149 downwards.
GCGCGCGTGTAAACTGGCGAGCAACTCGCACGCCTCGACGCCGACAGGCTCGATCATGTGGGCAGAGTCACGTGCGGTGCGCGCAGATACGCTGGCTCGGGCAGATGGGCTTGCGGATCAAGGCGCGCGGCGCGCCGGGCCAAGGATGCAGCCGAGGCGATGACGCCTGGTCCAGCGAGATTGAAATCGCGGCCAGCCACAGCGTTGGCGAAGAGCGCGCCGTGCTCACCGCGTTCCACCGGACACGGCGCGATCAGCGGCGCACCGTCTTCGTAAAGCGCACAATAGCTCGCACCTGGGGTTTCAATCAAAGCAGCGCGCAGACCTGACTGGCCGTCCTGCAAGGCTAGCGCTTCTAGCGTGGATACACCAATGCAGGGCTTATCAAGCGCCAGTGCGAGCGCCCGCGCGAACGACAGCCCCACGCGGACCCCGGTGAACGACCCAGGACCCGTGGTCACAGCAATGCGATCAAGCTCGGCAAAGCCAACGCCAGCTTGCGCCGCCGCTTCGCGCACCATTGGCGCCAAACGCTCGGCCTGGCCGCGATTCATTTGTTCTGATAGTTGCGCCAGCACTTGATCGTCGCGAACGATGGCGACTGAGCAGGCATCAAGCGCCGTATCGATGCCGAGCACGATCACGGCGCGCCTCACTCACACAACTTGTTCGACGGAATTCACTTCCGGAACATAGTGGCGAAGCATGTTCTCGATGCCCTGCTTCAAGGTCAGCGTCGAAGACGGGCAGCCGGCGCAGGCGCCGCGCATGTTGAGGCGCACAATCCCCTCCTCATGGTCCCAAGAATGAAAGGTGATGTCGCCGCCGTCGCGCGCCACCGCCGGGCGCACGCGTGCTTCGATGATCTCCTTCAGCTCCTTCACGATGCCCGCTGCGTCGCCTTCATAGACGATCTCAGCTTCATCGGTTTCATCCGCCACCGCGCCGGCATCGCCCAACACCGGGCGGCCCGATACGAAGTGATCCATGATCGCCGCCAGCACGTGCGGCTTCAGGTGCGGCCACTCGATCGCATCGCTCTTGGTGATGGTGACGAAGTCACTGCCGAGGTAGACGCGCTCCACACCTTCGACATTGAACAAAGCAGTCGCCAACGGCGAAGCCAAGGCCGCATCGGCGTCGGCGAACTCGCGGCTGCCGCGGCCAAGCACGTCCTGGCCAGGCAAAAACTTCAAGGTGCGCGGGTTCGGCGTTGATTCAGTTTGAATGAACATGGCTGTCAGGTGGCCCTTTGCGCCGTCATGGTCAAGCTGGCGGCGGCTCTTCGCTCTCGGTCGAAACAGCGGCCGCCATTGGCAGCGCGATGGCGCGGATTTCGTCGCGCGACAGCGCCCCCGGCACCACGACGACCGGCACCGGCCGCGTTGACAGCCCACCGGTCTTGCCAAGCTGGGCGATCAGCGGCCCCGGGTGACTGGGCGGTGTGGCCGCAGCCAACACCACCAGCTTGATGGAGGTGTCTTCCTGCAGAAGCTTGCGCAATTCCGGCTTCAGATCCCCTTCTTGCAGGATGGGTTCAGCGGTGACGCCGCACTCGGCCCAAGCCTCCGCGGCGAAGCGCTGCGTGAGCGACTCCGCCGAGTCACGCGCTTGGCGGCGCATCTCCTCAGTGATCGACGCCCAAGGCGCGGGATCGGACGGCTCGATGACGCGCAGCATCCGCAACCGCCAGCCCGTATAGCGGCACAGCAAGCCGGCATAGATCAGCGCGTCCGGGAACTCCTCGCTCTCATCGGCGACGACCAGACAGCTAAACGCTTGCGGATCTTTGCTCATGGCGCGCGAAGGTCGCTCAATCGCGCCGACACATCAAGCGCGCCAGAGCCCGACCACATCGCGGACATCCGCCATGATCGGCTGCGCCACGGCCTGCGCCTTTTCTGCGCCGTCCTTCAGGATGGCGTCGAGCGCCGCGGTGTCGGCGGTGAGGCGGCGCATCTCGGCGGCAATCGGCGAAAGCTTCGCGGCCAGCGTCTCGGCCAGCGCCGGCTTGAAGACGCCAAAGCCCTTGCCGCCGAATTCGGTCAGCACGTCATCGACGCTCCGCTCAGTGACCGCGGCGAAGATGCCGACAAGGTTTTCGACCTCGGCCCTGCCCTTCAAACCCTCGGCGCTCTCCGGCACCGGCAGTGGATCGGTGGTAGCCTTCTTGATCTTCGACAGGATCGCATCCGCGTCATCGGTGAGATTGATGCGCGTCATGTCGGATGGATCGGACTTCGACATTTTCTTCGTGCCGTCACGCAGACTCATGATCCGCGCGCCGGGGCCTTGGATCAGCGGCTCCGGCAGCGGGAAGAAGTTCGGCGCGTTGTGATCGTTGTTGAACTTCTGCGCGATGTCGCGGGAGAGCTCCAAGTGCTGCTTTTGATCTTCGCCAACCGGAACGTGCGTGGCCTTGTAAAGCAGAATGTCAGCCGCCTGCAGCACCGGATAGTCGAACAAACCCACGGACGAGCGCTCCGCATGCTTGCCGGCCTTGTCCTTGAACTGCGTCATGCGCTCGAGCCAGCCCATGCGCGCGACGCAATTGAATATCCAAGCGAGCTCCGAATGTTCGCGCACCGCTGACTGGATGAAGATGGTCGAGCGCTTCGGATCGACGCCAGCGGCGATGTAAGCGGCGGCGACCTCGCGGCATCGGCTGGCGAGGTTCTCCGGATCGGGCCCGGTCGTGATCGCGTGCAGATCGACGATGCAATAGATGCACTCGTACTGATCCTGCAGCCGCACAAACTTCTGCAACGCGCCAAGATAATTACCGAGGTGCAAGCCGTTGGTCGGCTGCATGCCTGAAAATACGCGTTGCGGGCCCTTGTATTCGGGCGGGGCGGCGTCGGTCATTGGAAACTCCGGAACATGGGAACGGGCGCGCAATCGGCGCGAAGAGATGGCGTTAGGTCAGGCCCGCCATCGCCAAAGGTTCGTTCCCGTGTTCATGGGCCGGGCTTCTATCAGCCGTCTAAGGCTGGCGGCAAGCCGCCTCCCCCTTCTGGCGCCGGCTGGCGGCGCAGCGCGCCACGGATTTCTGACAGCCTCACCGCGCCAACCGCGAAGGCGAGGATGGCGTAAAGCGAAAACCCCGCGAGACAGACGATGACAACCGCAAGCTCTTTCGACCACAGCAGCTCCACCAGCAGCGGCCGGTAATACGCCGCCGCCGCCACCGCCGCGGCCATGATCAAAGTTGCGATGCAGATGCGCACCAAACGCCCGGCCGCGGCCGCGCCAAGCCGATACATGCCGCGCCGCGCCAACGTCGACGACAGCAACGCCACGTTCGCCCAGGACGCTAAGCTCGTCGCTATCGCGAGGCCGACGAACCCCTGCATGCCGGCTTCGCGGAAACTGAAAAACAGCGCCACGCCGAGCACGACATTCAGCGCCACGGTGATCAACGCAAACTGCATCGGGCGGCGCGAGTCTTCGCGCGCGAAAAAGGGCGGCGTGAAAATCTTCACCAGAACGAACGCCGGCACGCCCCAGGCGAAATGCTGCAACGCCAGCGCCGACATGCGCGCATCTTCAGACGTGAAAGCGCCGCGCGTCCAGAAGCCATCGAGCAGGAAGAATGGCGCGATGCCGAGCACAACCGCCGCCGGCAGCGTGAACGCCATCGAGAGCGAAACCGCTTCATCAAGCGTGCGCCCCTCCTCCGCCGCATCGCCCACGCGCGTCGCGCGCGCCAAGCGCGGCAGGATCGCGATCCCGATCGCGACGCCGATTAAGCCGAGCGGCAATTGATAGAGCCGATCGGCAAAGGCGAGCCATGACTTAGCGCCAACCTCGAGTGACGCCAAAATCTGGCTGACGACGATGTTGATCTGCATCGCCGACCCCGCGATGGCGCCAGGCACGGCAATCGCGACGATGCGTTGCAGATCCGGCGTCCATTTCGGCAATGCAAAACGCAGCTTCACACCAAGCCGCAGCATGCCGAACGCCAGCATCACCGCCTGCAGCACGCCCGCAATCGTCACGCCGATCGACGCTGCGTACGCCGCCTGGTACGGATCCTCAAACGGCAGCACCGCCGCGAGCACCACCAGATTCAGCAAAGTCGGCGCGAACGCCGAGAGCGCAAACCGCCCGGCGCTGTTCAGCACGCCCGAAAACAGCGCCGCCATCGCCATGCCGACAAGGTACGGCATCGTCAGCTGCGTCATCGCGACGGTGAGATTGAAGTGCACCGGATCGTTGCGGTAGCCGGCATGCACCACGAGCATGATCCACGGCATCGCGATCTGCGCGACGATGCAGAGCGTCGCCGTCACCGCGAACAACCCGTTCATCGCCTCGGACGCCGCTTGCCGCGCAGCTTCCGGCCCGCGCTCGGCTTCGATGCGCGCATAAACCGGAACGAACGCCTGCGCGAATGCGCCCTCGGCGAACAAGCGGCGGAAGAGATTCGGAAATTGCAGCGCCGTCTGCCACGCATCGCCAACGGGCCCCGCGCCAATGCGCGCGGCGATCACCGCATCGCGCAAGAATCCAAGCACCCGGCTGCCGAGCGTAAATGCGGACTGCACCAGCGTGTTGCGGGCGAGACTCATGGATTCTCCGGAAAAGCGGCGCGCGTGTGTAGCGCGGGGTCAGCGGGCCGTCGAGGCGCGGCCGACGGCCAAGGGCGCCTTGGCTGGATCGGCCGGCGCCGCCGGCTCACCGGTGCGCAATACGGCTTCAAGTTTGGCCCGCAAGGCGCTGATACGGCGCGGCTGGGTGATCTGCCCCCCGCCCTTCTCTTCGACATAAAAGACGTCAGCCGCGCGCTCGCCATAGGTATCGATGTGCGCGCTAATGATTGAGATATCCGCATCGACGCAAACATTCGCGAGCTCCGCCAGCAAGCCGGTCCGGTCACGGCCAGATGCCTCGATGACGGTAGCGTCCGGTGTGATGGAATTATCCATCCGCACCCAAGGCTCGATCGCAAACACCGCGCTGCGGCGCGACGTCGGCACGCTCTCCGGCAGCGGATGATCTTCCAGCGCCGCGCGCGCGAGCCTGACGCCGAGATTCTTCAGCGCTGCGCGATCACGAGCGCCGAATGGGCGATTGTCCGTCGTTTGAATGGAGAAGATGTCGAACGCAGCGCCATCGCGCGTCGTGTGTACGCGCGCGCCGGCAATATCCGCACCGCTGGCTGAAATCGCCGCCGCAAGACTTGCAAACAGCCCGGGCCGGTCAGCGGTGTAGACCAGCACTTCGGTCACGCCTTGCGTTTGGCGCACCCGCGCCGCGACGTGTGGTTTTTGCAAAGCGGCGGTGACTTCGCGCGCATGCCAGGCCAACGCCTCGGCGTCATGGTTGAACCAATAGCTATCTTCCAGCGACTCAATCCACTCATCGAGCCGCTCACGATCGCCTTCAAACCCGGCCGCCAAATCTGTCTTTGCCTGCGCCGCGATCTCGGCCAGGTGAGCGCGCACGCTGTCTTCATCCGAGCGGCCGCCGTGCAACGTCGCTTCCGCCAAGCGATAAAGATCGCGCAACAACTGGCCCTTCCAGTCATTCCACACCGCAGGCCCTACGGCGCGAATGTCGGCGACGGTCAGCACCAGCAGCAAGCGCAAGCGCTCCACGTTGCCGACTGTCTCAGCAAACTGTGCGATAGTACGGGGGTCAGAGATGTCGCGCTTTTGTGCAACGTCGCTCATCACCAAATGATGGCGCACCAGCCAGCCAACAAGATCAACTTCCTCCGGCGGCAAGCCCAAGCGCTCGCACGCGGAGCGCGCCGACCTCTCCCCTTCGATCTGCTGATCGCCGTCACCCTTGCCGGTGTCGTGCAACAGCATCGCCAGATAAAGCGCGCGGCGATTGATGATCTTGGGAAAGATCTCTGTCGCGAGCGGGTGCTGATCCTTGTGGCGGCCGTGCTCGATTTCCGAGATCGCATCGATCGCCTGCAGCGTATGCTCATCCACTGTGTAGTGGTGGTACATATTGAACTGCATCTGCGCGACGATGCGGCCAAATTCCGGCACGAACTTCCCGAGCACGCCCGCTTCATTCATCAACCGCAGCACAGCGCCTGGATGACGGCGCGAAGTCGCCGCCTCAAGAAATGCCGCCCGCGCAGCCGCGTCGGAGCGCCACGCTGGCGACAAGCGGCGCACGCGGCGCGTTGCAGCGCCAAGCGCTTCCGGGTGCACATCGAGATTGCGTTGCTCGGCTATGGAGAACAACCGGATCACATTGGATGGCGCATCCAATACGGTCGCGGCGTCGATATTCAACCGCCCGCCCTCGACATGAAAACCGTCTTCCACCTGCGCCGCACGCTTGCGGCCGGCCGGCAACAAACGCTGCAAGCCACGCGGCTCGTTCTTGGCGTTATCGGCCTCCAGCCGCGCGCACAGCACCCGCGTCAGCGCGCCGACTTCTTTCGCAATCAGGAAATAGCGCTTCATGAAGCGCTCAACTTCCGTGTTGTTGGCGCGCGCGCCGTATCCCAAGCGCTTAGCGAGCTCTGGCTGCAGATCGAAGGTCAGCCGTTCTTCGGCGCGGCCAGTGATGAAGTGCAAGTGGCACCGCACGGTCCATAGGAACTCAAGCGCCCGGCGAAAGACGAAGCGCTCTTCCTCGTTGAACACGCCGGCTTCCGCATAATCACGCGGGCGCGAAAAGCCGTAGCGATGCCGCGCCATCCAGAACAGCGTGTGCAGATCGCGCAGCCCGCCCTTCCCCTCTTTGATGTTCGGCTCGACCATGTAGCGTGAGGCGCCGATGCGGGCGTGGCGCTCGTCGCGCTCCTTCAGCTTCGCGGCGATGAAGCCGGCGTGATCGCGCTCTGCAACGTCCTTGCGAAAGCGGGTCTGCAATTCTTCCGCCAGCGGCGCATCGCCGGCGACACGCCGCGCTTCGAGCAAAGCCGTTTGTATCGTGTGATCTTCACGCGCCAACTTCAGGCACTCATCGACATTGCGCGAGGCGTGGCCGACTTTGAGGCCCATGTCCCAAAGCATGTAGAGAACGTACTCGGTCACGCTCTCCGTGAACGGCGTCGGCTTGCCGGAGCGCAGAAACAGCAGATCGAGATCGGAGGATGGCGCGAGCTCGCCGCGCCCATAGCCGCCCACCGCAACGATGGCGAAACGTTCGCTCTCGCTGCGCTTGTTGCGGAAGATGTGCATCGTGGTGAGATCGAAGAGCGCCGCGACGACTTCGTCGGCGACAGCACTCAGCAGCCGCGCCACGGCCAAGCCGTTCTCGCCGTCGTCCAGCCGCTCCTTGGCAATCATTCGGCCCCGAAACAAAGCCCCGTGCAGAAGCTTGCGCACGGTAGCGCGCGCGCCCTCCCCCTCGGAGGCATAGGCCGCGCCCAGCTGCGCGCGCAGCCGCACGCCGTCGACGACGTGTTCGATGCGTGCGGGCTTCAAGCGGGCGATCATGTCATGGATATTTCGTCATTTTGGGGAGAAGGCGCCACAAGCGAAGGCAGATGGTGTGACTTCTTGGTAAATTCGCACACGCAAACTTGCCTCAATTCGCGGGCACATCCAAAGCTAGTTGTTGAGCTATCACCCTGGAGACGTCCTTAGATGCGCAAAGCTGGCACCAAGAACATCCGGCCGGTCGATGAGGATCATCAACAGGTCCATGAACACCCGGACCGCCAGCGCATGGTCGCGCTCGAAGATCGCAACCTCTTCAATATGCGCATTAAGAGTGAGCGCGCCTCGGCTTATTGGTTCGCAGCCTCGGTTTGGGGCGTAACCGGTCTGGTTCTCGGCGGCATCCTCGGCGCCTTCATGATGTACGTGGCCATGGATTCTTCGCTGCCGCTGGCTTCAGAAGCGGTCACCCGTGGCATGGCGGTCGAGCAGGCTCGCCAGAGCGTCAATAACCGCGCTCCGATGCTGGTCGATCCGGACCAACCGGCTCAGCAGCCCGAGCAGCAACAGCGCTAAGTCTCGTCCGAATTTAGAGCCTTGAGGCGGTAAAGCGTCTCAAGCGCTTCTTTTGGCGAGAGATTATCCGGATTGATCGCGTCCAGGGCGGTCTCTAGCTGCGACGCAGCCGTCTCCTCCATCACCTGCGCAAACAGCGGCAACTCGTCGGCAATCTCGACGCGCGCCGCGCCGCCGCTGGCCTCAAGCCGCGCCAGCACCGTGCGCGCCCGCTCCACGGCGCTCCGCGGCAACCCGGCGAGCTTCGCTACCTGAATACCGTAAGAGCGATCTGCCGGCCCCGGCGCAACTTCGTGCAGGAAGACGAGATCGCCCTTCCACTCCTTCGCCCGCAGGTGCGCGTTGGCGCCGGCTTCCAGCTTCTCCGCCAGCCGCGTCAGCTCGTGATAGTGGGTGGCGAAGACCGCGCGGCAGCGATTGGCCTCGTGCAAATGCTCCGCGACCGACCACGCGATCGCCAAGCCGTCAAAGGTCGCGGTGCCGCGCCCGATCTCATCGAGCACCACCAGCGCACGCGCGCCCGCCTGATTGAGGATCGCCGCGGTCTCGACCATTTCCGTCATGAAGGTCGAGCGGCCGCGCGCCAGATCATCCGAGGCGCCCACGCGGGCGAAGACACGATCGACAACGCCAAGCCGCAGCTTGCGCGCAGGCACGTACGCCCCCGACTGCGCCAGCACGGCCAAGAGCGCGATCTGGCGCAGATACGTACTCTTGCCCGCCATGTTCGGGCCGGTGACCACCATCAGACGCGGGCCCGATTTTCCCTCCGCGTCGAGGCGCGCATCGTTCGGCGTGAACCCCTGCCCCTCGCGGCGGACGCCATGCTCCACGACCGGATGGCGCGCGCCTTCGGCCAACAGCGCCGTCGTCTCATCAATATCTGGACGCGTGGCGTGGGTCTCTTCAGCCCACTCCGCCAGCGCAGCAGCGACATCGAGTGACGCCAGCGCCTCTGCGGCGGCGCGGATCGCGCCTTCGTTCGCAGCCGCGCGCGCCGCAAATTCTTTGAACAGCGCAAGCTCGCGCGCCAGCGTCGCCTCGCCTGCGCGCGAACTCTTCGCGTCGAGCTCCGCGAGTTCCGTTGTGGTGAAGCGGATCGACCCCGCATTAGTCTGGCGATGGATGAAGCGCGCATTGAGCGGCGGCGCCATCAAAGCTTCGGCCTGCTTTGGGGTCGCATCGATGTGATAGCCGAGCACGTTGTTATGCTTCAGCTTCAAGCCGCCAATGCCGGCTTCCTCGGCATAGCTTGCTTGCAGTGCGGCGATCACTTTGCGGCTATCGTCCCGAAGCGCGCGTGTCTCATCAAGCACGGCGTCATATCCGGCCGCGATGAAGCCGCCATCGCGCGCCAGCAGCGGCAAATCGGCCGCCAAAGCGCGCTCCAATGTCTGCGCTAGGCTCGCGCTCTCAGCATGCGCCGTAAGCGTCAGCGCAGCGCATGCCTCAGCGATGGCGCCCGGCCCCTCGCCCGTAAGCCCTAAACACCGCGCCGCAGCGCGATCACCTGCATGCAGGCCATCGCGTAACGCCGCCAGATCACGTGGCCCGCCACGGCCGAGAGCCAACCGCGTCAACGACCGCGCCAAATCGCCCGCCGCGCGCAATTCTTCACGCACGCCAGCGCGGCGCTCGCGGCCATCAATAAAGAACTGCACGGCATCAAGGCGCGCGTTGATCGCGGCGACATCCGTCAGCGGTCGCGCCAGACGCTCTGACAGTAACCGCCCGCCTGCGGCTGTGACCGTGCGATCGATGCATCCGAGCAGCGAGCCATCCCGCCCGCCGCGCACCGAGCGATCAATCTCCAGCGCCGCACGCGTCGCCGCATCGATCGCCATGAAGGCCCGCTCGGCATTGCGGCGTGGCGGCATAAGGCGCGGCGCCGCGCCCGCCTGCGTGAGCTCGATATAGTCGAGCAACAGACCCATGGCCGAAAGCTCGGCATCCGTGAAATCGCCAAAAGCATCGAGCGCGGCGACTTCAAACGCAGCCTTGATCCGCCGCGCTGCGGCCTTCGCATCCGCTTTCACCGCCGGCCGCGTGGTCAGTGCTGCGCCGATAATGCGCGCCGCCTCGTTGACTTTGGCGCTATCGCCATCGGTGACGAGCAACTCAGCCGGCGAAAGCGCCGCGATCTCGCCTTCGAGTTCAGCGGGCTTTACCGTGCGCGTCTCAAACGCTCCGGTCGATACATCCGCCCACGCGATCGCCGCCGCATCGCCAGCGAACGCCACTGCCGCCAACCGGTTAGCCGCCCGCGCGTCGAGCAGCCCCTCCTCCGTCAAGGTGCCGGGCGTGACCACGCGCACGACGCCGCGGTGCACGATCGACTTGGAGCCGCGCTTCTTTGCTTCCGCCGGATCTTCAAGTTGTTCGCAGATCGCAACCTTGAAGCCGGCGCGGATCAGCTTGGCGAGATAGTTCTCGGCCTGATGCCACGGCACGCCGGCCATCGGGATCGGCTCACCGCCATGTTGACCTCGCTTCGTGAGCGTGATGCCGAGCGCCGCCGCCGCCTTCTCGGCGTCCTCGAAGAAGAGTTCGTAGAAATCGCCCATGCGGAAGAACACAAGCGCGTCGGCATGGTCCGCCTTGGCGGCCAAGTATTGCGCCATGAACGGGCTCGCCTTCACAGGCGCCGGATGCGAGGAATCGGCCACAGCCAAGCTCTAGCCGCTTGCGCCCAGGACTTCCATTGACCCTCCGAGTCGCAGAGTTAGGGTGCAGCCTGCAACGCGGACCTCCCAGAACCCATGCCAGATTCCAAAAAGAGCTTCACCGACGCCGAAGCGCTCGATTTCCACCGGCTGCCGACGCCGGGCAAGATTTCCATCACGCCGACCAAGCCGATGGCGACCCAGCGTGATCTCTCCCTGGCTTACTCACCGGGCGTCGCAGCGCCGGTCCGCGCGATCGCGGAAGATCCCGACAAGGCTTACGATTATACCTCGAAGGGCAATCTGGTCGCGGTCATCTCCAACGGAACCGCCATTCTCGGCCTCGGCAATCTGGGCGCCATGGCCTCGAAGCCGGTGATGGAAGGCAAGAGCGTCCTCTTTAAACGCTTTGCCGACGTCGACTCGATCGACATCGAGGTCACGACGCAAGACGTCGAAGAATTCATCACCACCGTCCGCAACATCGGGCCCACCTTCGGCGGCATCAATCTCGAAGACATCAAGAGCCCCGAATGCTTCATCATCGAAAGCCGACTGCGCGATGATCTCGACATCCCGGTATTTCACGACGATCAGCACGGCACCGCCATCATCGCCGCCGCCGGCCTGCTCAATGCGTGCGAACTCACTGGTCGCGACCTGAAGGACATCAAAGTTGTTGTCAGCGGCGCGGGCGCGGCGGGCCTTTCCTGCACGGCCTTGATCAAGCAACTCGGCGTGCCGCACGACAACGTCATCATCTGCGACCGCGAAGGCGTTGTTTATGTTGGCCGCGAGAAAGGTATGGATCAGTTCAAGTCCGTGCACGCGGTTGAAACCAAAAAGCGCACACTCGCCGAAGCCGTCAAAGGAGCCGACGTGTTCATGGGTCTCTCAGCGGCCGGCGCGATGAGCAAGGACATGGTAAAATCGATGGCTGCCAAGCCGATCATCTTCGCCATGGCCAATCCCGATCCGGAGATCACGCCGGAGGAAGTGCACGAAGTCCGCAAAGACGCCATCGTCGCCACCGGCCGCTCGGACTACCCGAACCAGGTCAACAACGTCCTTGGCTTTCCCTACATCTTCCGCGGCGCGCTCGATGTACGCGCGCGCACAATAAACGAAGAGATGAAGGTCGCCGCCGCGCGCGCGCTGGCGCAGCTGGCCAAGCAAGACGTGCCTGATGAAGTCGCCGCCGCGTATCATGGCAAGCGGCCAAAGTTCGGGCCGGAATACATCATCCCTGCCCCGTTCGATCCGCGCCTGATCTCGGAGATTCCGCCCTTCATCGCGCAAGCGGCGATGGATTCAGGCGTCGCCCGCCGCCCGATCGAGGACATGCAGGCTTACAAGCAAACGTTGGCCCAACGCCTCGACCCGACCGCAGCGATGATGCAGCGTGTGCAAACTGTCGTGCGCCGCAAGCCTCGTTGCATCGTCTTCGCTGAAGGCGAAGAGCCAGCCGTGATCCGCGCCGCGTTCGCCTTCAAAGAACTCGGCCTTGGCAACGCGGTGCTTGTCGGCCGCGAAGAAACGGTGCGCGCAAACATGGCGCAACTCGGCATTCCCGAGCACGCCAGCCTTAAGATCGAAAACGCCCGCCTCTCCGAGCACAACGGCGAATACACCGACTATCTCTACAAGCGCCTGCAGCGCTTCGGCTTCCTGCATCGCGATGCACAACGCCTCGTGAACCTCGACCGCAACGTCTTCGCTGCATGCATGGTCGCACTCGATCACGCCGACGGCATGGTCAGCGGCGTGACCCGCAATTACGCGACGGTGCTGGATGATGTGCTCAAAGCCATCGATCCCGCGCGCAGTGAGCGCGTCATGGGCATGTCGATCCTCCTGATGAAGGGCCGCACGCTCTTTGTCGCCGACACCGCTGTCGCCGAATTTCCAGACGCGCCGGAGCTCGCGCAGATAACGCTACAGTCCGCCGCGATGGCCCGCCAGTTCGGCGCCGTGCCGCGTGTCGCCCTCCTCTCGCACTCCACGTTTGGCAATCCAAAGATGGAGCGCTCGGAAAAAATCCGCGACGCCGTCTCCCTGCTTGACCGGCGCGAGGACATCGATTTCGAGTACGAAGGCGAGATGAACGTAGACGTCGCGCTGCACTCCAACATCCGCGAGCTCTACCCCTTCTCGCGGCTCTCGGAGGCGGCCAACGTGCTGGTGATGCCGGCGCTGCACTCATCGTCTATCGCAACCAGCCTGCTTGCCACAGCAGGCGGCGCAACGGTGATTGGGCCAATACTTACAGGCCTTGCCAAACCAATTCAGATCGCACCACTCGGTGGCGCAGTGTCAGATATCGTCACGTATGCGACGCTGGCAGCGTTCCAAGCGGCGGAAGCCAAAGGCGACGTGGAACTGGATTAGGCGGGCGCTTCAGCGGCAGGCGCGTCATCCGCTTTTGGCGGCGTTTTGCGCATCACCGCGACGGCGAACACAAACGCGGCGATGCCGATCACGCCCGAGTAGATGAAGAACGTCATATAGCCCGCAGCGAACGCCTCAGCCGGGATGCCGCGCTCAGCAGAGAGCGCCGCGAATGACGACGGAGAAATATCCGCGAACCAACTGCGCAGCCAGCCGCCGCCGGAAGCCGCCGTCGCAATACCGCCTTCCACAATCCGCCCCGACACAGCCGCCAGCAATTTGCCCGGCAACGCGTAGAGCGAAGAGAAAAGAGCATATTGTGTAGCCGTAAAGCCAAGGCTGGTGAGGCTCGACATGTAGGCAATCAGCGCAGTGCCTGCGATGCCCGCAGAGATATTGTCGATGGCAATGCACGCCCACAAACCTGGCACCCACGGGCCGGTAAAAATCAACGCACCGAACGCAACGTTTGAAAGCGGCTGCAGGATCGCGCCCACGATCAGCGAGCGCATCAAGCCAAACCGCGCCACCATCCAGCCGCCGAGCCCGATGCCAAGCATCGACATCAGCACGCCAAACAATTTGCGCGCTGCGGCGATCTCATCGAGTGAGAATCCAACGTCAACATAGAACGCGCTCATCAGATTGAGCACGAAATCGGCGATGCGATAAACGCAGATCATCCCCAGGATGAGCATGCCGGTGCTTTTGTAACGCTTGAAGAAGTCTTCGAGCGGCTCTTTCAGCGTGCCGGCAAAATACGCGCTCGGACGTGAGTTCAACCCGCGCAGCGGATAGGTGGCGAACGCGACGATGGTGAGGCCAACGCCGACGCTCAACACCTGCCACATCACGCCCCAAGGCTTCACCGTCCAGATGGCTCCGATCGACGCCGCGATCTCATGCAGCCCTGCCCCCGAGAGCAGGAACGTAATCGGCTCAGGCTTGCCGGAGAGCCCAGCGCCAATGAAGCACGCGCCCAGCAGCATGAGCAAAATGCGGCCGATCCATTCGGCCCCTTCCATCCAGGCCGGCGTCGTCGCCGGAGGAAACGGCTTTGGCTCGACACTGCGTTCACGCGGTGCAAGCAACACGCCAATGATGCCGATGCCCATGACGATCGCCATGGCGGAATAAGCGCCAGTCCAACCGATGCGTGACGCCAGAAACAGCGGCGCGGCGCCGGAGACGACGACCGCAAGTCGATAACCCCACTGATACGCCGCCGCCATCACGCCTTGCCGCTCAACAGCAGCAACTTCGATGCGCCAAGCATCAATAGCGATGTCCTGCGTAGCGCCGAAGATAGCCGTCATCGTTGCAATGGCGGCGAGAATACCAAGAAGGTTGCCGTTCGGGTCGGGCTGCACCGCGCCTTCAACACCGCCCGCAACTGCCGCCGAAACAGCCGGCGCGTTTGCTGCGATCAGCCAAATACCAAGCACGACGCCAGATTGCGCCAGCAACATCCAAGCGCGCCGCTTGCCGAACAATTGGTGCAGCACCGGCACGCGCACCCGATCCACGACCGGCGCCCAGAGAAATTTGACCGCGTAAGTGATCGTAACCAGGCTGAAGAGCCCGATGATGTCGAGCGACACCTTCGCCTGCCGCAGCCAAACCGAGAGCGTGTCAAAAAGCAAAAGGTTCGGCAGGCCCGCCGCAAAGCCGAGCGCGAGCATGACCAGCGCGCGCCGGTCAAAGAACGCAACGATGGAATCCCATGTCGAGCGCTTCGGCGCGGCTTCGTCAGTCATGCGGCATCTCCAGGCGCATGCGCCTTAATCGTTGCTGAACGTGGCGGGGTTCGGGCGGTCGGTAAAGCGGGCTGCGACCGCGAGCAGCCGGCCGGCGTCGATCGGCTTGGTCACGAAATCGTCCATGCCGGCCTGGAACGCGCGCGCGCGCTCCTCATCGCCCGCGTCAGCGGTGAGCGCCACGATCGGCGCGCGCGCGGAGGGTCCCGGCCCGGCGCGGATGTGTTGTGCAGCGGCGAGGCCATCGAGCCGCGGCATACGAATATCGAGGAAGATCAAATCAAACGCGGCGGCGGCGGCGGCGGACACCGCCTCCTCCCCGTCCCGCACATCCGTGACGATACAGCCGGCGCGCGTCAGCAACGTGCGCGCGAGCAAAGCGTTGATCGGATTGTCTTCCGCCAGCAGCACGCGCAGGCCGGTGAGCGCAACCGGCGCTGCATCCGCTTGCTGCACGTGTTCCACCACCGCGCGATCAGCTTCGCCCAGCGCCACCTTGATGCGCTCGGCCAAAGAGCGGCGGCGCACCGGCTTCAGCGTGTAATGCTCAAGACCTGCAGCGCGCGCGCGTTCGAGCGCCGCGCGATCTTCCTGCGGCGCCACTGCAATCACCGCGCGCGCACTTCGCTTCAACGCTTCGATCTCTTCGCCGTCCGCGTCCTCGCGCCAATCAAACAGGATCACATCAGGCTTATCATCGGGGCCCACCGTATCTGCGCCCAGCGAGACGAGCGCGGCACGCAACGCCTGCGCCAATACATTCGAGCGGCTGAGCACGCAGGCTTTGACGCCCACGAGCGACAAAGGTGCATTAGCGTGCGCCACGCCAACCTCTGTCGCCGCGAGCGGCAGCTCGACCCAAAAACTCGCGCCGAAACCAGGCCGCGACACCAGCCCCACATCGCCGCCCATGGCCAGCGCCAGCTTGCGCACGATCGCAAGCCCGAGCCCCGCGCCGCCGTGCCGCCGTGCAACGCCGGCATCGGCTTGCGCAAACTCTTCAAAGATCAGCGCTTGCTTTTCCGGCGCAACGCCAGGGCCAGTATCGCGCACATTGAAGCGCAAGCGTCCGTTCGGCCGCGGCGCAAGTTCGATCAAGACCCCGCCTGTTTCGGTGAACTTCACCGCGTTGCCAGCGAGATTGAACAAGATCTGCCGCAAGCGCCCATCGTCGCCCAATACGCGCGCCGGCGCATCGCCGCGCACGGTGACAGCAATCTCAAGCCCTTTGTCAAACGCCTTGGGCGAGATCAGCTCAGCCACATCCTGCATCGTCGCTTCCGGATCGAACGGCGCCGATTCCAGAATGACGCGCCCAGCCTCCAACCGCGAGTAATCGAGAATCTCAGTGATCAGATCGAGCAGCAACTCACCCGATTGCTTGATCGCGCCGACATAGGTCTTTGCGTTCGGCTGCAACTCGCCAAGATCCAGCAGATTGGCCATGCCGAGAATGCCATTCAGCGGCGTGCGCAATTCATGCGTCAGCGTGGCGAACAAGGTGGTCTTGCCGCGCAGCGCTTCTTCAGCGGCTTGGACGTGGCGGGTAATGTCACGCGCAATGACGAGGCGCACGCCGTCCGGCAGCTTCCGCTCCGCCCATTCGAACCTTCGCCCATCTGGCGCCGGCGCCTCGAAGCGGCGTTCGCCGTTAACGAACTCACCTGGCTGCGCCCTGCCCCAGGGGGGCCGTTGCGGCCCGATCCAATGGCGAAATGCAGCACGAAACACCGGGTTAGCGCGCAACAACGCGCCGTCCTCGGCCAACAAAGCGACAGGGTCGGGCAGCGCGTCGAACGCATCAAAGATGTAGGATGGGGCCGGCTGCGCCATGCTGCCGATAAGGCGGCCGCCCGGTTAAGAAACCCTAGCGAATCCGGCCTGATCGGCGCCGGCCCACTGCCGGCGCAGGCTGAGCGCCTCGGCGACATGAATGCGTCGTACCGCTTCCGCGCCATCAAGGTCAGCGATGGTGCGCGCGACCTTCAGCGTCCGGTGATAGGCGCGCGCCGAAAGCGAGAGCGACTCCGCCGCTTTCGCCAGCAACGCAGCGCCCGGCGCATCTGGGGCAGCCAAACGCTCCAGCGATTGCAAATCGAGCGTCGCGTTGAGGCCGGCGCCCCTGCCCGCCTGCGCATCGCGCGCGCGGCCGACGCGGGCGGCGGCCTCGGCAGTGCCTTCAATTGGTGGCGGTAATGCAAGATCGGTTGCCGTCACTGCCGGAACTTCAAGCTGGATGTCTATGCGATCCAGCAGAGGCCCGGAGAGACGTGCCTGGTAGTCGATCGCGCAGCGTGGCCCACGCCGACAAACGCCCGCGCCCGAACCACCGCCGCACCTGCACGGATTCATCGCCGCCGCAAGTAAGATGCGCGCCGGATACGTCACATGATGATTGGCGCGCGCGATCAGCACCTGCCCGCTCTCAAGCGGCTGGCGCAGCGCATCGAGCGCGTGTTGCGAAAATTCCGGCAACTCGTCCAAGAACAAAACGCCCTGATGCGACAAGCTGATTTCGCCCGGCTTCGCACGCAATCCGCCGCCCACCAGCGCCGCCATCGACGCAGAATGATGCGGCGCACGAAACGGCCGCGTGCGCGTTAAACGCCCACGCTCAAGCAAACCCGCTACCGAATGCAGCATCGAAACTTCAAGCAATTCTTCGGATGACAGCGGCGGCAACAATCCCGGCAAACGCTGCGCCAGCATTGATTTTCCGGCCCCCGGCGGCCCGACGAATAAAATGTTGTGCGCGCCGGCGGCTGCGATCTCCAACGCGCGCTTGGCCTGTTCTTGTCCGCGCACGTCGCGTAGGTCCGGCACGCTTTCGCCGGCAATGAGATCGCCGCGTTCCGGCGGCTTCAACGCCGCGCCGCCGCGGAAGTGATTGATCAGCGAAAGCAAAGAAGGCGCGGCGATCACTTCACCGCCGGCCCAAGCCGCCTCAGCGCCGCACGCCTCCGGACAAATGAAAGCGGCATCCATGCTGTGCGCCGCCATCGCTGCGGGCAACGCTCCCGGCGCCGGCGCAAGCGCGCCGTCCAAACCCACTTCGCCGAAGCACACGACGCCATCGAGCGCATCGTGCGGTAGCGCGCCGATCGCAGCCATCATCGCAAGCGCAATCGGCAGGTCGTAATGCGTGCCCTCTTTCGGCAGATCGGCTGGCGCGAGATTGACCACGATGCGCCCGGCTGGGATCGCAAGCCCGATCGATGCGAAGGCCGCGCGCACGCGCTCGCGCGCTTCGGAAACGGCCTTATCCCCAAGCCCAACGATGACGATGCCATGGGTGCCGCCGGTGAGCTGCACCTGGACGTCAATCCGGCGTGCTTCGAGCCCGGCAAAAGCGACGGTGGTTGCGCTGGCGCATGTCTGCATGACGACCGACTTTATCCACAGGACAACGCCCGGTACTGTCTCAGTTTGAAATCGGAACAAGCTTGACCGGCGTTGAAAAGCAGGGCGGCGCGGGCCATGCTTAGCGCTATGGATCAAGACCTTGGAAACTCAGTTGGCATTTGGCTTCCGATCATTCTCGGCGTCGCCACCGCGCTCGCGCTGACTTGGTACGCCCTGCGGAAGAAGCCCTAATGCCTAAAGGCCCACGCGGCGAGAAGCGCCCCACCGACGTAATAGGCGCAGCTATCAAGGTTGGCCGTCTCGCTGTTGGAGACGACACAGAAGAGCTAGCCGCAGACGACGGAAAAGACCCCGCAGCTAAAGCGTTAGGGGCTAAGGGCGGGGCTGCTAGGGCGAGGAACCTCACGGCGGAGCAGCGCTCAAAAATCGCGAAGAAGGCTGCGGCGAAGCGCTGGAGTTCCCGCCCTAAGTCTTGACCTGTTTAAGGCGAACTCGACGTTTAGCGACTCCCACGTCAGCAATGGGCTCTGACGCCTTGGGCTTTCGCTGGCGGTGCAGTGGCGCTGGCTGGCGATTCGAGGCCCGTGTCCCGCCCTCTGCTAGGCCGGTTAGTATTCTTCGCCCTCGCGCCTCAATCGCTTTCCGAAATTCTGGAATAAGGAAGTGCGTGCCTGCGGGCATTGCCTCGACCTCGGCAATGGCATGGGGAAGTTCGCGCTGCACCACGCCAACAAGCGCTTCGATTCGACTAACTACACTTCCGCTGTTGAGCCCGCAGTCCTTTGCGAATGCCTCCCAGTGCCGGCGCTTCAAATGATCGCCACGATTTTTCCCTGCGATTTTCTGGGGGAGATTTTGTGTAATCCCGTCCCAGGCAGCTGCGCACATAACGTCATAAATCGGTGCCAACTGAAAACCTCTTGCGGAAATCAGCATCGAGTAGTTTTTCGCATGAGAGTCGGTGTTGCACACCATGACATTGAACAAGACATAATCGAGAAGGTTCAGAAGGTCGGGCGCCCGCATGAGATTCCGCGTCAGAGCGAACATTTCCGGAAGGCTAGGTCCCGGTTCGCCTAGTTGATTGGATTCATACTTAGCGTCGGGCGTGCGCCCGAGGGCCTGACAAAAATCCTCTTGGTGTATGCGCCTCCACACACCCTGTTGCTGAACGCGGTCATATCGACTGACTAAGAGATAGGAACGCGAACCAGCTTTGCCGGTAGTCACTGGCGGGGCCAGCAACCCACAACGTCTTGCCAGCACCAAGCAAATGGCTTCGTTTTGAACGCTGCCGTGCAGCCGATCTATGGCGTCCGGTTTGAGTATGAATGTGGAAGGCGCGCCATAGAGAGGCACGCAAAGCTTCCCGCGCTCATTCCGTGCAAGCCCGATTTTGCTCTGCACACCAGCCAGAGACATCGAAACACCATCGTCCCCCACAAGGAACGGCTTGTTCGGAAGTTCACGTATGATGCGTTCAAGGGCTTTGGCATTTGGGATTTCGCGCCATTCTGCCGGACTAGTTGAACCTGGCTCACCGATTGAAAGCGCGCCCGCTGTATCGCGCCCAATCTCCGAAAGGATCGCAATTACGTCTTGCTGTGATGCGCCAAGGCGCAGGCTGACTGCCTTCAGCGCGGCCGCTTCAGGCAGCAAATTCGCCGCCCACGGCATAAATACCGAGGACGCGACGGGACGCGGCGACAGCGGCATCAACGATGATAGGGGGAATGCCGCTTTAGTCTGAAGCCATTCTGGTGAGTAAGTGAACGTGGGGCCCGTTGCGTGAATCTCTATTCGGCCAACTAAACGACGCTCATAAAAAACCGGAAGCTCAGCCATCGTCGTCCTCACCTACTAGATCAGCGGATGAATAGTCCGGCGGGAAAAGAGTTTGTACTTCGTCATCGCTTAGTGATGGTAGCTGGTCGCTATCGAACTCTGGGAGGTCAGGAAGTAACTGCGCATCGTTTCGATCGTTTTCTTCCATCAAATCGAACGGACGCAGACCAACGGCGCTTGCTGCAACGAGCGCTTTTCCCAGCTGCGCAGTCGGTTTGCCGCTCTCCAAATCAATGATGAAGCGGCGACCGAGCCCAGACACGAGAGCAAGGTCGTCCTGCCGCATCTGAAGTTGTTCGCGCCGTTGCCGCACCAGTTTCCCGAACCGGAGAGCAAGTGCGGCGGCATTGGCTTCGAGATCGGACGAGGC
This sequence comes from Terricaulis sp., assembly GCA_034439495.1. GTDB lineage: Bacteria > Pseudomonadota > Alphaproteobacteria > Caulobacterales > Aquidulcibacteraceae > Vitreimonas. The sequence continues at coordinate 25,829 of JAWXAM010000045.1, read as the reverse complement.
TTTCGGTGGCATGTTCCCGCTCGGTAACAATCCGGCTCTTTAGGGGAGCCATAAGGCTAAATGTGCGCGAGCGGGAACAGGTAGCTGGATTTCCGCTCGGAATCAACCTAATGTTACCGCTCGCGCACACATAGGCAACTAGATACCCAAAATCCCCATTATGTACCCGCTCGGTAACATCGCACCCCTGGTTAGCGCGCTAACCCATAAATGTACCCGCTCGGTAACATTTAGCATTGACCCTAAGCATAAAAGTTCATATTGTAATGGACATGAACGTGCTCCCCCTCTCCAAGCGAGTGCAAATCCTCAACCTTCTCTGCGAGGGCGCATCGATGCGCTCGATTTCCCGCGTGGTTGGCGTCTCAATCAACACCGTCAGCAAGCTTCTGGTCGATGCCGGCGAAACCTGCCTCGATCTGCACGAGCAACTGGTGACGCACGTCCAAGCCAAGAACGTGCAGTGCGATGAGATCTGGAGCTTCTGCTACGCGAAGCAAAAGAACGTCCCGACCGCCAAGGCCGCGCCGGAAGAAGCTGGCGACGTGTGGACTTGGACGGCGCTGGATAGCGACTCCAAGCTGATCATCTCTTATCTGGCCTCAGGCCGCACACAGGGCGCGGCTATCGCGTTCATGGAAGACGTTGCGCGCCGCATCACCGGCCGCGTCCAACTCACCACAGACGGCCATGGCGCCTATCCCTACGCGGTGCGCGTGGCGTTCGGTAAGAACGTGGATTTCGCGCAGTTGATCAAAACCTACGCGGTCGATCACGGCAAAAGCGCAGAGCGCCGCTACTCACCCGCCGTCTGCACTGGCGCTTATAAGAAGCCGATCACCGGCAATCCCGATATGGCGAAAGTCTCAACCAGCCACGTTGAGCGCGCCAACCTGACCATGCGGATGGGTATGCGCCGGTTCACGCGTCTGACCAACGCGCACTCCAAGAAGTACGCAAACCACCTCTACGCGCTGGCGCTGTTCTTCATGCACTACAACTTCGTGCGCCAGCATAAGGCACACCGCATGTCGCCCGCGATGGCCGCCGGTTTGACCGATCGCCTTTGGTCTATGGAAGATATCGCGGAGCGGATTGATATTCGCGTGAACCAGCCGAAACCCCGCGGCCCATATCGCAAGACGGAAAAGGCGTGACCCCTTAATGCAACATCCAATGGACGCCTTGGGCGAACAGCATTAGCCGGAATCAAATAGGCGCCACCTCACGGCAGCGCCTATTTGGGGGCCGGCTGGACGGTTCCTGGGAGCCCCTATCCACGGTCTCCCCCAGGGGTTCGACTCCCCTCCGGTCCACTTTGTTCGTGGCCCGCCCCGCAAGGGGCGGGCCATTAACTTTTCTCGCACCGCAAACGAAACGAGTCACTAGCGGCAGCGTGACACTCACAGCTATAGAAGTGTTCGTCTGAATAGCAAGTTAGTGACTACGGCAGTCACTGCATTGGCGGGTTAGTGGCCGACTACGACCTTGATGAACTGCGAAGCCTTCAGAAGCGAGCGCGAACGGCGGTCGCTGCTGCCGAAGCTGCATGCACAGAGCTCCGCACCGTTGATGGGGCGATAACCTCCGTGATCAACCGCATGCTCGACGGCCGACAAGGCGGGAAGGCAAAGCGCGCGCGCTCCGGCCCTCAACAAAGAGAAATAGCCCGATTTTTGCGTGCTGAGGGCGCAACCCCAACGGGCTCTTACGTCACCTTCCAGGAGATTTTTGCCGCGCTGCCTACTGCGGACCAAGCGAGCCTCAAGGGCTCACTGGAAGACGGCCGCAATCGGTTCTTTGAGCAAGAAGGCGACGCATGGCGCCTGACAGAGACAGGCATGGGGCTTAGCGGCTAATTTAGTCACTAGCGACTTGCTGGACGGACCAAATCAGTCGATCTAAATGAAGAAGGGGCCGCCCTCTCAGGCGATCCCTCCCGCTTAGCAAGCGCCCGTGGTCAGGACTACTTGCTTGGCTTCTTGATGGTCTCAACAACGTGCGTCGCTGCGCGTTGTTGGGCCACCTTCACGGGCGTGAACCGGCCATTGCCAGCGTTCCGCCCGATCTTCCCATTTCCCTTAGACATTGGATTTCTCCGTCTCAGGTGGCGGGATAGGCCGCCGCTCCGGGAACGACACCGCGTCGCCCCGCCCGTACAGGGATCAGCGGCGCGCGACCGAGTCGGCGACTCGTAGAGTCTGCCACCGGCTAAGTCCGAGGCAAGCCGCGCTAGAACCTAAATCCAGTGCGTCTAGTGCTTCACGGATTTCGGCTCGCTCACGATCCAGTACGCCACCGGCTCCCCGAAATGCTCTTCCAGGGCGGCGCCTAGCCTTGCCTTGATGTCCTCGACGGTCGGGCCGAACAGCAAGAAGTCCAGCTCATCGAGGCAGCCGGCAGCGAAGCCAATCTCCTCGTGAATGATGATGATGCGGAGGGGCTCACTCACTGTGCAATCCCGCTTCTGCCGAAACCGCCTTGATAATCCATCCGAAAGGGGAACGGCGCCAACAATGGCGTCGTTCTTCCAGGATGAGTGGAATGGAAACCGAACTTGAGCGCGTAGGCGATTGGGCACGCGAACGGATCAAGGCAGGCCAAGAGCCGCCTTGGACGTATTACAAGCTCATGCAGCTTGTGGACGCCATTGAGGGACTTAGCGGCCGCTTCACGCTGCCCACGGAAGATCTACAGCGATCTCCGGACAGTTCGGAAAGCGATCCCCAACCACAGGCGAAAGTCGTCTCGCTAGATAGCATTCGACCCCGTCCAATGCAGACGCCGGCAGAGTCGCCCAACTGACGTAAAGTGGTCTGACGGCCCCGTGCGCCGATATCAGCGGGTTGTTTTTGTGCTCACTCAATCTGTCCGCGATATCGCCCTGCCCGAGGCGAATGGTTCTCGGTGGCGATCCCGCCTGCCAAATCAAGTAAACGCCAGTTGTCTGCACGACGCGCAGATTCACGCGCTGGAGTTCGAGCAACGCCCCAGTCGTATCAGTGGCAATCCAGTCCAGTCGTAACATCAAAATCCTCCGTTGCTGCCGTAGCGACAATGAAGGCTGACTTGATTCCACTTAGGCGGTAATCCCGGAATCAGCGCAACTTGCAGTTCTGTGGAGTAATCGGAACAAACCAAGCAGAATCAGCTGGTTAGGGCCTGTGGATAAATATTGCTGCGTTTGACCAGGCGCAAAACGCCGAAAACGCGCGCTGAATCAACGCATTATCCCGCTAAGCACAAGTTTCAGTTTTCAAACTGAGACAGTACCCAACGCCCTCAGCGTACATCCGTAGAACAAATGCGCAACATAAAAAGAACGCAGGCCCGGCGGCCGCGATTTATCCGCAAACTTACCCCCAGGCGTGCGGAGTCGCCAAGAAAAACAGAGAGATGAGACGGATTTAATACGGCGAAGCGCTGGCCGCGATTTGCTCTTGGTCAGCGCGATATTCAGGCGCTGGCGGCCCAGAAGGCTGGGCGTAATACGGCGTTGCTGGCGCGCGCACCTGCATAAAGGAAACCACGCGCCGCACCCCGCCGACAACGGATGCGATCTCAGCAGCACGGCGCAGCTCTTCTTCGGTCCGGGCCGTGCCCATCAGATAGACGTTGCCGTGAAATGTCTCGATGTTGACGTTGATCGCGCGCACGGCCGGGCTCGCGGTCAGACGCGTGCGAATTTGTGCGGTGATCAGCTCGTCTTGCGCGTTGCGCGCAAAGCTCGACGGCTCACCAATGACGATCTCGTTGTAAACGTTTTCTACCGTGCGCATTCCCCGCGCGATCGTCTCCGCAGCCTGGCGATGCTCCGCCGTCGGCGCCGTGCCCGAGAGCAAGACGTTGCGATTGGCGACTTCGACATCGACTTCCTGAAACGCCGCGCGATCCGCCGCCATCAGGCGCATCTTGATTGAGCTCGAAGCGGCGGCGTCATCGACGCCCTCGCCGATCGTGCGGTCCTGGACGGCGTACACGCCAACACTTGCCGCCGTACCGATGGCCGCGGTCACGCAGCCGCTCGCGCCCGCGCAAGCGATGAACAAGAAGGAAAGGGCGGCAACAACACGCATTTGGCGCGAGTGTGCCGCAGGATCGTTTCGGCACACTTAAGATCGGGCGCGTTCGTCATACCACGCAGCCCGTTCATGCCTTGGCAACAGACCTGAACCAACCACTACCAAGTCAAACCGGATCGGCGCTGCGTTGAGCCGCCAACGGCCCGCCAGAACCTGCGCCGCGCGCGCAATACGCTGCTGGGCCATCGGCGTCACTGCATACGCGCCCGCATCATACGTGGAGCGCGCTTTGACTTCCACGATAACCAAAACGCCGGCCTTCCAGGCCGCCAAATCGACTTCACCAAATTGCGTGCGCAAACGATGACCAAGGATGCGATATCCTTTGCACATCAGGAAAATCATCGCTTGCCACTCGGCCAAGCGCCCGCGCCGCTCGGCCTCTCGGCGGCTCACGCACGATCTTTCAATTCAAGCGCCCGCGCATACGCACGCTTGCGCGGCACACCGAGATCACGCGCCGCCTCGGCGGCGGCATCCTTCACGCCGCGCGGCAACGCACGCAGCAAGAATGCATCGAGCGCTTCATCGCTCACCTCGCCTTTCGGCAGCGGCGGCCCGACGAGCACGACGATCTCACCGCGCGGCGCGCCAGCTTCCGCATAGTGCGCCGCAAGCGCCGGCAACGTCTCGCGCCGCGTTTCCTCAAACATCTTGGTGAGTTCACGGGCTACGGCCGCCTGCCGCTCTCCAAGTACTTCCGCCATATCGGCGAGCGAGTCCGCCAAGCGCGGACCCGACTCATAGAAAATCAAAGTCGCGTCGGCTTCCGCCAGCTCCGCCAACACCGCACGGCGCTGCCCCTGCTTTGCGGGCAAGAAGCCCGCGAACAAAAACCGATCACTCGGCAACCCAGAAACAACGAGCCCTGCGAGCAAAGCCGACGCGCCAGGAATCGGAAACACACGATGCCCCGCCTCGATCACCGCACGCGCCAGCTTGTAGCCAGGATCGGAAACCAGCGGCGTGCCGGCATCTGAAATCAGCGCCACGCTCTCACCGCGCGCCAACGCCCCCAGGATTTCTTCGCGACCGGCTTCGGCATTGTGCTCGTGATAGGCGCCCAGCTTCGGCTTCAACCCATAGGCGTCCAGCAACTTACGCGTGACCCGCGTATCCTCCGCATACACCCGGCTGGCGCCGCCCAAGATATCCAGAGCCCGCAAAGTGATGTCGCGCAGGTTCCCGATTGGTGTCGCCACCACATAAAGGCCCGCTTCCAGCGGTGGACTGGATTCGCGGGCGCCGATACGGTCGCGCGCGATCTCATTGGGGTCTGACGAAGGGTTGTTCATGGCGTCCGGTAAATCATCGCTGGGCTTGGGCCGCGCGCCAAGCGTGAAGACGGCTGCGGCCATCAGTCTGGCAGCTTTCATGGCCGCATGCGCCACCGCGCCTTCCAGCACTCCGCCCGGACCAGGCCCCAGTCCGGTGACCCCGCCAGACGCCCAAGTGCAATCCCGCGACGGGGTGACGCCCTCTTTCATGCGCGGGCGCGACATCGTCCGCGTCGGCCTGCTGCTCCCCTTCTCGCTCCGCCCGCAGGACGCCGCTGCGCTCTACAACGCTGCCGAACTCGCACTCTTCGATCACGGCAACCAGAACACTCTGCTGATCCCGCGCGATGCGGGCAGCGACGAAGCCTCCGCCAACGCAGCCGCACGCGCGCTGATCGCCGACGGCGCTGACATCATCGTTGGCCCAGTCTTGCGCGAAGGGGTGCTCGGCGCCGCCAACGCCGCGCGCGGCGACAGCGTACCCGTGATCGGATTTTCATCTGACCGCACCGTTGGCGGCAACGGCGTCTATCTACTGAGCTTCCAACTGGAAGACGAAGTCTCGCGCATCGTCTCCTACGCCGCGTCGCGCAACATCCGCACCATCGCGCTCTTGGCGCCGTCGAACGAGTACGGACGCCGCGTCGAAGGCGCGTTGCGCGAAGAAGCGCGCCTGCACGGCGTCACCATCGTGCACAGCGTCCTCTATAACCGCACCGACACCGAAGCTTCAGCAGCGGCGACCTCCCTTGCTGGCGCACTGCGTACGCAACCGGCGCAAGGCATTTTGATCGCCGAAAGCGGCACGGCGTTGCGCTCGATCGGCACGGCGCTTGTCCGCGCCGGCGTTGATCAGCGGCAGACGCGCTTCATGGGCACCAGCGTCTGGGCCGGCGACGCCCAGCGCGAGCCGACGCTCGCCGGCGGCTGGTACGTTTCGACCGATCCCACGTCGCGCAGCAGCTTCGAGGGCCGCTACCAAACCACGTTCGGCGAACAACCAACGCGCCTTGCGAGCCTCGGCTATGACGCCGTCGCGCTCGCCGCCTTGCTCTCGCGCGACGGCGGCTCCAATGGGATCAGCCGCACGCGTCTGGAAAACAGCGAAGGCTTTGCCGGCTCGGACGGACTCTTCCGCTTCCGCTCGAACGGCGCAGTCGAACGCGGCCTGGCGATCATCGAAGTGCGTCAGAACGAGGTCGGCATCCTGGAAGCCGCGCCGCAGCAATTCCCGCGCTCTGGCACCTGATCAAGCCGCGAGTTCGGCCGCGACACTATTGGCGACGATGCGCCCGCGCGCCGTGAGCGTCACGCGCCCGCCGTCAAACGTGATGAACCCCTGCTCCGCGAGCCACTCAATCGCTTGCGGATTGATCGGCCGGCCACGCAGCGCGGCGATGCGCTCCACATCGACGCCTTCATCGAGCCGCAGCCCCATGAGCAGCGTCTCGTCGGCGGTTTCCTCGCCGGTTAGGACCGAATCTGTAATCCAACCCACGCCGTTTTCTCGCACGGCATCAATGTAATCCGCCGGCCTACGCTGCGCTTCAAACGCCAGACGCGCGCCGTCACGCGACACGCGCCCATGCGCGCCGGGCCCGATACCAATCCAATCTTGGCCGCGCCAGTAGACTTGGTTGTGACGCGAACGCGCGCCCGCATCGCGCGCATGATTGGAGATCTCGTACGCGGCGAAGCCCGCTGCGGCGCAAATCTCTTGCGTCAGTTCGTAAAGCGAAGCGGCCGTCTCGATGTCGGGCGGCGTGAGTTGGCCGCGCTCGACCCGCCGCGCGAACGCCGTCTCCGCTTCGATAGTGAGCTGGTAGAGCGAAACATGCTCGATCGGCAGCGCCAGCGCTGAAACTAGCTCTTCGCGCCACTGGTCCAACGTCTGCCCTTCCCGCGCATAGATGAGGTCAAGCGAGACGCGCTGATCTGTTCGCGCCGCCGCTTCCACCGCGCGCAACCCAGCGTCAGCGTTATGCCGCCGCCCAAGCGCCTTGAGCGCCGCGTCGTCAAACGCCTGCGCGCCGATGGAAAAGCGATTAACGCCCGCCGCCGCGTGCTCATCGAACAGCGCCGCATCTTCGGGATTGGCCTCCAGCGTGATCTCGCAATCGGCTGCGAGAACGAAGGCTTGCGATGCGGCATCGATCAAGCGCGCGATTTCTCCGCCGCGCAGCAAAGACGGAGTGCCGCCGCCGAGAAAGAGGCTCGTAGCGGTGCGGCGGCCGAAGCGCTGCGCGTGCGCCTCCATGTCCGCGATGATCGCATCCAGCAGCGGCGCGTTATCAGCGCCTCGCGCGCGATAGACGTTGAAATCGCAATACGGGCAGATGGTCGCGCAATACGGCCAGTGCACGTAAATGCCGGTTACGTTCATGAAAGCGCCGCGAGCAACTTCTCGAACGCGCGCGCGCGATGCGTCAGCGGCAACTTCTCTTCGTGGCTCATTTCACCGAACGTACGTGAATGTCCTTCCGGCTCAAAGATCGGATCATAGCCGAAGCCCTTCTCACCGCGCGCCGGAAACACGATGCGCCCACGCGCTTCGCCTTCGAACACATCCACCGCCCCGCCCGGCTCCGCCAAAGCCAGCGCACACACAAAGCGCGCGGATAAATCCTTCGCCTCGCGCGCCGCGAGTTCGTCCTGCACGCGCTCCATCGCAACGGCGAAATCCTTCGTCGGTCCCGCCCAGCGCGCTGAGTACACACCCGGGTCGCCGCCCAGCGCGAACACTTCCAACCCTGAATCGTCGGCGAGCGCCGGGAGGCCCGAAGCGTCAGCGGCCGCCTTGGCCTTGAGCGCTGCATTGCCGGCGAAGGTTGTCTCTGTCTCCTCCGGCTCAGGCAGGCCGAGTGACGCCGCCGACACCGCCTCCACCCCCAGTGGGGCCAGCAGCGCGGCGATTTCGCGGACTTTTCCAGAATTGTGGCTGGCGACGACCAGCCGGCCGGTCAGGCGAGGCATGATTTGCAACACTTGTTTGACTACGTTGATGACGGTCTATATCGTTTATCAATAAACCCGCGCTAGGGTACGCCCTTTGGAGGTTAGAGTTCAGCGATGAAGGCCCTGGGCAAAGGCTCGCTCGCATCGATCGTCCGGACCGGCCTGGTTTGGGCTTGGTACGGATTGTGGCTGCTTGCCGGGCTCTGGGTGCTCGCCGCCATCGGATATGGCGCAATACTCGTGCTCATCGCAAACGGCATGGTGGACCCCGCGCTCCTAGAGGGCGGCGACGGCAATTTGGCGGTCGGAAGCGGCAGCGGCAATTTCCACGTCACCTATGACCAGCCCGGCGGCGGCACCTGGCCGATCGCCGTGCCCGGACTTCTCATCGCGGCGGTCGCGATCATCGGCTCGCTCATCATCGTTTGGCGCCTGCGCAAGCTGTTCGACAGTTTCTCCTCCGGCGAACCTTTCCAGCGCGAGAATGCGCAACACCTCCGCGTCATCTGGATCACGATGCTGGCGATCGAAATCGCCCGCTATCTGCTCATGGCGCTCACTGGCGTTCTGGTGGCGACGTTCGGCGAGCCCAATCTCGAAACCACCTTTAGCTTCGCTATCGACATCTCGACCTGGGGCTCGATCCTCATTCTCATCGTGTTGGCTGAAGTCTTCCGCGAAGGCGCGCGCCTGAAGGAAGAGCAGGAGCTGACGATCTGATGGCGATCCGCGTCACTCTCGACCGCATTTTGCTGGAGCGGCGTATGTCGCTCACCGACCTGAGCGAAAAGGTTGGCGTGACGCTGGCGAACCTCTCGATCCTAAAAACCGGCAAAGCCAAAGCCATCCGCTTCTCAACGCTGAACGCGCTCTGCCGCGTGCTCGAATGCCAGCCGGGCGAATTGCTCAGCTACGAACCCACCGCCGACGACGCATTAGACGAAGTGGCGGATCAGGCGGCCGAATAAGGCGCGCCGATCTCAAGTGCAAAGCTCTCAAGCTCCGGGTCGTCCAAGTCCGCCGCAGTAATGTAATCCGCTTCACCGAACAGCGCGAACTGCCGCTCGCCAGCGTCGAACACGTAGCCGACATCAACGCGATACGGATTCGTCATCGTGAGCCGGCGCGGATTGGCGAGCGTTGCGCCGATCAGCCACGGCAGCTCAATATCTTCGCCCGTCCAATCCCGCGCGATGGCGGCATAGGTGTCCGGCTCTTCCGTCCGCAAATGCCCGTAAGCGGCTTCCAGCAAGCCCCCCTCGCCAACGCGAATATCGGTCGCGCCCTCGAAGCCGACGTCGATGTGAAACACCGCCCCGCCCGCGAACGTGATCTCGATCGGGTCATCGCCCTCGAACGGCGCATACCCCACGCGCGCGATGCGTGCAATCGACCCGGCCTCAACGAGTGCGCTGATCATCGCCGCCTCAGCCAAGTGCCGCTTTTTGCATCTCAAACAGCCGCGCGCAGCCGAGCTTTCCCAGCCGCATCATCTCAGCGAATTCCTCGTCGCTGAACGGGCGCTGTTCGCCGGTGGCCTGCAGCTCGATCATACGGCCGTCGCCGGCAAGCACGAAATTGCAATCGACTTCCGCGTTTGAATCTTCGGCGTAATCGATATCGAGGATCGGCGTGCCGCCAAACACGCCGCACGAAATCGCCGCGACCTGCCCCGTGATCGGGTTGGCCTTCAGCACCTTCTCTTCCACGAGATACGCGCACGCCTTCGCCAGCGCGACCCAAGCGCCGGTAATCGCCGCCGTGCGCGTGCCGCCGTCAGCCTGGATCACATCGCAGTCCAAAGTGATGCTGCGATCCCCCAGCGCTTTCAGATCAACCACTGAGCGCAGCGAGCGTCCGATCAGCCGCTGAATTTCCTGTGTGCGCCCGCTCTGCTTGCCTTGCGCAGCTTCGCGCCGTCCGCGTGTGTGTGTGGCGCGCGGCAGCATGCCGTACTCCGCCGTCACCCAGCCCCGGCCCTGCCCTTTGAGCCATCCCGGCACGCCCTGCTCGACGCTTGCCGTGCACAACACATGCGTCTGCCCGAACTTCGCCAGACATGAACCTTCAGCGTAGCGCGAGACCGCCGTTTCAAGCGTGACGTCGCGCAATTGATCTGGCGCACGGCCGGAGGGACGCATGTGAGCTCCTGGAAAACTGATCGGGCTGCTTGGCCGAAAGCGGCGGCGGCGTAAAGCTCAGACGGCGCAGCGGAGCGTCATTGTCCGCGCGCGGCGATCGACCCGGATGTAAGCGCAGCGCGACAGCGCCGAGCGGCCGAGCGTCACGATCGGCGGCGGCGCCTCGCCGCTATCGGCCGCAACGACAACCGCGTCCTCCTCCAGCGCGCCCAGCAGCGGCGCATTGGTGCGCGCGAAAGCAGCGCCAACGGGCAAGCCCAATACCGTGAGTTCCGTGCTCACCGGCTGCATCAGCGTTCGCAAGCCGAGGATCAGCGGCCTCTCGGTCAATTCCCCCGCCGCAGGGATCGCACCGGCCGCATCGAACAAGCGCGCGGCCGTGCGGTTGAACACACTGGCGCTGCTGACGAGGTTGAAGTTCACCTGAATTTGCTCCCCGCCGACCTCAGCGCTTGCCGTCCAGTCGTCGGCATCCTCCAGCGACAGCACGATATCGCGCGCGCCGGTCGCCTCAGGATTGAGTTCGATAGTGATGACATCGTACGGCAGCGCGCCAGGCCCGATGACGCCATCGCCGCGCGTCGTTACCGGCGCCGCAAAGACGCCCGTGAACGCCCGCGAGGACTCTTCGCCCTCGAACAACACGCGCGGCCGCGCGAGGCGACCCCGCAGCGAAGACTCGCTGCCCTCAATGCCAATGCTGATCGCCATAAATGGCAATTGCCGCACGCGCAGCCGCTGCGCCGCCGCCGCGCTCAGCGCCAAGCCGCGCGGAAACCGCAAATCGACTTCGAGCCGCACCGGTCGGCCATTGATCTCGGCATCCACGATCGGCGCCGGATCGGCGCGCAGCGTGATCGCCGTTTGCGCAGCCGCCGGCGCGGCAAAGCACAGGACCGCGAGAAAGCTCAAAATTCCCCAACGCATGACCCTCTCCTCTTGGCGGAACACGGCAAAATCAAGTCGCGGGAAACACGCCGCGGCCCGGGGCGCTTGCGCCGGGGGCGCCGTTCGCTACCTAGAGCGCCATGGCCGAACCGCCCGCCCCCGATTTGACGAGCCTCGACGCGCGCGCCCGCGAAATCTTTCGCGAGATCGTCGAATCGTATCTGACCACCGGCGAGCCCGTGGGCTCGCGCACGCTGTCGAAGCTTGGCGGCATGGGCCTCTCGGCAGCTTCCATCCGCAACACCATGGCCGATCTGGCGAGCCTAGGTCTAATCGAAGCGCCGCACGCCATGGCCGGTCGCCGGCCCACCCACATTGGCCTGCGCTTCTTCGTCGATAGCTTGCTGCAACTCGGCGACGTGCCGCTGGACGAGAAGCGCGAGATCGATGCGCGCATCGCGCAGGCAGGTTCGAACCCGCAAGACGTCATGGGCGCCGCCTCCGACCTACTCTCTGGCCTAGCCGGCGGCGCCGGGCTTGTAGTGACGCCGCAGCGTGACGCTCCGGTGCGCCACGCCGAGATCGTCGGCATTGGCCCCGGCCAAGCGCTGCTCGTGCTCGTGTTCGAGGACAATCAGGTCGAAAACCGCATCATCAATACGCCGGCGGACATGCCGCCTGGCGCGCTGGCGGAAGCTGCAAACTATTTGAACGCCCGCTTCAAAGGCAAAACCCTGGCCGAGGCCCACGCCGCCGCGGGGGACGCGTTGCAACGTGACCGCGCCGCGCTCGATCAAGCCGCAGCGAAGCTGGTGGAAAGCGGATTGGTCGAATGGTCGGGTGAAGACCCTACTCTCGGCCGCGCTCTGATCGTAAGTGGCCGCGGAAATCTGCTGAAAGATCAGCAGGCCATCGCCGACCTGGAACGGGCGCGGCGGCTCTTCGATGACCTGGAAAAGACCCGGGAACTCATCCAAGTGCTCGATCTGGCCAAGTCGGCGGACACGGTTCGGGTCTATATCGGCGCGGAAAACCCGCTGTTTTCATTGTCGGGGTCGAGTTTGATCGTCGCGCCCTATATGAACGCCGAACGGAAGGTCGTCGGGGCGCTCGGTGTGATCGGCCCGACCCGGCTCAATTACGCCCGGGTGATCCCGGTGGTGGACTATACCGCGCGCGTTGTCGGCAAGGTGCTCGACGGCCGTAATAGCGAACGTTGAACGAGGGACGGAATGACGAACGAAGCGAACGCTGAAACCAAACCGCAAGACGCACCGGAAGCGGCTGCGCCGGACACGGCAGCGCTCGAAGCTGAATTGAGCAAAGCGCGCGACGATATGCTGCGCGCGCTGGCCGAAGTCGAAAACACTCGCCGCCGCGCCGAGCGCCAAGTCAGCGAAGCACGCGCTTACGCGATCGATCGCTTCGCCGGCGACCTGCTCCCCATCGCTGATGCGCTCTCGCGCGCCCTTGAAGTTGCGCCTCAAACCGCCGCCGACGAAGCCACCCGCAATCTCGTCACCGGCCTTGAACTCACCGAACGCACGATGCTGGAGACCTTCGGGCGCCACGGCCTGAAGCGCGTCGGCGTCAAAGGCGAGGCCTTCAATCCGAACGTCCATCAAGCCGTCGCGCAGGCGCCGTCCGAGCATCCCGTCGGCACAGTGCTAGAGGTCATGCAGGCCGGTTATGTGCTCGGCGATCGCACGCTCCGCGCCGCGATGGTGCTGGTCTCGGCCGGCGGCGGCTCACAAAGCCCGACCCCAACTGTGGACGTCAAAGTCTAGTTCTCCACACGAGCCATGCGTCCGCTACCGCGCGCCCTGCGGCGTTGACGCGCGTTACCGTCAAAACGCCTCAATCCGGCTTTGCCTGGAACATGAATGATCGTTAACCATGACGACGCGCGCTGTTCGTCGTGGTCAAAGGGCCCCGCGAATTTGCGGCACTCGAGGGGAGATCATCATGCGGGGAAAATTGTGGTTCGGCGTAGCGACAGCTGCGTTGCTCATGAGCTTTGCGCCGGCGGCTTCAGCGCAGGACGCCGATGCAGCGGGCGACGCGACCACCACCGCGACGTTCAGCGGCGCGGCCATCGAAGCCGACATCGATCCGGCCGGCGACGTTGACTGGTATCGGATGCGTGTCGAGCAAGGCCAACGCTACAGCTTCACGCTCGATGGCTTGCCCGGCGCCGATGGCCAAGCGCTCGACCCAATGATCGCGATCTATGACGGCGAGACCAATCAGCTCGCCTTCAACGACGACGCCAACGGGCTCAACTCTGCTGTGACGTTCGCGCCGGCGCAATCCGGCGAAGTGTTCGTCGAAGCGCGCGGCTTCAGCGAGGCCGCCACTGGCCGCTATCGTCTCAGCGCCACTTCAGCGCCCCTGCCCGCCGATGACGCCGGCAACGGCACGGACACCCGCGCCCGGGCCAATGCTGGCCGCGCCACCAATGGCAACATCGAATATGAAGGCGATGTCGATTGGTATCGCCTCAGCACCCGCACCGGCCAACGCTATCGCATCACGCTCGCCGGCGCCGGCGCTTCGCCGCTTGGCGACCCGATGGTCCGCGTGCTCGACGCGGAAGGCAACGAACTGGCGATGAACGACGATGACGGCGAAAGCCTGAACTCGGCGGTCGATTACATTCCGCGCGCCAATGGCGATGTGTTCATCGAAGCCCGCGGCTACGCCGACGCCTACACAGGGACCTACGCGCTCAACGTCACGACCGAACGCATGCCGACCGACGCAATCGGCGCCAATCGTTCGACGCGCGGCCGCATCTCTCTCGGCGGCAGCGTCAATGGCAATCTAGACTTCCCGACCGACACCGATTGGTACCGCGTGCGCCTCACCGAGGGCGAATCCTATCGCTTCACCCTGGTCAGCAGCGGCGACTCCCCGCTCGGCGACCCGATGATCAAGCTGTACGACGCCAGCGGCGCCGAAATCGCGCTCGATGACGATGGCGGCGAAGGCCTCAACTCGTATCTGGAGTTCACCGCTGCGACGACCGGCAACTATTTCGTCGAAGCGCGCGGCTTTGGCGAAGAAGAAACCGGCGCCTACACGCTCAGCGCTCAGCGCGGCGAGATCCCGGCCGACGCCTCGACCGACGCCAGCCTCAGCGCCGATGGTGACTATCGCGAAGGGCAGCTCTCACCAGCCGGCGATCGCGATTGGTATCGCATCGACATGACCGAGGGCCAAACGCTGCGCATCAGCGTCGACAGCACGCAAACCCCAGACGCGCTCGGCGACCCCTACGTCATTCTCTACGGACCGGATGGCGCCGAACTCGCACGCGACGATGACGGCGGCGAAGAGCTCAACGCTTTCCTCGAATACCAAGCCACAACGACAGGCGCGCATTTCATCGAAGTCCGCGGCTTCGTTGAAGAAGCAGAAGGCCGCTATGTTGTCGGCGTGATCCCTGGCGAAATTGGCCAGAGCATCGACAACGCCGACTATATCGCGCCGAGCGGTGAAGGCCGTCAGAGCCAGCTCGGCACGCCGGAAGACGTTGATTGGTTCTACGTCGAGCTGATCGAAGGCCGCTCTTATCGCATCATGCTCGATGGCGCCGGCGATACGCCGCTGGCTGACCCCTACCTCACGCTTTACGACGCGCAGGGCACGCAAATCGCTGCGGATGACGACGGCGGCACGGGCCTCAACGCCTATCTGAACTTTGCCTCGCCGACCGGCGGCAGCTACTTCGTCGGCGTGTCGTCTTACGGTTCCGCGAGCGCCGGCCAATACTGGCTGCGCATCAACGACACCGACGTTCCGGGCAACGTCTATACGGACGAAACCCTAGATCCGAACGCCGATAGCCGCATCAGCCGCATCGAAATGCCGGGCGACCTCGATACCTATCGCGTCACCCTTGAAGCCAACGTCCGCTATGTCATCGACGTGCGCGGCCACGGCGACAACGCGCTGACCGATCCGTTCGTGTCGATCCTCAACACTGAGGGTCAAAGCGTCACCACCGATGATGATAGCGGCCCGGGCTTCGATGCGCGCGTTCGCTACAGCTCAGAAACGGGCGGTGAATTCTACATCCAGGCGAGCGGCCTTGGCGGCTCGACCGGCGACTATCAAGTTGAGATCGTGCGTCAGTAGGCAGAACGCCGGGGGATGCATGCGGGCGGCGGCGCTGGACAAGAGCGCCGCCGCTTTTCTTTTGCGCTAGCTCAGGCCTGAAGTGCGATCCGCGCCCTGGCGCTCGAGCATCCAGCCTGGATATTCCGGCTTCAGCTTCGAGACATCATCCAAGCGCTTCAAATCATCGCTCGATAGCTCGACGCCCGTCGCGGCGAGATTGTCGTTGAGCTGCGCCTCAGTCTTTGCGCCGATGATCACGCTGGTGACGTGCTTTTGGTGCAGCAGCCACGAGAGCGCAATCTGCGCCACCGAGACGCCGCGCGCATCACCGATCTCTTTCATCACATCGATAATGTCGTAGGCCTTCTCTTTATCGACCGGCGGGAAGTCGAACGTCGCGCGGCGGCCTTCGCCCGCGCCGTTGCGGGTGAATTTACCAGAGAGAAAGCCACCCGCGAGCGGGCTCCACGGCAGAATCGCCAGCTCTTGATCCTTCGCCAGCGGCACGACTTCACGTTCAAGATCGCGTCCGGCTATCGAATAGTACATCTGCAGCGACTCAAAGCGCGCCAGCCCGCTCCGTTCCGAAATCCCGATCGCTTTCGCAATCTGCCACGCCGCATAATTGCAAAGGCCGATATAACGCGCCCTGCCCGACCGCACGACTTCATCGAGCGCTTCAAGCGTCTCTTCCAGCGGCGTCGCCGGATCGAACGAGTGCACTTGGTAGAGATCGACATAATCGAGATCGAGCCGCTCCAAGCTCGCATCGATCGCGTCGAACACATGCTTGCGCGAGAGGCCCCAGAGATTGGTATTCTTCGAACGCCGCTCCGCCTCCGGCGTTTGATCGCCGCCGTAAGCGTTCATGCGGCCGAACAATTTCGTCGCGATCACCAATTCATCGCGCGGCAAATCCTTGATCGCTTGCCCGAGCACCTTCTCCGACAAGCCGTTGGAATAGACGTTCGCCGTATCGATGAAAGTGACGCCCTTATCGAACGCGGTCTTCACCAGCTTGGTCGATGCGTCTTGCTCCAACGCGCCGATGACCTTCCAAAAGCCATCGCCCCCAAACGTCATGGTGCCGAGGCAGATTTCAGAAACGGCAAGGCCGGTGCGGCCAAGTTTGCGATAGCGCATGGGGGGATCCTCCGGGAGAAGCAGGCAACATAAGATCGCCGGCGCCGCTTGGGGAGCAACGCCGGCGATATTTCTGAACAGCCCTCGGATTGAGCCGTTAGCTCACCCCATGCCGCCTGAACCACGCTAGCGCACGCGCCCACCCATCGGCAGCCGCTTCAGCATTGTAACTCTGCCGATAATCCGCGTGAAAACCGTGCTGCACGCCGGGATAGACGATGATCTCCGAGCCCGTCGGATTATCCGCCGCCATCAGCGCGGCTCGCATATTCTCGACGCCTTCGAGCGGAATGCCCGTGTCGTTCTCGGCATAAAGCCCAAGCACCGGCGCGCGGATTTGCGCCGCCACGTCATAGGGCCACGGCCGCTCCTCCTCCGAGCCCCATGAGCCCGCCGCCGGCCGCACCACGCGCCCGTACCAAGCGACACCCGCTTTCACGTGCGGCAGTTGCGCCGCCGCCATCCAAACTACCGTGCCGCCCCAGCAGAAACCGGTGATGCCGATATCGCCATCGGTGAAGCTCTGCGCGCGCAGCCAATCGATGGCGCCGCTCGTATCGCCCATCACTTGCGTATGGTTCGCGGTGGCGACGATTTCGCGGATTTGCGCGAAGTCGGTCATTGGCGCCGGATCGCCAGCACGATCGAAATAGTCTGGCGCAATGGCGACGTATCCTTCGCGCGCAAAGCGGCGGCAAACATCCTTGATGTAATCATGGATGCCGAAAATCTCATTCACGACGATGATCGCGCCTTTGCGGCCGCGCGCCGCCGGGCGCGCAACGTAAGCGGGCAGCGCATAGCCGCCATGCCCGGTGAAGGTCACATCCTCGGTGATCAGCTCGTCACTCGGTGTGGTCACAGGGCTGGCGCACGATGACAGCGCCGCCGTCGCGTACCCAGCGAAGAAGAGCGAAGCCGCCATGGTGCGGCGCGTGGGCGGAAAATTGCCTTCCGGCGTGTCCAAACGCATCCGTTCGTCTCCCAATGGATCGCGCCCGACGCGCGTCCCCTTGCATCTCATCTGTGTCAGGCGGCAGTGTTCCGCCAGTCAATTTCTCGGGGGAATGAGAATGCGTCTAACTGGATTTGCCGCCGCTGCGGTGGCGCTCGCATGTGCGGCGCCCGCCGCTGCCGCCACCCTACCCTTCGATCCCGAACTCGCGACGCACGCTTGGCTTGCAACCATGGGCCCGGAAGCCACTGCACGCTCAAACGCCTATTTCGAAGGCGGCTACCTCATCGACTTCGCCGGCAGCGCCGTTTCAATCCTCGTCGCGGGCCTCATCCTGTTGCTCGGTTGGGCGCGCGGCGTGCGCAGCTGGCTTGAGAAAACCGTGAAGTGGTTTCCGCTCGTCGCGCTTGGCGTCGCCTTCTTCGTCAACGTCGTCTCGACCGTAATCACATTCCCGTTCAGCTATTATGTCGGCTTCGTCCGCGAGCATCGGTACGACCTCTCAACACAAACGTTTCCCGAATGGTTCAATGAACAGCTGATCGGGGCCGGCATCGGCCTCCTCATCGGCTCGCTCTTCATCGCTATTCTCTACGTGATCATCCGCGCCGCCAAGAACACTTGGTGGGTCTGGGGGTCGGTGGTGACCATCGCCTTCTCTGCCGTAATGGGCATGGTGGCGCCGGTTTATATCTCGCCGCTCTTCAACACCTACACGCCGATGGAGCAGAGCGAGCTCCGCGACGACATTATTGCAATGGCGCAGGCGAACGGCGTGCCCGCCGATAACGTTTACGTCTACGATCGCTCTCGGCAGACCAACTCGATCAGCGCCAACGTCTCCGGCATGTTCGGCACCACGCGCATCTCGCTTGCCGACACATTGCTCGAACGCGCAAGCCCGGCCGCCACGCGCCACGTTATGGGTCACGAGATCGGCCATTACGTTCTTGGCCACACCTATTCGATCCTCGTGATGATGACGATGATGATCGTGGTGATGTTCGCGGTCGTGCATTTTGGCTTTCGCGCCATCGCCAAAAACGAACGCTGGGGCATTCGCGACATCTCCGATCCGGCCGGTTTGCCGCTGATTATGGTCCTTCTCTCTGTCGTCGGCATCTTCATGTCGCCGCTTCAGCGCAACATCGTGTACTTCCACGAACAGCAGGCCGACATGTTCGCGCTCAACGTCGCGCGCGAGCCGGATGGCGGCGCCGAAGCCGCGGTATTGCTCAGCGAATATCGCAAGATGGAGCCGACGGCGCTCGAGGAATGGTTCTTCTACGACCATCCATCAGGCTGGAATCGCGTTCACAACGCGATGGTCTGGAAGGCGCACGAGATCGCCGCTGGCCGGTTGCCGCCCTCCCCGGGTGGCCCACCGGAAGGTTGGGTGCCGGACTTCGTGCGTAACCGCGAAGCGCCTGCGACTCCAGCCGCCGAAGCACCAGCTGCAACTACGCCTGCGCCGGAACCGTCACCCGCCGCACCGTCAAATTAAGCCGCCCGCCTTTCGGCAATAAGCGCGACGTACCCGGCAGGATTCGATCCACGCCGTGGTACGCGCGCCGCGCCGCGCCGCCGAGCATGCACACATCGCCGGACGCTAAGCGCACGCTCCGCGTCGGGTCGGAACGCACGCTGCCTCCGATGCGAAAGATCGCGGTGTCGCCGAGCGAGATCGAAAGCACCGGCGCGTCCCACGCGTCCTCATCGCTATCGACGTGCAGCCCCATGCGCGCATCGCCCTCATAGAGATTGACGAGGCACGCCTCCGGCTCGGCGTCGTAGCCGCTGAGCGTGCGCCAGAGCGCCAGCACTTGCGGCGGCATCTCCGGCCACGGGCGGCCAGTCTCCGGATGGGTGTCCTGATACCGATAGCCCTGCTCCTTATCGGTGACCCACCCGAGCGATCCGAAATTCGTCATCCGCACCCGCATCGGCAGGCCCGATTTCGGCATCCGCGGAATGTAGAGCGGCCCTGCCCGCATGCGCGCGAACACCTCATCGCGCAGCGCCTCTTGGGCGGCGCGATCGAGCAGGCCAGGCCAAAGCCGGAAGCCGTCGAGATCTGAAGCCGGGCGGGTCATTCTGAAGCGCCTATCTAGGTGTTCGGTTTCTTTTTTGTTCCGGCGGAGCCTTGAGCCAGATCAAAGCCACATAGGCGCTCCCCTATTTCCTCTCAAAGAATGCGGCTATCGCTCCCCAAAAGCCTTGCACGTCCTAGGCGATACACCACATGAACCCGGAACGAAGCGGCTTGGTGCTTGGGACGGGGCGCTAGGTCGTTTAACCGCTTTGATTGAAGGACAGGACGCAGCACTCGCGGACGCCATGCCATGGGTCCCAAGACGAAGCTGCGCTGCTGAAAGGAACGAGGACTAAGCAATGGGTAAAGTGATCGGTATCGATCTTGGCACGACCAATTCGTGTGTCGCCGTCATGGAAGGCGGCCAGCCGAAGGTCATCGTCAACGCTGAAGGCGCGAACACGACGCCCTCCGTTGTGGCCTTCAACGAAAGCGGCGAGCGCCTGATCGGCATTCAGGCCGCGCGCCAAGCCATCACCAACCCAACCCACACCTATTACGCGGTGAAGCGCCTCATCGGCCGCTCCTTCGACGATCCGATCACCAAGAAGGACATGGATCTCGTCCCGTACAAGATCGTCAAAGGTCCGAACGGCGACGCTTGGCTCGAAGGCCGCGACAAGAAATATTCTCCTTCAGAAATCTCCGCCTTCGTGCTGCAGAAGATGAAGCAGACGGCGGAAGATTATCTCGGTGAGCCGGTGACGCAGGCCGTCATCACGGTTCCCGCCTACTTCAACGACGCACAGCGCCAAGCCACCAAAGACGCCGGCAAGATCGCCGGCCTCGAAGTGCTGCGCATCATCAACGAACCGACGGCAGCCGCCCTCGCCTATGGCCTCGACAAAACCGGCGCCAACAAAACCATCGCCGTCTATGACCTCGGCGGCGGCACGTTCGACGTTTCCATCCTCGAAATCGGCGACGGCGTGTTCGAAGTCCGCTCGACCAACGGCGATACGTTCCTGGGCGGCGAAGACTTCGATATCCGCATCCTGAATTACCTGGCCGACGAGTTCAAAAAGCAGAACGGCATCGATCTGCGTCAGGACAAGCTCGCCCTCCAGCGCCTGAAGGAAGTGTCCGAACAGGCCAAGAAAGAGCTCTCCTCGCGCGCCGAGTTCGACGTCAGCATCCCGTTCATCACCGCGAACGCGAGCGGCCCCGTCCACCTCAACATGAAGATCACGCGCGCGAAGTATGAATCGCTCGTCGAAGATCTGGTCCAGCGCACGCTCGGCCCCTGCAAAGCCGCGCTGAAAGACGCCGGCCTCTCTGCTTCCGACATCAAGGAAGTGGTGCTCGTCGGCGGCATGACCCGCATGCCGAAGATCCAGCAGGTCGTGAAAGAATTCTTCGGCCGCGAGCCGCACAAGGGCGTGAACCCGGATGAAGTCGTCGCCGTCGGCGCCGCCATTCAAGCCGGCGTGCTGCAAGGCGATGTGAAGAACGTCGTCCTGCTCGACGTCACGCCGCTCTCGCTCGGCATTGAAACGCTGGGCGGCGTGTTCACCCGCCTGATCGAACGCAACACCACGATCCCGACCAAGAAGAGCCAAATCTTCTCGACCGCCGAGGACAACCAAAACGCGGTCACCATTCGCGTCTTCCAAGGCGAGCGCGAAATGGCGGCGGACAACCGCCCGCTCGGTCAGTTCGACCTCGTCGGCATACCGCCCTCCCCGCGCGGCATGCCGCAGATCGAAGTCACCTTCGACATCGACGCCAACGGCATCGTCTCTGTCGGCGCCAAGGATAAGGCGACCAACAAAGAACAGAACATGCGCATCCAGCCGTCGGGCGGTCTCAGCGACGCCGACATCCAGCGCATGGTCAAGGAAGCCGAAGAACACGCCGGCGAAGACAAATCGCGTCGCGAACTGGCGGAAGCGAAGAACCAAGGCGAAGCCCTGGTTCACGCCACCGAAAAGCAGCTCATCGAGAACGGCGATAAGATCCCCGCCGCGGACAAGACCGCGATCGAGCAAGCCATCGCCGCTTTGAAGACCTCGCTCGAAACCGAAAACACCTCTGACATCGCCGCTAAGACGCAGGCCCTCGTGCAAGCGTCGATGAAGATCGGCGAAGCTCTCTATGGCGGCGCGGGCCCCGGCGGTGACGGCGGCGGCGGCGGCGGCTCCGACGAAGAAGGTGTCGTCGACGCCGACTTCGAAGAAGTCGACGGCAAGAAAAGCGCTTAAGCCAATCACGTCATCGAGGTCGGGCGATGTCGCAGCGCTTTTCCCAACTGACATGGGGCGGTTCTCCTCCTTGCGAGGAAGCCGCTCCTTTCTCATGTGGGTCGCGTCATGAGTGCTGAACGCGATTATTACGAGATCCTCGGCGTGCCGCGCGATGCGGACGCCGCTGCGATCAAGTCAGCGTTCCGCAAGCTGGCGATGAAGCTGCACCCGGATCAGAACCCGGGCTGCAAAGTCTCCGAAGATAAGTTCAAGGAAATCGGCGAGGCCTATTCGGTTCTCTCCGATCCCCAAAAACGCGCCGCGTACGATCGCTACGGCAAAGCTGGCGTGGGCGGCGGCCCCGGCGGCGGTGGGCCAGGCTTTGGTCCGGGCTCGGCGGGCTTCAACGACTTCTCCGACATCTTCAACGAGATCTTCGGCGGCGGCTTTGAAGAGATGTTCGCTGGCGGCCGTGGCCGCACCGGCCCTGCCCGCGGCGCCGATCTCCGCTACGATATCGAGATCACGCTCGAACAAGCCTTCAAAGGCAGCGAGCGCGAGATCGTGGTGCCGCGCGCGCAAAAGTGCGAGCCGTGCAGCGGCTCGGGCTCTGAAGGCAACGCGCCGCTCGAAACCTGCCGCACCTGCGCCGGCCAAGGTCAAGTCCGCGCCCAGCAAGGCATGTTCCGCATGGTGCGCACCTGCCCGAACTGCAACGGCCGCGGCCAATCGATCAAGACGCCGTGCAAAAGCTGCGGCGGCCGCGGCGCGGTGCAGAAAGAGCGTACGCTCTCGGTCAAGATTCCGGCCGGCGTTGAAGATGGCACGCGCATCCGCTTAGCCGGCGAAGGCGATGGCGGCGCGCGCGGCGGGCCTTCCGGTGATCTTTATCTTTTCCTCTCGGTGAAGCCGCACGCCCTGTTCGAGCGCGACGGCCCCGATCTCTACTGCCGCGCGCCGACGCCGATGTGCAAAGCAGCGCTCGGCGGCGAAATCGAAATTCCCACCATCGAAGGCGACCGCGCCAAGGTGACGATCCCCGCCGGCGCGCAAACCGGCCGCCGCTTCCGCGTCAAAGGCAAAGGCATGACGCACCTGCGCGGCAAGGATCGCGGCGATCTTCATGTCGAGCTCTTGGTGGAAACGCCAGTGAATCTGAGCGCCAAGCAACGCAAGCTGCTCGAAGAATTCGCCAAGGATTGCGGCGAAGAAGCCCACCCGCAAACCCAAGGCTTCTTCGCCAGCATGAAGAAGTTCTTCGACGCGTCGAGCGAAGGCCCTTCGCGCTAACTGCAGGTCTATGCCTGGAATTGAGCGTGCCCGCCGCCCAAAATCCGGCGAGCCGTCTAGTGATGCTCTCGCATTAGCTGGGCGATAAGGTCACATTGCATGCGTTCCCCGCCGCCGAACAAATGCAGGCGTGAATCGCCGCGTCATCTATTGCCATGGTTTGCCGGGTTCGCCGCAAGAGCTCTCTGCGTTTGAAATATCAACGCCGCTGCAGCACGTTCATGCTCTTGATCGGCTTGGGCATCACAAGGGAAACTACGAAGAGAGCGTTTTATCGGCCTTTGATGGAATGGGGGTCGATGAGCCGGTTACAGTTGCGGGTTTCTCGCTCGGCGCCATGTCGGCGGCGCACATCGCCGCGAGGCGAGGTCTTCTTGTCCGCAAGCTCATCTTGATATCGCCCGCAGCGCCGCTGCAGCTGGGCAACTTCCTACCTTCCATGGCCGGACGACCGGTTTTCGAGGCAGCACAAGCGGGTGATTGGGCGCTCCGCATCTTCACAGCCTCGCAAGCGTCGTTGGTCGCGCTTGCCCCGAAGCTTGCGATAAGGACGATGTTCCGTGCGAGTCCTGATGCCGAGTTGGATCTGCTTGCTTCGTCGCGTTTCGTTGACGTCGTAGTACGCGGGTTGCGCGCTTGTCTCGGACTGCGCCAAGCAGCGTATCGACGCGAACTGCACGCCTACGTTCGCCCATGGGCCCACGTGCTCGATAATGTTCGCTGTGAGACTGAGATATGGAGCGGCAGTAATGACGATTGGGCGCCGCCGGCCATGGCTGAGGCGCTAAGGGCGCGGCTTGGCGATCTTGCGTCTTTGAATGTCTGCCCAGGTCTCGGGCATTACTCGACTCTGCGTACAGCATTGTCGCGGTTGGACTGACTGCAATCGGCGAGAATAGGCCGGTCCCCCGCTGCTGACGCCGGCGTCACGCTTTGAGCGACCAAGCCCTTCGTGATTTTCTACGCTACGGCGTACGTTGGTCCAAAGCCGACATTGAATCTACTATGGCTGCGGAGGGCGCATCATCAGCTTCGAAGCCAGAATACGAGCGATGTTGGCCGATGCGACGGAGCTTTCTCACGACGTGAAATATCACGTTGAGACCTACATTGAAGCTGGGGAATGGGGACTAGCGCTGGATCAACTGGGCGACTGGTTGGTTCATCACAACCTCAAGCCCTCGGATGCGCTGCTCGATGAAATGTCTGCCATTTACGATGCGATGGGCGCCGAGCCTCGCAATATCGCGCACTTGAGGGCGCTCTAGCGGCCTCACTAATGTCCGCTATCGGCGACAACAAGATCGGGTAGCAATGGCGGCGAAAACTCCGGCTATGACGCACGTTGGCCCAAAGCGGTCATCCAAGAACTTGCCATCAAGCGCGACCTGGTGAGGATGCCTTCGCGGTAAAAATCAAGCGAGAGGGTCAAATGCGCTGTGCGCCTGCCATCGGCGTGATTCTCCTCATGCTCAGCGGATGCGCCAGTCCGCCCACGTTTCATTCCAACCGAATGCTTGGCGCGACCGCGATTGAGTTGTTCGGGGAGCCGCGCGTCGCTGCGCTAGCGGAGGCGGCGTGCGTCGGGGATGTGGCCGCCGTCAATGCAGCGGTCGCTGATGGGGTCGATCCAAATTCAATCAGCGTTGGTTTTGACGAACTTGGTGGTCGCGTTACGCCACTCCTGTGGGCAGTCGATTGTGAGAATTCGCGTGGGGTTGAGGCGTTGCTGCGCGCGGGAGCAGACCCCAATCAAAGCACCGGCGGGCGCGTGGGACTGACGCCCATCCTCGCTGCGGCGGCAGATGCGAGAAATCCGGTGATCCTCCGATTCCTCTTGCAGAATGGGGGAAATCCGAACGCAATCTCCGAAGTTGGCGGATACACCGCGTTGAGGCGGGCGTACGAGCATGGGCGCTCTTGGGAGTCGGCTGGGGGCGGAAGAGCGGCGTGGGAAAACTGGGAAACGCTGCTTGATGCCGGCGCAAATGCCGAAGCCACCTTCGATGGCGGGCGTGATACGATCGCGACGTTCGCGGCGAAAATCAACGACTTCGACACGGTGATCGAACTGTTGCGACGCGGTTATTCGCACGACCTCACCTACCTAGGCTTCTGGCTACAACTCGACGCAGAAATCCCAGAGGCGCGGGCACCGCGATTTCCGATCCCGCCACTTGCACCGGAGGTGGAAGCCGCTCGTCAGCAAGCGATTGCCATGCTTGTGCAACGTGGCGTGCGCTTTCCAATGAGCCGAGAGGATGTCGGTTTTCGTGACCCCAACGCGCCGCTAGAGGCCAATTAGATTCGAACGGAATGTCGCTTTCCGGCGAATTCCGGCCGGATGCCGATGAAATGCGGAATGTCCGTTCCGGGCCAAAGCGGACAATCACGCAATCGTCGGCGACTCCCGACGGCACATTCCTCCTCGCGTCTCCCGGCCAAGCGAGCCGCTCCCGAACCAATAGCCCAGTTGAAATACGAGGATAGAGCCGCACCAATCCGACCGAGTTCAAACCATGCCTATCATCAACTCGTCCGCACACGGGAGCTTTCGTAGACGTCCGAAACTCGAAAGGTGCGTGACACGGTCGGCGGGACTTTTGTTTGCGGGGAGTGAAACCGCAAAGCCCAAGGTGACGGACACCTTGCCCGCGGCACCGGCGAAAAGGGCATGGAGCTAAGCCCTGCGTTGCGAATC
>JAWXAM010000044.1:0-7069 GCA_034439495.1 Terricaulis sp. | reverse complement strand
CTTATGTAACACTTGAGCCGTGCGCTAAACGCAGTGCTGGCGGCGTCGCGTGCGCGGATCGGTTGATCGCGGCAGGTGTTGCGCGCGTGGTGATCGCTGCGCGTGATCCACACCCGAATGCGAACGGCGCCGGCATCGAGCGCATGCGTGCCGTGGGGATCGAAATTGAGATCGGCGTGTTGGATGCCCAGGCGCGCGCCCAGAACGCAGTGTTCTTTGCGAAGTGGGGTTCAACATAGCAGGGAGCGTGGCGCGTTCCGTGAGCTATGCTGACTTGGGCCAAACGCTGAGGATGGTCGGGCCATCGAAATAGTCGCGCCAAATAGTGATGCGGTCGTCGTGAACCTCAAACACTCCAGTCACCGGTAGTTCGACCCAGCCATCCTTCAAGCGGTGCCTGTCGAGGCGCTCGACAAACACGACTGCGCCATCGGCGGCGCTGCGCTGAATAAGAATTTCGTTTTCGAGGGTGGGGGCAAAGAACGGCTCTAGAAGCGCGCGGATTCCAGCCGGTCCGTAAACGGTGGGAAGCACGCCTGGATTAGCGTATTCGCAGTTTTCAGCTACGCAGCTCAACGCCGTATCGTAGTCGCCCACCTCCATTGCTTTCAGAAACGTGCGAATGACGATGATTGAGGCTTCCGACATGACGCAACCCTTTTTTGGCAGCGGGACGAGCGTAAATCTCTGCCGTCCGTCGGCAATTACCTCAAAGGTAATCGTTGGCGCGAGGTGCGAACGCGTCGTGAGCTGTCGATAATTCAGATCGCTTTGGGCTTGCGTGACACAATAAACACCGTGAGCCCAGCGAGGCCGATAGCAGCCGCAATTGACGCCCATGCCGCGAGGGGATTTCCAGTGCGCTCCGCTACGAACACCGCGATCAGCCCCCAGATCACCGGCAGAGGGTAGGCGAACGCGCGTGAGCGCACGAAGACGAGGGACGCAACAGCGACGCAAATGGCGAGGCCGGACAGCGCCCAGAAATTTGCGTTGGCGTTCTGAATGAAGCCTTCGAGGGTCAAAACAACGAGTGTGTTGAGACCAGTGGCGAGCGTCAGCCATCCCGCCAATAGCGCAAGCGGCGTCACAACGAGCCACGCGTCGCGCGCTTTAGCGGTCGTCCGCGAAACGCCCAACAACGGAACGATGAGAGAAAACGCCCCAAGCGCGATGAGTCCGACGGTCGCCCAGCGCAAATCACTTCCCGCAGCCACCAACCACGCCGCTACGCAAAGACACGCCACCACAGACGGCCACGCGAAGCGCTTGAGAAGCGGTTCGGATGCCAAGCCTGGAATGAACTGGTAGATGCCGTAGGCGAGCAAGCCCGCATAGATGGGCCCCCAAATCGCGAAGGCATACCCAGCCGCGCGCAACGTCGTTGAACCCGCTTCGGAGAATTCGGCGGCCGTGAGGCCCAGCACTCCGGCGTACTGCGCGAAAGGCATTCCAACTGCGGCAAGTGCAGAGGCGAGCACAATCGTGCGGCGGACCCATTGAGCGTTCATGCGGCTATCCCAAATGCAATTGTACGGCACCTGAACTCGCGGAGATCAGTTGGGTTGCCGATCCCCGTTATTGACGCCTATTTCACAGGCTGGCGGAGGTCCGCACGTCTTCGCCGACTAGCGCCCCACGATGAGCGGATCGCCTTCTTTGAGGAGGGCGTCGAAGTAGGCGATGGTCTTTTGTAGGCCGTCGCGCAGCGCGACTTTGGGCTGCCAACCGAGGAGCTCTTTGGCTTTCGTGATGTCCGGTTGGCGTTGCTTTGGATCGTCGCTCGGGAGCGGACGATAAACGAGCTTTGATTTGGCGCCAGTGAGATCGATGACGTTCTCAGCCAATTGCTTGATCGTGAATTCGGTCGGGTTGCCAAGATTGATCGGGCCGGGAAGGTCGCCGCCCTTGTCCATGAACGCCATGAACGCGTCGATCAGATCGTCAACATAGCAAAAACTGCGCGTCTGCGCGCCGTCGCCGTAGAGCGTGATGTCCTCGCCCTTCAGCGCTTGGACGATGAAGTTGGACACCACGCGCCCATCGTTCGGGTGCATGCGCGGGCCGTAGGTGTTGAAGATGCGGGCGACGCGAATGTCGAGTTTGTGCTGGCGATAATAGTCGAAGAAGAGCGTCTCGGCGCAGCGTTTGCCTTCGTCGTAGCAGGAGCGGATGCCGATCGGATTGACTCTGCCCCAATATTCTTCCGGCTGCGGATGCACGTCGGGATCGCCGTACACTTCCGACGTCGAGGCCTGAAAAATGCGCGCACGCAGGCGCTTGGCGAGGCCCAGCATGTTGATGGCGCCGTGGACGCTCGTCTTCGTCGTCTGCACCGGGTCGTGCTGGTAGTGCACGGGCGAGGCGGGGCAGGCGAGGTTGTAGATCTGATCGACCTCGACATAGAGCGGGAAGGTCACGTCGTGGCGCAAGAATTCGAAGTTCGGCTTGCCGATCAGGTGGGCGATGTTGCGCTTCCTGCCGGTGAACAAATTGTCGGCGCAGACGACATCGTCGCCACGCGCGACGAGGCGATCGCAGAGGTGCGAGCCGAGAAAACCGGAGCCACCGGTTACCAGAATACGTCGTTCGAACATCGCCTCTCCTTAGGGGGATGCGCCCAGGCCGTCCATATCGGGCCTGGCGCAGGCTTTCGGGGCAGCTGACGACCTGTCGTTGCTAGACCGTACTAGGCCAAAGGTCCGGCATGCGTTGCTGTGTCTGATAGCGTACATAAAGATATCCGGAATCGGCGCAGCTTCGTGTTCGCTGGTTTTGAGGCGCGTTCGGCGCCGATTACGCATCCGCTGGGCCACATGTCATCTAAACCGACGAACGTCGAAGAGTTTTCAAAGCTGGCGTGCAAGCTGGCCGACACGGGACGGTTTGCCAACGCGCTCACCGTTCGCGCTGCACTGGGCTACTGGCCGGACACGTTGCATTGGTGGACGGACGGTTTGGAATGGCTGGTTGAAGGCCGATGCCGGCGCGCTGAGATGGCGGACTCGCTCACTGGCGCAAACCTAGGTGCTGCTGAAGACGCGCTTTTATCTGCGCGGCCGGGTTGAGCGGAATGTTCGGGGCAGTCACGGGCGTTCAAATCGGCTAGAGTGCGCGCCGGCGCCCGACCCTTCGGCGCGTCGGTGCTCGGATACACACATGATCGAAGCCTTTGGCTGGAGCGACGCGCTTCGGGCCACGTTCGCGCCGCATGCCGCGGCCGGGCTCGTGCCGGCGCGGGTGGTGGCGCACCATCGCGGGCTGTGGCGGCTGATGACCGAGGCGGGCGAGTGCGTCGGGCGCTTGAGCGGACGCTTTGCGGCCGAGGCGAAGCAGGGTGAACATCCTGTGGTCGGCGATTGGCTGGCGATCGACCGGGCCGAGGCCAGCGGCGATGCGCTGATCCACGCTTTGCTGCCGCGCAAGAGCACATTCTCGCGCCGCGCGGCGGGCGGCGTCGGCGTGCAGGTGGTCGCGGCAAATGTCGATGTCGCGTTCCTGGTTGCGGGGATGAACAACGATCTCAATCCGCGCCGGCTCGAGCGCTATCTGGTGGCCGCGCGCGATAGCGGTGCGAGGCCGGTCATCGTGTTGACGAAGGCGGATCTGAGTGCGGACGCGGACGCTGAGTGGCAGGCGGTGGTCGACATCGCTGCGGGCGCGCCGGTGGTGACGCTTTCTGCGCTGACCGGGGCCGGGCTTGGCGCGCTCGACCAATGGCTGCAGCCGGGCGTCACAGCGGCGCTGTTAGGCAGCTCCGGCGCAGGCAAGTCTACATTGCTCAATGCGCTCGCTGGCGCGGAGCTCATGTCCACCGGCGCGGTGCGCGAGGACGATGAGCGCGGGCGCCATACGACGACGCATCGCGAACTGTTTCGTCTGCCCAGCGGCGCGTTGTTGATCGACACGCCCGGCATGCGCGAGCTTGGCTTGGTCGCGGACGATGCGGCGCTGGATGAAAGCTTCGCCGACGTGCTGGGGCTTTTTTCGCAGTGCAAGTTTTCAAACTGCACGCACGGTGGCGAGCCGGGCTGCGCCGTGCAGGCGGCGTTGGAAGATAAGAGTTTGGCTGCGGAGCGCTGGGATTCGTATCAAAAGCTGCAGCGTGAATTGGCGTTCGAGGCGCGCAAAGGAAATCCCGCACTGGAAGCGGCGGCGCGCATGAAGTGGAAGCAAGTCAACAAAGCGCAGCGCGATAAATATCGCCACCGCGAGGATAATGAAGAGGGCTAGGCGCTGACGATAAAGCTCACGGTGGTCGTCGCTGAGCCGCCGATGTTGAGCGTTTGCACTGTTCGCGCGCCGTCCACCTGATAGTCGCCCGCTTTTCCGGAGACCTGCTTTGCAGCATCGAGCGCCATGCGGACGCCGGTCGCGCCGACGGGATGGCCGAGGCCGATGAGGCCGCCGCTCGGGTTGATCGGTAATTTGCCGCCCATGGCGATGTCGCCGGCTTCGATAGCCTTCCAGCTTTCGCCCGGCGCAGTGAGGCCGAGATGGTCGATGGCCATGTATTCAGTGGCGGCGAAGCAATCGTGGGTTTCGACTGCGTCGATCTGATCGAGCGCAACGCCGGCGCGGGCGCGCGCGTCTTCGATAGCGCGCCGCATTTGTGGGAAAACATAAGGCTGATCGGCGCTGGCGCGGACTTTGTTGGCGAACGCGATCGGGGCCGAGCGATGACCCCAGCCTGTGATGCGCGGAATGCTTTCGAGCCCCACGCCGCGCTGCTTGGCGTAAGCGGCGGCGCGTTTTTCTGATGCGAGGAAGATTACGGCGCTGCCGTCAGTAATCTGGCCGCAATCCATCTTGCGGGTGCGGCCGACGACGATGGGGTTGACCTCGTCGTTCTCGGTGAAGCTCTCCGGCGCGAATGTGTATTTGCGCGTCTGGGCGTTTGGGTTGCGCTTGGCGTTGGCGAAGTTGTTTTCGCTGATCGCCATCAGGTGGCGATAGTCGAGGCCGTAGCGCTGCTCGTACTCGTCGGCGAGATCGGAGAAGGCTTTCGGCCACGCGAACGGCGTGTCGAGATATTCGTATCCGGCCCAAGCGGCGGCGCCGAGATTGCGCGCGGCTTGTTCGCCCGAGACGTTGCGCATCTGCTCGATGCCGACGACGCATGCGAGATCGTAGCGGCCGGCTTCGATCTCGCTAGCGGCTGCGAGTATAGCGACGCTGCCAGAGGCGCAGGCGGCTTCGTGGCGCGCGGTTGGCATGCCGTTGAAGTCCGGATGCGCGAGCGCGAAGAAGCCGCCGAGCAAGCCTTGGCCGGCGAAAAGCTCGCCTGCGAAATTGCCGACATGACCGGATTCGATGTCGCTTGGTTCGAGATCGACGGCGGCGAGGCCTTGGCTGATGGTTTCGGCGAACGCGGCGGCAGTGTCCCAGCCTTTGCGCGTCCAATTGTCGGCGAAATCGCTCTGCCAGCCGCCGAGTATGTAGGTCATGGGACTTTCCGTTCGCGCAGGAATTCGCGGCTGGTCCAGCAGGCGTGGGTGCCGGAGCAGATTTTGTGCGGCAGCGCGATGCGGGCGACGGGGCCGGCGGTGATGTTCTTGGCGTCGAGGATCACGCACTCGGACGTGCCGCGATTTTCATCGATGACGAAGCTGACGAGATAACCGTCGTCCTCATCCTTGCCGCCGATGCGCGGCGCGAATGGAGATTCGCTGCCATAACGGCCGTCGCCGAGTTCGTAGCTTTCGGAGGTTCCGGTTTCGAGGTCGTGCTTGACGATGCCGGTGAACAAGAACCAGCCGGGCTTTGATGTGGTGGAGTACGCGTAGCGATATTTGCGGCCGCCATAGCGATTGTTGATGGTGCCGAATTCCAGGACGCGCGGATCGAGATTCTGCTCGGTGGTTTCGCCGGTTTTGAGATTGAAGCGCCAGCGGTGCAGGCGCGACTGGAACGAGTGCTCGTCCAGATGGCCCATCATGTGCTCATACCCCTCCGGCGCGTCCTTGAATTTGCCGGGCTCCGGGTTGGACTGGAAATAACCGTCGAGCACGATCTCGTCGCCGTCTTCGTAGGCGTTGGTCCAGTGCAGCACGAACGTGGGCGCCGCCTCGAACCAGCGGATCTCGCCGTCGCCGCGGCGCGGCACGATGGCGAAACGTGATGGCAGTTCGCGGTGCATGCGCACGACGTGCATGTTGTTCTGCAACATCGCCGCATCCCAGAAGAGCGGGAAGTCGTTCAGGATGACGTAGTTTTCGGTGAAGGCCATGTCGTGCGGCAGGCGCGGGCCGGGCAGCGGCACCGGGCGATAGTGCGTGAGCTTGTTCTCCGCATCGACGACGCCGAAATGCATGTGGGGCGCGTGCTTCGAGTAGTTGAAGAACATCAGCTCGCCGGTGCGCTCATCCACCTTCGGATGCGCGGAGACGCCGTCGAGCGGCCCCCAGTGCGCGACGCCCTCCGTCTCCAAAGTCTCTGCGTTCACGACATAGGCTTCGCCGCACTGGTAGAATGTCGCGAGCGCTTTGCCGGCGTGCACTATGACGTCAGTCGAAGCAGAATCCTTCAAGCTGCCATGCGCGCCGAAACCTGGGCGCTTTGAGAGCTCCGCGCGCTCCATGAGGCCGGCCCAGAGCGAGCCTTTGGCCTCCTGTTCGGCCTGGAAGCAGCGCGTGCGTACGAAGCGGTTGCGGTAATTTGCTTTGCCGTTCTGGAAGGCGATTTGGTGCAGCATGCCGTCGCCGTCGAACGGGTGGTAGCGGCCGATCGGCTGGTGGATTTGGTTCTCGGTATTGCGCAGATAGATGCCGTCAATGTCCGTGGGGATCGCCCCTTCGATCACCTCAAGTTCGATCGCGTCCACCTCTTCGTGCAGCGGCGTCCAGGCGCCGTTGAGGTAAGGGTGGTTCGACGGCTTCAGCGTCGTGACGATGGGTTTGTGGCGGGTGAGCTGCATCCGGGGATGATTGCCCACCGCCGCCCGGATCACAACCCGTCAGAGCGCCGCCAGCGCCGCCCGCGTTTGATCGTCGGCGGGGAAGAGGAGTTCTAGGCGTATGTCGCGGATGGTGACGTCCTCGGTGGTGCCGAAATGAGCGATGGCAGAGAG
>JAWXAM010000043.1:0-17451 GCA_034439495.1 Terricaulis sp. | reverse complement strand
TCGTCGTCACCGGCACGCTGCCGACCTACGAGCGTGCCGAGATCGAGGAGTTGATCAAGCAACTCGGCGGCAAGGCATCCGGCAGCGTCTCGAAGAAAACCGATCTCGTGGTGGCTGGACCCGGCGCGGGCACAAAACTCGCTGAAGCCGAAAAGCACGGCGTCAAAGTTATCGACGAAGACGCCTGGATCGAGATGAGTCGCTAGCCGAAACGCTGCGCCACCCAATAGCTGGCGCCGGCGGCGGCAGACGTCGCAATAGTTCCCCACGCCATGTCGATCAAGGTCATGCGCAGGTCCCACACTTTGAGCGTGGCGTGGTTGGTGAGGTCGTACGTCGCGTACGCAACGAAGCCGAACGCTGCGCCGGCCAAAATGGCCCACATCAGGCTCGTGCGTTCGAGCGCCGGGACAACGGCGAAGAAAACGATGCCGCTAACATAGATCAAGTAAAACGCGATCGCGGGCGCGAGCCGCATATTATCGGCCAGCACCTCGCCGATGAGCGGGCGGTAGATTTTCGGCGCAGCATTGCTCAGCCAGATGGCGTCGAGCACAGCGAACGCGATAGCGGCGGTGATCCAGGCAAGTCCGTATTGCATGGATGGCTTACGCGCGAAGCCCGGATTTGGTTCAGCCTCAGCGCGCGAGTTCGTACATTATGTCGATGAAGCCCATCACGGCGCCGGAGAGCCCCTGAACGCGCGAGTTGTTGCTGTCGATCAGGAAATACTCATTCGGCGCGTGCGCGCCGCTGCCGTGCCCGAGCCCGAACTGGCCGGCCGGCAAGCTTACCGGCGCCGCTGTGAACACCGCGCCTGGCCACGAGCCGGCGAGGCGCGGGTTCAGCGTCGCCCGCGCGCCAGCGCGCCGATAAACGGCGAGCTGCGCCTGCACGATGGCGCTGTCCTCGGCGGTTTCCGTTGGGTCGTAGCCGCCGCCGACGACCACCTGCACATCGTTGAAACCACGCGCGTCGAGGTGCGCGCGCAGTTTGGCTTCCGCCTCGGCGCGCGTTTGGTTCGGCACGAGCCGCAGATCGATCTTAGCTACGCCGCGCGACGGCAGAATGGTCATGCCGCCCGGGCCGGTATAGCCGGCGACGAGGCCTTCAATGTTCACCGTCGGCTGCGAGGCGAGGCGCTCCAGCGCCTGAGCCCACGGCAGATCATCGATGAAGTGCGAGACTCCGTTGCGCTGTTTCCAATCCGTTTCGCTGGTGTTGCGCGCGCCTTGCGCGATGAGTTCACGCTCGCGCGTCGTGAGCGGGCGCACGTTTTCGAACCAGCCGTCGATCGCGGGCGTGTTGCCGTCTTCCGTGGTGAGCGTATCGAGCGCGCGCACCAAGCGCCACACTGGCGCATCGACCATGGCTTTGGTGCTCGAGTGAATATCGCGCGTCGGCCCGCGGCCCCAGCTTTCGCCACTAGCGATCAACTCCAACTCGACAATACCTTTGGCGCCGAGATTGACGCTGACGCCGCCAGTGGTCGGATCTTGCCAGGCGCTTGGAATGAACACGCCAACGCTGTTTTGTAGCCGCGCCATAATGTCGGGGCGGCGCACGATCTGGTGGAAGTGCGGACTGCCGATTTCCTCTTCGCCTTCGCACACCAGCACGATGTTTACAGGCGGCTGTCGTCCAGCGGCGCGCAACGCGCGGAGCGCCGCAAGAAAGGCGATCTCCGGGCCTTTCTGGTTGACTGTCCCGCGGCCCACCATCACGCGCCCGAGCTCGTTATCAACCAGCCGCGCTTCCAATGGCGGCGAACTCCATTCCGCCGGATTGAACTGCTTCACGTCATACATGAAATAAACGGCGAGCGTTTTCGGCGCGCCGACATCGAGCGTCGCCCACACGCCGGGCGAGCCATCCGTCTGCACGATCTCGACGGTTTGAAACCCAGAGTCGCGCGCGAGTTGCGCCATGTACTCGGCGCCTTGCTGGATGTTCAGACCTTCAGCGGCGATCGTCGGATTGCGAATCCAATCCTGCAGCAGCGCGACGGTTTCATCCTTCTGCTGATCGACCACGCGCCGCAGCGCGCTCCGGTTCGGCGTCGCTGCGTCAGCATCTTCCGCGAATGCGAGCGGCGTCAGCGCCGCGGCGCCCGCCCATAGCCCGCGCCGTGTCGGCTTGGCGACTTGATCGATCGGCGGAATGTCGTTGCGGTCCATGTGAGCCCCCTGAGCAGGCCGACAGATTGGCGCGCTCAAGGGGGAGGGATCAAGCGTGATCTGGCGTCCGATCTCCTCAAGCCTGAGTTGCGCGCCATGTGCCGAGAGTATCGGCATATTGCTGAAACGCAGCGATCTTGCCGTTCTTGACGCGGCAGACGTGCGCGAATTGTGCGCGCATGGGCTTGCCGGTGGCCTTGTGCGTGCCGCTGTAATGGCCGAGTGAAACGATTGTATCGCCGCCGTCGATGAATTCATCGGGCACTGCAGCGAAGTCATCCCAGTCGCCGCCAATGCGCGCGAACACACCCATCAGCACCGCTTCCGGCCCCACATATGGATTGCGGTCAGCATAGGGATAATTCTCTGCTTCGTTCCAAACGATGTCAGGCGCCATCGTGGCGAGAGCGGCCGGCATGTCGCCTTTGGCGAAAGCGGCATAGAGCGCGCGAACGGGTTCTGTGTTGGACATGCCTTGAGCCTCCCCGAATTAAGTCGTGCGCTTGCCCCGTAAATCCGTCAATGCAGCGAGCGCGACCACGACGAGATAGATAGCGAGGATCATCACGCCGCTGTCTGGTGGAAGCGGCCCAGCAGGTTGCGGCGAAAGCATCGCTACGATTTGCAACGCAACCAGAAAGCCGATGAACGCAATCGCCGGCCACGCAAAGCGGCCTAGTGTTTTGCGGCTCGCCACCCAGGCCGCGCCGCACACCGCGAGCAACCCAATCTCCAGCGCTTGTTCGGGCACGGGATAATTCCAAAGTGCGAAGCCAACTTCGTCGCCGCCGATCCAAAGTTCGAGATCGGGGCGGTGCACGAGAAGATCGAGCAGCCAATGTGAAAACACGGTGAGCCCGACAACAGCGCTCGCCCACATCGGCGGCCGCAACAAGAGCTTCACCAGCAACGCCGCGCCGACCGACCAAGCCAATGCCATCGGCAGCGAGTGCGTCCATGGCATGTGTTCAAGCACAAGCGTGGAGCCGGGCAGGGCTGGATCAACGCTGGCCCGCTCAATGCCGGTGATAAT
This sequence comes from Terricaulis sp., assembly GCA_034439495.1. Taxonomy (GTDB): domain Bacteria; phylum Pseudomonadota; class Alphaproteobacteria; order Caulobacterales; family Aquidulcibacteraceae; genus Vitreimonas. The sequence continues at coordinate 14,241 of JAWXAM010000043.1, read as the reverse complement.
GAAAGCGCTCCAGCCGATATCAACCAGCTGCGCCGCCGCGGCGAGCGTCCACATCGGCGCTTTCGGTTCGATCGCTTTGGCTGCGAACGCTGCTGCGTAATGGCCGACGAACATGGCGCTCTCCCCCGCGAGGAGGAAAGCCTAAAGCGGCTTCGTCGCCGCTTCCAGCCAAGCTTTTGCTTCGCCATCCACCAGCGGCCCGATCTTGTCCCAGACCTTGGCGTGATAGCCATTGATCCAGTCCAGCTCGTCCTTGCTCAGCATCTTCTTGATGATGAGCTCGCGCGCGATCGGCGCCAGCGTCAGCGTCTCGAAACCCAGCATTGGCCGTTCGCCGCCGTCGATGTCAGCGGCGGGCGTCACCACCTGCAGGTTCTCGATGCGAATGCCGTAAGCGCCAGTCTTGTAATAGCCCGGCTCGTTCGAGACGATCATGCCTGGCTCAAGCGGCTGTGTGTTCACGAACTTCGCAATCCGATGCGGGCCCTCATGCACGCCGAGATAAACGCCGACGCCGTGGCCGGTGCCGTGGTCGTAATCAAGCCCAGCCTCCCACAAGCTCATCCGCGCGAGCGCATCGAGCTGATGGCCGGTCGTGCCTTTCGGGAAGCGCACGCGCGAGAGCGCGATGTGGCCCTTGAGCACACGCGTGAAGCGGTCCTTCATTTCCGGCGAAGCGCGGCCGATGGCGACAGTACGGGTGATGTCGGTTGTGCCGTCGAGGTACTGGCCGCCGCTATCGATCAGGAAGAGCGACCCACGCGCGAGCTTGCGGTTGGTTTTCTTGGTGACGCGATAGTGGACGATGGCGCCGTTCGGGCCCGCGCCGGAAATCGAGTCGAACGAAAGATCTTGCAGCGCTTTGGTGTCATGCCGGAAACTTTCCAGCCGCTCGCACGCTTCGATCTCTTGCACTTTGCCGCTTTGGCCGTCGGTCGCGAGCCAATGCAGATAGCGCGAAACCGCGGCGCCATCGCGGACATGCGCCTTACGCGAGCCTTCGATTTCCGCCGCGTTCTTGCACGCCCGCGGCAACACGACAGGGTCCTGCCCACGCACGATCTCTGCGCCGGCTTTTTTCAGCTCTTCGAAATACCAAGCCGACGACGTCGAAGGATCAAGTTTCACTTTCTTACCGCCGAGGCCCGCAAGCGTCGGCTGCAACTCATCGCTCGGCTTGATCGCAACTTCGTTGCCGAGCCATTGGCGCAGTTCTGGCGAGACCTTTTCATCCGCCAAGAACAAGTCCGCAGTGCCATCCTTGTGCAGCAGCGCTTCGCCAAGCGGCAGCGGCGTGCGCGCGACATCGCCGCCGCGTACGTTGAACAGCCAAGCGATGGAAGCGGGCGAAGTAATCACCACCGCATCCGCGCCTTCGCCGCCGAGTGCATCGCCCAAGCGATGCCGCTTCGATGCGGCGCCTTCGCCCGTGTAAGTCTCAGGCTGCGGCACAACTTTCGCTGCGGGGATCGGCGGGCGATCGTCCCAGATCGTATCGATTGGATTTTGCGTCACCGGCACCAGCACTGCGCCCGCTGCGTCGGCGGCGGCGCGTATGCGCTCCAAGCTGTCGGGACTGTGCAGTTTCGGATCATATCCGATCTTGGCGCCTTTCGGCGCACGCTCGCGCAGATACGCCGGCACGCCGCCATCGACGAGATCACGATAGGCGAACAACTGCTCATCCACCTGCGCGCGAACCTGCAGCGTGTAGCGCCCATCGACAAACACCGCTGCTTCGTCGGCCAACACAACCGCGGCGCCAGCCGATCCAGTAAAGCCGGTCGCCCAGGCCAAGCGATCATAGGCGGGCGGCACGTATTCGTTCTGCCATTCATCCTCGTGCGGCACGATGAAGCCATCGAGGCCGGCGGCCTTGAGCGCTTTCCTCAAGCGGGGCAGGTGCTTACGGCCAAGTGCAGGGCCGCCGGGATCGTCGTATGTCTGGAACACGTCTTGCGTCCTTAAAGCCCGGGTTCAGGGCAGGTTCAGTAGGCTGAGTTTAGGGCTTTGCGTGGCGGGGTTTAAGAGGCGATCCTCTCAAATCCAGGCGTTCGCCCGGAGAAAACATGAAGTCTTGGGTCAAAATGGCGCTCGCGGCGTTTGCTGCGCTGACGCTCGCGGCGACACCCGCCGCGGCGCAGGTGCCTGACCCGTACGCGCGCGAGCTCGCGCAGCGGCTGTCCCGGGCCGAAACGCTGCTTGTGGAGAACGGCTACGCCCGTGCGGCCGGCCCCTTTGCAGGCGGGCTTAACGCCGGCCAGGGCCGCCGCTTTTCGGTGATGCTGCGGGCGGGGCAGGACTATCGCATCGTCGGCGTGTGCGAGACGCGCTGCCGCGACTTCGATATGCGCCTCTACGACCCGGACAATCGCGTCATCGGCCAAGACGTGTTGGAAGACAGCGTGCCGGTGATCCACATCCGCCCGCGCACCACCGGTCGCCACACGATCGAGACGGCGATGATCCGCTGCGCCAGCGCCCCGTGTTGGTTCGCGTTCAACGTCTATTCGCGCTGATCAGCGCACGAGTTCGCCGTTCACGAACCGGCCTTGATCCGCGAGTTGGCCGTCCGCCGTCCAGAACACGCCATAGCCGCTATACTGATCGCGGTTGTACTCACCCTCGAATACGTTGCCGTTCATGAACGTGTAGACGCCGTGCCCGTGCTTGAAACCGCCGCTGCCGCCGCGCATGTGCTCGCCCGCATAGATTTCGCCATCGGGCCAAGAGAGCAGACCAACGCCATGGCGCTGCGGGCTATCGACGCCGCACGGATTGCATTCGCCGTTGTAGGTATCGCCGCCGGTGCCGGTGAACCGGATGTGGCCAGGGCCATCCGCTTGCGAGCGCGCCGCCGCCATCAGCGCGCGTGTCTGCGCCGCGCGCGCGGCCTCAACTGAGGCGCGGACCTCAGGCGTCAATTGTGCGAGATCGAACGGGCGCGCCGTCTGCGCAAAACTCGGCGGCGCTACGAAAAGCGCCAGCGCCAGAAACGCCGCGAAAATGGTCCATCTGCTCATGATGCATCCTCCCCGGTGCGAAACTACCGGCGAAGGGCAGGCGGTCAAGGCTTGCGCCACACCAGCGTCATCCACGCTTCTTTCGGAATCTGTTTTTCCAAGATCATGCCGCGATTGGCGTACGCCTCGCGCACCAGCGGCGCTTGCGTGCGCAGCAGGCCGGACAGGATCAGCGTGCCGCCCGGCGCAACAACCGGCACGAGCCGCGGCGCCAGCTTGATCAAGGGTCGCATCAGGATGTTGGCGAACACCAAGTCAAACTGCTTGCCGGCGATATAGCGCGCGCCATCGCCAGCGATCACGCGCATGCGCTGCGCGACCTTGTTCTGCCTTGCGTTGATCTGTGCGATCGCCGCGGCGCGATGATCGATCTCGATCGCGAGCGCCTCGGCGCCCAGTTTCGCCGCCGCGATCGCCAGCACCCCGGAGCCCGCGCCAACATCGAGCACGCTGTTGACCCGCCGCTCGCGCAGCACGCTTTCCAGCGCCATCAAGCAGCCCCATGTCGTGCCATGGTGGCCGGTGCCGAACGCTTCGCTGGCTTCGATCCAAATCTTGGTGCGGCCGTTGTTCTCGCCCATCAGCGCATGCGCACCAGCCACGACGAAGCGTCCGGCGCGCACCGCCGGCAAGCCTTCGAGCGACATCGCCACCCAATCGGCCGCTTTCACTTTCTTTTGCTTCAGGTGCAGCTCAGGCGCAGCCGCGCCGACGATTGCTTCGGCGCTCGCCGCGTCCTGCTTGGTGGGCACGTAAATCTCGATGCGGAACTTGCCGGGCTTTTCCTCGAACCAGCTCACCGCGTCGGCGGGCGAGGGATCGTGGCGATCGAGTTCATCGGCGGCGGCGCGGATCTGGGTCTGCGTGCCAAGGGCGGTAAGGAGCAACATCGGCGCTTGGCATAGAGGTCCGTCGCCCCAAATGGAACTGGGCTTGGCGTTGGTTCAGCTGCTATTCAGCCGCGTGGAGTTCTGCTTCGGCCCGAGGGAGCAAGATCATGAAGAAGCTGGGTTTCCTGGCGGCAAGCCTGGGCACGGCGTGCCTGTTCGCGTTCGGCGCCGCCGCGGTCGCGCACTATGCGCTGACCCCTGGTGGGGCCGAGGTGATCGACGTCGCCAATGCCGCAGAGGTTCGCCCCGCCGAGGCGCCAGCTGCGCGTCCGGCGGCGGTGCCTTCCGTCGCTTCAGTTGAGGGTGGAGAGCGGAGTGCTTCGCGCGCCACCGGCGCTGCGACCAACGCCGACAAATCATCATCTGTCAGCCGCGTGAGCGCCAACGCGCTGCGCGGGAAGTCCATCGCAGCCCTAAATGCGCGCGATGATGACGACGACGATGATGATGACGACGATTGAGCTTGAAGCTCAGCGCCAATCGGCGCTGTAGCGTTCGATGTCAGCGTCCAGCGCGCTTGCATCGATATCAGCGCGCGGCGTGAACAAGGCCATACGCCCGCGGCGTTCTTTCAGTTCGAGGTGCCGCTCAACCACGCGGTAGTGATCGCGGCCCTCGTAATCATCGATCAGAATGCGCGTTTGGGCTGCGTCCAAATTCTTCGCGGCGGTCAGCGCGCAGGCGACGCGGAAGCGGCCATCTACCAGCACCAGGTACGGCCCCGGCTTGTCCTTCATCGCCGCCCAAGGCGCTTCGAGATAGTTGCGCCAGTTGGCGACGCGAGCGGGCGTCGGCGTCCGCAAGACCGGCGTGCCCCAAGCTTCGGTTGGGCCGATATCGGCATGTATCAGGGTTTGCGTTTCCGGATCGGCATTGCCGTCTTCTTCGATCTTCCGCTCCACCGCGCGTTTGAAATACGGATCGGAATCGACCGACACGAACCGCACGCCGTGCAATGCCGCTAGCACCGTCGAGCCGCCCATCCCGAATTCGAGATACGTCGCGGCCCCAGTCAGCAGCTCCAAGAAGAATGGCACCGCCGATGCTTCAAATTCCGGCGCGCCGGAGACAGTAAATCCGTTCACCCGCTGCACGTAGAGGAATTGCGCGTACTCGATGACCCGGTCCAGCTTATTGCTGACCCAGTGCCGGATGCTGTCCCAGCCAGCTTCCATCGATGCCACCGCTGCTAGCGCCATAATGCAATTGCGCTACGCCTCTCAAACAGCGGCGTCCATCGCACAATCGCGATAGAAGAAGTTCTGCGCAGTGCTGGTTAAGGTAGCTGCCGCTACAGCGCCGCGAGCATCCTTAACGTCAGCCGCGCATTCACCTTGCGACTGTTTCTAAGCTGCGCTCGCAGGGCGCACGAAGCTGTCGATCACGCGCTTTTCGCCGGCTTTATCGAAGTCCACCGTCAGCTTGTTGCCCTCGACCGAGCGCACGCGGCCGTAGCCGAATTTTTCGTGGAAGATGCGGTCGCCGCGCGCATAGCTGGAATCGTCGCCGCCGCTGCGCGCCACCAGCCGCGCCTCGCCATCGATCATCGGCGGCTTTGAGGTAGACGCGCCGCGTTCCTGCGCACGCCGCCAGCCCGGCGATTGGTAGCCGGAGGAGAAGGGCTCCACGGCCATATCGCGCACGCCCGGCGCCTGCATGCCGTAACCGGTTTCGCTCACTGCATCGACGCTTTTGGCGGGTAGCTCATCGATAAAGCGCGACGGCAGCACCGTTTGCCAGCGCCCATAAATCTGCCGGTTCGCCACGAAAGAAATGCGCGCACTCTCCCGCGCCCGCGTGATGCCGACATACGCAAGCCGGCGCTCTTCTTCCAAACCCTTCTCGCCGCTCTCATCGATAGAGCGCTTGGAAGGGAACACCTCTTCTTCCCAGCCCGGTAGAAACACGAGTGGAAACTCCAGGCCCTTGGCCGCGTGCAGAGTCGAGAGCTGCACATTCTCGCCCTCGCTCTCGGACTCGATATCGAGCACCAGCGAGACGTGTTCGAGATAGGCTTCCAGCGTGTCGTACTGGGCCATCGATTGGACCAGTTCTTTCAAGTTTTCGAGCCGCGTCTGCGCTTGCGGCGACTTATCGTTGCGCAGCATTTCAGTGTAGCCGCTCTCATCGAGCACGATTTCCGCGAGTTCGACGTGGCTCATCGTGCGCGCCTGTTCGCGCCAGCGATCGAGATCGGTGAGGAAGCTGCGCAGCGCCGTGCGCGCTTTCAGCGGCAGATCGTCGGTGAGGATCATCTCCCGCGCCGCGCCGATCAAGGTGCGGAAACGCGTCGCGCCGCCCGGCGCCTCCGGCTCCTCGGTCACGACTTCGCCGGTGTCAGCGTCGAAGAGGGGCCCGTTATCGGTCACGAACCGCACCGGCGGCTTGCCCGCATATCCGTGCAGCTTCTGCACCGTGCTTTCACCAATGCCGCGCTTCGGCTGATTGACGATGCGCTCGAACGCGAGATCGTCATCCTCGGAGCGGATAAGGCGCAGGTACGCATGCACGTCGCGAATTTCAGCGCGCTCGAAGAAGCGCGGGCCGCCGATGGCTTTGTAGGGGATACGCAGCATCAAGAAGCGTTCTTCAAACGCCCGCATCTGCCACGCCGCGCGCACCAAAACCGCGCACTCGCCGTAGGATCGGTTTGACTGCACCCATTGCTCGATATCGTCGCCGATCAGCCGCGCTTCGCCTTCGCCATCCCAGACGCCGCGGACTTTAACCCGGTGGCCTTCCTCATCGTCGGTGAAGAGCGTCTTGCCCAGCCGGCCGCGATTGTTGGCGATCAAATGCGAAGCAGCGGCGAGGATATGGCCCGTCGAGCGATAATTGCGCTCCAGCCGCACCACGACTGCGCCCGGAAAATCATGCTCGAAGCGCAGGATGTTATCGACCTCGGCGCCGCGCCAGCCATAGATCGACTGATCGTCGTCGCCGACGACGCATAGATTCTTCGACGCCTGCGCCAGCAAACGCAGCCACAAATACTGCGCGACGTTGGTGTCTTGATATTCGTCCACCATCATGTGCGTGATTTTGCGGTGGTACGTCTCCAGCACGTCCGGATGGCGCTGGAAGATGTCGATCATGTGCAGCAGCAGATCGCCGAAATCGCAAGCGTTCAGAATCTTCAGCCGCGCTTGGTAGATCGCGTACAGCTTCAGGCCCGCGCCATCGGCGAAATGAAAAGCCTCGTTCTTCGGCGCTCTCTCCGGCGTTAGCGCACGGTTCTTCCAGCCGTCGATCAGCCCCGCGAGCTGCCGGCCCGGCCAACGCTTTTCATCGATGCCTTCGGCGTCGATGATCTGCTTCAGCAACCGAACCTGATCATCAGTGTCGAGAATGCTAAAATTGTTCTTCAGCCCAACCAGCTCAGCATGGGTGCGCAACATGCGCGCGCTGATCGAGTGAAACGTGCCGAGCCACGGCAAGCCGCCGCCGCCAGGCCCAAGCAGCTTCTCCACGCGCTCACGCATTTCGCGCGACGCCTTGTTGGTGAAGGTGACCGCCAGCACGCCCCACGGCTTGGCGCGTCCGGTCGAAAGCAGATGCGCAAGCCGCGTCGTCAGCACGCGCGTCTTTCCTGTGCCGGCGCCAGCAAGCACTAGCACCGGGCCATCGAGCGCCTCCACCGCCGCACGCTGCTCCGGATTGAGCGACGCGACGTAGGGGGGCGCGGCCATGGCGCGCTGAGAGATCGGCAATTGATCAGACATGTACGGCGGCGTTCTGCCCTCGATTCGCGGATTAACGCGCGCAGCTTAGCACGAAGCGGGAACATAGTGCCGGCGCGGCCCGGATGCGAGGGCGCGGAACAGGAGCTACGTGCGGTTGTTAGTCCCGTATGAGATTAGTCCGTTTGATCGCGGTCGGCGCCTGCGCCGTCTCCATGCTCGCCTGCACTGAAGCGGTCGATCCGCCGCCGGACCCTGAGGCCGCAGCCCAGATAGGAGAGGCCCAACCGCTCCCCGACACGCTGCCGCCGCCAAGTGCGTCGCAGCCGCGTTATGTCGGTCTGTGGGCAACCAGCGCCGAGGGGTGTGCAGAGCCTGCTTGGCGCTTCCAAGAACGCCAGATCACAACACTCGGCGAAGTCGCCTGCAGCTTCAACGACGTGAGGCAGACCAACACTGGATACGAGATTGCAGCCACGTGCACGGCGGAAGGCCCGCCCACCCCGCACACGATTAACCTTTCATTCGCGGAATCCGCACGCGCGATGATGATTTCCGGTGGCCCTTGGCAACAAGGAACCAGCCTCGTTTATTGCGCGCCGCTCTAGTTCGTCTGTCATAGGGAACCTCAGACTCGCGAGCCTGTTGTCCTTGCGGAGCTTTTGGATGACTGATGATCGTGAATACCGCGCAGGGTTGTTTTCCGGCATCGTTGCCGGGGTGATGGTCATCGCGCTGACGGCAATGGCGTTCATGTCGTTCGACCCAGCCCGAGCGGAGCCGCCGCGCTACGCTGGTTTCGGCGCCGCGACGATCGCCAGCGCCGATGGGGTTATCCATCAGCTGGGCCAGTGACGTTCTGCTGTCGGTATGACGGCAATAAAACTCAAACATAGCTGCAAATCAGACTAGCCTTTCGCCATCCGCGGCGAGTGAGGCTCCTATGGCAGACGTCTTCATTTCCTACGCGCGCGAGGATCGCGAGACTGCGTTGCGCATTGCGCAGGGTTTGTCGGCGATGGGCCTTGAGGCGTTCTGGGATACGGATATCCCGCCCGGTCAAACGTGGGCTGACTATATCGAAGCCAAGCTGGTCAACAGCAAAGCCGCCATCGTGCTTTGGAGCGCGCACTCAACGCGCTCGCACTACGTGCGCGAAGAAGCGCGGATCGCACGCGACAAGTCGCGGCTCATCCCGGCGCTGATCGAAGCGACGCCACTGCCGTTCGGCTTCGGTGAAGTGCAGACCGCCGATCTTACCCAGTGGCGCGGCGATTATAACGATCAGAATTGGACGCGTTTCGCGCAGGCTGTGTACGCAACAGTGCGCGGGCCAGATGCGGCGCCGCCGCCGCGCGCCGCGCCGCCAGTGCAGCAACCGCCAGTCCAACAGCCACCTGCGTGGCGCCCTTCCGAGCCTGCAGTCGCGGCCATGGCGGCCGGCGGATCATCGAGCACGGCAGCCGCACGTGAGATGTCGCCGCTCGACTACATCAAGAAGTGCTTTCGCCTCTACGCAAACGGCCAAGGCCGGGCGCGCCGGGCGGAATATTGGTGGTGGGCGCTGTTCAGCATCGTGTCGCTCGTCGTGGCTGTCATGATCGATTCCAGCTTCGGCCTCGATTACACAGGCGCGCCGGCCAATCCGATCATCACTGGCGCTGTGTGGCTTGCTTTGCTTGCGCCCGGCGTAAGCGTGCTCGCGCGGCGGCTCCACGATATCAACAAGAGCGGTTGGATCGGCGCCGGTGTAGCCGGCGCCAGCATCGTTGCTGGCGTTATGTCGGTCGATGGCGGGGCGCTCGCGATGCTTGCGTCGCTGCTCTCCTTGGCCGCAGTCGCGGCGGCGATCGTCATTGGCGTGATGCCGGGAACCCCAGGTCCCAACACTTACGGGCCTGATCCGAAGGCTGCTGCCTGAAGCGGGTTTAAATTCGGCCTTCGCTCCTGCTAGGACGGTGCGAGGAGGGGACCCGATGGCCGATGTATTCCTATCTTACGCCCGTGAGGACGCCGCGCGCGCCCGTCAGGTCGCGCAGGCGCTGGAGCAAGCCGGCCTCGACGTCTTCTGGGATAATGAGATTCCGCCTGGCGCCACCTGGGCGGACCATATCGAGTTGAAGCTCAGCCAGTGCAAAGCACTGATCGTGTTGTGGAGCCAGCTCTCGACGAAATCGCAATCGGTGCGCGAAGAGGCGCGCCTCGCGCGTGACAAAGGGTTGCTGATCCCCGTGTCCATCGATGGCGCGTCGCCGCCGTTTGGGTTCGGCGAAGTGCAGACCGCCGATCTGTCGAACTGGAATGGCGATCAGAATGACGCCGGCTGGCGGCGCATTGTCGACGCCATCTCGCGTGTAGCGCAGGGCGGCCCAGCGCCCGTCTCGCCGCCGGCGCCGCCGGTTTACGTCCCGCCGCCACAGCCAGCCCAAGTCGCCGTTCCGCCTGCTGCGCAGGAGAAGAAGAGCATCTCGCCATGGGTTTGGGTCGGCGGCGGCGTCGCCGCCACGGTGGTCGTGCTGGGCGCGCTCGGCGCGATGATGCAAGGCAGCGAGCAAGCCGCGCCACAACCTGCGCAAATCCAATCCGCCGCAGGCGCCACCGCCCAGGCGCCCGGCGCTGTAAACTACGAGCAACAAATCCTCGCCCGCCTTGCGCAAGCCGAGCAGCACTTCGCAGCGCAAGGCTTTCAGCAATTGGCGCCGCCCGTAAGCGGGCAGCTGCAGCCCGGCGAAGTCACCAACGTGCCGGTGACGCTAGAAGCTGGCGGCGAGTATCGGATCATCGGCGTCTGCGACAATGATTGCGCAGACTTCAACATGATCCTCTACGATCAGAACAATAACCTCATCTCGCAGGATATCTTGCCTGATGCGACGCCGATCGTATCCGTGGCCCCGCAATGGAGCGGCCCATTCACCGCGCAAGCCGTGATGCAGAACTGCACGGTCGCGCCGTGCTATTACGCGCTCGTTCTCTACGGGCGGCCGCTGCAGCCCTAAACGCGATTTTCCAACACGAACACGCGCACTGCTGACGCAAGCGAAGCGTCCGGCGCCGCCTTGGCGCGCGTTTCGTCGATCGATGCGATCAGCATCGGCAAGCTGGTTGAGCGCGAGCGCGCGATCTTTTCGAGGCCCGACCAAAATTCCTGCTCTAAAGCGAGCGAGGTGCGATGACCGGCAATGCGCATGGAGCGCTTTTGCAGGCCGCCGCTAGAAGTTGCTGTCATCGTCATGTCTCTTATGTCCGTCGAGCTTGCGCGCGGCGTCCTCTTTTTGGGCCTTGGCGAGGGTCTTTTCTGACTTGCTGCGTCCGAAGCTGGCGCGGTTTTGGGCCGCTGCTGCTTCTTCTGCTTTGCGCGCTTTGGCTTTTCGCGCGCGTTTCAAGTTCACGACCTCGGTCATCAGCTTTCACATAGGACTACGGTAATGCGCAGCCAAGCTTTTGGTTCGCATTACACAGTTGTTCCCGCGCCTGAACTGCCTCGACAACTCGCGCATTAAACTAAGTTAGTCGCCATCACGCGCGCGTGAGGCAACTGTGATCCTAGATTAATCAATGAGTGCTTAAGCGCACCCCGCGCGCGGAAGATCTATACAGCGCGGAATAGTTCGCTGTTCGAGTAGAGGTTGCGCGCGCTTCAACCCGGCGAGATCATTTTTTCCGGTCGCACGATGGCGTCGAAGTCATCCGCGGGGATGCCGTCCAGAATCGCTTCTTCACGCAACGTCGTGCCGTTCTTGTGCGCGGTCTTTGCGATCTTGGCGGCGCGGTCATAGCCGTACTTCGGAGCAAGCGCGGTGACCAACATCAGCGAATTGTCGAGGCCACGCTTGATGTTGTCTTTCCGCGGCTCGATCCCAACGACGCAATTGTCAGTGAAGCTCACGCACGCATCCGCCATCAGCCGCACGCTCTGCAGGAAATTGTACGCCATCACCGGGTTGAACACATTGAGCTCAAAGTGTCCGGACGCGCCCGCAAAGGTGATTGCGGCGTGATTGCCGAACACCTGCGCGCAAACTTGCGTCAGTGACTCGCACTGCGTCGGGTTCACCTTGCCCGGCATGATCGAAGAGCCTGGCTCGTTCTCGGGCAGCGAGAGTTCGCCAAGTCCCGAACGCGGCCCTGAGCCCAAGAAGCGAATGTCGTTGGCGATCTTGAACAGCGAGGCCGCAACCGTGTTGATGGCGCCGTGGCTGAACACCATTGCATCATGCGCCGCCAGAGCCTCGAACTTGTTCGGCGCCGACGTGAACTTCATCTGCGTGATCGCCGCGATCTTCTCGGCGACCTTCTCTGCGAACCCGATCGGCGCATTAAGGCCGGTGCCGACTGCCGTGCCGCCTTGCGCCAATTGCATGAGCATCGGCATCGTCTGCTCGATCCGCGCAATGCCGTTTTCGATCTGCGTGGCGTAACCTGAAAACTCCTGGCCCAGTGTGATCGGCGTCGCGTCCTGCGTATGCGTGCGGCCGATCTTGATGATGTCCTTCCAGGCTTGCGCTTTGTCGTTCAGCGCGTTGCGTAGCTTTGAGAGAGCCGGGATCAGCCGATGCTCGATCTCTTCAGCGCAGGCGATATGCATCGCCGTCGGGAACGTATCGTTCGAAGACTGGCTCATGTTGACGTGATCGTTCGGATGCACCGGCTTCTTCGAACCCATCTCGCCGCCCAGCATCTCGATGGCGCGGTTCGAGATCACTTCGTTGGCGTTCATGTTCGACTGCGTGCCGGAGCCCGTCTGCCAGACAGCTAACGGGAAATGCGCGTTGAGCTTGCCCTCGATCACTTCCTGCGCGGCCTTGACGACGGTCTCGCCCACCTCAGGCTTCAGAACGCCCAATTCCATATTGGCTTCGGCCGCGGCCCGTTTGACGATCCCGAGCGCCCGCACGATCGGCGCCGGCATTTTTTCCTCGCCGATCTTGAAGTTCTGGAGTGAGCGTTGCGCCTGGGCGCCCCAATACTTGTCCGCCGGAACGTCGATTGGGCCGAACGTGTCGGTTTCTTTGCGGATGGTCATTTTGGGGCCCTCGGGAGAATCTGCCGCGTTGTCCCTGTAGGGGATATGGGCATGAAATCAGCCGATCAAGCTCAGGGGCAGGGTGAGGGCAGCGGCGTGCAGGCGCAGGACATGCGGACCTTGAGCGCCTTGCGCGCTCCCGCCCCGCCACGCGAGGCGGTCGAGCGCCTGTCCGACCGGGCGCTGCGCGCCGCCATCGTCAATCCAGACCACAGTGAGGCTGCGCGCCAGGCGGTGGCTGAAGCCATGCGCGCGCGCCGCATAAGCCCGGCGCCATGGCGCGCCGGCGTGCGCGGCTTTCTCCGTCCAGAGGATATGCACGGCGTCGAGCGGCGCTTGTTCGGCTGGCCCTGGCGGCGGCGTGTTCTGGTGATGTCGCTGGCGCGCTTCTCGGCCATTGCGATCGTAGCGATTGCGGCAAACGCCGGCATTGGCGGCCCAGCTGTCGATCCGCGCTGGTTTGCGGCGCTCGCAGTGATCGTCGGTGCAAGCTGGGCGCTGTGGCTGTTGATGGTGGCTCTACGCCAGCGTCCGGCGCGACTTTTGTATCATGGCGCGGGCGACGAGGGGCCGCTGCGCGCGATGATCCGCGACGAACTCCGCATCTTCGGCAACACCGTTCGGATGGATGCGCCCGAAGCGCCGGTCGTGCGCAGCGCTGGCGATTATCGCGCGCTGGCGCGCCGTATGCGCAGCCGCGTGCGTCTAAACCTCGCCACCGCTTTGTCCTCACGTGAAGCTTTGCCCGTAGCCGCGGCGCCGCAATGGCGCGGGCTAACGTTGCAGCTGATCGCCAATTCCAGCGACGCGATCCTCGTCGACCTTAGCGACGGCGCCGGCGTGCTCGATGGTCTGCGCGACGAAGCGCAAGCCGGCCGCTGTGTTTTCGTCACGCTCTGGGGGCGCCTAGAAGCGGCGGAGGCCGCGCTCGCCACTGCGGGCATCGACGCACCCTGCTTCTTTTATGCGCCAGACGGCGAAATGCAGCGCCGGAGCCGTTTTCGCGCAGCGATCATCGCGGCCATGCGCGCAACCCATCGCGTGCCCGCGTGAACGCTTGGACCGGTCGCGGCAAAGTCCGTGCGCGCGAAATCGCAGGCGGCGCCGAGATCACGATTGACGGGATTACCACCCAGGCGCGCTACTACAAGCCGCTGGTGTATGAGTTCTTCCGCAAAGAATTTCAGATCCGCCCGCGCTGGGGTGAGTTCGAAGTTGAACTTACGATGGAATATGTCGGCGAAACGCCGACGCTCGATCTCGACAATCTCGCCAAGGCTTTGCTCGACGCGCTGAAGGGCCACATCTTCTTCGACGATAGCCAAATCGCGCGGCTCTTATGCGAACGCAAACCCGGCGAGCGCGAACGCATCACCGTTCGCGCTGTGCGCCGCGAAGAGAAGGAATAAGGATAGAGCTGCGCCTATCCGCGCCGCATTAGCGCAGCTCCTTCAACGTTCGCGCCTAAGCGCGGCGGAGCCTCGCGCTCCAACCTGCAAACACCAGCCGCATCACAAACTCCTTCGTCATTCCGGGGCTCGCGAGAGCGAGAACCCGGAACCCAGGGGCCGCGTGCTGTGTGTTGGCCCCTGGGTTCCGGGCTCAATGCTTCGCATTGCCCC
>JAWXAM010000042.1:0-6561 GCA_034439495.1 Terricaulis sp. | reverse complement strand
GTTAGGGGGTGGGGGGCGTTCAAGTGATTTGGCGCCTGCTCGTTTGCACGCCCCCTCTCCGTCGCCTGCGGCGACACCTCCCCCGCAAGGGGGGAGGACTTCAAGAGAGGCGCGCCTCTTCCGCGCTCGCCGCCCCAAGCCGCGCTCTCATCATCGCCAGCTTCATCCGCATAGATCAGCGGACGCGATGCATCCCAACCATCTAGCGCACGCGCCAGCGATACAGCGGAGAACACCTCCGGCGCATCGAAGCGCTCGGTCTGCTCGGCCGCTTCGCGCGCGATCGCGGTTAAGCGATCGACGCGCACCGTCTCAGCGATCGTGCGCTGCGTGATCACCGGGCGGATGCGGCGCACGCCAAGCTCGGTCGCCTTCTCAACGATGAGATCGGTCGCGTGGCGCTTTACCGGCGCAAACAGCAAATCGAGATCACGCACGGCGCGCGCGTCGCGGAGCTTTTCCTCCACGCGCACACTCATGCCGCGCTTGGTCTTCGCGCTCACTGCGGCGCGCCATTCGCCGTCACGCGCATTGAACACGCGCACTCCATCGCCAACGTCGAGACGCAGCACAGTGCCGACATGGCGCGCTTGGCCCTCCTCCAGCGCGATCTCCGCGCCGGAGGCCAAGGCGTCATCAATCATCAGGCGCGGCTCAGGCATCGCATCTTGCTGCCGCGCCAGCTGACCTTGCGCAAGCACTACGAGCCAACAACACTCCGTCATTCCGGACGCGCGGAGCGCGATCCGGAACCCAGGGGCCGACACGCAAGTCGGTTGCCCCTGGGTTCCGGGCTCTTCGCTGCGCGAAGCCCCGGAATGACGAACTAAGCCGCCTCGTCCGCCAGCATATCGCCGCGGCTCATGGCATTCAGGCGCGCGTAGAGGCCGTGGGCGCTGATCAACTCAGCGTGCTTGCCCTGCTCGACGATGCGGCCCTGTTCGAACACCAGAATCCGATCCGCCTCGCGCACGGTGGAGAGCCGGTGGGCGATGACGATGGTCGTGCGCCCTTGCTTCAGCTCCGCCATTGCAGCCTGCACGTCGCGCTCCGTTTCCACATCGAGAGACGATGTCGCCTCGTCGAGGATCAGGATCGGCGCGTTGGCCAGGAATGCGCGCGCCAAAGCCACGCGCTGACGCTCGCCCCCTGAAAGCTTCACGCCGCGCTCACCGACTTCCGTCTCGTAGCCATTCGGAAGCTTAGCGATGAAATCATGCGCCCGTGCACGCCTCGCACACGCGATGATCTCATCCATCGTCGCATCCGGATTGGCGTAGGCGATGTTCTCACGCAGCGAGCGGTGAAACAGCGCCGGGTCCTGCGGCACCAGCGCAATGTTCTGGCGCAAGCTCGCTTGCGTCACTGCACGCACGTCCTGGCCGTCGATGCGGATCGCGCCGCCATCGACGTCATAGAGACGCTGCACCAGTTTCACGAACGTCGTCTTGCCCGAACCGGTTGGCCCAACGAGCGCAACCGTCTCGCCCGGCGCGATCTCCAGCGAGAAATCACGATAGAGCTTATCGGCCGCGTTCTTGTAGCCGAACGACACTGCATCGAACACGACATGTCCGGCGCTCGGCGTGAACGGCTTCGCGTCAGCACGATCGACGACAACGGCCTCCTCAAGCGCGTACGCTACGACATCTTCGAGATCGGCAATGCCCTTCTGCAAATTCTGCACGTTCTCGCCAAGCATCCGCAGATAGCCGGACACCAGCAAGAACGACGTAATCGCAAACACAGCATCGCCCGCCGTGGCGCGGCCCTTGCCCCACTCCAGCAACACAAGCCCAAGCAGACCCGCCTGCAGAATCCAAAGCAGAATGTTCTGCACCACCCATGCATTGGTGAAGCGGCTCCACGTCGTGTTCGCTTCCTTCGTCCAAGACTGAACCACGCCGTCGAACCGCGTCTGCTCGCGGCTCTCCGCGCCGAAAGCCTTAACTGTCGCGTTCGAAGAAACGGCGTCAGCGAGCGCGGCGCCGATGGCGGTGTCCGCCTTGATGTAACGACTGAGCGGCTCGGCCACGTAATAGCGGCTGGTGAGGTAAGCGACCGCCAAGAACGCCAAGATGGTTACGCCCGTGAACGCGCCGATTACCGGCCATTGCAAGAAAGTGAGCACGGTCACGCCGATGAGCACGGCAATCGCCGGGATCAGGAACCACACCAATGTATCCGAGATCACGTCGTACGCGTTCATCGCGCGCGACACGCGCCGCACCGTCGCGCCGGCGAAGTTATCGGCGTGCCAATCGGCGGAGAAACGCTGCACGTCGCGGAAACCGTCGGTGACGATCCGCTCCATGTTTTTGGAGGCAAACGGGATATGGAAGCGCACGCCAATGTTGCGCGACATGTAAAATACGAACGCCAGCGCCACCACGACGCCATAGCCCCACGCCGCCATGCGTTGCCCGGCCTCTGTCGGCCCCGCTGTCAGCGCGTCCACCAAATGCTTCGATGCAAACGGCATCGCCAAGTCAGCGACAATCGCCAGACTGAAGAATAGCCCCACCAGCGCGAGCTTGCCCGGCTGGCTCGACCAATGCTTCCACATGAAGGCGGCCACTTGGCGCAAGCTCGCCTTGCGCTTGCCGCCCTCGGCCGCATCGTCAATTTCGTACACGTCACTCATCACAGCACCGAAAACAGCGCGCACCGGCCGCGCGAAAGCGGCGTGCGCAGAACAGGAAATGGGATACGAAGCGCTGGAAGCGAAGCGTCGAAAGACGCCAAAAAACCCACAGCACAGCTTTCTCGCGGAACGGCTTCCCCTGATCACAATCGGGGATTTAAGAGCCGAGGCAGCGACAGCTTCCTCAAGGCTCAAGCGGCGACCGTTCGCGGCGCCGTGCTATTTCAAGCGGGTGTTCATCCAGACAGCTCCTCTTTCGAAGGACGGCTTACTTACCGTCACGCCCGCCTTGCGTAAAGCAAAAGCGGCGCGCAATAGCAAAACGTGACTGATTTGAAACCCGCCGATGCGTTGAAGCAACATTGGACCGATGCGCTGCCGCGCACGTGGAAGCCGTTCGCGCAGCTCTCGCGGCTAGATCGTCCGATCGGCTGGCAATTGCTTTTGCTGCCGTGCCTGATGGGGATCGCGGTGGCGCGCACCGGTTATGGCTTCTACTGGGAGGATGCGCGGTTTGCGCTGGCGTTCCTGCTCGGCGCCATCGCCATGCGCGGCGCCGGCTGCACCCACAATGACATTCTTGACCGCGACATCGACGCCAAGGTTGAACGCACGCGTCTGCGGCCGCTCCCTTCTGGCGCGGTGTCGCTGAAGCACGCATGGGCGTGGCTCATCGCGCAATGCCTCGTCGGGCTCATCGCGTTGCTCATGCTGCCAACGATGGCGCAGATCGTGTCGCTCATCGCCATCCCGCTGGTCGCGCTGTACCCGCTCATGAAGCGCATCACTTGGTGGCCTCAAGCTTGGCTCGGCATCGTGTTCAGCTGGGGCGCGCTCGTCGGTGGGGCGGCCTCGAGCTACCAAACTGGCGTGGTGCCGCTCGAAGCCTTCGCGCTCTATGCCGGCTGCATCGCCTGGACCATCGGCTACGACACGATCTACGCGCTGCAAGACCGCGAAGACGACGCGCTGATCGGCGTGCGCTCCACCGCGCGTCTCTTCGCAGGACAGTGGCGCACCTGGACGACGGTGTTCTACATCGCCGCGCTTGTGCTCTGGACCGCCGCAGCCGCTGCCGGCGGGGCCGGGCCGATCGTCGCCACCGCGCTTGCCTTGATCGGCGCGCTGCTGATCTGGCCAATGCTCGCGAGCGTTGACGATACACGTCCGGAAACGGCGCTTGCGGCATTCAAGCACAACGCCATCATAGGCGCGGCAGTTCTGCTCGGGTTCGCGCTGGAGCCGATCTGGCGGACGTTGCGGCCGATGCTGGGAGTGTGACGTGGGCGAAGCGGAGAAAGAGCTCAGCAAACTCTGCAAACGCTTCGCTGGCGTGGTGAAGGGCCACGAACCCTACCCCACCAAATTCGCCAAAAACAAAGATCCGTATCGCGCGCTCGTGCGCGCCGTGGTTTTCCAACAGCTCTCCGGCAAAGCCGCGACCACGATCCACAACCGCGTCATCGCGCTTTGGCCCGACAAGGATCACCCCGAACCGGAGGATATCCTAGACATCGATCCAACCTTGCTGCGCGGCGCCGGTCTCTCGCGTCAAAAGATCGCCGCCGTTCAGGACATCGCGCAAAAGCGGATTGAAGGAATTATCCCACAATCGCGCGCGCTTTCGCGACTGCCGAACGAAGAAATCATCGAGCGCCTCACTGCCGCACGCGGCGTCGGCCGCTGGACGGTCGAAATGTATTTGATGTTCACGCTGGGCAGGCCTGACGTGCTGCCGATTGATGATTTGGGTGTGCGCAAAGGCGCTGAAAAACTTTATCGGCGAAGTTTTACGCCGAAGGAGCTCGGCGCGTACGGGGAGCGATGGGCGCCGTGGAGAAGCGCTGCCTCTTGGCATCTGTGGCGCTTGATGGACACCAAGACGCCAGGTTAGCGCGAACGGTCACCGCCCTCGTCGTCACGCTCCTTAAGCCGCCGCAGTCGATCCTTGATCGCATCAGGGACATGCGCAGGGTCCGCCGAGAACACGCGACGCAAAGCGATCGCCAATGCACGAAGACGTTCAGCTTGCGTGGGATCGACATGCGTTTTCATGTGGAATCAAGCGCTTTACCGCTTGATACGTTCCATCACCAACGAAGCCGTGATGCGCGCCGGAACTTCATTAAGTGATCTTGTAGTCCTCCGGCTTCCAAGTCTTCGCTGGATAAGCCGGCTTCATCGCCTCAAGCGTGCCGCGAACGATCGCCGAGATGAACGCGTTTCGTTGCCATTTCTTGTCCGCCGGGATCACGCGCCACGGCGCATGCGGCGTGGAGCAACGGTCCAACGCGATTTCATACGCCGCGTGGAAATCATCCCAGAGTTTGCGATCTTCCAGATCGCCCGGATTGAATTTCCAGTGCTTGGCCGGATCGTCGAGCCGCGCCTGCAAGCGCTCGCGTTGCTCATCTTTGGAAATGTGCAGCATGAATTTGAGAATGGTGACGCCGTTCTCAGTCAGGTGCTTCTCGAAGGCGTTGATCTGCTCATAGCGCTGCTCGATCACCTCCGGCGGCGCCAGCGCGCGGACTTTGGCCACCAGCACGTCCTCGTAGTGCGAGCGATTGAAAACGCCGATCACGCCCTTGCGCGGAACTGCATCGTGCACGCGCCAGAGATAATCATGGCTAAGCTCCAGCTCACTCGGCCGCCCAAAGGGCGTCACCTTCACGCCAAGCGGGCCGCAGCGATTGAACACGCCGCGAACGGTGCCGTCCTTGCCGGACGTATCGATGCCCTGGAGCACCACCAGCAACGAACGCTTTTGCTCCGCGTAGAGCCGGTCCTGAAGCGCGTCGATCTCTTCGGAACACTCATCGAGCGTGCTTTTGGCGACGTCTTTGTCAGGCAAGAGATCGTCGCGCACCGTGGGGCGCGCCGCCAAATTGGACTTTGCGCCAGGCGCCACAAGGAGTTCAGAGTCGAAGAGCTTCCAATCGGTCATGCCGCATAAAGCGACCAGCGCGGCGTCAGAGCAAGCGCCATCGCACCAAAAGCAAAAGGCCGGCGCTTTCGCACCGGCCTTCGCCAACTCAAACTGTCGCCCGTTTTACGAGGCGTAGTATTCGACGACCAGGTTCGGCTCCATCTGCACCGCGTACGGCACATCGGCCAGGACCGGCACGCGCTGATAGCGCGCCGTCATGCCCTTGGGATCGACCTCGATGTAGTCTGGCGTATCGCGCTCGCCGCTTTGAACGGCTTCCAGCACCAGCGCCATGGCCTTGGCCTTCTCGCGCATCTCGATCACGTCGCCGACCTTCACTAGGTAGGACGCGATGGTCACGCGGCGGCCGTTCACCTTGACGTGGCCGTGGTTCACCAGCTGACGGGCCGAGAACGGCGTCGGGGCGAACTTCGAGCGATAGATGAACGCGTCGAGACGGCTCTCGAGCAGACCGATGAGGTTTTCAGCCGTGTTGCCCTTGCGGCGCGCGGCTTCTTCGTAGGTCTTGCGGAACTGCTTCTCGGTGATGTTGCCGTAGTACATACGCAGCTTCTGCTTGGCGACCAGTTGGAGGCCGAAGTCAGAGGTCTTGCCCTTGCGGCGCTGGCCGTGCTGGCCCGGGCCGTACTGGCGCTTGTTCACCGGAGACTTCGGACGGCCCCAGAGGTTCTGGCCGAACCGGCGGTCCGATTTGTATTTAGCTTGGATACGCTTCGTCATGCGCTAGCGGCGCCTTCTTCATCTGACGGGGCCCGGCAACCTCACAAATGAGATTGCGACTGCCCTGGCGGTTCGCCCGTCAACCAGTATGAATCCGCATCCGGAACGAAGTCCGGCGCTTGAAAGCGGGGCTTTTGGCGGAAGCGCCGCGGAAAGTCAAACTTAAGGGGTCAACGTGCGCTGAATGATCTGGTCGAAGCCGATCTTCCAGCCGGCCGACGTCAGCACCCAGATCCGGCAATAATAC
>JAWXAM010000041.1:0-30137 GCA_034439495.1 Terricaulis sp. | reverse complement strand
GATTCGCAACGCAGGGCTTAGCTCCATGCCCTTTTCGCCGGTGCCGCGGGCAAGGTGTCCGTCACCTTGGGCTTTGCGGTTTCACTCCCCGCAAACAAATCCCCGCCGACCGTGTCACGCACCTTTCGAGTTTCGGACGTCTACGAAAGCTCCCGTGTGCGAACGAGGTGATCATAGGCACGCTTTCAACTCGGTCGGATTGGTGCGGCGCTATCCTCCTAATTCTTCTGCGCGCTCCCTCGTCATTCCGGGCAATGCGCAAGCATTGAGCCCGGAACCCAGTGGCCAACACTAGACTCGTTGCCCCTGGGTTCCGGTTCTCGCTTTCGCGAGCCCCGGAATGACGAGGGGGTTTGTGGTGTGCGCTGTTGTTTGCAGGTTGGAACGCGCGGCTCCGCCGCGCAAAGCGAAGGCCGCGGAGGGGGAGCTACCTCCGCGGCCTTGCTGTTGGGCCGCCCGTTTAGGGCAGGTGGTGTCGTCGGGAGCTAGGCGACGATTTGGGCGGCTTGGTTCATCGCGGCCAGTGCGACGGGGGCAAACACGGCGCAGGCAGCGAGGACGGCGTAGATTTTGGTCATTCGGTTTTGCTTTGGTTTGGGCGTGTGCGTTGGCGCTTAGGCGACCATCTGCGCGGCTTGATTGAGCGTGGCGTACGCCATCGGGGCCAACAGAGCCGCCGCGAACAGAAGAGAATAAAACTTGGTCATTTGCTTTGCTCCACTTGCCGAAGCGCCATCGCTTCGATGAGTGAAGCTAACTCGGGGTGGGGTGGGTCGCTGTGACGGTGGTCACGGGGCGTGCTGCAGTGTTTCAGGGAGTCCGCTTTTGGCCCATTGCGGACATTCAACGGGTGACCTGATATGCTGGCCGGCAATGAAATTGGCGTACCTTGCGGCGGCACTGGCACTTGGCGCTTGCACAACAGCTACGCCGATTGTGCTCGAGATTCCGAATGTTGGTGACGCCGTGCGGGCATGCGGAAGTTACCACTTCGACGCTGGCGATAGATTGCGCTTGGATGGCGGTCCCCGGCGCGAAGTGCTCCTCATTAGAGACGGACGCCTAGAGCCTTTTCTCACCTCACGGCATGAAAGGTGAACTTTTGAGGCTGCTCATCGAGCCAATCCAGGATGCTTGCGCCGATCCCCGAGGTAACGCCTCCGCGTGTATTCAAGATAGGTATCGGGCTGTCGTCGTGTTGAGGCAATTGCGCTCAAATGAACCCTGCGAGGAATGACCGGGTTCGGCGAAAAGCTGCCCTTCTGGTTCTAAGGCTCGCCCACTCCGACAAGGCGGCGTTAGTGCGAAAACTCCAGCGCTAGCCGCAACTGGCCGTCTGCCGACGCGTCGTCAAAGCCAACCAGATAGCCGACTGAAACCGTTGAGTGTCCGAAGCCAAACTCCGCGCGCGGGCCGAAATACGCCGCGTCGATTTCGGGTTCGCCGAAGAGTTCGGCGCCGAGGGCGAAGGAGTCGGTGGCGTCCCACATGGCGCGGGCGGAATAGGCGGGCGTCCACTCGGCTTCGTCAGCAAGTGTGCGAACGCCGATAAGATTGGCGCGCAGGGTGAGATCGCCGATTTCGCGTTCGGCGAGGAGTTTGACCTCGATTTCGTCGTCGCGATTATCGAGGCCGATCTTGTATTCGAACTGCACCCCGAAATGCACCGGCCAGTCGCGCGTGGCGGTGAGATCGAATTTGTTCTCGAACGCGAGGGAAGTGACTTCGGCGTTTTCGTCGGCCGGCTGGGTGGCGCGCACGATGAGCGCGGCGTTCCAGAACTCGGTGAAGCCGTGGCCGGCTTGGGCGCGATATTGCCAGCGATCGTCGAGAGCGCCGCCGTCGAATGTCGCGGCGCGGACTTCGAACTTGGTGGCGCCTTCGCTGACGCTTGGGCCGGAGACGCCGGAGACGGCGCCTGGCTCAGCGTGTGCGACGCCGGTGAGTGCGCAGAGCGCAGCGGTGATCAGAAGAGGTGCGCGCATCAGTTTCCCACCAGTTTGGCGACGCCGCGATACGCGTCGGCGGCGATCAGTTCTTGCGGCGCGCCGGCGGTCTTGGAGCGCAGTTCGGCGCTCCACAGAATGTCGAACGCGGCGTTGAGTTTCTTGCCGTTCCACAGCCGGGCTTGGGCGGCGACGGCGTCGCGCTCTTTCCAGAAGACGGGCGGGCGGAGTTTGCCGATGGCGTCGCTCGGGCTCATGCCGCCGTCGATGAGGAGCCGCGCTTCGCGCAATTGATGCAGGCGCCGCAGCAGCGCGCGCAAAGCGGAGATGCCGGAGAGCGCATCGATGCGGGCGAGGGCTTCGATGGCTTGCGCGGCTTTGCCTTGGGCGGCGGCTAGGCTCGCGGCATCGAGCGCGCTTTCGCCTTCGTCGGTCATCAGCGCTTCGAGGTCGGCGATGCTGATCGGGCGGCCGAGGCCGTGGGCGTAGAGGGCGAGCTTTTCGATTTCCTTGGTGGCGAGGCCGCGATCGACGGGGAGGGCAGAGAGGAAGAGATCCTCCGCGTCGCGGTCGAAGCTGATGGCCATATCTTTCGCCAGTCCGCGGGCGTGCTGAGCGCGTTCGGCGTCCGTCTCTTCGTAAAACGCGACGACGGCGGCGTTCTTGGCGGCGGTGAACTTTTTGACCAGCTCCGCTGTGGAGCCGAGATCACCGGCTTCGACGATGAGGTAGCCCAGCGGCTCGTCGCGTTCGAAGCCTTCGAGTGCGTCGACGATGGCGGCGTCGGCGCCTTTGCCGTTGATGCGCGCCCACACCACGGTCGGCCCGCCGAGCAATGATTGCGCGGAAAGCGCGTCGACGAGGCGGGCTGTATCTTTCTTGATGTCGTCGTCGCCGAGCTTGGTGACGGCGTAGGGGTCGTCGCTCTTGCCAACAGCCCAGGCGGCGAGCTTTTGCGCCGCTTCGTGGCTGAAGCTTTCGTTGGGGCCGTAGAGCAGAACAGCGCGGACGGCTTTGTCCGGCTTATCGATGAAGCGCCGGATCGAGGCGCCCTGGATTTTCATTTCACCGCGCCGCGCCCGCTTCGCGCGCTTGCGACATGCGCAGCGCCAGCTCGGAGCGGAAGCGTTGCGCCATGGTTTCGGCGGCGCGCTCGCGTGCATCGTCTTGCGCGGCGATTTCACCGAAGGCGGCGGTGGGGACGTCGTAGTTCACGACTGTGACGACGGAGCCGCGCATGACTTGCGCGCCTTGGCCGGGCGGGGTCAGCACGTAATTGGCGATGAGGCGCAGCTCTGCGCGCGTCGCGGATTCGTCGATGCGGATGCCGAGCGGCGTGACTTGTTCGGAGAGCGTGATCTCAAGCTGCGAGGGCGAGGCGCCGTTCTCGACCGCGAGGATGCGGCTGAGTTCGGTGCGCAGCACGTGGCCGGCCTTGCCCTCGATCTCGTCGATCTGCACGGGGCCGATCGCCGAGCCGCCGCCGGGCGAATACATCGGCTGGAAGCCGCACGCGGCGAGGAGAAGCGTAAGGCTGGCGATCAACACACGCATCAGGGGTTTCTCCCGCGGCTCAATTGGCCACGATATTGACGATCCTGTCGGGGACCACAATCACCTTGCGGATAGTCACGCCCTCAAGGAAGGGCTTAACCGCCGCATGTTGCAGCGCCAGCTCGCGGATATCGGCCTCGGCGGCGCCTACGGGCGCGTCGATCTCGGCGCGTTTCTTACCGTTCACCTGGATCGGGAGCGTCACCGTGGTTCGCGCCGCCAAAGCTGGATCGGCGACCGGCCAGGGCGCGGTGGCGACAAAACCCTCGCCGCCCAGCTTTTCCCAGCACTCTTCGGCCAGGTGCGGCATGAACGGGGAGATGAGCTGCGCCAGGATGCGAAGCGCCTCGCCGCGCGCGAACACGGCGGCCTCGTCGTCGCCCTTCAGCTTGGCGATGGCGTTGACCAATTCGTAGCCGCGCGCGACCGCGACGTTGAAGCGGAAGTTCTCGATATCGTCGGTGACCGATTGGATGGCGCGGTGCGCGAGTTGGCGCAGCGCGAGCGCTTCGCCTTCGGCAGCGGTGTTGGGAGCGTGGTCTCTTGGCTTGGGCGCCGGGCGGCCGTGGGCTTCGGTCAGCGTCCAAACGCGTTGGACGAAATTCCATGAGCCTTTGACGCCGGACGCGGTCCATTCAACGTCGCGCTCCGGCGGTGAATCGCTGAGCACGAACCAGCGCGCAACGTCGGCGCCGAAATCGGTGACGAACGCGTCGAGATCGACGACGTTCTTCTTCGACTTCGACATCTTCTCGATGGCGCCGACTTCGGCGGGCGCGTTGGTTTTCAGTTCGAAGCGCTTGCCGTCTTTGATGTCGGTGTCTTCTGGCAGCAGCCAGGAGCCGGACGTGGATTTGTAAGTCTCGTGAACCACCATGCCTTGCGTGAACAGGCTGCGGAATGGTTCGCCGTCGGCAGGGCCGTCGAGGAAGCCGCAATCGCGCATCGCGCGGGTGAAGAAGCGCGCGTAGAGCAGGTGCAGCACCGCGTGCTCGACGCCGCCGACATATTGATCGACGGGCAGCCAATAGCTTGCGGCTTTCTTGTCGAACGGCGCGTCTGCGTTGTTCGGATCGGTGAAGCGGGCGAAGTACCAGCTGGAATCTACGAACGTGTCGAGCGTGTCGGTTTCGCGCTGCGCATCGCCGCCGCAGGTGGGGCACTTCACGTGCTTCCAGGTGGGGTGGCGATCCAGCGGATTGCCGGGCTTGTCTTTGTCGAACGTCACGTCATCCGGCAGCGCGATCGGCAGGCTTTCTAGCGGCGCCGGCACGACACCGCATTTGGCGCAGTGGATCGCCGGAATAGGGCAGCCCCAATAGCGCTGACGTGAAACACCCCAATCGCGCAGGCGCCATTGCGTCGTCGCTTCGCCGGCTTCGCGCTTCACCAGTTCGGCGATCGCCGCTTTGATTGCGTCGCGCGTACCGAGGCCGTCGAGGAATTGCGAATTGTAGATCACGCCGTCGTCGGTGAACGCTTCGTCCGTGACGGCGTAAGTGGCCGCGTCCGCGCCAGGCGGCAGCACCACCGGCTTGAACGGCAATTTGTATTTGTTGGCGAAGTCGAGGTCGCGTTGATCGCCGGCGGGTGAGCCGAAGATGGCGCCGGTGCCGTAAGTGGAGAGCACGAAGTTTGCGCCCCACACCGGCAAAATCCAATTCGGATCGAATGGGTGGCGCACGCGAACGCCAAGATCGACGCCGAATTTCGGCGCTTTTTCGATGTCCGCCTCGGACGTGCCGAGTTGCGCGCATTGTTCGATGAACTTTGCGACTTCTGGATTGTGCTCGGCGATCGCTTTGGTCAGCGGATGGTCGGGCGCCAGCGCCAGGAAGCTCGCGCCGAACAAGGTATCGGGGCGCGTTGTGTAAACTTCGATCGGATCGCGTGCGTGGTTCGGCTCGCCGGCAGGCGAGGGCGGCAAGAAGGACGGCGCTTCCGCGATGTCCCACCAGATTTTCGCGCCCTGGCTTTTGCCGATCCAGTTCGACTGCATCAGCCGCACTTTGTCCGGCCACTTGGTCAGCTTCTCGAGCGCGGCGAGCAGATCGTCGGCATAGGCCGTGACCTTGAACACCCATTGTTCCAGTTCGCGCGTCTCAACCGGCGCGCCGGAGCGCCAGCCTTTGCCGTCCACCACCTGCTCGTTGGCGAGCACGGTGTTGTCGACCGGGTCCCAGTTCACCTTTTGCTTTTTGCGATAGACGAGGCCCTTCTTCCAAAAGGCCAAGAACATCGCTTGCTGGTGCTTGTAGTAAGCGGGATCGCAAGTCGCGAGCTCGCGCGACCAATCGATGGCGAGGCCGAGCAATTGCAGTTGGCCGCGCATCGCGTCGATATTGTCGTACGTCCAGCCTTTTGGATGGATGCCGCGCTCCATGGCGGCGTTTTCCGCCGGCAAGCCGAACGCGTCCCAGCCCATCGGGTGCAGCACGTTGTAGCCGTTCGAGCGGCGGAAGCGGGCGATGACATCGCCCATGGTGTAATTGCGCGAATGGCCTACGTGGATGCGTCCCGATGGATAGGGAAACATCTCAAGCACGTAGGCCTTCTTTTTGCCCTTGGCCTCCTCGGGCGAGAGCGCGCGGTCGATTCCAGCGACGGCCCACTTGGCGCGCCACTTCGGCTCGACTTCCCGGTGATTGTACCTTGACGACATAGCTGCTCACGCCCCTCTCGGAGCGTTGTTACGACTAGAAACGAACGCTGGTCTAGCGGACGTTGCTAAGTCGCAGCTGGCGCGCGCGCGTAAGGATCGCGTTTTCGATCTGGATCTCGGTGTCCGGATCGACGGTTGCGTCGACCCAGGCGCCGTTGGATTGCGTTTGACGGAAGATCGAAACGTTGAGCGCGTCGGCGCGGAGGCGGGTGTCGAGAATGTACACCGTCGCCTTGAAGCGCTCATTCGGCGTCGTCGGATCGGAATACCAATCGGTGATGATCACGCCGCCGAACGGATCGGCCGAAGCCAGCGGCATGAAGTTTAAAGTGTCGAGCGAAGCGCGCCAGAGGAACGAGTTCACCCCGATGCCGGCTTCGCTGCTGGCGCCACCGCCGCCACCGCCGTTGAAGAACGGGATTCCGCCGCGATCGCGATTGTCGTCCGCGCGCGATTGGCCCTCGGGGCTATCGTCACCACGGAACATCGAGCACGCGGAAAGCGCTACGGCCGCCAACATGAAGAGAGCGCCCTTCAAGAGCGTCCGGCCAGCTTTCGTCATTAGGTATTCCCTCCGCGTGCATTGCCGCCGTGTTATCCCCCGGCGGGCAGCCCATATATCACGGGCTTTGGTGAGGGCCAGTGGTCCACTGCGATGCTGGCTATGTTGTGGCTGGGAGTTCGCCTGACGGACTAATCCCCAAATATGCGAGCCGCAGCCGGAACAAATGCCTTCGCCAAGATTTTGACGAAATATTCGCACGGACGTGTGTCCTATTGTTCACAGCGTTTGGGGTTCGATTCGGATACAGTGGTCCGCTAGGGCTGTGAGGTAAGGGGTAGTTTGGTGTTTCGGCCGTCCGCATTTGTGATCGCAGGTGTCGCCGCGTTGGCGACCGCTGGCGTTGCGCATGCGCAGCAGGCCCCCACTGCCCAGGTCGCGCCCGCCGTTGAGTCCACGCGGGCTAGCGTGCCGTGGTATCAGCGTTTTACCACGTCGAATGGCGTCACCGAGTCCATCACCGGCCAGAACGAGAATGACCGGGTTTTGCCGCCTGCCTGGACGCTGAACCAGCGTTGGGCCGTGACGGTTGACGTTAGGGAAGCTCAGCGCATCGAGCGTCTGCCGGAAGGCGGCCGCGGCGACCAGGCTTCGGTTGGCGCATTCTACCAATTCACGCCGAACATGCGGGTCGGCGGCGAAGTCAGCCTCGAGTCCGAAGAGCGTCCGGCGGCCTTGGCCCCGGCTGAGCGCAACGACGAGCCGCGCGCCGGCGTCCGCATCGAGTCCGCGTTCCGCTTCTAAGCGAACGCTTCCACGCCAGCACAGCCTGCAAAGCCTCGCCCCGCGAGGCGTTTTGCCGTGTCCGCAGTGATGCCGCCCAACGCAATGACAGGTACCGCGCTGCGCTGTGCTAGTTGGCCGGCGCGGAAGAGCCCGAGCGGAGCGTTGCCGGAGCTGCTGTTGGTGGGCAGCACCGGGGCCAAGAGGCAGGCGTCCACCCCGAGATTTGCAGCGCGAGTGAGCGAGTCGGCATCGTGGGCCGCGGCGGTGACTAGACCGGCGCTTCGGGTGCGGGGCAGTCGCACTTGCGGCCAGTGGACGCCGTCAGCGCCGACGCGTTGCGCCAAGGTTGGGTCGGCGGCGATGAGCAGTACGAGGCCGCGGCTTCGGGCAATGGACGCCAGATTTCGTGCAATTTGCGCGCGTTCCGGCGCGCCGAAGTGGCGATAGATGATCGCCGTGCCGCGCGGCAATCGCCGTGCAACGGCTAGTGGATCCGGCGTTCGCTCTGGATCGGTGACGAAAAACAGCGAAGGAATAGCGGGTGCACCGCGCTCATGGTTGAGCCGCCGCGCCAGCCCCGCTAGGGCGTGGATCGAACTCATGAGCCTTGCCTCCGACATCGAAACTGCGCGCGCCGAAATTCTGGCGCGCATCGCCGCCGCCGCGCGTGCGGATGGGCGATCGCCGGATGCTGTTGCGCTGGTGGCGGTGTCAAAGCAACAGGCCGACGAGCGCATCGATGCGATGCTGGCGACGGGGCAGCGTCTGTTTGGCGAAAACCGTGTGCAGGAAGCGCAGACGCGTTGGTCGCCGCGGCGCGAGGCCGTTCCTGATTTGAAGCTGCGCCTGATTGGGCCGTTGCAATCGAACAAGGCAGCCGATGCGGTGGCGCTGTTCGACGCGATCGATAGTCTCGACCGGCCGAAGCTGGCGGCGGCCTTGGCGGATGCGGTGCAAAAGCTTGGGCGCTCGCCGGAGCTGCTGGTGCAGGTGAATACGGGCGAAGAACCCCAGAAGGCAGGTGTGGCGCCCGGTGAGGCGGATGCCTTCATCAAGGCGGTGCGGGAGAGTTATGGGCTCAACGTCAGGGGCCTCATGTGCATCCCGCCGGCGGAGGAGGAGCCAGCCATGCACTTTGCGCTGCTGGCTAAAATCGCCGCCCGGAACGGGCTGCGGGAACTTTCCATGGGCATGAGCGAGGACTTTGAGACCGCGATCCGCTTTGGCGCGACCCAGGTGCGGGTCGGCTCGGCGCTGTTGGGGTCGCGGGCTTAAGGCGCGGACCTGGTTGTAAAAGCTTGAAAGGACATGGTCATTACCTTCAGGGTAAGCTGAAGTCCGATGGCCCGCGAAACGATCATCCTCATTATCGACGACGATGCCGATCTCAGGCAGGCGTTGGTCGAGCAGTTCGACCTCGAAGAGGGGTTCGGCGGCGTCGGCGCCGCGACTGCGGCCGAGGGCCTGGCCGCCGCTTTGGAGCACAAGCCGGCCTCGATCGTGCTCGATGTCTCGCTGCCCGACATGGACGGCTTTGCCGCTTGCGAGAAATTGCGCGAGCAGGGCGTCAAATCGCCGATCATCATGCTGACGGGCGCCGCGCAGGAAGAAGAGCAGCAAGTGCGCGGGCTCGACGCCGGCGCCAATGATTATGTGCTGAAGCCGTTCAAGTTCTCGGTGTTGCTGGCCCGCATCCGCGCGCACCTGCGTAGCCACGAAGCCAGCGAAGATGCGGTCTATCGCATTGGCCATTATGAGTTCCGCCCGGCGATGCGGCTCTTGGTCGATGCGCAGGACAAGAAAATTCGGCTCACCGATAAGGAAGCCTCGATCCTGCGCTACCTCTATCGCTCCGGCGAAAAGCCCGTCGGCCGCGATGAGCTGCTGCGCGAAGTGTGGGGCTACAACGCCAACGTCACCACGCACACGCTGGAAACGCACATCTATCGCCTGCGCCAAAAGATCGAGCCCGACGCGCAAAGCCCGAAATTGCTGATCACGGAAACCGGCGGCTATCGGCTGCAGGTTTAGGGCTGACCGGCTTTTGATCTGAATCAATATCGCCGGCGGCGCTGGCTGCTTCGCTCCCACGCTGAAGGGCGGCGGACGGCATGCGCTATACGATTTCAGCACGCGGTAAGAATCCCCAAGCCTCGGTGTTGGGATTTTTATCTCGAAACTTCGCTTCGATACCGTTGGAGGAAATCGATAGCGTCTTCGGCTTCGTCGAATACACGCCGCTTTACGGCGGCCGCATTTATGGCCAGCCGGAGTTCTCGCCGTATGATGTCCACTCGCTCTACGGCGCCGGCATAGGTGTGCGCCTGCCGCTCACCAATCACTATGTCGATGAGGCGGAGTATGAGCAAAGCCGGCCGCTACTGGAGAAGTATCACAGGCCGGGAAATGCCGTGATCGCCACGGATGATAATCTGGCGCGCTGGATCCGGCGCGATTTCCCGCACTATCGGATCGAAGCCAGTGTCATCAAGAATCTGAGAAACAACGCTCGGATCGAAGAGGCGATGAAACTCTACGACACGGTGGTGTTGCCGATGGAGTTGAACGAGGACGAGGACTTCTTGGCCTCCGTCCCGGAAAAGCAGCGCGTGACCTTGTTCGCAAATGCTGGCTGCGCGCTGACGTGCCCATCGCGCATCTGTTACGTGTCGATCTCGAAGATCAACAAAGGCAAAGGCGGCCAGTTCAAGTGTTCGCAGAATTTGAAGGAGCGCGAACAACGCGGGATGGTGGACTTTGACTTGGAGCGTCTGCAGGCGCTGGGATTTTCGCGCTTCAAGTTACTGCGCGCGCGCGCCGATGGGCTGACGGGTCGCTAGAATGTCGAAAAGGCCCGGAGCGCTCCGGGCCTTTCAGCTGATCTGGCTCTTCATGGCGGCTATCACGCCACCATTTGCGCGGCTTGGTTCAACGTGGCGAACGCCATCGGGGCGAACACGGCGCAGGCGGCGATCAGGGCGTAAAACTTGGTCATCTGGCTCTCCCTTCGGCTCAATCTCGATCCGATAAAAAGAAGATAATCGCGTCTTAGCTCTGTCGCTGTGCCCTGGGTCACGCCGCCTACCCCAAACAAAAACGCGGACCTTTCGGCCCGCGTTTCTGTGTTTTGCTGTGATGCGAGCTACTAGCTCGCGGCGGCTTCATCCGCTTTCGCCGTCGCGCGCGGCGCGTTCGGGCCACGAGCCGCGGCGAGCTTGGCGGCTGGCTTGCCAGTGCGAGCTTCGCCGAGACGGTCGATAAGGGCCGCGTATTCGTCCCAGAGGCGCTGCGGCAGGCGTTCGCCGAAGGTCTCGTAGTGCGCCGGGATGAGATCGGCTTCTTCGGCCCAGACATCTAGATCGACGCTGGTCAGCAAATCCATTTCAGCATCGGTGAGCGCGAGGCCGCTCGTATCGATCGCGCCTTTGGCGGGCACGTTGCCGATCGCCGTCGGGCGCGCTTCGGCCTTGCCGTCGAGGCGATCGGAGATCCACTTCAGCACGCGGGCGTTGTCGCCAAAGCCCGGCCAGATGAACTTGCCTTCGCTGTTCTTGCGGAACCAGTTGACGAAATAGATTTTCGGGAGCTTGGCGCCTTTGCGCTCACCGACCTTCAGCCAGTGCGCGAAGTAGTCGCCCATGTTGTAGCCGCAGAAGGGCAGCATCGCGAACGGATCGCGGCGCAGTTCGCCGACTTTGTTTTCGGCGGCTGCCGTGCCCTCCGACGCGACGTTCGAGGCAAGGAAAACACCGTGCGCCCAGTCGAACGCTTCCGTCACCAGCGGCACGGCCGATGCGCGGCGGCCGCCGAACAGAATGGCGTCGATCGGCACGCCGGCGGGATCTTCCCATTCCGGCGCGATCACCGGGCATTGGCCGGCGGGCACGGCGAAGCGTGAGTTCGGGTGCGCCGCCGGGAATTTGGAATCCGGCAGCCAGGCATTGCCTTGCCAATCGGTGAGACCGTTCGGCGGCTCTTTGGTCAAGCCTTCCCACCACACATCGCCGTTCTCGGTAAGCGCAACGTTGGTGAACACGGTGTTGGCGTAGAGCGTATCGAGCGCGGACTTGTTGGTTTTCGAACCAGTGCCCGGCGCGACGCCGAAGAAGCCGGCTTCCGGATTGATGGCGTAGAGACGGCCATCGTCGCCAAAACGCATCCAGCAGATGTCGTCGCCGATGGTCTCGGCTTTCCAGCCGGGAATTGTCGGCTGCAGCATGGCGAGGTTGGTCTTGCCGCAGGCCGACGGGAAGGCGGCGGCGATGTATTTGTGCTCGCCCTTCGGGTTGGTGAGCTTGAGGATGAGCATGTGCTCGGCGAGCCAACCTTCATCGCGCGCCATCACGGACGCGATGCGCAACGCAAAGCACTTCTTGCCGAGCAAAGCGTTGCCGCCGTAGCCGGAGCCGTAAGACCAGATTTCGCGGGTTTCCGGGAAATGGACGATCCATTTTTCGGCGTTGCAGGGCCACGGCACGTCTTTTTCGCCAGCGGCGAGCGGCGCGCCGAGTGTGTGCACGGCCGGCACGAAGAAGCCGTCATCGCCCATTTCATCGAGCGCGCCTTTGCCCATGCGGGTCATGATGCGCATCGAGGCGGCGACGTAGCCCGAATCCGTGATTTCAACACCGAGCTGGCTAATCTTTGAACCAAGCGGGCCCATGCAGAAGGGCACGATGTACATGGTGCGGCCGCGCATGCAGCCATCGAACAGGCCGCCGAGCTTGGTGCGCATTTCAGCAGGCGCGATCCAATTGTTGGTCGGGCCGGCGTCGATCTCTTTTTCCGAGCAGATGTAAGTTTGCTTTTCGACGCGCGCGACGTCCTTGGGATCGGAGGCGGCGTAGAACGAATTCGGGCGCGCTTCGGGGTTGAGGCGCTTCAGGGTGCCGGCGGCGACGAGCTCATTCGTGAGCCGCGTCCACTCCGCTTCCGAACCATCGCACCAATAGACGCGATCCGGCTTCGTCAGCGCGGCGATCTCTTCCACCCACTGGACGAGCTTCTTGTGGTTCGTCGGGGCCGGATGAAGGCCTTCGATCTGTGCAGTCACGGAATCCCTCCAGGCGCCGCTGGTGGTTCCGGCGCGCTTAGCGAAGCGTCAAAATGTGTGGCAGGGGCTTTATGTCAAACACCTTCTACGGGCCAATGTGACGTTCGCGCACATTCGCAATTGCCACCGGTAGCAATCGCGTTTGCAGAGCAGGGTTGCGTGTGCCTTTCCCTTCGCAGGTGCGAAGTTGGAATGGTGCTGAAACGGTAAACGAGAGCGCAGGTTTTGAGCCCGCGCTCTCGCTGCGTTAGGCGCGCTGCGTCGTGGTCCAGTCCGCCATGATGCGCTCAAGCACCGAGAGCGGCACGGCGCCGTTGGCTAGCATGGTGTCGTGGAAGGCTTTCAGGTCGAAACGATCGCCCAGCGATGTGCGCGAGGCATCGCGCATGCGGTTGATGGCTTGGCGGCCGACCATGTAGCTGCAGGCTTGGCCCGGCCACACGCAATAGCGCTCGATCTCGGTGGTGATTGAGCTTTCCTGATCGCCGGTGGCCTCCACCATCGAGGCGATGGCTTGTTCGCGGCTCCAACGCTTGTGGTGGATGCCGGTGTCGACGACGAGGCGCGAGGCGCGGAAGGTCATCGATTGCAGATAGCCGAGGCGGCCGAGCTGGTTGGTGTCGTAGACGCCGAGTTCGTCGGCGAGTTGTTCGGCATAAAGGCCCCAACCTTCGCTGAAGGCGCTGAAGCCCAGCATTGCGCTGCGGATGAAGGGGATCGATCCCGATTCCTGTTGGATCGAGATCTGCCAGTGATGGCCCGGCACGCCTTCATGATAATTGAGTGTCGGCAGCGTGAAGCGTGGCCATTCGCGCGTGTCGCGCAGGTTGATGTAATAGGCGCCCGGGCGCGAGCCATCGAGCGCGGCGCGTTGATAATAGCCGCCAGGCGCGCCTGCTTCGGTCGTCGGCGGGACACGGCGGATTTCGAGCTGCGCTTGCGCCAGCGTGTTAAAGGCGCGCGGCATCAAGGCTTCGATTTCGCGCGTTTGCTGCGTTAGGTCGGCGAGGATTTGGGTGCGGCCGGCGTCCGTGTTTGGATAGAGCTGATCGGGCCGGCGCGAGAGCTGTTGGACGCGCTGCGCGACGCTGCCGCGCGTCAGGCCTTGGGCGCGCAGGATGGTGTCCATCTCGCTATGGAAGCCGCGAATGAGATCGACGCCCATTTCGTGAATTTCGTCGGGCGACATCGTCGTGGTCGTGCGGCTGCGCAGCGAAGCGGCGTACATTTCCGCGCCTTGCGGCAGGCGCCAGATGCCGGCGTCATGCA
Organism: Terricaulis sp.; assembly: GCA_034439495.1. GTDB lineage: Bacteria > Pseudomonadota > Alphaproteobacteria > Caulobacterales > Aquidulcibacteraceae > Vitreimonas. Next base: position 16,365 of record JAWXAM010000041.1, on the reverse strand, counting down.
CGGCGTTGCGGCGCACTTCGCGCAGCGCCGCCTTTTGGCGTTCGTAGGCCGGCAGGATCGCGTCACGCACCGCGGACTCGGCTTGCGAAATGTAGTTGGCGCGCTGGGCTTCAGAAATTTCCGTCACATTCGGCAGACGGCGCACCAAGGTTTGCACCAGCACGGTTTGCGCCGGCGCTGTCGAGGTGAAGGTGTTCATCTGATCGAGGGCGCGATCGATGGCGAAGTCTGGCGGGATGACGCCGGCTGCTGCGTCTTCGCGGATGATTGCGGTTTCCTGGTCGAGCACGCGCACATAAGCGCTGAGGCGCGCCAGGTAGGCGTCGGCCTCATCGCGCGTGCGCAGCGGGTGCTGAGAGTCGAGGAAGTCCGGCAAGTCGCCGTATGAGCCGGTGAGCTGCGTCACGACATAGGGGGCTCCTGCGCCGCCGCCGACGCTGAACGCCGAGTTCGCCAAGCTGTATTCGTAAGAGGTGGTGACGACGTCGACGGTGACGTTCTCCTGCGCGCTGAGGCCGGAGCGGTCGATGGCGCTGAGTTCGCCAATCGCGGTTTGCAGGATCGCGCGGTAGCGCTGCGTGCTGGCTTTGGAGGCGTCGCTCAATTTGTCGATGAAGCGATAGCCGGCGCGTTCTTCTGTGAGGCCAAGGGCGGTGCAGCGCTCCGGCGATTCACGAAGAATGGCGGCGACCGTGCGGTCGAGCGTGGCGGTGAGCTGCGCGCTTGCCGTCGGTGCGGCGGCGACGGGCGGCGGCGTGGGCGCGGCGCTGGTGGCGCAGCCGGAGAGCACCGCAGCGCCCGCGGCGCCAGCGCCGAGTAAGGCGCGTCGAGAAATTTGCATGATTGTTCCCCCTAAATGGTTGGCGCGCATCCTAGTGACGCCAGCGCGCGCCTCAATGCCGCTTTCGACGAAAGCCTCAGAGCTTCAGTCCAGCAACGACCGGCACGTGATCGCTCGGCCGCTCCCAGGAGCGGCAAGGGACGTGAATGTGGAACGCCTCGGCGCGTGAGGTCACAGCGATGTCGGTGGTGGCCCAGATGTGATCGAGCCGGCGGCCGCGATTGTTCTTGGTCCAGTCCGGGCTGCGATAGCTCCACCAGGTGAAGAGCTTTTCCGGATCGGGTTTGTGCTGGCGAGCAAGATCGACGAAGCCGCCCAGCTCGCGGACGGCGTTGAGGCGATCGGTTTCGCCGGGCGTGTGGCTGACGACGTTGAGCAACTGCTTGTGGCTCCAGACGTCGAACTCGCCGGGCGCGACGTTGAGGTCGCCGACCAGCACGGTCGGCGTCTTGCCTTTGCGCTTCTTGTAGAGCGCTTTCATCTGGTCGAGCACGTCGAGCTTGTGAACGAACTTCGGGTTCGTGAGCTCCGGCACGTCAGCGCCAGCGGGCACATAAAGATTGTGCACTTCGATCCCGTCGATCAGCGCAGCGGCGATGCGCGCTTCTTTCTTGTGGCAGATCGCAGGCGCCTCGACGGGCTCAAGCTTCACACGTGAAACGATGGCGACGCCGTGCCAGCCTTTTTGGCCAACCACGTGCATGTGTTTGTAGCCGGCCTCTTTGAACGCCTTCGCCGGAAACTCGCCGTCGCGGCATTTGATTTCTTGCAGACACAACACGTCGGGCTTCGCTTCGGCCAGGAAGCGGCACACCGTGTTGATCCGCAGGCGCACGGAATTGATGTTCCAAGTCGCGATCTTCAGCATCGGGCGTTCATGGCGTGCGCCGGCTCAAAAACGAAGAGGCCCGGCGCATTCAGCGGCCGGGCCTCCAGGCGCCTTGAGGGGGGCGCATTTTCGCCGGCAGGGGATGTCCGGCTAAAGCGGGCGCCGCGCTGGATCCGTCAGCGGGGGGGACGACGACATCCAGGGGGATGAGCGACGACCGCTTCGTTGCATATACGCCACAAGCCCGAAGTTTTCAAGGTAAGCGCGGGAGAAACAGCTTGCAAAAGCAGCAAGGTTTAGCCAGCGCGCGCCAGCCTAGCGACGGCGCGGAGCAAGCACGTCTTCGAGGCGGAAGAGCCCGCGGTCCAAGCTGGCTGGGCGCGTGATTTCGGAAAGCTGGATGTTGGTGCGCGCGCCGGTGGCGTCAACGACATCCCACTCACGCAATTCGCCGTTGTTGAACTTGAGCGAGATGACGCCGTCCGTCTGGCCAGCGCGATCGCGTGCGGTAACCAGCGTCCAGGCGCCTTGGCGCGACACGCGGATGATGCGCGCATTGCGCTCCAGATCGATGCGCTCGCCCAGAATGAGGCTGAGCGGCGTTGAACGAAGCGGCGTGCGCTCAGTCGTGCGCAAAGCCGTGTCGCGCAACGCGACAACGCTGCCGTCGGCGACGATCAGCAAAGTGGCGGGCGCATCGTATTCGAAGCGCAAGCGGCCAGGGCGCTGCATGTAGAACGTGCCGGCCGCGCGGCTGCCATCTGGGCCGGTTTGGATGAAGCGACCTTGCAGACGCTGGATGCCGTTTAGCTCGGCGTTGATCTGAGCGAGCGCTTGCGTGCGCTCGGCGCCCTCCAGCGTCACTAGAGACGAACTGGCGACAGTGGCGGCGCCAGGACGCGCGGTTTGCGCTGCGACAGGGGCGGCGAGCGCCAGGGCGGCGACGGCGAGCAGGATGGACTTGTTCATTGGGGTCATGTGCCGCAAACGCATGGCGGAAAAAAGGGTTCGGTTTGCCCAGAAATGGCCTTTTCGCTTCAGATTGGGTTCATCGTGAGCGCGAGAGCGCTTGGCATCGGCGGCTCACAAGCGCTTGATTGGGCGGACGATTCGAGGGGACGGCATGTTCGGCGCTGAAACTACCATGCTGCCCTCCATCGGCTGGGCTGGCTTTCTTGAGTGGGAGTTCCTGCTCCAAGCCTTCGCCGCCTTGGTGCTGGCGGTGGTGCTGGGCTCAGTGCTCGCCTTTCACCCGACCACGGCGCGCACGGTCGATACCCGTGAAGAGGCCGAACTCCCCAAAGTGCTGATCATGTACGCGCTCGTCGGCGCGGTGATCGGTGAGATCGTGCTGAAATACGGCATGGTCGTCGGCTTTGTGATCTTCGGCCTTGGCGGCCTCATGCGCTTTCGCACCGACGCCGCCTCCACGCGCGACACCAGCCGCTTGATCATGGTCACGCTGATCGGACTGATCGCGGGGCTCAACCTGCCGCACTTTGCCGTCATGGCGACGATTTTCGCGTGGGTGCTGATCTACGTGTTCGATGGCCACCCCGTATGTGAGCTCGAAGTTCACGAGATTCCGAAGGGTCGCACCAAGGATGCGTCAAATGCGTATCGCACCGTTCTTGCAGAGATGAAGTGCAAGCTGATCAGTGAGAACAAGCAGTTCAGCAAACAAAGGATCGATTACGTTTTCCGCATGCCGCGCGCGGTGACGCAGGATCAAGTGCACAAGGCGCTGTGTGAGCGTGTGCCTGTCGATGTTCGAGGCGAGATCGATTGGGAGATCGAGTAGGTTAAGCGGCCTAAACCCAGTTTGCATGGACTTTAGGCGCCAGAGCGCCTATATGGCCGCTATCGATCCTCGTCGCGTCACGCTTTGATCCCTCGCGCTCGCGCCGGATGTCTGCTGTTTCCCTCGAAATCGGTGTCTGATGGGGAAGGTCCCTGCGGGCAACAACACAAGGAGATGGCAATGGCTGTCGGTACCGTAAAATTTTTCAACACCACTAAAGGCTTCGGCTTCATCGCTCCGGAAACGGGCGGCAAGGACGTTTTCGTCCACATTTCCGCCGTTGAGCGTTCGGGCCTGAGCGGCTTGGCAGACGGCCAAAAGGTTTCGTTCGATCTCGAGCGTGACCGTCAAGGCCGCGACTCTGCCGCGAACCTGAAAGCGGTGTGACCATGACGGAGATTGATCAGCGCATACCTGATCTCTCCGACAAGGAGCTGGAGAGCCTGCAAGCGAACGCCGTTCGTTTGAAGGAATCTGGCACGCCAAGACAGCGGGAGCAGGCTGAAAGCTTGCTTCCGCTCGTTGGCGCTGCGTTGGAAGAACGCCGCGCCGCTAAGGTTGAAGCGCAAGCCGAAACCCGTCGCGCGGCCGTGGAAAAGCGCGCTGTTGCTAAAAAAGCAGCGAAAGCAAAAGCTGAATAGGCGCGCGAAAGCGCGACCTATTCTTTTCATTCCTCAAAAATTCAGTGAGCGATAATCGCCGGCAGCGACGGGTCTTCGGGCTCGAAGCTGACGCGGTGCGCGCCGCCCCATGAGTCGAGCAGCGCGCCGCATGCGCATTTGGCGCTGCCGCTTTCGAAAATATCCGCATGAATCACGCTGCGCATGTAGCGCAGCCCGCATTCGTCGCAATCGACGATAACGTCGACGCTGGGTATCATCTCGTGCTGTATCATTCAGGAGCCTTCCTTAAGGAGGCTCGGCGCGAACAGCATTGCTGTTGCAGCTCTGAGCATAGGCTCAATGGGCGCGCGCGTCCCGGCTAATCGGCCCCTCAACCTTGTTATTTCGAAACAAAGGCCCATGTTAAGTGAACAGTTTTGTGCGCGCCGATGGCGCCGCGAACATTCAAAGCAAGGATCTATTCGATGTCGCAGGCCAAATTCGGCGCGGGACAGCGCGTGTCTGTGGTGCGCTCGGGCGCTTTCTCAGCAGCAGCCGGCACATATCGCGTTGTGAGCGTATTGCCGGCCGAGCGCGGCCCGCAGCAATATCGCGTCAGGAATGACGGCGAGACCTTCGATCGTGTGCTCGACGAAGCACGGCTGGAGGCAGTGGGTTATGAGTGATCCTTATCGCTGGCGCGCGAACGCGCCGCCGCAAGCGCCGGCCGTTACACAACGCACGCTGAAATATCGCGAGAAAGACGAGCACATGCTTCGTCGCATCGCTGCCGGCGTCGTATTGCAATGGGATCAACTCCCTGATGCGCTGCAGGACTTGATCATCGATCAAGCAGCCGCCGTCGATGATCGCGATCCGGCGCCGCACGAAGCGTCAGATATCGAAAGCTTTATCCGCTCGGTGAAAACCGTCGGCGTCGCCAAAGCGCCGGCCAAGGATGAAGATAGCGCTGAAGCTGAACCTGAGGGCGCTAAGCCCGCAGGCTAAGTGCGGCGCTTGCGTGAGGGCGGAGCGGCGTCCTCGGTCGGCACTGCAAACTCTGCTGGCGGCACGAACTCGTCGCGGAACCACGGATTGGTTCGCGTGTCGAAGATTTGCTTCAGCCAATCAGCAACCCGGGTAACGCGCGCTGCATTGCGAGCCTGCTGATGCACGATCATCCAAAGCCGGATCGGCACGCTCCGTTCTTCGCCAATCATCACCAGCTCGGGCGCGGTCGAGAGAATATAGGTCGGCGCCGTCGCAACGCCCGCGCCGCCGCGCAACGCGTTGACAAGCGCCGCGCTGGAATTGGTCTCGAACGCAAATTGCGAGAGCGCCTCCACCGCCGAGGCGCGCGCGCTCCAGTTTTCACGCTGCGAAACTTGTCCGGTGTGCCTCAGCGTGCGGTGATCGCCGGCGGCGCTCGCAGCTGATCGCGGCGCGCCGTAGGTTTCGATATAACTCGGCGCCGCGACGAAGACGTAGTGCATCGTCGCGAGGGCGCTGGCGTCATCACCGATCTGCGCCTGCTTCTCGTCGAGCGCGATGGTGATGTCGGCGCGGCTTTCAGGATCAAGCGACGGACCGATGCGACAATCGAGCGAGATATGGATCTTCGGGTTTCGCGCTAAGAAATCACCCACGCGCGGCGCGATCCAGAGCGAACCTACACCATCGGGGGCCGCAATTGTCACAACGCCTTCGTCGCGCCGATCGCGCGCACGCACGGAGCGCTCAATGTCATCGGCGAAGTGCTGCATGGAGCGGGCGCGGTCGTTGAGGTCCTCGCCGGCGCTGGTCAGCGTCATCCCGGCGGGGCTGCGATAGAACAATTTCACTTCCAAGCGCGTCTCGAGATCATCGATCCTGCGGCTGACGCTGGACGGCATGATCTTCAAATCGGCGGCAGCTTTATTGACGCTGCCCGCCGCTGCGACAGCCGCAAAGATGCGGATGTCGTCCCAGTCGAGCCGCGACCGTGGCCGCTCCTCGCGGTGCTTCGATTTTGGCAATGCCCTGTTCCAACCTTCGCGCAAGCGCAGTCCATCAGCCTCAGCCAGACACTACGCCCGGTGGGTTAGATCATGGAAGGGGAGCCAGAGAATATGAATCTCTCTGAACTCGCGAAGTTCGTGGACGCCAGTGGGCACTGCTCAAATCCGCGGATGATCAATGCGCTTGCCGCCTTTTGCGGCGTTTCGCTGGCCGGATCGGAAGACATTCTCGCCGGACGGGCGTTGGCGGCGGAGAAAATCGACGGCGATGTCGTGTCCGCCGAGATGCTTCAGGCTGTACAAGACATAACCGGGTGCAGCGTGTTCGTGGCGCGCGACGGCGGCAAGGTGACGGGGCTCGCCGCGTTCTTCCTGCTGCGTCCCGAAGGCATGCAAGCCTTCGACGAAGGCCGGTTTGATACGGTCAATGTGGACTTGGATTATGTTTGGCGGCCGCGGGAGACGCCGGCGGGGGGGTATGCTTGGGGGTTTGTCGCCAGTAACGACCGCGCGGCCGGACGGGTGGTGAAGGCGTCGATTGTTATTCGGGAGACGCTGCTGTGGGCGTTGCCGGGGTACACCCGCGCCGCCACCGATGACGGCGCGCGTCTCATCTATGGTTCGCTCGGTTTTGAACCGGTGCCCGGCAATCCTTCACTGGCCCGCTATTTCCCGCGCCAGGCGCCGTTCGAAGGACTGACGCTGCCGTCGGCGCAAGCGAGCGCCGCGTGATGCACGCCGCCGCCCCTCTAAGCGTCAGCGTCGTGCGCAGCCTTGATCAGTGGATGCAGGCGATGTCGATCCGCGCCGAAGTTTATATCGGCGAGCAGGCTTATGCGTATGGCGAGGAGTTTGACGGGGTGGACCTAGCGGGCGCCACGCACTTGGTGGCGTGCCTGGGGCCGGAGCCCGTTGGCGCCTGCAGAGTCCGGTGGTTTGCGGATTTTGCAAAGCTGGAGCGGGTTTCGGTGAAGCGGGCGTCGCGCTCGGGACGGGTGACGCGGGCGTTGTGGCGGGCGACGGCGGACCTTGCCGGGCGCAAGGGCTACAAGATCGTGCTGGGCCATATCGAGCGCACGCTGCTGCCGTTCTGGCAGCGCACGGCGGGGTTCGAGGCGCGGGCGAGCCGGCCGAGTTATGTGTTTGCGGGGCGCGAGTTCGTAGAGGCGGTGGCGCGGCTGCCGCACCACCCCGAGGCGATCAGCTTGGATTCGCCGGCCGAGAATGTGCTGGCCAGCGAGTCCGATCTTTCGGGCGCCGCCTCACACCTGCGCGTGGCCTCGTGATGGCGACGAGCGAGCCGGTTCTCCTGTGTTTGAATTTGCGGCGGGAGTTGATCGACGAGGCGCAGATGGCGCGCGCAGCGCCGGCGCTGGCGGAGCTGGCCGAGACGCTGGCGACATTCCGCAGCCAGGGTTGGCGCGTGCTGCATGCGTACACGGTGCGGCCTCGGAGCGCCGACACCCCGTTCGGGGCGCTGCCGAATTTTGAGCCGGCGGCGAACGAGCCGGTGTTTGCACTGCAGGGGGCGTCGGCGTTGGCGGAGACGCAAGTGTCGGACGCGCTGGCGGCGCGCGCGGGGCAGATGGCGGGCGGCGTGTTTTCGCGCTGTGGGCTCGCGACCGCCCTCGCGGCGCAGGAGCAGCGGGTGGCGCTCGCGATCGTGCCGGACGCGTGCTTTGCGCCTTCGGTGGACGCGGTGGCGGCGCATCATTTTCTGGAATTTTTGGACGCGCAGGGGGCTGCGCGGCTGTTGGGTTACGAAGCCTGGGGGGCCAACGTCATATGCCTGGACGCACGAAGACAATAAAACCGGCGCCTGCCACGGCAGCGTCGCGAAAGCTGGAGACCGTCCACCAATTGCGGACGATCCTCAGCCTGGTGCACACGGCCCGCGCCAATGCGGCGGGGCTGAAAGCGCGCGACGAGGTCTGCAAATCCGAACTGCTCGACAGTTTCAGCATCGCCGAGCTTTCGGTGCTGCGGATGCTGGACGACGAAGCCTACGGCGGCAGCTGATCAGTTTTTCAGATGCGGCGAGGCGGCGAGGACGCGCAGCACTTCTGTCGCGACCTCGATGCCGTGCGGGTTGAGGCGCATCAGGAGCGGCGCGAACGGGGCGAGATCGTCGGCGGTTTTGGCGCCATCGTGCGCGTCCGGCACGACGGCGCTGACCGGCATGCCGAGCGCATCGCAGATCGTAAACAGCGTCGAGGCGGCGATGCGGTTGGCGCCGCTTTCGTATTTCTGGATCTGCTGGAAGGTGACGCCGGCGGCTTTCGCGAGCGCGGCCTGGCTGATGTTCAAGGCGATGCGGCGTTCGCGGACAATGCGCCCGACATGACGATCGACATCGGTTGCGGTACGCGGTGAAACCGCCTTTTTCTTCGCCAAGATCAAAGCCCCCAAGCTCTTTGCGAAATTGCATGGGCGCCCATCAATAGCAAGATGACGGACCGTCAGGCCAGAAGAGATAGGCGGGCGCACGTGCGCGCCGGCCGATGCCGGTTCAAGATTTTCCGCGAACGACTCTCACTCACCAAGAGAGAGCGGGAGGCGGGGCGCGTGAAGACACGCCTTGGGTAGTCCTAGCTCCGCATTGCTGCGGACATGCGCGTTTTCACGCGCCCCAGCGGCCTGTGCTCGCCGGCGCCTCACACGGAGGTGTTTCACTCCGCTGGATGGCCCGCCGACGGCGTGCGTCACTCTCCCGACGAGAGTGCGGACCCAGCGATTTCGCTCTCGTCTCGCTGGCAGCGACTTTGGGCTTTCGCCCTCAGCTCACGCTCGACCGCGCCTCACACATCTCAAAGGATCGGTGCACTTCGAAACCCTCCCATGTGTGAGACGGGGTGGAGTGTACGTCAGGTCGAAAGGGGGGCGGATAGATTTTTTCTAATTCGGAATCGCGTCGAGGACCCATTCCCGTTCAACGTCAGACATCCTGGCGTCACGCGAGTTTGCGACGGCCCGAAGTCGACTTCTCAGTGATTGCGGGTCGTCTCCGTGCTGAAGGAACCGCTCACTGATCTGGATGGGGACGCCTTCCTCTTCGAGGTTTTTGAGGGCATCGGCTCTGAACCACCGTGGGAGGCCGGCGATAAACTGCGAATAGTCGCATGTGCGGCGTTCACTGCGAACGAACGCCTCAACCGCACCGAAATACTCCGGCAAGCTGTACTCACAAGCTCGAAGGAACCGAAACACGTTGTCTAGTTCATGGAGGTCACCACGATAGTTCTTCGAGTACCAAACGAAAAATTCCCGCATGGTCGGCGCTGACCGGAGCTGGTTGAGATAAAATGCTAGTTGACGCGCGCTAAACGCCCCAAATTCACGCGGATTCCGAACCTTTGCGAGCACAGTGCAGACGGCTTCAATCTCCTCGAACCGAGGATAACCAGACCAACCAAGGCGCAAGTTCGCGCTTAGAGCTTGTCTGACATGCCGCTGAAGCGCGAGCAGATTATCTAGTCCAAGCGGCGCAAGCCGACGTAGTTCGTCGCTGGACAGCTTGAGCTGAGTCTGCAGTTGGCTCACGCGCCCCTGAAGCAAAGGAGACAACTCTCCTTTTTTGATATGCACCAAGAGTTCGGCGGGTGCTGCATCAAGGTCACCAAATAGGGGCGGCGCAACCTCGACATTTTCCTGCGCGGGCGGTGCGTGAAACAAGAACACCTGTCCGGTGTGGTGCTGACCAAGCCGACCGGCCCTGCCTTTGATGTTCGAGTAGGTAAAGAAATCGAATTGAGCTCGATTGATAGTCTTATCGTAGATGAGCACTGACTTTGCGGCGGTGTTGACTCCTTCGATCAGGGTGGATGTGCAAACCATGATCGGCAATGTGCCGTTATTGAATAGCGTCACGAACCTGGAGGCCAAGGCTCGTGGCATTCTACCGTGATGAATGCCTATGCCTTTGGAAACCGCTTCGCTAAGCGCCCATTTTCCCCCGAAATATTGCTCGATCCAACTTGCGAGCGGCTCGCCATTACCGACTTTGTGTGCGGGTTCGACGAGCGCCGCAGCGAGTTCGTTAGCCTTTTTTGGCGAGGAGACAAAAATTAGAGCGGGCCAGTTCTTTGGATCATAAGCTTCTTGCGCGAGACGCTGTTCCTTGTTCGCCACGTTCTTGAGATCAAACGTGTCCACGGCGACGGTAGAAAATCGCGTTTTCAGGAACTCGAAGCTCCAACCTGACTCGCCGACGGTCTGCACCCCTTCAATATTTGGCCCGAGAAAGAAGAACTGTTTTGATTCTTTGAGAAGGCCGTAAACCGCAGCGTTCAAGGTAACGCTCCGCTCGTCTTTTCGAGCCGGGTCAAGCTTGTAGAACTCATCTACAACGACGAGATCCAGGTCTGTTGCATCGGAGCGTCCGATCAACCGTTCCTGCGTTCCGAGGAAGATCGTTTTTTCGGAGGTTGCCCGTTCATTGCTGTGCATCACGATCTGAAACTGTTCGCCAAATCTTTTGGCGAGCCGCCGACGGAATTCATCGAGCAGCGCAAGCGTTGGAAGCACAATGGCGACGCGTTTGTATCTTCCAGTGAGCAGCAGGGCGTCGATAAGGAGACTCTTCCCAAAGCTTGTTGGCGCGCTGAGAATCAGGTTTCGGCCAGCTAGCAACGTGTTGAGGGCCTTGATCTGTTCTCGATGCAGAGCGATTCCGCCCAGCCGTTCGCTCGTCACAGACTCGGCGACGAGTCGGTCCTTAGAGTCGGCAGCGCTCCGGTCGATGTAGTTCCACAAACCTAGGGCTCGAGCGGTCGCGCTGAGGACCTCTTGAAATTGTTCGAGGTCTCCGCGCTGCTCAACTAGTTCCGCAATTCGCGGGACTGACTGCAAAGTCGAAGGATCGTCAGGATCACCAGTTTGGATCTCGATTGCAATTTCACGCAGGTAATTGAACAGCGTGACTGTGACCTCCCCGACCGGAGCACTTTCAAGGGCTGTCCAATTGGGGTGTGACACAGCCATTTACTGCAAACCCTTCAACCGTTTGTCGAAGTCCTCCACGAGGGTCTTCTTGCTGAGAAGTGGGAGGTAGACGAGCGCAATTTTGATTTTGGCGGCGAGGCCGCTCTTCCTCACGCGATCAGAGAGATAGCCCCACTCCGAAGCCACGCCCTCACGATAGCTATCATCGATGGTTTTTGCCGCTTTGATGGCGTCGCTTTCGCAGAAGATTCCCACCACGAAAACAGCTGCACTAATGAGTTTGTCTAGGCTGGTTTGACTCTGAAATAGCGCGCGAATTTCGTCATAGTGAGGAGTCGAACTTGGAATTTGCGGCCCGAGCAGCAGCTTCTGGTTAGTGAGAAACCCCTTGTCTAGGTGGTCACTAACAGAGCCAATCGCGTCCGTGATCGCGTCACTTGCTTTGGTATAGAGTTTTGATTCGCCGAGCCAAATTTCGGGTTTCCCATTCGGAAAACGGGCGTGCACCATGTCAAAGGATTTTACGACATCGTTCGACGTCGACTTATAGAACACTCGTGGTGAAATGGGGATCGTGTCGAAGAAGTCGCGACAAATGGCATGAAGTGCGATCTCGCCTGCTTCGCCGCGCTTCTCGTATTTCGCGCTCGTATAAACGCGGATCGCCGCTTCCCGAAGTTTTACGTAGGCGTTTGCGTGTGAGATCGCGAGTTCGGGTTCTGGCAGGGCATATTCGGGCAGCCATTCGATCAGGTGCCGCGCCAAAGGCTCGCACCGCCATTGTTCAAGCTCGAACCCGGCGCAGTAAGAGTCGCCCCCCGGCGCTCCTTGCGCAGAGTGTACATTTTCGAGCAAGCGAACGGGCTTCGCTTGGTAAGCGCCCATGTAGCCCCCCGGCTCAATTTAAAATTGAATAGGGGCCTTTGCTTGCGTTGGCAATCAGTTGCGAGGCTGCGCGCCGCCTAATCCTCATCCACCACATCAACCAGAATATCCCGTTTCCCGGCGGCGTTGGCTTCCGAGATGATGCCGGCTTTTTCCATTTTCTCGATCAGCGTCGCGGCGCGGTTGTAGCCGATGCTTAGGCGGCGCTGGAGATAGGAGGTGCTGGCTTTGCGGTCGCGTTGGACGATTTCGACGGCGCGGTCGAAGAGGTCGTCGCCGCCGCCTTCGCCGTCGGCGAAGAGTTCGGGATTGTCGTCGGCGCCGGCGTTCTCGTTCGGCTCCTGGGTGACGTCGGTGCGATATTGCGGCGCGCCTTGCTCTTTCAGCATGGCGACGACGCGTTCGACTTCGGCGTCGGTGACGAACGGTCCGTGCAGGCGCCGGATGCGGCCGCCGCCGGCCATGAACAAGAGATCGCCCATGCCGAGCAATTGTTCGGCGCCTTGCTCACCGAGGATGGTGCGCGAGTCGATCTTGCTGGTGACCTGGTAGGAGATGCGGGTCGGGAAGTTGGCCTTGATCGTGCCGGTGATGACGTCGACCGAGGGGCGTTGCGTCGCCATGATGACGTGGATGCCGGCGGCGCGCGCCATTTGCGCGAGACGCTGCACGGCGGCTTCGATTTCCTTGCCGGCCGTGATCATGAGATCGGCCATCTCGTCGATGACGACGACGATGTAGGGCATCGGCTCGAGCGGGAGCTCGCGGGTTTCGTAGATCGGCTCGCCGCTGGTGGGGTCAAAGCCGGCGTGCACGGTGCGCTCGAGGCGCTCGCCGCGCTCGAGGGCGTCGCGGACGCGCTCGTTGTAGCCGGTGATGTTGCGCACGCCGAGCTTGGACATACGGCGGTAGCGATCTTCCATCTCGCGCACGGTCCATTTGAGCGCGACGACGGCTTTCTTCGGATCGGTGACGACCGGGTGCAGAAGGTGCGGGATGCCCTCATAGACGCTGAGCTCCAGCATCTTGGGGTCGATCATGATGAAGCGGCACTCGTCCGGCGTATGCTTGTAGAGCAGCGACAGGATCATCGCGTTGATGCCGACCGATTTGCCCGAGCCGGTGGTGCCGGCGATGAGCAGGTGGGGCATCTTGGTGAGATCGGCGGCGAACGGGTCGCCTTCGATGGTCTCACCGAGCGCGAGCGGCAGATCGCCTTGCGTGCCGGCGAATTGCGATGAGTTGAGCAGCGAGCGCAGATACACGGTCTCGCGCTTGGCGTTCGGCAGTTCGATGCCGATGGCGTTGCGGCCGGGGATGACGGCGACGCGCGCGGCGGTCGCGTTCATGGTGCGGGCGATGTCGTCGCTGAGGCCGATGACGCGCGATGATTTCACGCCGGCGGCGGGTTCGAACTCAAACAAGGTGACGACGGGGCCGGGGCGGGCGGAGAGCACTTCGCCTTGCACGCCGAAATCAGCGAGCACGGTTTCGAGTTGGCGGCTCATGGCGTGCAGCGTTTGCGCATCGGTTTGCGTCACGCGCTGCTTCGGCGGCGAGAGCAGATCGGTGTCGGGCAGTTCGAACTCGCCGAACGAGGTGGCGACGTGCTTGTGCTGCTTCTTCTCCGGCTTCGGCGCGGCGCGTTGTTGCTGGCGCGGCGCGTCAGCGTCGGTGCGTTGCGGCGTGCGCGGCGCAGGGCGCGGCGCGGGGCGCGGACGCTCAGCTGCACGCGGGGCGCGGCGTTCTTCTTGTGACGTTTGCTCTTCCTCGGGTTCGCGGCGCGTCTTCTCCGAGACGTAGCCGATGGCGCGTTGTGTGGCGGCGGCGGAGCCTTGCACGGTGCGGCGCGCAACTTGTGCAGCGGTGCGCACGTCTTGCGCGCGCACTTGGAACGACCAGCCGATGCCGAGCAGGCCGCCGATCGCGCACAGAATGCCGGTGATGACATGCGGGAACGGCAAGCCAGGCATGGAGGCAAGGCCAGCGATAAGTCCGCTCGTCCAATCGCCGAACAAGCCGCCGAAGCCGGTGGCGAGCGGCCAGCCTGCGGGCGTCGGGATCGTCGATGCAGCGCCGGCGAGCAACAGAATGCCGAGCAGGCAAACGCCGACGCGGCGCTTGTCGATGCGGGCGACGAGTTGGCGGCGATAGATGCGCAAAGCGCCCGCGGCGAGCAGCGCCGCCATGGCTAACGGCGCAGCAGCGCCAAGGCTTTGCACGATGATGTCGGCAACCACGGCGCCTGGGCCGCCAAACAGGTTGGTCGTGCCGGCATTGGCCGCGGTGTTGAGGCTTGGATCTTCCGGCGAATAGGTCAGCACGGCGCCGAGGCCGTAGGCGCCGACGATGGCTGCGCCAACGGAAACAGCCGCGCGCTTCAAGGCGAGGCGGGCCGCTGCCGAAGTAGCGACGGGGGGCATTCTTCCCCCTTGGTGGTAAGCTTCGGTCATGCTGGTGAAGGCCGCTCGTTCTGCCGCTGTCAGGGTTTGGACTTTTGGGCCTCCCGGTAAACGAGCGATGAAGATTCGGCTGCGAACAGGGTTACCGGAGCAGTCATTTGAGTTGCGAAAAGTGACTGTTTACAAAGGTAAAAGAAAAGGCGCGGCTCCGTGAGGAACCGCGCCGGAAGTTCTGGGAGATGCTCGGTTTAGGAGTGGTAGGCGACCTCTCCGTGTTCTGCGTAGTCGACGCCTTCGGCTTCGACTTCCTTGCTGACGCGTCCGCCGGTGAGGCCGCGGGCGATAACCCACACGATCAGCGAACCAACGCCGGACCAAACCAAAGTGACGGCGACGCCCTTCAGCTGCGCGATCACTTGCGGAACGATCCCTGGATATACGGCCACGCCGCCGGCTGCGTAGTCGACGATGCCGGCGCCGCCGAAGGCAGGATTCACGACAATGCCGGTGCCGATCGCGCCGACGATGCCGCCAATGCCGTGGATGCCGAAGACATCGAGGCTGTCATCGTACTTGAGCCACGACTTGAGGCCCGAGCAGGCGAACAGGCAGATCGGGCCCGCAACAAGGCCGAGGATCAGCGCACCGACCGGGCCGGCAAAGCCAGCCGCCGGTGTGACGGCGACCAAGCCAGCGACCGCGCCGGAGGCGAGGCCGAGCAAGCTGGGCTTACCCTTGGTGAGCCATTCGGTGAGCGTCCATGACAGCGCGGCGGCTGCTGGTGCGACGAAGGTGTTGATGAGCGCGAGCGCCGCATAGGCGTTGCTCTCGAGGTTGGAGCCGGCGTTGAAGCCAACCCAACCCACCCAGAGCAGGCCCGCGCCGATCACCGTGAAGGTGAGGTTGTGCGGCGGCATCGGCTCTTTGCGATAGCCGGTGCGTGAGCCGAGCAGAATGGCGCCAACAAGTGCGGCGACGCCAGAATTGATGTGCACGACAGTGCCACCGGCGAAGTCGAGCGCGCCGAAGCTCCATATCAGGCCAGCGCCAGCAGCGAGTGCTTCAGCGTTGGCGGGATCGGAGGCCATGTTCGGGCCGCCCCACCACCAGACCATGTGCGCCATCGGATAATAGACGACGACCGGCCACAGAATGGCGAACACGACGACAGTCGAAAACTTCACGCGCTCTGCAACGCCGCCGAGAACGAGCGCCGCGGTGATGCAGGCGAAGGTCATCTGAAACGCGACGAAAACCAGCTCTGGTATGGAAATTCCGACGGAGAAGGTTTCCACCAAAGTCGTCGTATCGACGCCATTGAGGAAGACTTTGTCGAGCCCGCCGATGAAGCGATTGAGGCCGCCGCCATCGGTGAAGGCGAGCGAGTAGCCGACGAGCAGCCACATCACCATGCCGATCGCGGTGACGACAAAAACTTGGCTGAGGATCGAGACCATGTTCTTGGCGCGCACGAGGCCGCCATAGAACAAGGCAAGGCCGGGAATGATCATCAGCAACACGATGACGGTGGAGATGAGCATCCACGCCGTGTCGCCCTTATCGACGGTAGGGGCGGCGGCTTCTTCAACCACGGCCTCTTCGACGACGACATCAGCCGGCGCGGCAGCTTCCGCCACGGGGGCCGTGACGGCTTCCTGTGCGAACGCCATGTCCGGCGCCATCACGCCGAGCGCGCAGGCCCCAACGAGCGCCGCGCCTCCGATCCGTACTGCGCGCCATAGCGCTCGCAGCTTATCCCTGGTGATCATTGCCCCGCTCCCTCTTGGTTTGGCTGAGGTGATTGGTCGGGGCGGAGACGCCAGGGGCAAGATTGAGAGCCCCAAGCATTGTGCAGTGCGGCATCAACGCACAAAAAAGCGGCGCCCTGCCTGCCGCTTGCGCGCCAGGGCCGCATCGACGCCGACACTGACGCAGCGCTATCGTTCGGCATGAGCAATGGAAGCGGTTTCGACGCCGACGTGATTCTGAGTGGCGGCGGCTTGGTCGGGCAAACCTTGGCGCTGGCGCTGGATCAGGCCGGGGTCTCGGTGATCGTGATCGATGCGT
>JAWXAM010000040.1:0-2571 GCA_034439495.1 Terricaulis sp. | reverse complement strand
TCTGAGAGGACGGAAATAATGTGAAGGACGCGGCCCGCGTCCTTCAATGAGAACAGCGTGTTGCTGGTGTTCCTTCACATTATTTTCTGCTGGTGATTACTGACGAAATGGCGAGCTCGCCATTTCTGCATCCAATGACCGATATAGGACGCATGGTCGCTAAGATGACGGGGGGCAGCCCCAAATACGCGCCAAGGATCGATGCGCCGATCTCTGCAACGAGTTCTTCCGCTGCCAGTGCGTGGGCGCTGAAGCGCTTGGACATATCGCGGCCAACACGGTGCGCGGCGCCGGTGGCGTGGATCGTTTCATGGTTCAACGTGGCCGCATAATGGTCTGCTGAATCGAACGCCGCCAAGGGCGGCATACCGATCACATCCTTGGACGGAATATAGCAGGCGATGTCTTGCGTCAGAATGCGTTTGATATCGAGCTTGGCGAACCATGCCTCGTGCGCGGCGATAGGCAGGACATGGGCGTCGGTCGCGGCGGGAAAGAAATGCTCCGGAAGCCCTTCGATCTGTTCAGCGTTGAAGGCCGTGAAGAACTTCAGGAAGCGAAAGCTGTCTTCCACTTTCTCGCCAGCGCCGTTGTCGCGCGTTTTCTTCGCCTGGCCGTAATAGACAACAACCTCACCGCGTTCGCCTTTGCGCACATGGGCGCCGAGCTGATTGGCCTGTCGAAGTGTGATCCAGTATGGCGAGGTATAAACCTTCGCGACTGCGGCGCTCCACAGCATGATGACGTTCACGCCGCGATAGTTCTCGCCAGTAGCGCGGCGCGGCAGTGCAAGGCCAGTGCGTGCGCCATCCCATGGCTTGCGCCACGGCATGACGCCGCGCTCCAGTTCGGTCAGGATCTTGGTGGTGATTTCAAGGGCAATGTCGCGGCGCTGGCCGTCGATCTTCGAGTGAATGGTCATGAGCTGTGCTCCGAAAATGAGAGCGCCGCCGGTGATGCCGGCGGCGCGTAGAGGAGATTGAGGAGTGGCTGGATCAGGCGGCGTCGGCGTGCGCGATCGCTGCTTGACCTGGGGGCGTGACCGCGAACGCCCCGCTGCGGGGCGGCGTGATCAACACGTCCGGCAACCAATCTTTGAGTTGGCGCTGCGCGATGCGCGCGAGGTCGGCGCGCTTCATCTTGGTCAGCGCTGCAAGTTTTGGTTTGCGCGCTTTCTCGGAGAGCTTGGCCATCGCTGACGTGCCGCTGATGGCGTCGATGGTGTAGGCCTTCGGCGCCTTCTCCCAGAATTCAGCCGAGGCTTCCCAATAGCGGCTCATGTCCAGGTCGAGGACTGAGGCGAGCTCGTCGGCAGTTGCTTGCGTTCGGTCCGCTGCGGGTGATCCGCCATCATGGGTGACGTCGAGCGCCTCGGCGACGAATAGTGCGAGCAATGCGATGAGTTTCTCCGGCGGCTCGCTGACGAGACGGGCGAGGGCTGCATCGGCGTATGCTGCGGAAGCGTGCGCGCGCGCTTGTTCAAAGCGGTCGTCGTCATCGAAACCAACCGGCGCCACCGCAATAGCAAGCCCCGGCACGTCGCAGCGAGCGGCGTTCCGGCGAATGAACGTCAGAGCGGTGAGAGCAAGCGCGACCTGCGGATTGGCTGAAAGCTCAGCACGAAGCGCGCGCGTGCGCGCAGATGTAAGCCGCTCGACCAGAGACTTCGGCAGCGCCGGCGATTTCTCCCGATCGCCATCCGCCGACGATTCAAAGTCCGCTTCGCCGTCCGGCGCGGTCGCGGTCTTCTGTACTTTGCGGATCGCTTTGAGATCGGCGCGTTTGATGAGGCCGCGGGTGATGATCGGCTCACCGTTGCGGTCGATGGTGATGACCGCGCCAGCGTGCGCCAACTCCGCCTGGTCCCAGGTGTGGAAGGACGCCCTCAGCGCATCGAGACGCGCTTCTGCGGCGTCGCGCGCGGTCCATAATGCTTCGTTGTCCGCGTCGGCTTCGAGTTCGTTGTCGAGAGCTTCGATCTCTGCTTCGAGATCAGCGACCGCTTGGCTTTCATCCTGTGTGAGAGAACGAGTGCGCGGTCGCACGCGCTCGCTCGCACAGCCCTCGATCTGGCCATGGTGCAATTGCGCCTCGACCCAGCTCCAACCTTCGCCCGTCAAGGTTTCGCGCATCTCCTCGATGCGCTCGGCGGCGAGTCGTTGAAGAAGATCGCCGTCTTCAAGGAACGCGACCTCGTCCTCGAACAGGTCGCGGACGATCCGTCCGCCGGCGTTTTCGTAAGCCTCCAGCCCAACGAAGCGCGCCAGCCGATCGGTAACTGGCAGCCTGCCGCCGGAGAGCGCGTTGCGCACGCTTGGCGCATGGCTGATGGGCTTCGGAAATTGCTTGAAGAGACGCTCCTGGGCGCCGTGGTCGTCGGTCAGGCAGAAGGCGCGCGCTACATCCAGCGTGAGGTCGCCCTTGCGATAGGCGGCACGGATTTTCGGAGAGAGGCGGCCTAAAGCGAGGCGTTGTTCGACATGGCGCACTTGAGCGCCGAAGCGTTCGGCGATCGCCTCGATGCTCATGCCGTCGTCGGCGAGCCGTGCGTACGCTTCCATCTCGTCCATC
>JAWXAM010000039.1:0-4237 GCA_034439495.1 Terricaulis sp. | reverse complement strand
CGGCGCCGGCGCCGGCGGCACACGCAACATTTCCGGCACCACGAGCTATCACGTTGATCTTGAGCGCGAGCTGGCGTCGCTGCACGGCAAGGAAGCGGCGCTGTTGTTCACGTCGGGCTATGTGTCGAACGATGCGACGCTCTCGACGCTGGCGAAGCTCTTTCCGAACCTTTGGATTTTCTCGGACGCGCAAAACCACGCCTCCATGATCGAAGGCATCAAGCGCGCCAAGTGCGAGCGCCGCGTATTCCGCCACAACGACATCCAGCATCTCGAAGCGTTGATGAACGAAGCGCCGGCCGACGCGCCGAAGCTGATTGCGTTCGAGAGCGTCTATTCGATGGATGGCGATACCGCGCCGATCGAAGCGATCTGCGATCTTGCCGAAGCGTACGGCGCGATGACGTATCTCGACGAAGTCCACGGGGTCGGCCTCTATGGTCCCACCGGTGGCGGCGTTGCTGAGCGCGACGGGGTTATGCACCGCGTCGATTTCATCGAGGGCACCCTTGCCAAAGCCTTTGGAACGATGGGCGGCTACGTGAGCGGCCCGGCGGCAGCAATGGACGCGATCCGTTCCACCGCGTCCGGGTTTATTTTCACGACGTCGCTTGCGCCGTCGATCGCAGCTGCAGCGCTGGAAAGCGTTCGCATGGTGCGTGAATGCCCGCATTTGCGAGACCGTTTACAGGATCGCGCCGAGCGCCTGAAGGCGCTTCTGCGCGACGCTGGCATTCCGGTGATGTCGGAATCGACCACGCACATCGTCCCGGTGCTGGTTGGCGACGCCGCACGCTGCAAGAAGATCTCGGATATTTTGCTCAATGATCACGGCATCTACGTGCAGCCGATCAATTACCCGACCGTTCCGCGCGGCACCGAGCGGCTGCGGATCACGCCGAGCCCATTCCATGATGATGAATTGATGGACCGGCTGATCGCATCGCTGAAGGCGGTGTGGGCGATGTGCCCGGTGCACGTTTCGGCGTGAGCGGCGGCGACGAGCGCGAGGTGATCTTCGAGACGGTTCGCGTCGGAGATGTACAGCGCGTTGCTGCCATCGATGTAGAAACTGGAATTGAAGTTGTGGTGCAGGCGCCGGCTAACGCGGCGCTCGTCGACGTACGTGACCTGGCGCTGAGAAAGCTAAAGCGGGCGCTTTCCGCCGAGTCCGAAGATCCTCCGCCGCCGCGACCCGGTAAGATCGTTTAGTCTTTGCGCCGAACGCCTTTGCCGAGGCCGATCTTCTTTGCGAACTCCGAGCGGCGCGCCGCGTAAGCTGGCGCAACCATCGGATAATCAGCGGGCAATCCCCAACGCTTGCGGTATTCGTCCGGCGACATGTTGTAGGTAGAGCGCAGGTAGCGCTTCAGCATCTTCAGCTTTTTACCGTCTTCCAGGCAGATGATGTAATCGGTGTGCACGGACTTGTTGATCGGTGCAGCCGGTTTCGGGCGTTCAGCAACGACCGCAGCGCCAGTTGCGCCAAGCGACGCTAAGGTCCGATGCACCGACCGGATGAGCTCACCGATTTCGTCTGATGACACTTTGTTGTTTGCGACAAATGAGGCGACGATGTCGGTAGTCATTCGCAAGGCTTCGACGCTGCCGCCGGCGGTTTGCTCGTCCTCGTCCCGCATCAACGGCGCCTTTTGTGCAGCGAATACAACGCTCTCTGTTCGATATACGCCGCAAGGTCTAACGCCGGCAAGTATTACTCTCGGCCTATTCGGAGGTTAGTCTGCCAATCGACAGTTGAGGTCCGGAATACAAGAACACCATCAGTAGCTTTGCTTACAGGTCGAAGGCGAACTATGTTTGGCCGATAGATTCCAACACCTCAAGTTGTGGCGAGATTTGCATGACCCAGACAGCCGGACGCGCGGCAGAGCGCGACCGTTTCTTTGAAGCGCGGCTGGAGCGGAGTGATCCGGACGTTCACTCGGCCGTCGCGGCTGAGCTTGGTCGTCAGCAGCGCCAGATCGAACTCATCGCGTCGGAAAACATCGTCTCGCGGGCGGTGCTCGAAGCACAGGGTTCGGTTCTCACCAATAAGTACGCCGAGGGTTATCCGGGTCGCCGTTACTATGGCGGTTGCGAATACGTTGACGAAGTTGAGCGCCTCGCCATTGAGCGCGCTAAGCGTCTGTTCAATTGCAAGTACGCGAACGTGCAGCCGCACTCCGGCGCCAACGCTAACCAAGCGGTGTTCTTTGCGCTCCTCAATCCGGGTGACACGTTCCTCGGGATGGACCTCGCTTGCGGCGGTCACTTAACGCACGGCGCGCCGGTGAACATTTCCGGCAAGTGGTTCAAGCCCGTCGCGTACGGCGTGCGCGAAGACGATCACCTCATCGATTACGATCAGGTCGCTGAAGTTGCGCGCCGCGAACGTCCGAAGCTCATTATCGCCGGCGCCTCGGCGTATTCGCGCCAGATTGATTTCGCGCGTTTCCGTCAGATCGCTGATGAAGTTGGCGCTTATCTTATGGTGGACATGGCGCACTATGCCGGCCTCATCGCCGGCGGCGTATATCCCTCGCCGCTGCCACACGCGCATGTTGTCACCACAACAACGCACAAGACGCTGCGCGGCCCGCGCGGCGGCATGATCCTCTCGAACGACGAAGACCTCGGCAAAAAGATCAATTCCGCCGTCTTTCCCGGTCTGCAAGGCGGGCCGCTGATGCACGTCATTGCCGCGAAAGCAGTGTCGTTCCAGGAAGCGTTGCAGCCGGAGTTCAAACTTTACGCGCAGCGCACGCTCGATAACGCGCGCGCGCTTTCGGCGCGTCTTATCGAAAATGGGCTCGCCGTCGTGTCCGGCGGCACGGACAGTCACCTGATGCTCGTCGATCTCCGTCCGAAGCGGACAACCGGCAAACTCGGTGAGCACAGCCTCGAACGCGCGATGATCACCTGCAACAAGAACGGCATACCGTTCGATCCCGAAAAGCCGATGGTAACGTCCGGTATCCGCCTCGGCACGCCGGCCTGCACCACACGCGGCTTCGGGCCGGCCGAATTCCAGCACGTCGCTGACCTGATCTGCGAAGTGTTAGACGGGTTGCAGGGCTCAAATGGCGACAATTCTTCCGTCGAGGCTGCTGTGGCCGCTAAGGTCGAGGCGCTGACCGCGCGTTTCCCGATCTATACTTAGAGCGGCGGCGCGCTGATTCGGCGTCCCGCGGGAGTTCGCCGAATGCGCTGCCCGTTTTGTCAGAACGAAGACACCCAGGTGAAGGATAGCCGTCCCACCGAAGACGGCGCCGCTATTCGCCGTCGCCGTCAGTGCGACAAGTGCGGGTCACGCTTCACGACGTTTGAACGGGTGCAGCTGCGCGATCTCGTGGTGCTGAAGCGCTCCGGCCGCCGGGTGCCGTTTGACCGCGATAAGCTTGCGCGCTCGCTCGCCATCGCGCTGCGCAAACGGCCGATCGAGCAGGATCAGATCGAGCAAATGATCTCAGGCATCGTGCGCAAGCTCGAAAGCCAGGGCGAGAGCGAAGTGCCGTCCGAAACGATCGGCGAGATGATTATGGACGCTCTGGCGAACCTCGATCCGGTGGCGTACGTCCGCTACGCCTCGGTCTATCGCGACTTCCGTGAAACCTCCGATTTCGCCGACTTCATCGAAGAAGCCGGAAAATCGCCGAAGCGCAAAGACTAGCCTCCTAGCTAGCGGGAATGGACGCAAGCGGTCCATATTGCGCCGATGGCGCGTCCCCACGTTACCCTCAAACTCGCGACCTCGCTCGATGGGCGGATAGCGACAAGCTCTGGCGAAAGCCGTTGGATCAGCGGACAGGAATCGCGCGCGCAGGTTCAGGTAATGCGCGCAGCCGCGCACGCCGTGATGATCGGCGCAGGCACCGCCCGCGCCGACGATCCCGAACTCCTCGCCCGCACCGAACCGCCGCCGCCGCGCCAACCGCTGCGCGTCGTGCTCGACACAGAATTCTCGCTGCCACTAGGCGGGCGCTTGTTTGCGAGCCTCGACCAGGCCCCGCTACTGATAATTGGCGCGGGCGACGCAGACGCGTCCCGGCGCGCCGCACTTGAAGCCGCAGGCGCACGCACCGCCGCCGTGGCGCGCGGGCCGGTAGGTGTCGACGCGGAGGCGGCGCTTGATCTGCTTGGCGTTGATGGCGTCGAAAGTGTGATGGTGGAAGGTGGTGGCCAGCTCGCGGCTTCGCTCTTCACCGCCGACGCGATCGACCGCCTGGAATGGTTCCGT
>JAWXAM010000038.1:0-89944 GCA_034439495.1 Terricaulis sp. | reverse complement strand
GCGCGGCCGTTGCTCGGTGATGCGCCGATTGTCGTCTGCAACATCGATAGCGTTTGGGAAGAGCCGAACGGCTCAGCCATCGCGCGGCTGTGTGACGACTTTGACCCGGCCAAGAGCGGCGCAAAACTCATGCTCGCGGCGATGGACGGCCAGCTCGGCTATGAAGGTGATGGCGATTTTTTCATGGACGAGAACGGCAAGCTCTCGTTCCGAGACGCGCTGCCGCAAACGCCCTGGGCTTACATGGGCGCGCAGATCATCGACCCTGCTATCGTTGATGCTGAGCCGCTTGGGCCGTTTTCGTTCACGCGCGTATGGCGCCGGCTTGCGAGCGAAGGCCGCCTCTACGGGGCGCCGCTCGGCGGATATTGGATGCATGTCGGCGATCCCGAAGCGCGCACGCAAGCCGAAGCGCGTATGGCCGCCGGCGCGCTCAGCCCATGAACATGCTGCCGCTGGGGCTGCCCGAACCTTTGTTCGGCGGCCCGGCGCCGCGCATCCGCGCCGTGCCCGCGTCGGCGCCGTTTCTGGATGTGTTGGCCGAAGCAATGGTCGCCGGCCTCGCACGCAAGGACGATCCGTTCGCACTGGCTGATGCGCTCGTGCTGCTCCCCAACCGCCGCGCCGCGCGCGGCTTGATCGACGCATTTGCCAAGCGTCTCGGCGGCGCGGCCTTGTTGCCGACGATACGCCCACTCGGCGATCCACACGCGGACGACGATCCGGATGTCTGGGGCGCCGATCCGATCTCGTCTGATATTCTGCCGCCGATCGACAAAATCGAACGGCGAATGCAACTCGCCGCGCTTCTTCGGGCACGGAGTAAGGTCGAGAACGGCGTTGACGATCCCGCACGCGCGATCGCTTTGGCTGATGAACTTGCGAAGCTCTTGGATAGTGCCGCCACCGTTGAGCATGTCGCATGGGAGAAGCTTCCAACCCTCGTCGATGAAATCGAACTCGCGCGCCACTGGGCGAGTTCGGCAGCATTTCTGAACATCATTGCGCAATTCTGGCCTGAGCACCTGAAGGAGCAAGGCAGAAGCGATCCCGCCGCGCACGGCGCGGCGCTGCGGCATGCTCTGGCCAAGCGATGGCTCGAGACTCCGCCGAAGCGCCCGATCATCATCGCCGGCTCGACCGGCTCGCAATCCACCACACGCGAACTCATGCGTGTGGTTGCGCAATTGCCGCGTGGCGTTGTGGTGCTGCCCGGTGTCGATACTGATCTTGACGATGAATCCTGGGCGCTCATCGGCGATCAACACCCGCAATATGCATTGAAAGGCACGCTGCAGGCACTCGGCATCGATCGTCACGCTATTCCCGCGCTCGCGATCGAAACAGACGCTGGCGGTGCTCGCCGCGTGTTGATGCGTGAAGCCTTGGCGCCAGCTGAGAAAACCGCGGACTGGCTCGCGCGACTCAAGGCTGCTGGCGGCGATGCATTCGTGCGGAAAGGCGCTGCGGGGCTGCGTTTGCTTGAAGCCGCCACTGAGGACGAAGAGGCGTCCGCAATCGCGCTGATGCTGCGCGAGCAACTGGAAATTCCAGGCGCAACGGCGGCAGTCGTCACCCCCGATGCCGGTTTGGCGCGCCGCATCAAAGCGAAGCTCGCGCGCTGGGGCATCGAGGCGGCTGTGTCGCACGGCTCGCCGCTACGCGAGACGGATGCTGGCCGCCTCATTGCACTGCTCTGCGAACTTGCGGGCGATCCCGGCGAGCCGGTCGCGTTGGCCGCGTTGATGAAGCACCCTCGTGCCGTCGTTGCCGCCGACGCGCATGCGCTCGCCACGCTGGAGCACGAGGGATTACGCGGTCCGCGCCGCTACGATACGCTCGTGGAGCTCGCGGCGCTAGATAAGCTCAAGCCGTTCGAGCGCGCTCGTGATATTGTTGCCGTGGTCAGCCGAGCCTTGCAGCCGCTCGCCGAGTTTGCCGGGCGGGGCGATGTCACGCTCGCTGCATTCGCCGAAGCCGTCACAGCATCGGCTGAAGCGCTGACGGATAAAGAGTGCTGGCAGGGCCGCGATGGCGAGGCGGCCGCCGCGCTCTTGCGGGAAGCCATCGAATTCGGTGCAGCGCTCGGCGCGATAACGGCGCATGCGGCCCCACGCGTGCTGATGCGGCTGATGGACGGGCGCGAGGTTGCGCCGGTTCAAGCCAACGCCGACGCGCCGGTTGCGATCTGGGGGTTGCTGGAAGCGCGCTTGCAACGCCGCGATCTGATGATCCTTGCTGGTCTAAATGAAGGCGTATGGCCCGCGCCGCCGGGCGAGGATCCGTTCCTCTCGCGCGGGATGCGTTTCAAGTTGGGCTTACCTTCCGTCGATCAGCGCATCGGCCTTGCGGCGCATGATTTCGCGCAGCTCGCCAACGCGCCGAACGTTGTGTTGACGCGTGCTCTGCGCCGCGATGGCTCGCCCACCTTGGCGTCGCGATGGTTGTGGCGGCTGAAAACGCTGGTGCAAGGCGCCCACGCAAGACTCGCCAGCGCCGAGCAACATATCGCTTGGGCGCAGGCGCTGGATAAACCTGCGCGCATTCGGCCGACGTTGCCGCCGCGGCCGCGCCCGCCAGCGGACAAGCGTATCAAACAGATCAGCGTCACCGCCGTCGAAACTCTGATCCGCGACCCCTACGCAGTATACGCACGCCGTATTCTGAAGCTTGAGCACCTGAAGCCAATTGGCGCACCAGCCGGTCCCGCGGAGCGGGGAACCGCCGTGCATGCCGCGATCGAAGATTTTGGCGACGGCGCCGATCCGGCGGAACTCACGCGTCTGCTCGACGACGCGTTGCGCCGTCACGGCGTCTCGCCAGAGCGGCGCGCCGCAGAGCGTGAGCGCTTACAGATTTCGGTTGCGAAGTTGATCGAATGGTTCGCCGAACGGCGCGCGCGGAGCGCTACGATTTTTCGCGAAGCACGCGGCGAGCTGATGCTGGATGAGGTGAAGCTCACCGGCGTCGCGGATCGTATCGAGATCGGGCCGTATCACGTGGCGCTGCTTGACTTCAAAACCGGCGCGCCACCGAGCGACAAGCAGGTCGCCAGCGGGATCGCGCCGCAGCTGTTGTTGGAAGTCGCTATGCTGGCGCGTGGCGCTTTTGCGGATGTGCCGCGCGCCGACGCGACCGAGCTAATCTATTGGCGCTTCGGCGGCGCCGATCCAACGCCGCGCGCCGTTGAGCTTGAGGATGGTCCAGGGGAGGCGGCGGAGAAGGCGCTCGCTGCGCTGCGCGGGTTGCTTCAGCGCTACGCCGATGCGGAGCAGCCGTTTCTCTCCAAGCCGCGCGTGCAATTCGTAAAGCCGTATCTGGAATACGATCACCTCGCGCGCCGGAAGGAATGGGCAGATGAGGAGGCGGATAAATGACTACCGCCGCCGATGCCATTCGCGAAGCTACCGAGAACCAAAGCGCCGCTGCCGATCCCGGCACGTCGGTGTTCGTCACCGCCAATGCGGGTTCTGGCAAAACCAAAGTTCTGGTCGATCGCATTGCGCGCTTGTTGCTTGAGGGTTCGAAGCCGTCGGCGTTCTTGTGCATCACCTACACTAAGGCCGCCGCCGCAGAGATGCAGCGGCGCCTGTTCGAGCGGCTCGGCGGTTGGTGCGTGGCCGATGATGAAACGCTCGCAGCGCAATTGGAGAAGCTCGGCGCGCAAGGCGCTGATCTGGGCCGTGCGCGCGCGCTCTTCGCACAGGCTTTGGAGACGCCGGGTGGACTCAAGATCCAAACGATCCACGCATTCTGCGAACGTCTGCTTGCGCGTTTTCCGCTCGAAGCCGGGGTGCCGCCGGGCTTTGATATAGCGGACGAAGCGCGCGCGGCGGCGTTACTCGGCCAAGCCCGCGCGGATGCGGCCCTTGACGTTGATGCGCCGCGCGAAGCGTTCCGCCGTTTCGCTGCGAAGATGCACGGCGAGGGCCTTGGGGGTTTTCTCGATCGGCTGGCGCTGCGCCGCGCCGAGTTTCACCGATATGCGCAGGCGCACGATCCGCCGCTATTTGCTTATCAAGCTTTGCGCGAGCGTCACGGCGCCACTGAGAACGCCGAGAATTTCCTGCGCGGCTTCATCTCACGCGTGGACTGGGCGACCGTGCGTCAGGCGGCGGAGACGCTGGCGACCGGCAGTACGCAAGACCAGCAGGCCGCGGAACGTTTGGCGGCCGTGCTGAAGTGTGTCGCTTCCGGCCCGCGCGAGGCGATGGCCTCGTGTGTCGCGTTTGCGCTGACGGGCGAAGGGGTCGTTCGCAGTAAGCTCGTCACCGCCAAGTTACAGACGCAGCACCCATGGTTGGAGCCTTTTGTCCGTCAGCTCGCTGAAGATATTGCGGCGACACGCGACCGGCTCAACGCCATCGAGCGCGCGGAAGATGCGATTGCTGCGATGGCGCTCGCACTGAAGCTCGACCAGGCGTATGCGGACGCTAAAGAGCGTGCCGGTGCGCTGGATTTCGATGATCTAATTGAGCATGCGCAAGCTTTGCTGCAGCGTTCGGAAGCCGCGCCGTGGGTGCTCTACAAGCTCGATGGTGGCCTTGATCACATCTTGATTGATGAAGGGCAAGACACCAGCCCGACGCAATGGAATCTGATCGCGCCTTTGCAGGATGAGTTCTTTGCTGGTGCTGGCGCGCGCGAGCGGCCGCGTACGATTTTTGCTGTCGGCGATCCAAAGCAGAGCATCTATGCGTTTCAGGGTGCTGACCCTCGCCGCTTTCTGAACGAGGCGCAGTCGCTGGCGCAACGCGCCGCGACAGCGGAGCAACATTTTACGGCGCCCGGCTTGCGCACTTCTTTTCGTTCCTCGCCCGAGGTTCTGAGGGCGGTGGATGAGACATTCGCCGACAAGGTGCTGGTTGACGGCCCAAGCGGCCAGGATGTCATCACCCACCTCGCTGCGCGCGCCGAACAAGCCGGCGTTGTGGAAGTATGGCCGCTGACGCCGCGTCCGCTCGCTGCTGATGCACAGCCGTGGGATGCGCCCGTCGATATTGAAACTGGCGTCACGGTGCACGCAGTCCTTGCCAAGGCAATTGCCCAGCGCGTTAAGGGCATGATCGAGGCGCGCGAAGCAGTTTGGACCGAGGATAAAGAAACGCGCGCGCCCCTTCAGCGTCCCATACATGCTGGCGATGTGCTGGCGCTGGTGCGCACGCGCGGGGCGATGTTTCGCGAATTGATCAAAGCGTTCAAGCGCGCCGGGCTGCCGGTCGCGGGCGCCGATCGCATGACATTGCGCGATGAACTCGCAGTCGAGGACTGTTTGGCGCTGATGCGCGTCGCGCTCGATCCGGCCGATGATCTTTCACTCGCAGCGGTCCTAAAGGGGCCCTGGTGCAATCTGGAGGATGACGACGCCGATCTCTTCCCGCTGGCCTACGGCCGCGTGAAGGGCGAGACGCTGTTGTCGCGTTTGCTGGCGAGTACCGATGATAAATACGCGCCAGCGCGCGTCTTCGTGCAGGACTTGATCGCCCGCCGCGGCGCTGATGCGTTCGCATTCTTGAGCTGGGCGCTTGAGACGCCGCACGGGGGCGGCGCATCAGGGTGGGCGCGCGTGTTTGCGCGTCTTGGCCCAGAGACGCGCGATCCTCTGGAAGAATTGCTGCAACGTGCGCTGAAACCATCCACTCATGTCGCGCCAACACTTCAGCGCTTTCTCTATGACATCGAGATCGACGCCGGCCAGGTGAAGCGCGAGTTGGAAGCCGAAAGCGGATCAGTGCGGGTAATGACGGTGCACGGCGCCAAGGGCCTCGAAGCGCCGCTGGTGATCCTGCCTGACGCCACCGGTGACGTTGCTGACGCGCCCGACAACGGTTTGATCTTCGACGATGAGGAAGGGCCGTTCGTTTCCTTCCGCGGCAAGGACGATGATGCTGCCGTTGCTGCGGCGCGCGCTGCGCACCAAGAGCGCATGCTGGGTGAACATTGGCGCTTGCTCTATGTGGCGATGACCCGAGCACGCGATCGTCTGATTGTGTGCGGCCCTCAGTTTGGCAACGCCAGAACGGGCGAGGCGCCGGAGAGCTGGCGGCTCGCTGTGGAGCAGGGCTTGCAGCGTTGTGGAGCTGCTGCCGTTGATACGCCGTTCGGCGACGGCTTGCGCCTAGGTACGTCGCACATCGCGCCTGCGACAGCGCATGAGGTGCGCGAGGCAATCGAGTTGCCAACTTGGACGAAGACGTTGGCGCCCGGCGCCAAGGGTGTCGAGATCGCTGCGCCATCTCGCCTCTTGCGTATTGACCCGGCGCTCTTCTCGCCGCGCGGCGATGGTCGCAAGCGCTTCCGCCGCGGGCAATTGATCCATGGTCTGTTGCAGCGTTTGCCCGATGTGGCGCCGGCGCAGCGCGCAAGTGCTGCGCGCGCGTGGCTCGAACGTCAGGGCGTTGATGAAGCGCAGGCCGAAACTTTTGCGCGCGAAGCTTTGGCTGTGGTGCAGGATAAACGCTTCGCTCCGGTATTTGGCGCGAGGAGCCGCGCCGAGGCGCCGATCATCGGCGAGGCGGGCGGCCGCTCTGTGCGAGGTATCGTTGATCGGCTGGTTGTGGACGACACGCGCGTGATCGTGCTCGACTTCAAGACTGATCGGCCATCACCTACCGACCCCGACAAAGCCCCCGATGCATACGTTCTGCAACTGGCGCTCTATCGCGCCGTCCTGAGCCAGATTTTCCCGGCAAAGCCTGTAACTTGCGCGCTTTTGTGGACGGAGGGGCCGCATTTGATGGAGCTGCCGGATTCGCGCTTGGACGATGTTTTCGAGACGTTAAGGCGAGGTTGAAACGACCGCCGCTGACGCCTACATCCACTCCACGATTCCCATTTCCCGCAGGAGAAAACTGCCGTGGCCACCACCAAGACGTCTGACGATAGTTTCGAAGTCGATGTGCTGAAGTCCGGCACGCCGGTGCTCGTCGATTTCTGGGCGGAGTGGTGCGGCCCCTGCAAGCAGATCGCGCCGGCATTGGAAGAAATCGCTGCCGAGATGGGTGAGCGCGTTACCGTCGCGAAGCTCAACATCGATGAGAATCCGATGACGCCAGGTAAGTACGGCGTACGCGGCATCCCGACATTGATGGTCTTCAAGGACGGCAAAGTCGCCGCGACGAAAGTCGGCGCGATGCCGAAGTCAAAGATCGTCGAGTGGCTGAACGAGAGCGTCTAAGTGCTCTCGGCGGCTAAAGCTTCGGCCGCCAGCAAGAACGACCCACAGATCAGCACACGCGGCGCGGGCAACTGCGCCGCGTTTTGCATGGCGGCCGCGAGCGATGGCGCTGTGCTGACTTCCACTCCGAGGTCATAACCAGTCTTTGCAAGCTCGTGGACGGAGACGTGATCCTCCGCCAGCGGCACAGCGATAACGTGCTGCGCAAAGCGCGCCATGGCGGCGACGAACAATCTCGCGTCCTTGCGTTTGCGCAGCCCGACTATGGCGACATTCGTCCCGCCGCGCCGCGTTTTCATGTCGTTCAACGCGTATGAAAGCGCCGTTCCTGCATGGGCATTATGGCCGCCATCGACCCAGACCTCGCCACCCAGAGCACGGATCGGCGCGCTGAACGGTCCGCGCGTCAGGGGCTGCAACCGTCCAGGCCAAGCGGCGTTGGCAACGCCCGCGGCGAACGCGTCGTCGTCGAGCGCTACCGCGTTCGAGAAAAGCAGCGTCGCGCACGCGAGGCCTGCGTTATCGATCTGGTGCCGGCCTTGCAACGTGGGCAGGGGCAGATCGAGCGCGCGCGTTTCGGTTTGCACGACGAGCCGGCCATGACTGGCGTACGCGTCCCACTCCACACCGCAGCGGAACAGTGGCGCACCGATCGCTTCCGCGCGGGCTTCAATGATTTCCATCACCTCCGGCTCTTGCCGCGCGATGATTGCGGGCGCGCCGCGCTTCAGGATGCCGGCCTTGTGCGTTGCGATCTCAGCTAAGCTTGCGCCGAGTGCATCTTGGTGGTCGAGCCCGATAGGCGTGATCACGCACACGGCCGGCGCGTCGATGACGTTAGTGGAATCATCACGTCCGCCCATGCCCGTCTCGATCAGCGCGAGCGCAGCCTGGTGCTCGCGGAAAAGAAGGAGCGCCGCGGCGACCTGCGCGTCGAACTGGGTAAGCCTGGGCTCGACGCGTGCGATATCTTCAGCGGCCTCGATCAGGGCGCGGTCATCGGCGAAGCGGCTAGAAACAAGGAACCGCTCGTTCAGTTGAAACAGATGCGGTTTGGTAAACGCATGGACCTTGTGACCAGCGGCTTCAGCGATCGCGCTCATGAAGGCGATCGTCGAGCCTTTGCCGTTGGTACCGGCGACATGAATCACCGGCGGTAGGGACTCTTGCGGCGAACCAATCGCACCGAGGGCGTTCCGCAACAGCGCGAGATCAAACGCCTTGCCGTGCCCGAATTCCGGGCCAAACAAGCGTTCAAAAGTTTGTAGCGCCGGGTCGTCGATGGTGGCTTTACTCCGCCGCCTTGGCGCGCGGCTGTTTCGATGGTTTGCGCTTGCCCTTGGCCGGCGCTTCCTCCGTCGCGAGTTCTACGATCTCGACCGCTTCGCCCCCTTCGCTGAGCGCGACGGCGTTCTTATGCATCAGCACCGAAAGCAAAGTCGCGATCGTTGTTTTCAGTTCACGGCGGTCGACCACCATGTCGACCATGCCTTTGTCGTGTAGGTATTCGGAGCGTTGAAAGCCTTCCGGCAACTTCTGGCGAATGGTTTGTTCGATCACACGCGGGCCGGCAAAACCGATAAGCGCGCCCGGCTCGGCGATGTGCACGTCGCCGAGCATCGCGTACGACGCGGTGACGCCGCCCGTTGTTGGGTCCGCAAGCACGACGATGTAGGGCAGGCCTGCTTCATGGAGCATCTGGATTGCCAACGTCGTGCGTGGCATCTGCATCAGCGAGAGGATGCCTTCCTGCATGCGCGCGCCGCCGGAGGACGTCACCATCACCATCGCCGCTTTGCGCCGCACTGCCGCTTCCGCTGCGCTGATGAACGCTTCGCCGGCAGCCATGCCGAGCGAACCGCCCATAAATTCGAAATCCTGCACCAGCACGACAGCGTGCGCGCCGCCGATGCGGCCATAACCTGCCGCCATGCAATCTTCGCGGCCAACTTTGGCGCGCGCCGACTTGATGCGATCGACGTATTTTTTGTCGTCTTTGAATTTCAGCGGATCGGGCGTGACTTTCGGCACAGCGATGACTTGCCAAGCCGCGTCATCGAACATCTGACGGAAGCGCGCTTCCGGGCCGATGCGCATGTGGAAGCCGGACGGCATCACCCAGCACGATTGCTCAAGCTCGGCGCGGTATATCAATTCGCCCGAAAGCGGATCCTTGACCCAGAGGTTGTCGGGCGTATCGCGTTTATCTTCTTCGCCCTTCTTTTTTTGAAGGCCGGGCCGCGCGAAATTCGACAGCCAGTTCATGCGGGTGTCCCTTCCAGTGCACGCGCCCGGCGCACAGCTTCGCTCAATTGAGCGACCTTGCGCAAGACGCGTTCGGCCGCCTGCGCACGCGCGCCTACGGCAATTTCATCTACGAACGCGGAGCCG
Source organism: Terricaulis sp. (assembly GCA_034439495.1). Classification (GTDB taxonomy): domain Bacteria; phylum Pseudomonadota; class Alphaproteobacteria; order Caulobacterales; family Aquidulcibacteraceae; genus Vitreimonas. Next base: position 80,376 of record JAWXAM010000038.1, on the reverse strand, counting down.
ACGACGACGGCGTCCGCGGTTTGAGCAATCACACGCGCCGCCTCCGGCTCGCGTACGCCGAAACCGACGGCGATTGGTAAATCCGTTGCGTGCTTCAAGCGTTCCACGGCAGCGCGCACGTCGCCGGCACTTGCAGCATTGGCGCCGGTAACGCCCGCTACCGAGACATAATACACGAACCCAGAGGCGCCATCGAGCACCTTGGTTAAGCGCTTATCATCCGTCGTCGGCGTTGCGAGGCGGATGATGGAGAGATCGTTCTTTGCGAAGGTGGCGCGAAGCGGCGCGTCTTCTTCGGGCGGCAGGTCAACGATGATCACGCCATCAGCGCCTGAAGAGTGCAGCGCTTCAGCGAAGGCTTCGTAGCCCATGCTTTCGATCGGATTGGCGTAGCCCATGAGGATCAGCGGTGTGTCCGCGTTGGTTTCGCGGAAGCGGCGCGCGAGGTCGAGCGTGTGGCGGAGCGATCCGCCAGCCTTCAACGCGCGCAGCGCGGCTTTCTGAATGCTCGGCCCGTCGGCCATCGGGTCGGTGAAGGGAAAGCCAAGCTCGATGATGTCCGCCCCTGCAGTCGGCAATCCGCGCAAGATTTCGAAGCACGTCTCGTGATCCGGATCGGACGCCATGATGTACGCAACCAGCGCAGCGCGATTGGCGTGCTTGAGTGAAGCGAAGCGAGAGGTGAGGCGGTTGACCACTACAGCGTAACCCCAAGCGCATCCGCTACAGTGAACACGTCTTTATCGCCGCGGCCGCAAAGGTTCATGATCAGCAAGCCGTCCTTGCCGATCTCGCGCGCCACTTCGCCGACGCGCGCCAGTGCGTGCGATGGCTCCAACGCCGGCAGGATGCCTTCGAGGCGGGCGCAGAGTTTGAAAGCTTCCAGCGCCTCATCGTCGGTGGCGCTCAGATATTGCGCGCGGCCGATGTCGGCCAGATACGAGTGCTCCGGCCCGACGCCGGGATAATCCAAGCCTGCGCTGATCGAATGGCCTTCGAGGATTTGGCCGTCTGCGTTCTGTAGCAAGTACGTGCGATTGCCATGCAGCACGCCCGGCCGGCCGCCATTGATCGCGGCGCTGTGCTCGAATCGATCGTCGATGCCGCGGCCCGCCGCTTCAACGCCGATCAGCCGAACGTTCTCATCGTCGATGAACGGGTGAAACAGCCCGATCGCGTTCGAGCCGCCGCCGATGCACGCCATCACCGCATCTGGCAACCGCCCTTCGCGTTCCAAAATCTGCGCACGCGCTTCACGGCCGATAACGCTTTGAAAATCGCGCACCATTTCCGGATAGGGGTGCGGACCTGCCGCCGTCCCGATGCAGTAGAACGTGTCCGCGACATTGGTCACCCAGTCGCGCAAAGCCTCGTTCATCGCGTCTTTCAGCGTCGCAGCGCCGCTCGTTACCGGCCGCACTTCCGCGCCAAGCAGCTTCATTCGAAACACGTTCGGCTTTTGCCGCTCGATATCCGTCGCGCCCATGAACACGACGCACGGCAAGCCAAGCCGCGCGCAGATCGTCGCTGTCGCCACGCCGTGCTGGCCCGCGCCAGTCTCTGCGATGATACGCGTCTTGCCCATGCGCAGCGCCAGCAGCACTTGTCCGAGGCAATTGTTGATTTTGTGCGCGCCGGTGTGATTGAGCTCATCGCGCTTGAAGTAAATCTTGGCTCCGCCGAAATGCGCCGTCATCCGTTCGGCGAAATACAAGGGCGAAGGACGGCCCACATAATGGGTCCAGAAATCCGCCATCGTCGCCGCGAACGCCGGATCGGCCTGCGCTTCGCGATAGGCGCGCTCGAGATCGAGCACGAGTGGCATCAGGGTTTCGGCGACGAAGCGTCCGCCATAAGGCCCAAAGCGGCCTTCGGCGTCCGGTAGGTCTTGCCAGTTGCGGCGCACGTCCATGGGCGGGGTGTAGGTGCTCTAGGGGGCCAGACTTAGGCTGACCGCGACGCGGCCAGGAAACGCGCTATTTTGCCCGGGTCCTTTAGGCCGGGCGCGGCCTCCACGCCAGAGGAGACGTCCACTAGGGCCGCTCTCGATGCCGTGATCGCCTCGGCCACGTTTTCCGGGTTGAGCCCCCCGGACAAGAGCCAGGGCCGGCCAAATCGCCGCCCGGCCAGGATTGCCCAATCAAACGCCAGCGCATTACCCCCCGGCAGCCCCCCGGCAGGCGGTTTGGCGTCAAACAGCAGCATGTCCGCCACCGGCTCGAAGCCGGCCACGGGGGCAAGGTCCTCGCTCCGGGCGATCCCGATCGCCTTGATAATCCCCAACCGGGCGAACTGGCGCGCCTGGGAAACTTGGCCCGGGCTTTCGCGGCCGTGGAGCTGGATCCAGTCCGGCTGGGCGTAAGCGGCGACCCCTGTTAGCAGCTCGTCATCAGCATCGACCGTGACGACCACCGTCTCGACCCGCCCGCGTGCGCGTTCGGCCAGCGCTGCAAGCTTGTCGCGCGAGAGGTGACGCGGGCTCTTCGGATACACGACGAAGCCGACATAGCGCGCGCCGCCGACGATCGCCGCGTCGAGCGCTTCAGGCGTGGTGACGCCGCAGATTTTGGTTTCCGCCATCGCGCCTTAGGTAGCGAGCGCAGCGGGCGGCGTCTATTCGTCGAACCCTACGAACACCGTCGCCTCATCGACGCGCTTGCGTTCGGAGACGACTGCGTTGGCCGGGAAGCTTTCGTCAGGCCAGCCCAGCGCGATGCTCTTCATGATCACCTGATCGTCAGCGATGCCGGCATGTTCGCGCACGACCGGCGACTGCATGATGCCTTGGCTGTTGATCACAGCGCCAAGCCCACGCGACCAGGCGGCGTTCACCAGCGCATTCGTCACCGCGCCGCAATCGAACGGCGTATCGTCGCTGCCGTCGAGCACGCGGTCATAGGTCACGATTACGCACACGGGGGCGTCGAACTGTCGAAAGCCGCGCAATACCCAATCCTGGCGCTTCTCGGCATCGTCGCGTGCGATGCCCATCGCCGCGAACAATTGCTTAGCGACTCCGATCTGCCGCTCGCGGTGCGGCCCCGCAAAGGCTGGCCCCGCGGGACGCCCGCCACCATCCGTTCGGTGTTGCCGGCGCGGATGCGGTCGAGCGGTTCGCCGGTGAACGTAGAAATTCCACGGCTGCGTGTTCATCGACGAGGGCGCACGCATCGCCAGAGCGAGGATTTCCTCAATCAGCGCGCGCGGCACAGGATCAGGCTTGTAGCCCCGGATGCTCCGGCGCCCTCGGATGACTTCGTCAAACTGCATTGAGTGCGCCTTATTGCGGCGGGCGGTTCTTCAAGAGATCGCGAATTTCGCCGAGCAATTGCACGTCTTCCGGTTTCTCCGGCACGGTCGCAGGCTTGGCTTCTTCTTTGCGCTTCATCTTGTTCATCGCCTGGATCACGAGGAACAGCACCCATGCGACGATGACGAACTTCAACACCGCAGTGATGAACTTGCCGTACGCAAACACCGCGCCTTGCTCTTTGGCGGCGTCGAGCGTGGTGGCGGTGACCGCCTCCGAAAGCGGCAGGAAATAATTCGAGAAGTCGAGCCCGCCTGTCGCGGCGCCGACCAGCGGCATGATCATGTCGTCGACGAGTGAGGACACGATAGTGCCAAACGCCGCGCCGATGATCACGCCGACGGCGAGATCGACGACATTGCCCTTCAGCGCGAACTCTCGGAATTCTGTAAGTATCGACATGGCCGTCTCGCTCTCGTGCTCGTGGGAACTTTTGCGTTCCGTGGCACGCTTCGCCGCTCATTTCCAGGTGCGTCAGCGTTGACACGCTTGGCCGCTCTCCCAAAACTGCGAATGGGACGCAACTGACTCGGGGGATCAGGTGAGGGCGAGCACTCTTTGGCGCGTGGTCTGGCCGGAGCGCGGGCCGCTCTTCGTTGTCGTCGGCGGCATCGTTTCGCTGGCGAGTGATTTCGCCAGTTTCCTAGGCAATATCGCATCGCCCAGCATTTTAGTGTGGCCCGCGGTCGGCTTGGCCGGCTTGTTGGCGTGGTTCTGTTTGGGCCAGGTCGGCAAAGTCGCGGCCGATGCAGCGCCTGAGGCGCAAGAAGCGGCGGTGCCGTGAATGCGATGCCTTCCGCGTCATGCTGTTCGCCAGCGTTGGCGTCGTGCTGTTGCTGCTCGCCGGGCAGGGGCAAACAGCGACTGAGCGCTTTGGCCGTCAGCTTGGCGTTATTGAAGACACGGTGGTCGATATCGCCGAAGACACGAATGTCATTCGCGATAATTTGTCATCGACCGAATTGGTGCGAAATCCGCGATCGGCCGCGGACTATTTCCGCAATGCGTGGATCTACAACATGGTCCGCCGCGATGCGCAGGGCGCATGGGATTCGATCCAGGCGCTTTATCGCAACCACGCACCAAACAAGCTCGACGCAGCCGAGCTCTATTTCAATGCTGGCCGTGTCGCCGTGACGCGCGATCAATTGCTTGCGCAGATGATCGAGATCGGTCGCTCAAAGCGTGACGCATCAATGCTCGTGATGGCGGCGCGAAATGTCGATACCAATCAACAGGCCTACGCGTTGCTGGAGGAAGCCCGGCAGATCGATCCGGATTTGCCATTCGCACACTGGGATCCCTTCCGCACTCAATTCATCAGCTTGGTGCCGGGCGGCTCGCACCAGCAGCAATACGAGCAGGCCCAGCGCACTCTGCGCGGTGCGGAAACGTTTATGGAAGTGGCGCGTCGTAAACCGGTCGCGAGCTATTATTTTCTGCCGCAGCATGCGCCGGATATGGAGTCGTTCGTGGGCGGGCAGATGGAGACCTACCGCTCCTCGGTGCGCAATTGGGAGCAGGTCGCAGCGGGCCGCGGCCGGCTTTAGGTTTTGGTGAGCGGACGTTGCGCTAGGCCTTAGGGCTCTTCGCCGCCATTGACCTTGAGCCGCAGCTCTTTGCCCGGCTTGAAGAACGGCACCTTCTTGGCGGCCACTTTAACGGCGGCTCCGGTGCGGGGGTTGCGGCCAGTGCGAGCATCGCGTTTGCGCACCGAGAAGGCGCCGAAGCCGCGCAGCTCAACCCGCCCGCCGCTGGCTAGCGCGAGTGAAATCTCTTCGAGCACCACATCGACGGCGTGCTCGATTTCGGCCGCCTTGAGAGGCGCCATCTCTTCCTGCAGCCGGTTCACCAGCTCCGAGCGCAGCATCGGCAAAATTCCCCTGTCCGTCCCAAGGAGATAGAGGCCCGGCGAGGCGTCGGCGTCAACACCCGAATGGCTTGAAAAGGGGAAGAAAAAGAGCCGGCGTGTGGGCGCCGGGCGCCGCCGCAAAGAAAAAGCCCGGCGCTTGGAGGCGCCGGGCTTTTAGCTGAGCCGTCAGAGACCGGCTTATTGCTTGTTTTTGTCCTTCAGCGCGGCGCCGAGAATGTCGCCAAGCGAAGCGCCGGAATCGGACGAACCGAACTGGGCGATGGCTTCCTTTTCGTCCGCCAGCTGCATGGCCTTCACCGAGAGAGCGACCTTGCGGCTCGACTTGTCGAAGCCGGTCACCATCGCGTCGAGGCGATCACCAACCGAGAAGCGGTCGGAGCGTTGCTCTTGGCGATCGCGGCTGAGGTCCGACTTGCGGATGAAGGTGCGCAGCGCATTGCCTTCGCCGAAAGCGACTTCGATGCCGCCGGTCGCCACGTCGACGACTTCGGTGGTGATGATCTGGCCGCGCTTGTAATCGGCGTCGGCCATCGGATCGGAATCGACCTGCTTGATGCCAAGCGAGATGCGCTCTTTGTCGATATCAACGTCGAGCACCTTGGCTTTCACCATGTCGCCCTTGTTGTAGCGGGTGAGGGCTTCTTCGCCCTGCGCGTCCCACGAGATGTCGGAGAGGTGGACCATACCGTCCAGCTCCGCGTTGAGGCCAACGAACAGACCGAACTCGGTGATGTTCTTGATCTCGCCTTCGATCACCGAACCCACTGGGTTCTCAGCGATAAACGCATCCCACGGATTGTTCTGAACTTGCTTGATGCCGAGTGAGATACGACGCTTTTCGCCGTCCACGTCGAGCACTTGCACATCGACTTCCTGGCTGGTGCTCAGAATCTTCGACGGGTGCAGGTTCTTCTTGGTCCAGCTCATTTCGCTGACGTGCACCAGGCCTTCGACGCCCGGCTCGAGTTCAACGAAAGCGCCGTAGTCGGTGATGTTGGTGACGCGGCCGGTGAACTTGCCGCCAGCCGGGTACTTCGCGTCCACGCCATCCCACGGGTCGCTCAGCAATTGCTTCATGCCGAGGCTGATGCGTTGGGTGTCCGGGTTGATCTTGACGATCTGGACTTTCACCGTGTCGCCCACGTTGAGCACTTGGCTCGGGTGGTTGACGCGCTTCCAGCTCATGTCGGTGACGTGGAGCAGGCCGTCGATGCCGCCGAGGTCAACGAACGCGCCGTAATCGGTGATGTTCTTGACGATGCCTTCGCGGACTTCGCCTTCTTTCAGCTGGCCAACGATCTCGGCGCGTTCCGAAGCGCGGCTCTCTTCAAGTACGGCGCGGCGCGAGACGACGATGTTGCCCCGCTGGCGGTCCATCTTCAGGATCGCGAACGGCTGCACGATGTTCATCAACGGGCCGACGTCGCGGACCGGACGGATGTCCACTTGCGAACCCGGCAAGAACGCGTTGGCGCCGCCGAGGTCCACAGTGAAGCCGCCCTTGACGCGACCGACGAGTGCGCCGTTGACCGCTTCTTGCGCGGCGAAGGACTTTTCGAGACGGGTCCAGGCTTCTTCGCGACGCGCCTTCTCGCGGCTGACGACAGCGTCGCCCAGCGCGTTTTCGATGCGGTCGAGATAAACTTCGACGATGTCGCCGACTTTCGGCGCGCCGGCGCCGTCATCGACGATGAATTCACGGAGCGGGATGCGGCCTTCGGTCTTGAGGCCGATGTCCACCACCACGAAGTCATGCTCGATAGCGACAACAGTGGCGGGAATAACGCGGCCTTCGATCATGCCGCGGGACGTGAGGCTTTCGTCCAGGAGCGATGCGAAGTCGTCGCGTGAAGGGTTGAGGGTGTTCTGGGCTTGAGACGCCATAAATGTACTTACTCCAACAACAATAAGGGCCAACCGGTTGGATCCGGCGGTCTCGGCGCCACCATGGCGCCGTCCTTTAGATCAGCTTGGGAGAGGCCAAACACCAAGGGCCCCAAGGATCATTAGGCCTTGGGACTCGAAAGCGCTGCATCGACGAGAGCGAAAGCAGCCTCTGCCGCGGCCTCTATAGATAGGGACGTCGTATCCAGCAAGTGAGCCCCGACAGCCTGGCGTAGGGGGGAGTCCTTACGATTTGCGTCCCGCTGGTCCCGCTCGGCGATCTGGCGCTCCAGCTCTGCAAAACTGATGGTCTCGCCGCGCGCGCGAAGTTCCGCCAGCCGCCGGCGGGTGCGCTCGGCCAGGGAGGCGGTCACGAACAGCTTTACCGTCGCGTCGGGGCAAATGACGGTGCCGATATCGCGCCCGTCCAGCACTGCCCCGGCTGGATCGGCCGCGAACGCGCGCTGGGCCTCACGCATCACCGCCCTCACCGCCGGGATGACCGCTACCCGAGATGCAGCCAACCCCGCCGCCGAGGAGCGGATGCGGGTCTCATCAATGGCCGCAAGGTCAAGCGCCCGTGCTGCCGCGACCGCTGCGGCTTCGTCGTCAGGATTGGCGCCGGCGTCCAGCACAGCGAGGCCCACGGCACGATAGAGTGAGCCCGTATCGAGCCGCTTTAGCCCGTAGTGCTCGGCCAGCTGTTTGGCGATCGTGCCTTTGCCCGAGGCGGTGGGTCCATCGACGGCGATTATCATCGCGGGCGGTTTAGCAGACACGCTGGGCTTGCATAGGCTAGGCGCTTCGCCACACAACTGGAGCGGTCGAGGGGCTGCGCTTACACGCGCGCAGGATTTTATGGCGCAAGCGGAAGTGACTGCAGATACCCGCCAAGGCAGCTACGAAGCTTTGCGCCGACGCGTCTTGGCGTTCGCGGCGTCGTTCTCCGCTTTGATCGTGGCGGTGGCGGCGCTTGGTTTCGTCCAGCTCCGCAGCACGGCTGCTGATGCAGCGGAGCGGCGCGCGGCGAGCTATGCCACTATTCTTGCGGCGCACCTTGAGCGCGTGACCTTGGCGATCGAATCAAGACTCGGCGAAATCGCCACTCAAAGTGAAGGTCTGGGCGGCCCTGCTGGACCGCCGGAACGTTGGCGTCAAGTGTTGTTGGCCGCACGCGCTGGATCCACAACGATCGCCTCGCTCTCCATCGTCGACACGAGTGGTGTGATCCGTCACTCCACGTTGCCAGAAGCGATCGGAAGGTCGCTGCCTGATCTTGTTGGCGCGGAACGATCGGCCACGTTCCTTCAACGCTTTGCTCAGGATGGGCCATCGGAGACGATTGCCAACCAGCCAGTTGTAAGCCCGTTTGCGGGGCGCGTGCTGCAACCGTACTCGCGTCGCTTGATCAATCGCGCTGGGCGTACCGTTGGCGCCGCGAGCGCAACCTTCGATCCTGAGTCGCTGCACGATTTTTATCGAGCGGTCGATACGGAAGGGGGCGAGTTACGTATCTTGCACGAGAGCGGCGTGTTGCTGTTGCGCGAACCGATTCATACTCAGGTCTCTGAAGTGGCGTCGGATGACCGCGTTTTGGCTGAGCACCGCGCGGGCGCAGCGATGGGCGAGTTCATCGCCCGCAATACATCCGATGGCCCCGTGCTGATTACGGCGTACCAGTCGGTGGGGGACACCGGACTCATTGTTTCGGTCTCGCTGGACCGCGATCGCGCGCTCGGTATGTGGCGGGGCTACGCGCTCGTCGCCGGGGCAATCCTGATCGGCATGATTGCGGCGCTGTGGCTCGCCGTGGCGCTGATCTTGCGGCAGTTATCGGCGCGCTTAGCGGCGGAAGCGGCGCTTGCGGTGCAACAGCAGCATTTGGCGGAAGCGCAGCGCCTAGAATCGCTCGGCCAGCTCACTGGCGGCGTCGCACACGACTTTAACAATCTGCTGACCGTGATCCTTAATTCCGCCGATGCGTTGCTGACGCGTGTTTCCGATGACGTGCGGCCGAGGGTGGAAGCGATCGTCCATGCTGCGGAGAATGGTGCAGCGCTGGTGGGTCAGCTTTTGGCGTTCTCACGTCGCCAAGCGCTCAGCATGGCGCCGGTCGACGTGAACTCCGCCGTCGCCGCGATGGAAGATATGCTGCGGCGAACACTAGGCGCACCGATCGCGCTCGACTTCGCGCTCGCGCCCGATCTCTGGCCCGCATACGGCGACCGCACGCAGATCGAGAGCGCCGTGCTTAATCTCGTGATCAATGCCCGTGACGCCATGCCTGGCGGCGGCAGGCTTACGATTGAAACCCGCAACGTGTTTCTGGATGGCGACTACACAGTCGCCAATCCGGATGTCGCCAGCGGTGACTATGTCGCGCTTGCTGTTACTGACACTGGCTGCGGCATGACGCCGGCAGTCATGCAACGCGCGTTGGAGCCATTCTTTACCACCAAAGAGGTCGGCAAGGGCTCGGGATTGGGGCTCAGCATGGTCTTTGGCTTGGCCAAGCAATCGAAGGGGCATCTTAAGATCTACAGCGAAGTCGGGGCCGGGACGACCGTTCGCCTCTACCTCCCGCGCGATGCGACAGGCGGGCAAACGTCGGCCCCGGAGATGGCCGAGAGCGACCGTGGCGGCGACGAGACAATTCTAGTGGTGGAAGACGAAGCGAACGTCCGCCAACTCGCCGCGGCCAATCTGCGGGAACGCGGCTACACCGTGATTGAAGCCGCCAATGGCGCCGACGCGGTGCAGAAGCTGGCGACCGGGCAGGCCATCCATTTGCTGCTCACCGACATGATCATGCCCGGCCAGATGACGGGCCGCGACGTTGCTGAACACGCTCTGAAGGGGCGTCCTGATATCAAGCTGCTGTTCACCTCCGGCTACGCCGATGTTTCGGTGATGCGAAACGGCTTGGTCAAAGAGGGCGCGCGTTTCATCTCCAAACCCTATCGCGGCCCGGAGCTCGCACGCGTCATTCGGGCGCTGCTCGACAGCTGAACCTTACGCTGCGTCGCGCTTGACATGGCGGTCGCGACAGCGCGGATTCCGCCGATGGAAACGCAGCATTTCGACGTCATGATCGTGGGCGCCGGCCTCTCGGGCATTGGCGCGGCTTATCACCTTCAGAAGCAAAGCCCTGGTAAGTCCTACGTGATCCTCGAGGGACGCGAAGCGATCGGCGGCACTTGGGATCTTTTCCGTTATCCCGGCATTCGCTCGGACAGCGATATGTTCACCCTGGGCTATTCGTTCAAACCGTGGACAGAGCAGAAGGCGATTGCCGATGGCCCTTCCATCCGCAATTACGTGAACGAGACGGCGCGCGAGAACGACATCGACGAGCACATCCGATTTAAACATCAGGTCAAACGCGCGGCTTGGTCGTCGCAAGATGAGCGCTGGATGATCGAAGCGGAGCACGACGGTGCATTGAAGCGCTTTACGGCGAAGTTCGTGCTGATGTGCGCGGGCTATTATCGGTACGATAAAGGCTACCTGCCGGATTGGAAGGGCGTAGAAAGCTACAAGGGCGCATTCTTCCACGCACAGCATTGGCCGGAAGGCCTCGACTACACAGGCAAGCGCGTCGTCGTGATCGGCTCTGGCGCAACAGCGGTGACGCTGGTGCCGTCGATGGCGGACAAAGCTGCCCACGTTACCATGCTGCAGCGCTCGCCGACCTATATGGTCTCGATGCCGGCCGAGGATAAGTTGGCGAACTGGGCTCGCCGCAACCTACCCGCCGGGCTCGCCTACGATCTCACACGTTTCCGTAAGATCATCCTCCAGCAAATATTCTTTCGCCTTGCGCGCTCGCGCCCGGAGAAAACCAAGGAGCGTCTGCTCGGTCTCATCCGCGAACAATTGCCGGATTTCGATCTCGATACGCATTTCACGCCGCCCTACAATCCGTGGGAGCAGCGGCTCTGCTTGGTGCCGGACAATGACATGTTCGCTGCACTCCGCAGCGGCAAAGCCTCAATCGCAACCGATCACATCGAGAGTTTCACAGAGAAGGGGCTGAAGCTCCGTTCTGGCCGCGAGCTTGAAGCCGACATCATTGTCGCCGCGACAGGGCTCAATCTTCAAATGCTGGGCGGCGCCGAACTCTCCGTCGACGGTCAGAAGGTCGAAGTCGGCAATACGCACGCGTATAAAGGCACGATGCTGTCCGGCGTTCCGAACCTGGCGTTTGTGTTCGGGTACACCAATGCCTCCTGGACGCTGCGCGCTGACTTGATCAGCGAATATGTCTGCCGATTGATCAACTACCTCAGCGATTATGGGCTGGCGTCAGCAACGCCGCGCTTTGATCTATCGGACGCTGAGGAGCGGCCATTCGCCGATTTTTCGTCCGGCTACTTTCAGCGGGCGACCAATCTGCTGCCGAAGCAAACGACTCGCGCGCCCTGGAAGCAGAACCAAAGTTATGCGCATGACCTCATGGATCTGCGCTACGGCTTGGTTGAGGACGGCGTACTCGAGTTCAAGAAGGCGAAGCCCGCGCAAGGGGCAGAAGCGGCGCCAGCTCGCGACAGCGCATTGGTTAGCTGACTCTAGCGCTCGCCGAGGTCCTGCGTTAGGAGCGGGCTCCTTTGTGAGGCGCGCGCAGTGAAATCGATTAGTCTGTTTGTGCTGGCCGCGCTTATCGCCGGCATCATTGTCGGCGCGCTGGTGCGCACGGAGGCGCCGCAGTTTACCGGGATCGCCGAAGGCGTCGGCGCATTTGGCGGACTCTGGCTAAACGCGCTCAGCATGACGGTCGTGCCGCTAGTGGTGTCGCTGCTGATCACCGGCATCGCGTCGGTATCCGACGCGACCAAAGCCGGCGGCCTGGTAGCACGCGCTGTGCTGCTGTTCTCCGTGCTGCTCGTGTTCGCCGCGATCTACGGCATTCTCGCCACCCAGGGTTTGCTGGCGCTTTGGCCGGTTGATCGCCAAGACGCAGCTGCCTTTATCGCCAGCGTGGGCGCGGACGCGGTCCAGATCACGGAGCGTCCCACGTTCGTAGATTGGCTGCGCGGTCTTGCGCCTGCCAATCCGGTCAGCGCCGCCGCCAACAACCAAATCCTTCAGCTCGTCGTTTTCGCGGTGTTCTTCGGCTTTGCCGCGACCAGAACGCCGCCGGCGATGCGCGATCAGCTCGTAGGCTTCTTCCGGGCCGTGTCGGAGACGATGATCATCATCGTCCGCTGGATTTTGCTGGCCGGGCCGCTCGGCGTGTTTGCGCTTGCCCTTGGCGTCGGCCTTCGCGCTGGGTTCGGTGCGGTGGAGACGTTGGTGCAGTACGTCCTCATCGTCTCAGCGGTGACGCTAAGCGTGACATTGATCGCGTGGGCGATCGCGATCGTCTTCGGCCGCCAGCCTATTGGTCGCTTCACCGCCGCCGCGGCTCCGGTGTGGGCCATTGCGGCGTCGACGCAATCATCCCTGGCATCTTTGCCGGCGATGCTCGACGCCGCGCTGCGGGGGCTGCGCATTCCCGCTCACGTCGCCGATGTTACGCTGCCACTCGCTGTCGCGGTGTTCCGCTTCACCAGCCCTGTCGCAAATCTGGCCGTGTGTTTCTTCGTAGCGCATCTTTATGGCTATGAGCCCAGCATGATGGAGATCGTCGGCGCGATTGTCGTGGCCTTTGGCGTGAGTGTGGGTTCAGTCGGACTGCCTGGACAAATCTCGTTCGTTGCTTCGATCGCGCCGATCTGCATGGCCCTCGGCGTGCCGTTCGAATTGTTGGGAATCCTGATCGCCGTTGAGGTCATCCCGGATATCTTCCGTACACTTGGTAACGTCACCGGCGATTTGGCAGCCACGAGCGTGCTCTCGCGCAACGAAAACCGCGACGAACTCGACGAAGCGTCAGGCTAGTCGCGGTACGGCGCGCACGCGTTGGCGTAGAAGCCTTCGACGTGCTCGATACGCTCGGCTGTGCTAACGGCTGCTGGTGGTGTGTCCGAGGTGGACGCGTATAAGGCATCGCCCTCAGCGTTGATTCGTTCGCCGATTGTGCGCGCCGCAATATGCACCTCGTCAGGCATCAGTACCTGGGCGATGCCCGCGGTGGTGCAATCACAATATGCGGCATTCTGGTGTTCTGAGCATGCGGCGCGATACGCCCGCCGCGCTTCGCCTACGGCTGCGTCGCTGGCCAGCGAACGCGCATCTGGCGCTGTCCATTCCACCGGTGTCGCGGGCACGGTACTAAGCGGCTTGTAAGCATAGGCGGCGCCGTCGATTGTGAATGCGGCGGCGACTAATCCGGCAACGACGATGACTCTCATAGCTCATCTCCTTTCGCCGCCAACGCTTTGGCGGCTGGAGAGTGCCTTCACATGGCCGCGACTAAGCCGCGTCGCGTTGTTCCTCGTTGGCCGCCGCCACCGGGGCGGATGGAACCCGCAGCGTGAATGCTGATCCTTGCCCCGGCGCACTTTTGACGGTGACATCCCCGTGCAGCAGCCGCGCTAGCCGGCGTGTGATGGCAAGGCCTAGCCCAGTGCCGCCGTACGCGCGCGTGGTCGACGCGTCTGCCTGCACGAATGGTTGAAAGAGGTGCTTTTGCGCTTCCGGCGCGATGCCGATGCCCGTGTCGATCACTTCGAACACGAGCCAGCCGTCCTCGCGGTGTGCGCGCAGCTTGATCTGGCCGTCTTTGGTGAATTTGGCGGCGTTCGAAAGCAGGTTGAGCAGGCACTGGCTGAGCTTGAAGCCGTCCGTCAGCGCGACGCCAAGCGGGCCGCTTGCCTCAACGCTAATGGCAGTGCCGTTTGTGAGTGCGCTCGGCTTCACAGTGGCGGCGGCCTCCGCGACCAGCGCGTCGATGTCGACCGGCTCGGCGGAAACTTCCATCGCGCCGGCTTCTATCTTCGAAAGATCGAGCACGTCATTGATAAGCGCGAGCAAGCGTCGGCCAGCGGCATGAACGCGGCCTAGATCAGCGCGCTCATCCTCGGCGCCGCGCTCCTCGGCGCTTTCGATCAGCATTTCCGTATAGCCGATGATGGCGTTGAGCGGTGTACGCAGCTCGTGGCTCATCGTGGCTAGAAATTGCGATTTGGCGATGTTGGCACTTTCGGCGGCGAAACGGGCCGACTCCAGCGCTTCGAACGCTTGCGCCAGTGCGATGTCGCGGCGCTCAATCTCATCAAGGATGTGCGTAAGGCGTTGGGTTGGTGTGTCCCGCACGGTGCGGTCGTTTGCCGGCGTTTGGGTGTCGGCGCCGCGACGCGCGAGGATCTCTTCGGCGCGGCCCACCGCTTTCAGCATGTTGCGGCGGCTGCGGTAAATGAGCGCTGCGATGATCAGAACCGCGAGCAGGCATGCGCCGGCGAGCAGAAAGGCGAGTTGCATGGCCTCAAGCGAGCGCGCCTGTAGCTCCGAGCGCATGGCTTGCGCCTGCGCGCGCTGCTCGGCGTCGGCGACTTCGCTTTCCATGGTGGCGCGCAGTTCGCGAACGCCATCATTAAAGCGGTTCATGAGATTGCGCTCGGACGCCTCGTGCGCATAGCGCAACGCGGCGAATGCCTCTGCGTAGCGGCCTTCGGCATTGAGTATTTCGGGCTCGATCAGGTCCAGGCGCTCGTTAAGGCCGGGGTCGCCGCGAGCCGCGGCGAGGGCGCGTAGTTCGATCATGGCTTCTCGCGCCTCCGCACCCAGACCGAGGCGGGCGAGGGCATGGACGCGATAGATCAGCAGGCGCGTCAGGTATTCTGGCGGCGCTTCGGCGATGGCGCGGCCTTGATCCGCGCAGCTCAGCGACATCTGATAATTGCCGGCGAGGAAATGCACCTTGGCGCACAGCATGTTGGCGAAGAAGCGCATCGCCGGCAGGCCGCTGCGTCCGGCGATCTGACCATGGATAGTGACCAACCGTTGCGCTTCGGCGATTGCGCCGGCCTGCGCGAACATACCGGCGATATTGTTGACGATGACCACGCCGTCGATTGGCTTGCCCGCAGCGGCTTCGAGTTCAGTCGTGCGCTCCATGTGCGAGAGCGCTGTCTCGTAGTCGCCCACGCGGATGGAATTGTACGCCATTGCATCGTGCAAGCCGGCGCGCAGTGTCCGCGTGGCGGGGGTATCAGGTAGGTGAAGCAAGCCAGCGCGCGCCGACTCCAGCGAATTGCCGAAGAGGCCAAGATCGGTCAGCGCATAGGCATGGAGCCGTTCGCCTGCAGCGCGGACTAGTGGGTCGGTCTCGGCGCGCAGCAGCTGGGACAGATTCCGGCGCACCGTGACGTAGTCGCCGTCGAGCGCGGGCGCATAGGCGTGAAGCACGGCGGCCATCGCTGCAAAGCGGCGGTTGGATTGCGCACTGACTTCCCGCTCGAAAGCCGCAAGCGAGCGTGTCGCAGCCTCTGCGTCCGAGGCTATGTAGTCATCGGCGGCAAGGTCGTAGAGCGCTTGCAGGCGGGTCTCGCCGGAGGCGCGGCGCGCGACCTCTTCGCGTTGGTTGCGCACATTGGCGGTGATGACGTGGTTCTCGGCTTCGATGCGGCGCGCCAGCGCCTCGCCGCGTGCGACCCAGCCACTTGCTTCCTGCGCTTGCGCAGTGCTGACAAAGCCGAACGCGCACACGCCCATAATGAGCGCGCGCAGGGTAGTTGCTCGCATTGAAACCCACCTGATTTTTGCGGGAGTATGACGAGCGCCCGTTAAGGGACCGGGCCAGTGACGTGGTGAAACTCGAGTTTACCGTGTTGGCCGGATGTCGGCGCCGAGGCCGGTCATGCAGTCGACGAAGCCCGGGAAGGACGTGGCAATCATGTCCGCATCGTCCACGGTCACCGGCTCTTTGGACGCCATACCAAGCACCAGGAAAGACATGGCGATGCGGTGATCGCCCATCGTTCGGATCTGGGCGCCGCCGCGCACGCTCTTTGGCCCGTTGCCGCGCACGACAAGCCCGTCCGGCAATTCTTCGGCATCGACACCGCATGCCCGAAGACCGTCCACCATCAGTGAAATCCGGTCACTCTCCTTTACCCGCAACTCGGCCGCGCCGACGATGCGCGTCTCGCCTTGCGCAAACGCCGCCGCCACGGCCAGGATCGGAAATTCATCGATCATTGCGGGCGCGCGCTTGGCGGGCGGTTGCACGCCTTTGAGTTTGCTCGAGCGGACAATGATGTCCGCCACCGGTTCACCGATCGGATCATGGCGTTCCTGCCAGGTGAAGTCGGCGCCCATTTCTTTGAGCGTTTCATAGAGGCCGGTGCGCAGGGGGTTCACGAGCACGTCTTCAACGCGGATTTCCGACTTTGGCGTGATCAGCGCCGCGACCACTGGGAAGGCGGCAGAAGAAGGATCGGCCGGAACGTAGATGCGTGTCGCATTAAGCTGGCTTGCGCGCACGCGAGGGTGCGTGCCGCCGTCGATCTCCACAGTATCAATCGCCGCGCCAAAAACTTTGAGCATGCGCTCGGTGTGATCGCGTGAACGCTCTGGCTCGATCAGGATGGTGTCCCCTTCGGCCTGGAGTCCCGCGAGCAGCACGGCCGATTTCACCTGCGCCGATGACACCGGTGAACGATAGGTGATGCCCTTCAGTTTGCCGCCATGCACGATCAGGGGCAGGCGGTTTTCGGTAGAGTCGAACCGCGCCCCCATTTGCGAAAGCGGGGCGATCACGCGATTCATTGGCCGCTTGCGCAAGGATTGATCACCATCGAAACGGGCGCTGAGTTTGAAGCCGCTCACCGCGCCGACAAGCAGGCGCGCCGCGGTGCCAGAGTTGCCGCAATCGATGGTCTCGCCAGGCTGCCTGAAGCCGCCAGCGCCCTCTACGCGCCAAGTGCCTTCGCCCGTTTTATCAGCCTGGGCCCCCAAGAGGCGGACTGCCTCGGCCGTGTTCATAACGTCCTCGGATTCGAGCAGACCCTCGATTTCGCTGACGCCATGGGCCAGCGCCCCCAGGATGAGGGCGCGGTGGGAGATCGATTTATCGCCGGGGGGACGGGCTCTGCCCCGCAGCGGCTCGGCGACGCGCGCCTTTAGAAGCATGACGACACCTAATCGGCAGCCGCTTGGAATGGGATGACAAAGCTTTTGACAGGCGGTCCCGGAGGTGGCAAGCGAGCGCCCCGCGTGGGGGGCGCCCCCGCCCGGGAATGAGGGAGAGCCTTTTGGCCAAGACCGATTTGGGCACGAAGCAGGTGTGCCCGAACTGCGGGGCGAAGTTTTACGATTTGAGCCGTCGCCCGGCCGTCTGCCCCAAGTGCACCACCAGCTTTGATCCGGCTGAGGAAGGCGTGCGTGCGCGCCGCGGGCGCGGTCGTGTGGCCGCCAACGAGCCGAATTACGAGGACGACGAGGAAGTCGAAGACGCCAAGGCGAAAACCGCTGGCGACGACGATGAAGAGGACGCAGAGGCCACGCCCGAAGTGGATAGCGAGGCCGATGTAGAGCCGATCATCACCGACGATGACGATGCCGATGATCCCGCAACCGGCGACGAACTGCCGGAAGGTTTCTCTGAGGCCGATAGCGACGATTTGGGCGATGACGCCGCTGACGATGACAGCGTGCCGATGCTCGAAGACGAAGAAGAGTTCCCGGAAGACGAGATCGGCCCGATCGGCGGGGGAGACGAAGACGAGAGCCGTTGAGGCCGATTGGCGCACGGCGCTTGAACACAAATTGGGCGCAGCGTAGGTTCCGCCCTTCCCAAACCGGGGCGCTTCGGCAATTGCTGAGCGCCTTCGTGAGATGGGCCCTTAGCTCAGCTGGGAGAGCGCCTGCATGGCATGCAGGAGGTCAGCGGTTCGATCCCGCTAGGGTCCACCATCCATTCCAGCGTTGCAAAACCTCGCCTCATTAAGTCGTGTAACGCTCGGATAGGACGGCACTACTTTTTCGAATCGCGAACTAGAGACACAGCAACGATGCGTTGGCGTGGTGTCAGGCGTTAGCGCTGGGCGCGAGCGCCATTCGAACATGCCCGGAAGGTCGTCCGCCATCCGCCGTCGTCGCGAGCGGCTTACGATCCCTCAACAAGAAATGCGCGCACCGGCGCCAGCGATTCCATTGGCGATTCTTCGTGCGGCACGTGACCGAGAGTTGGGAAGGATACGAGCCGGCTGTCGCGCAGGTTCGCTGAATAATCCGACGCATTGCTGAACGGGATCAGCGCATCTCTTTCGCCCCACAATAGAAGCACCGGGGCTTCGATGCTCCGCAACTGCTGCTCCGGTGGGATAAGAATTGTTTGCCCCATGCGATCAAGCAACGCCGCGCGTGCGCCAGGCGCGCGCATAAGGTCATAATAGCGATCGACGGTTGCGGGGGTAAGCACGGAGGGGTCGCCATAACTCTGCGCCAAATTCACCCGCAGGACGGCTTTAGGCAGCACGTAACGCATGACCCCCAGGAGCGGCGAAACTTCCGGCGCCTCGTTGTAAGCAAATCCCGGACTGGCGAACCCGTCTGGCGAAATCAGGATCAGCCTGTTGGTGCGGTCAGGATGCGCCGCGGCGAAGGTCCAGGCGATGCGGCCGCCGATAGAATTGCCGATCAAGCTCGCGCGGTCGATGCCAAGCTGATTCATCAGCGCAAGAAGCAAGGTAAGGGTGCGCGTGTCCGTGTAATTTGCGCTTGGGTCGGACGGCGACAATCCCGATCCTGGCAAGTCAAGCCGCACGACCCGATACTGGTCGCTCAGCGCCTCTGCCCAGGGCTCCCATGTGTGCAGGCTTGAGCCAAAGCCATGCAGCATCAGTATTGCCGGAGCATCTCGCGGCCCGGTATCGCGCACGTGTAGTCGAACGCCTGAGACCTCCATCATGTCTGCGGGCTCACGCAGATAAAGCGCTTCAAGCGCCGCTCGAGACCTGTCGGGGGTCCAGAGCCAGGCGGCCAAGAGTGCAATAGCAATTGCGCACGGGACGATGAGCGTCAGAGCTTTCATATCTTGTTCCTTGGCGCTGGGCGGCGACGCCCTAACACCCATGCCCCTCACCGTCGCCCGGCGTCTCAACCTCTTTTACGGAGACAGAGGGGCGCAGTCTCCAAGTTGGGCGCGTTACTTCATCCGAGGTCAATGCGTGACGCCGGCAGGGCCCTGTCCTGCGCCGGCCAGTTGCTTCTTGTCCGCACCATCTGGACAGAGGAAGGGCAGTGGCGCAGCGACGAGAGCCCGGCGCGCGCCAGCGCCCGGCGAGCCCACCACTGTTGCCTGTCACGGTCGATCCAATCATTTGCCTAGGCCGTTATGCCTAGGCAAAAGCGCAGCGCCCTTAACCAAATCCAAGCGTGCCGGCCAGCAGTGTCTGCGCCACATGCGCGGCCACGTGCGCCTGCGCCGAGTTGCGAAGCGTACGTTTGCGAATGGGATGTTGAGCATTTGCCTGTCCGGCTCGGCTCAAAAAATTGATGTTAGGACTGCGCCGTGGGCAAAACCATCGACGCCCTTGAAGGCGCTCAAGTCGGCGAGGCGCGAGCGCGCAGTGCCGACCAGGCGGCGATTTTTTGTGAATCTGTCGCGGCTGTCCAAAAAGAGTTTGCCATCGGCCGGTCGCTTCGCGTTGCTTCGGGCGCTCTGACGGCTTCAATCAGCCTCATCTGGCTCCCTGGCGTCTTTCCTGTCTTCAGTCTTGGCGCGATCCTCCTGCACGAGTTCGTCTTCTTTCCGCTTGGCTTGAAACATCTGGTCGTGGCGCAGGCGGCGCGCAGGCCCTTAGCTGCGCAGCGTGCGTACGCCGCAATGCTGTTCACAGGAGGCTTTGTCTATGCGCTGGTATGGCTGCCAACATTGATGTTGGGGGGCTCATCGGTGGATACGTGGCTGCCGCTTGGGTCTGGGGCGCGATCATTCACAACTTGGTCTATTTTTCGCGCGACCGAATGTCGTTTATTGCAGCGATTGCGCCGCACGTAGCGGTGCTGGCCTTAGCGCCATTCTTTATGGCGTTGCCGTGGTGGCAACCTCTCGTCTTGCTCGCCATCACGGCGCAAGCGCTATTTGTGGCGCGGTTCACGTGGACTGATCGAGATCGGCTTGTGGCCGATATGATGCAGGAGCATTTCGCACGCCGGCAAGCGGAAGAGGCCAGTACGGCGAAGTCGCAATTCTTGGCCAATATGAGCCACGAACTGCGGACCCCGCTCAACGCCATTATCGGTTATAGTGAGATGGTTGCCGAGGATGCCGAGGATGCAAACACGAAAAGCATTCCCGCCGATGCGAAGCGTATTACAGACGCGGCGCATCATTTGCTCAGACTGATCAACGAGATCTTGGACCTATCGAAGATAGAAGCAGGTCGCATGAATGTCGAAGTCAGCGCGTTCGATGTCTCGCGCCTGGTCGGCGAAGTCATGGCCACGGTGCGGCCCGCCGCATTGGCCAATGACGTGGCGCTAGAGATTCAGTGCGCCCCCGATTTGGGGACCGCGCAAAGCGATGGCTTCAAGATCACGCAGTGTCTGCTGAACCTGATGGCCAACGCCATCAAGTTCTCTAAGGGAGGTTCTGTGGTTTTGCGGGTTGAGCGGACTCTCGTGCAGGGGCGCCAGGTGCTGACCTTTGCTGTGACAGACACAGGGATAGGCATGACCGCGGCGCAGGTGGACAAGCTCTTCCAGCCATTTGAGCAGGCCGATGCATCAACAACCAGGCGCTACGGCGGCACCGGATTGGGCCTAACAATAACGCGGCGGCTCGCGCAATTGCTCGGCGGTGATGTGCGGGTCGTCAGCGCGTTCGGGAGCGGCTCAACGTTTACACTTTCGGTTCCGGCAACCCATTGCCCGACCATCGTCGTCCAGAGCGATGACGCGTTGCTGCGTCTATCGGCGTAGACGGCGTGGTGATCAGCGCAACCAACGAGGTTATAGCGGCGGCCGCCATGTCGTTGCACAAGACTTCGCGTCGACGTCTGGTTCAAACGTAGCGCAGACGCTCCCATCGTCCGATCCTCGCCGAAACCTTGCGCTGCGATCTCAGAAAACCACGTCCTTAGGTGCTTCGACTTGGGCGCGAGGTCTTCGTCTGCGCCAATCACTGCGACCAGTTAGGCGATTTGGCGTCGAGGGAGAGCCGTTTTTTTTTATGGTCGCGCATACCCCGTCAGGCAGTGGACAAAGTCGGTGAACCGACGACGAAATTAGGGGCTCATGGGTTCCGTAGCGTGACTGAAATTAGTTCGGCGTGTGTGCCGGAGACGGTGCGCTCTGATTCGCAAATTCCTGCAGAATAGGCTCATAGCAGGGTGATACGGGATAGCTCGTGACTGTCACCCGCCACCATTCTTCCTTCATTCCTCCTCGAGGCGCGGCTGTTGCCAGTCATGCGCACATGCTTGGCGGCGGCCCTTGCGCGTGCCACATCCCAGCATGACCCAGACAGATACGGATCGGCCGAGTTACGGCGCGGAGCATGTGGCGAGCGTGGGGCTCGCCGCAGAGAAGCGTCAGCGCGGGCGCGACATCCGGCCTTTGCAGCGCTTGCTGCCTTACCTCGGCCGCCACCGCCTGGATCTGATCGCCGCCGCGGTATTTTTGCTTTTGGCCGCTGCCGCGGGTCTTGCGGTGCCGCTCGCGTTTCGCGGGGTCATCGATCACGGCTTTGTAGCCGGCGATCCAGCAGCGGTGGATCGCGCTTTCATGGGCCTTGGGGTGGTGGCGCTGCTGATGGCGGTGTTCTCCGCCGGCCGCTTTTACTTCGTCAGCAAGATCGGTGAGCGCATCGTCGCGAACCTGCGCGCGGATGTTTACGACCATTTGTTGTCGCTTTCGCCAGGCTATTTCACGCGCGTCAGCACCGGCGAAGTATTGTCGAGACTGACCGTTGACGCGGCCATGGTGGAGAACCTTGTTGGGTCCACCGCCTCGATCGCAACGCGCGCCACGATCACATTGATCGGCGCTTCTGTGATGTTGGCGATCACCAATGCTGAACTCGCCGGCCTGCTGCTCTTGATCATACCGGCCATGCTCGGGCCGATCTTGTTGTTTGGTCGCCGTGTTCGCACGTTGGCGACCGCTGCGCAGGACCGCATTGCAGATGCCTCGTCGTCGGCCTCCGAGAGTATTGACGCGATCGACACGGTGCAGGCCTTTGGCCGCGAAGACGATATGCGCGCGCGCTTTCGCACGGCGGTGGAAAAGGCTTTCGACGCCGCGCGCCAACGTATTCGTGCACGTGCGCAACTCACGGCCGGTGCGATCAGCGTCATGTTCCTCGGCGTTGCTTTGGTGCTGTGGTTGGGTGCGCGCGCGGTGCTTGCAGAAGAGATGACGCCCGGCGCGCTGGCGCAGTTCGTCTTGTTCGCCATTCTGGCGGCAAGCAATGGCGCGATGTTGTCGGAGGTCTGGGGCGATGTGCTGAAGGCGTCAGGCGCAACCGAGCGTCTGACCCAGATACTTGCTGAAAAACCCGACATTGCCGCGCCGGCTTCCCCTGTCGCACTGCCTGAACCCGGCCGCGGCTTGGTGCAGTTTGAGCGCGTCTCTTTCGCCTATCCCGGCGCCGGCGAGCGTTCGGCATTGCGAGACTTCTCATTGACAGTGAAGCCGGGTGAAACCGTGGCCCTGGTTGGCCCGTCCGGCGCTGGCAAGAGCACGGTGTTTCGGTTGTTGTTGCGCTTCTATGACCCGCAGGCCGGCCGGCTATTGCTTGATGGCGTAGAAGCGCAAGAGGCGGATCCACGCGTTTGGCGCACGCGCTTCTCGTACGTGTCCCAGGATGCGCATCTGTTTTCCGGAACAGCGGGCGAAAACATCGCGCTTGGCCGGCCGGACGCGAGTATTGCTGCGCTCGAAGATGCAGCGCGCCGTGCCGAAGCCTGGGCTTTCCTCGAACCAAGAGGCGGATTGGACGCGCTTGTCGGAGATCGCGGCAAAGCCCTGTCGGGTGGAGAGCGCCAGCGCCTCGCGCTGGCGCGTGCGCTGGCGCGGGATGCGCCGGTGCTATTGCTCGATGAAGCTACCAGCGCGCTCGACGCGCAAAACGAGCGATATGTTCAAGCCGCGCTCGCTGAAGCCCGCAAAGGGCGCACCACGCTGGTGATTGCTCACCGCCTCGCGACAGTGTTGGAGGCGGATCGCATCGTCGTGATGGACGCGGGCTGCGTAGTGGAAGAGGGCGACCACGCGTCTCTCGTCGCGCGCGGGGGACTTTACGCGAAATTGGCGGCGATGCAGTTCATGGAGGCGTAACACTCTTCGATCCTGCCGCCGTCAGGCGGTGGTTACGATCTCGCAATCGCCTGAGCGACGGATGACTTGCACCAGGACGTCTTGTCCTGAGCGCATGAGGGAAACGTCAACACTCTCATCAGCCACAGAGAGGCCGCGCACGACGACTTCATCCAGGAACGATGGCAAAGTCGGCCGATCAAAACTCACGCGCTTGCCGCGCGGATCGATGCGCAATCCCAAGCAGGATTGCATCATTAGGATTGGGGCCGCAGTCGCCCACGCCTGCGGGGAGCACGCTACCGGATAAAATACCGGCCCCGCGCCGCGCTGGCGCGGAAATCCGCAGAACAGTTCCGGTAGGCGGCGCAAGTCCATGTAGGTGGATGCCTCGAACAGGCCCTCAAAGATGCGCGCTGCTTGCGGGCGCAGTCCATAGCGCGCGAAGCCGGCTGCTATAAGGGCGTTATCGTGCGGCCAGATCGAGCCGTTGTGGTAGCTCATCGGATTGTAGCGCGCCTCCGATGTCGCCAGTGTGCGAATACCAAACCCGGAGAACGAAGCCATTAGCGTGTTAGCGACTGTCGCCGCACGCTCCGGAAATGCGATGCCGGCGAACAATGCGTGTCCAGCATTGGAACTGCGCACTCGACATGGCCGTTTTTCACCGTCGAGCGCCAGCACATAGGTGCCCAGCGCTTCATCGTAGAAGTGAGTGTCAAAGCGCCGGCGCAGTGCTTCTGCGCGGGTGTCCAAATGTTTTGCTCGCGTGTCATCTCCTAGCCGCCGCGAAATATTGGCTGCGGCACGCCACGCCGCATAGACGTAAGCTTGAACCTCCACCAACGCGATCGGCCCCTGCGCGAGGGCGCCATCCGCGTGTGAGATGGAATCTTGACTGTCCTTCCAGCCCTGGTTGGCGAGACCTTCGTCGGTTTGGCGGAAATACTCAACGAAGCCATCGCGATCGCGATCGCCGTACTCATCAATCCAGGTCAACGCCGCTTCTATGTTCGGCCAAAGGCCGCGGAGTGTTTTGATGTCGTCGGTGCGTTCCAGATACGCGCCAGCCAACATCACGAACAGCGGTGTTGAATCGACGCTGCCATAATATCGGCGGAAGGGGACTTCTCCCAACTCCGCCATCTCGCCGCGCCGCAACTCGTGCAGAATCTTTCCGGGCTCTGCATCTGCTTGCAGATCAATCTCCGTGGCCTGGTTGGCCGCCAGATGGCCCAGAACGCCTCTTGCGATAGAGGGATCGAACCATAGCGTCTGCAGCGCAGTGATGATGGAGTCGCGCCCGAACGCAGTGCTAAACCAAGGGATTCCAGCGTACGGAAACAGCCCTTCGGGTGTTTGCGTGCACAGCATGTAGAGATCGGACACGCTACGGCGCACGGCTTCGTTGAGAATCTCGTTCGACGTGTCGATTGATGCCGCTTGCGATGATGAAGCTCGTAAGCTCCTGCGCGCGTTTACGAAGGCGCGAAAGAACGCGCGGCGAGCCGATTGGACCGGTGGCAATGGATCACAGCCGACCTCAACAAAAAGCGCTTTGGTTTCTCCGGGCGCAAGATCGATAACGTATTCCGCGAAGTGTGACTTGAGCGTCGTTGGCGTCGGCTCGAACCTTAATTGGGTCTCGCGGAGCCGGTCGTCGAGCCCGGTGTAGGCAAGCGTCACCGAATCTGCGCTGAGCTTTTCTTGTTCGTGGCGGCCTCGTCGGGCCCGGGTCGCGCCGCGGACCTCGAAGATGTCCGCGAAATCGGCGGCGAAGGTGAAGGCGAGGCGAATGCGAAGCGGCGCCTGGTCAAAATTCTTCAGCGCAATTCGCTCGTATGCAACAGCATCCCACAACAGCCTGACCCGGCGGATGTGAAGCTGATCGTGTTTCAGCACGCAACGGCCTGCGGAATCGTACAGATCGGGATTCGACAAGTCGCATATCAAAGCTGCGTTGTCGTCGCGCAGGCCGGAACTCAGCAGCATCGGACGCGCGTTGTTTATGGAAAGCTGGAGACGCGAGAGATACCGTGTGTCGGCATGGAAGAGACCCTCGGGACTTCCGGCGCCGGCGAGAATATCGCCATTGTGGTCGTACACCGCGAAGGTGTCGCCGTGTTTCAGCGCCCGCGGCCTGTGCTCCTGCAGAGAGGTCTCTGCTGGCACCAAAATAGGGCCGGCATCCAATGCGGCGATCTCCGCCTCGGCTGGCGCTTTACTCAAAATGGTCAATCGGTTCTCCCGCTTAGAGAGCGAGTTGCTCGGGCGCGGGCCTGTCGGTGGCGGCGAACGCTTGCGTCATCGGCTCGGCGGTGAAGCCCGCATAAATATCGACATAGTCGCGCACCATGCGCTCAACGGTGAAGCGTGTCTCAAACCTCTTGCGCACAGCGGCGCGATCCAAATCACCAATTTTTTCAAGTGCGCCAACCGCCTCGTCGACGGTGTGCACTATAAACCCAGTGACTCCATCGTCGATGACTTCAGGCACCGATCCACGGCCAAAGGCGATCACAGGCGTGCCGCATGCCATCGATTCGATCATCACCAAGCCAAACGGCTCTTCCCAGTCGATCGGGAACAGCAAGGCCCGGGCAGCGCCGAGAAAGCTAGCTTTCTGATGTTCGCCAATTTCGCCCACGTACTCGACGTTCGGATGAGCTCGCACGAGCGGCGCGATGCAATCGTCCCAATAAGCCCGATCCACGCGATCGATCTTCGCTGCGATCTTGAGCGGCAACCCGGCGCGCGCCGCGATCTCGATAGCGCGATCTGGCCGCTTCTCCGGCGAGATGCGGCCGAGAAACGCAAGATATCCGCCACTTTGTGATGCAGGCTGGAACGACAGCAGATCGCGCGGCAGGCCGTGGTACACATTGCCGATCCAGTTCACGGGGGGCATGGGTAGGCGCTGAGAGTGGGAGATGGAGACGAGCGGGAGATTTGGGAATGCGGCGTAGAAAGGCCGGAGATCTGGGAGATCGAGCCGGCCGTGGAGCGTTGTGACGGTGCGGTGCGCGAAGCTGCGCACCACTGGGGCGTGCATGAGATCGATGTGGAAATGCAAGGCGTCGAACTCGTGCGCGCGTCGGGCCACTTTTTCCAGCATGACCATATTATGCGGCAGGGCGTCGATGACATGAGGGCTCAGTCGCAACGCGCGATCGGAGCAGGCATCGAGTTCTGCGGCGGTGATGGAGTCGCCGCTCGCGAACAGCGTTACCTCGTGGCCCTGGTCAACGAGTTCTTCGGTGATGTAGGAAACGACGCGCTCGGTGCCGCCGTACAGCGCGGGCGGGCAGCTTTCGGCGAGAGGTGCGATCTGGGCAATTCTCATATTGGCAAGCAGTCGCTGTGACCGATGCCATCATTTCGAGTGTGTTCGCCCATGACGCCGCTCCTTATCGAAGCGAACGCCGCCCGAGATGATTGAGTTGCATACCGCGGGATTTCAAAGCGGTTAGGTCGGTGACCGCCGATCGGGATCAGGTGATTTTCTTGTAAACCGTGTAGCCGAGCACGAGCAGCACGAGGAAAATCAGCAGCGCTGCGCCAAATAGGAACATCGCGATGTCAACCGCCGCGCCTGCGAGGCCTGACAGCCCAAAAAGGCCCGCTACGAGCGCGATGACGAGAAATATCAGAGCCCATTTGATCATGCGTGCCTCCGCGGCGTTGCGAGGGCAGGTTAACTCGGGCGCGAAGGCGTTGTTCCCTCAGCGCGCGTGCGCGTTCAGGCCTCGGTGAGATGGATCTCGGCTATCACCCGCTCGAACTTCTCAAGATCGCCTTTGATGCGATAGAGCGTTGAGCCGCCGGAATTCGGCATCGCGCCGATGACGCGATAAGCGCCTTCGGGGTGACGATACAGTTTGGAAACAGCGACGGAGACGCTTTGTCCGACTGCGAAGAGCGGGGTTGTCATGGCGACTCCTATGGTTCTCGTGAAAAGAGCGAGGCGGGTCGACGCAAGCCGACCCGCCCCACAATCGATAAATGTTTGCGCTTCGGCTTATGCCGTTACGCAGATCATTCTTTAGGCAGCGACGAGTTGGCCGGCCGACATCTTGCCGCTGCGGCTGTCTTTTTCGCTTTCGAAGCTGAGCTTTTGGCCTTCAGCAAGCGAAGTCCAGCCCGCGCGTTCGACGGCGGAAATGTGGACGAAAACGTCCGGGCCGCCATTGTCAGGTTGAATGAAGCCAAAGCCTTTTTGGCTGTTAAACCATTTCACGGTTCCAGTAGTCATTGAGAGTGCCTTGTATACAGAATTCACGGCGCGCAGATGCGCTACGTGACCAAGCTCGAGGATGGTGAAGGGTAGGTCCGGGGCCGCGACTTGCTCAAAGAGCCGACGACAGGCGAAGGAAATATCCGAACCAGTACGAATTCGATAAGCGGCTATTAGCGCAAAAAACGAACGGTTGCAATGGAATTCGTGTTTTTTGCCTGTTCAAGCCAAACGTCACACGTCAGTTGGCTTGATCCAGAATGGGCATTTCGACTGTAAAACGCGCACCACTTGGCTCGTTCTTCGCGACAAGTAAGCGCCCACCAAGCTGGCGAACAAAGCCGCTAATCAGTCTGAACCCAAGGCTTTTACGAGGTTGGTCGATGTTAAACCCTTCGGGCAACCCCACGCCCTGATCCGCCACTTCGATCTCTAAGTGCCCGTCTCGCTTGCGCGCGGAAACTTCGATTATGCCTGACCCGTCAGGGTAAGCGTATTTGGAGGCGTTGGTTACGAGCTCGTTGATCAGCAGACCAAGCGGCACCGCGTGATCGGCCGAAAGCACGAGCGCGTCGGCCTCACAGCTAATCGTGTGCGCAGGCGTCGTCTCGTTCATCTTCTTGCAAAGTTCACTTACGAAGTCGCTGAGCTCGATGAAGCTTATCGCCTCACCGCGCCACAGGTGATCGTGCACCTGTGCGATTGTTTCAACGCGCGAACTCGCGTCGTCGAGAGCATGTTCGACTTCCTCGGATTGTGCGCCCCGCGATTGCACGCGGAGCAAGCTCACCACCGACATTAGACTGTTTTTGACTCGGTGGCTCATCTCGCGCGTCAGCAGCGCCTGATACTCCAACGCTTGAGCGAGCTTCGCGTCGGCTTGTTGCCGCTCGATTGCGATGCCCACGAGACCAGCAAAAACGGCGAGGAAATCAGCGTCTGGCCGATCGAACTGTCCGGGATCGGGGCTGTCCACTTCCAGCACGCCGTAATTCTGCGCGGGGTTGTTACCTCGTTCGATCAGGACATTTATCGCGCGTTTAACGCCATGGTCGGCGAGCAGCAGCGGGGTGCGGAAGCGAGCTTCCTCGTGCAAGTGGTTAGAGATGACAGATTGGCCGGTATGGTACGCGTAGCCAGCTGGGGACTCCAAGTCCGCGCCTAAAGCGACATCATCGATCGCGCCGGGCGCCCAGCCGACGCCAGCGCGCACCTCAAGGCGATTACCTTGTGGGATGTATTCTAGAACCTTTGCATAAGGCGCTTCTAATCCTTCTGCGCACAGCTCAGCGGCATGCAACAGAATTTTGTCGAGGTCGCGTGATTGCATCGCGAAGCGCCCGAACTCGCCGAGGATCGCTTGTTGACGCAGCCGGTACGGGAGCTCATCGCGCAATTGCGGCGGGGCGACCACCTCCTCGGGCTTCACGGGTGTCGGCGTGCTATTGCTAGGCGAGGTTGGTGCCTTTGCCATAAGCCGTCGGAATCCGTTCGACTGGAGGGTATTCGACGAGCAAGCACGCGCGTCTTTGCGCGTCGCGCGAAAGGTCGCCTCCTAGGTGCTTGAGCGTGAGTATAGACAGAATTAATTTCTCAGACAGTGCTTAAGTTACGCAGTTCGCTGCCCTTGCGGGCAAGGGGAAAGATCGTATGCGCAGGTCGCGCTCAGAGCTTCGGATCGTCGCTTCAGCCACAGCGCTAAGCATGTTCGCCGGCCGCGGCGGGATGCTGTTGTTCGCATTCGTGTGCTTGGCGCTTGCGGCCTGCGCGCCGCGCTCTGTCGACGAGCCAAGCGTCTGCGCGGGGATTATTCAGTTGCCGAATGAGCGCGATGGTATGGTTTGGATTCCGGGCGGCGCCGTAGCGATGGGCGAGGGGGCGGGACACCCGGAGGAAACGCCGTCTTATACCGCCAGCGTCGATGGCTTTTGGCTCGATCGCCATGAGGTCACCAATGCGCAGTTTGCGGCGTTTGTCGAAGCTACGGGATACGTCACCGAGGCGGAACGTCAGCCGCCGGAAAAGGGCGGACCAGGTTCTGCGGTCTTCAGCGCAAGCGCATGGTCATATATCAGCGGCGCAAACTGGCGCCATCCGCTTGGCCCCGGCAGCAGCAACGAACTCACGCATCCGGTTGTGCACGTCACTTACGCCGACGCCAGCGCCTACGCCGATTGGGCAGGTCGCGTGCTGCCAACTGAAGAACAGTATGAGCATGCCGCGCGTCTCGGCGGCGATGTCGCCGTTTCAGCCAGCGAAGGCGGAGCGGCTCGATATGGCGCAAACACGTGGCAGGGCGTTTTTCCGTTCCGCAATACCGGTGAGGATGGCTTTTTACGCACAGCGCCCGCCGGCTGTTTCGAAGCCGATGCCTTGGGCCTGCACGATATTCTCGGGAATGTCTGGGAATGGACGTCGACGCCGTATTACCCGACGCATCAACCGACCGCCGCCATGCGCGCACAGTTCCCGAACGGTGTGAACGAAGCCGATCCTGCGCTTGGTGTGCGTGTCATCAAGGGCGGCTCATTCCTGTGCGCGCCAAATTTCTGCGCGCGCTACACGCCCTCGGCGCGTCAACCACAGGAAGCAGATCTCGGCACGTCGCATATCGGATTTCGCACGGCGTTGATTGCGCCGGGGCCGTGACGCTCACATTCGCCAGATCGCGTGCGCCCCTTCGCGCTGCACACGGCCCGATGCGCCTATCGGCTCCGCGGCGCCATCGGTCAAGAACGCTAACATTTGCGTATCTTCCGCCGGCACATGCGCAAGCACACGCTTACCGCCAGGGGTCTGCGCGACAATGACGCCGACGCGGACGCTGCCATCGCGCCGATAGAGCACAGTGTATGTTTCGATCGTCGCCGGCCCCGCATATTCTTCCGCCAGCGTCGGAATGGGATCTCGCGCCGCATCGGCATCGGCCTGGAAATCGAACGAGCGCGGCGTCGATGTCGCGCCAGCTGGATCGCGGGTCAGGACGATGGTGTGGTTTTGGTTGGCAAAGCCGCCATTCGCGAACAGCAAACCCCGCTGAGCGCCGCCGCGCAGCGCTTCTAGCATGCTCGCGACCGCGTGACTCATATAATTGCCGATCGGCCCGCCGCCGAACGTCAAACCGCCGAACACCGTGACTGGCCGATCGATCGGCCAATTCAGGACGCGGCGCGCCATTTTTGGGATGCACGGAAAACAGGAATAGAGTTCGACGACGTCCAAGTCCTCGGTTCGCGCGCCGTTCAGCTCAAGCGCGCGCGTCAGCGAGACGATCATACTAGCGGAGCGGCTATAACGATCGCGCGCCATCACGCCGCCCGGCTCATCCGCGGCCGCGCCGTAGCCGACATAAGCGAGGCGATCTTCGGCGACGCCGCGCTGCTTGGCTGCTGCAAGACTCGTGACGATGAACGCTGCACCTTGGTTCACTGAGGAATTGGCGACCATCAGCTTGGAATAGGGGAACGCGATCGGGCGATTGTCCGGCGAGATTGTCAAAACTTCTTCGGCTGGGACCGCTTTGCGCAACCAGGCATGCTCGTTGCGCGCCGCGATTTCGGACATACGCGACCACATGTCTGCGCTCTCGCGCTGCGCCTCCGCCAATGTCTGGCCCCATGCTGCGCGCGTGGCGTTTTCGTAGAGGGGATAAATGTCCGTGGGCGTTACCAATCCGTAGTCCAGCGCCGCTTCGGGTTTGCGACGGGTGGAGGCCGCGCGCATCGCATCCTCGCTCTGATCGCCGCGCGTTGCTTTGCGCTGTGCTGCCGTTCTTAGCGCCTCGCCGCCAGCTATGAGAGCAGACTCAATTTCACCGGCTGCGATCCGCGTCGCCGCCTCGTTGAGCATTCGAATGGGGCTCGCGCCACTCGGGTAGCGCGACTTGTAGCAAAGCCGCGGTGTTGCGCCGAGTTCGGCGGCTAGCTTGGATGAGAGATCGCCGAGTTCTGGAAAGGAGAGTTGATCGACGACCGCGACCGAGTCCAACGCGCTTAACCAGCCGCCACCTGCGTCAGCATCAGCGCTGCGCGCAGCCGCTGCCATCAACCCGAAAGAATCGAATCCAGCGAACGGATCGCTTGGTCTATCGTTTATCTGTGCGGCGCCGATGATCACGGGCACGCGGGCGGGGTCGATGCTCATGCGCGCGCATGCTCCCACCAAAGCAGCGCCCCCGCTAGCCCATCAGCGCGCGCACAATCCTGCGCAGCACGGCCGCGGCTTGCCGCGGCGGCAGCCGCTGCTCCTGACGCAAGCGCCGCCAAACTTCAAAGCTCAAGGCCAAGTCCAGCGCTTCGACACGTTCGGTCTGGGCGGCAACAGCTTCGGGCAGTACAGCCAGCATCGTCTGCCGCTGCAGCCGCGTCAGCTTTTTGTGCTCGTTCTGTAGAAAAGCAGAGCGATAGCGGTGCGCGTCCGCCGCAGATTTTATCGGCAGCATTTCCTCGAACATGCGGGCGCGGCGTTCGATCACTTCATCAAGCCGTTCGCGCCACGTCGCGCCATCGAACGGCGCCGCGAACATCGGGGCTAGGCGCGCCACCATGATCGCGTGCATCTCCCGGTATACGCCCTCCATATCGTTGAAGAGCCGAAACACCGTGCGTCTGCCGACGCCAGCACGCTCGGCCACGGTCTCGGCGCTGGGCGTCACTTCGCCCTCGAGCACGAGATCGAGCATCGCTTGCGCGATACGCCGGCGGCTTTCATCGGCGCGCAGGCGCCGGCCGTCGGTCTCGGTGGTGTCCGCTTTTGCCGCCATCAGCTCATCGCGTGCGGGCAACGAACGCATCGATGACGTCGGCGATCTGCTCGGGTTGATCTTCCTGCAGGAAGTGTCCACCGCCGACGATAGTGACGTGCTCTTGCGCCTTTGCGCCGGGCACTCTGTTTTGGAATGGCTTCTCGCCGCCCTTGGTGATGGCGTCGCTGTCGCTGAACGCCGTGAGGAACGGCTTGTCGAATTGCTCGAGCACGGTCCACGCGGCAATATTTTCTTGCACCGATGCCATGCCTTCGCGCACCGGCACCAAAGCCGGAAAAACCCGCGCGCCGGCCTTGTAACTCTCATCGGGATAAGGGGCGTCGTATGCAGCGCGTTCCGCTTCGGAAAGCGTGCGCACGGTGCCGCCATTGACGATCTGGCTTGTCGGAAACTCTGGCACGCCCTGGCTGAAGGCGAGCCACGCTTCGAAGCCTGGCGTTGCGCCGTGCCCGGTCGGCAGCCCGGTGTTGGCGACGACGACGCGCGCAAAGCGCTCTGGAAACGCGGCGACCAAGCGCAGTCCGATCAAGCCGCCCCAGTCCTGGCAAAACAACGTGATGTTCTTCAGATCGTTGGCGACGAGCCAATCGCTCATCCATTTCACGTGCCGCTCATACGTATAGTCTTCGCGCTCTGTCGGCTTATCCGAGCGACCAAATCCTACCAAGTCGGGCGCCACGATCCGATGGCCCTTGGCGACCAAGCCTGCGGCGATCTTGCGATAGAGAAACGACCACGTCGGCTCGCCATGCATCAGCAGCACGGGCGCGGCATCGCGTGGGCCTTCATCAATGTGCGCGATACGCAGCTTCACGCCGTCCGTGCCGCTGATCTCGGTGTAGTGCGGCGCGTAAGGGAAATCAGGTAGATCCGCGAAGCGTTCGTCCGGCGTTCTCAATACCCGCATATCCAACTCCCGCGATTGACCGGCGGCGCCGATCACCATATAGTGGCACCCATAGTGCCGATTTATTCGAGCGCGCGCAAGGGTGGGGGAACGCGAATGGCACGCAAAATTTGGCCGTGGCTTGCGGGGATTGCCCTGATCACCGCGCTCGGCGCGGGCGCATACTTCTATCGCGGCGAGATAGCGACCCGCATTCTTCAGCGCGCCGCGGCGCAAGGCATGGCTGACTCGCTCTCTGCGCAGCTTCCCGATGGTTTGCACGCCGTGTTCTGCGGCACCGGTTCGCCGTTGCCGGACCGTACCCGCGCGGGCCCCTGCCTTGCCGTCATTGCTGGCGAGCGGGTGTTTGTGTTCGACGCTGGAGAGGGGGCGGCTGAAACGTTAGCCCTGATGGGCGTGAACGCTGGCGACATTGAAGCGGTTTACCTCTCGCATCTTCATTCTGACCATTTCGACGGGCTTGCGCCGCTGGCGCTGCAGCACTGGGCGACGGGTACGTCGCATACGCCGCTGCAACTCGTCGGCCCTATTGGCGCCGGGCGCATCGCTGCTGGCTTGAACGAAGCGTATGCAATCGATTCTGGCTATCGCAGAAACCACCACGGCCCTGAGATCATGCCGCCCACGGGCGGCGGTCTCACTGCGCGCGAGTTCGAAATCCCGCAAGGGTCTGCCGCGATCGTTCTGCATGAGGCGGACGGCGTGCGCATCACAGCGTTCCCGGTCATTCATGCGCCAACCGATGCCGTGGGTTTCCGTATCGAGTACGGTGGTCGCAGCATAGTCATCAGTGGCGACACCTCGCGTTCGGACTCGCTTGCACTGAATGCGCGTGGCGCCGATCTCCTGATCCACGAAGCGATTTCACCACGCCTGAATGCCATCATGGAAAGCGCGGCGCAGAGCAGCGGCCGAACCAATGTTGGCGTCATCTTCCACGACATTCTGGATTATCACACAAGCCCGGAAGATGCCGGCGCCGTGGCCCAAGAAGCTGGCGTAGGCGCGCTGGCGCTCACGCACTTGCTGCCACAAACGCCAATTCCTGGCCTTTCCTCGACGTTCGAGCGCGATGCGCGCACGACGTATGACGGCCCAGTCTGGGCAATGCGCGACGGCGACGTAATTTCGTTGCCGAGCTCCGGCGGCATGCGTCGTTTCCATCGGCTGCGGTTCTAAGGGGCTGGAAGATGAAGCGTCTGGCGATTATTGGCGGCGCGTTGGCGCTTCTCGGCCTCGGCGGCTTTCTGCTCTGGCAGAATTATTGGTACTATCTGCCGGGCATCATCGGCAACTTGAAGAACCCGATAAGCGCAAACACGGACGTGGTGTGGTCGCAAGGGCCGGCCGAGGCGCCTTCTGGTGAACGGGCGCCGAATATCCTGGTCATCGTCGTCGATGATCTCGGATACAATGATATCTCGATCAATGGCGGCGGCGTTGCAGGCGTAGTGCAAACACCGAATATCGACGCGATCGGTCGTGACGGCGTCATCGTCGAGCAGGGTTATACCAGCAACGCAACATGCTCGCCTTCGCGCGCCGCGCTGATGACGGGACGTTATCCGACGCGCTTTGGTTTCGAATTCACCTCCGCCCCGCCTGAGTTCGCGCGCTACATCTCGCACTCTGATCCGAGCGCACTACGCCAGCCGATCTTCCACGAGGATCGCCTTGTCGATGTGCCGCCGCGCGAGACGCTTGGGCTGCCGCCGAGCGAGGTGACGATCGCCGAGATGCTGCGCGATCGCGGTTATCACACCATGCTGCTAGGCAAGTGGCACCTTGGCGAGGTGCCGGACATGCGCCCGGAGGCGCAAGGCTTCAACGAAGCGCTTGGCATTATGCAGGGCGCCTCGATGTTCTTGCCGCCGAGCGATCCAAACGTCGTCAATGCTCGGCTCGATTTCGATCCGATCGATCGCTTCTTGTGGGCGAACTTGCCTTACGCTGTGGATTGGCACGGCGCTGACGGCGATCGCCGCATGCGCCCGCGCGGTTACATGACCGACTATTTGGCGGAAGAGGCGGCGACCGCCATCCACGCCAACCGCAACCGCCCGTTCTTCATGTATTTGAGTTTCACGGCCGTACACACCCCGCTGCAAGCGACGCGTGAAGATTACGACGCGCTGAGCGATGTTCCGGATCACACGCAGCGCGTTTATGGCGCGATGATCCGTGCGCTCGATCGCGGCGTCGGCAGGGTGATGCAGGCGCTGCGTGACAACGGCCTCGACGAAAACACCATCGTCATCTTCGTCAGCGACAATGGCGGTGCCTGGTACACGGGCCTTGCCGATATCAACGCGCCGTTTCGAGGTTGGAAATCGACGTTCTTCGAAGGCGGAATCCGTACGCCATACTTCATCCGCTGGCCTGCCGGCCTCCCGCGCGGCGCGACGATCCCAGGCCCGGCCACGCACATGGACATCTTCGCGACTGCCGCCGCCGCTGCAGGCGCGCCTGCGCAACCCCAGCTCGACGGTGTAAATCTGCTGCCGTATCTGCGCGGCGAGGCGCAGGGCGCGCCAAGTCAGCGCCTCTTCTGGCGTTCTGGCCCGTACCGCGTCGTGCGCGATGGCGACTGGAAGCTACAAGTCTCTGAAACGCCGAACCGCGTTTGGCTGTTCAACCTGCGCGACGATCCGACGGAGCAGAATGAGGTCTCAGCTCAGCACCCCGACCGCGTCGCCGCGATGCGCGCGATGATCGAAGCGCAGAACGCGGCTATGCCGCGGCCGCTGTGGCCGGCGCTGATCGAAGGGCCGGTGCGCATTGATGTGCCGCTCAATACGCCGTGGACTGAAGAGCAAGAACATATCTATTGGTCGAACTGAGATGACCGCGGTTTTTCTCGCCGTCGCTGGCTTCGCCCTTCTGGTTGCCGTTCTGTGGCTGATTGGTGCGCGTGAGCCGGTGTTACGCGAGAAGGGGCCAGTCTGGTTCATCGCGATGCGCGGCGGTGACGGCGCGCTGGCGCCGCACGCGCGGAAACTTTGGTCATCGACCGCCGATCAAGTCTTCATCGGCGGCGGCGATGATCCCTACTGGACGTGGTTCATTATCGCTGCAGGCGATTGCGCAACGCCGCTCGTCACTGAAAGCTTCGATGATGCCTACGTCGCGCGGGTTCGCTTGTTCGCGCCGCCGCGTATCGCACTCGGGTTGATCCGCGTTTTAGTCGCAAGCGGTATTCTCTCGCGTCCCTCCACTGAAAACATCGCGACCGATGCGCAGTCCATCGGCTTCAAGCCCGACCACATGCCGAGCGCGAGAGCGATCTCCCAGTTGCTGGTGCGCCCGGCGACCTACGCACCTGCCATGGTCAACTTCCTGCGCTATACGCGCGACGGCGCCGGCCGGGCCGATTATCGCAAGTACGGCATCGTCGCGATGCGGACCGTGTTTCGCACCGGCGGTGCGCTTTTATTTTACGGCGCGGTGACGGAGATCGTGCGACATGCCAAGGCTTGGCCGGCCGGCAGCCTTTGGCACGACGTTGCCGCCATGCGCTATCCGAGCCCGCCCGCCATTCTCTCGATGGAGCACGTGCCGGCTTATCGCGCGGCACTCGTGCACCGCGACGCGGGCCTCGAGCGCACAGTCGTTATCGCTTCGACGCCGACCTAGGCCGCCGCTTCTTCCTTATCCTTAGGCGCCAGCAGCAAATACATCGCCGGCGTTACGATCCGCGCGATCAAGGTCGAGCTAATCAAACCGCCAATCAGCACCATGGCGATCGGCGAGAACAGCGGCGAATCTTCCAGCAAGAGCGGCGTCATGCCGCCGATGGCTGTTGCGCTGGTCAACAGCACAGGCAGGAAGCGCACTTCCCCCGCCCGCTCGATGGCTTCTCCCAAAGCCACGCCGCGCTCGCGCAGCTGATTGGCGAACTCCACCAGCAGGATGGAGTTTTTGATTTCGATGCCGATCAGCGCGATGAAACCGATGATAGCGGTGAACGAAAGCGACTCGCCGCCGATCCAGAGCGCAATTAGTCCGCCCATGATGCCGAATGGGATCACGAACGCGACGACGCCGGTCACCGCGAATGTGCCGAACTCCAAAAGCAACACGGCCATGATGCCGAACATCGCAATCAGAATCGCCGGGCCAAGTCCCGAGAAGCTGCGCTGCTGCGCTTCCGCCTGACCGCCGAAATTGATCGCGTATCCGGACGGAAGTGAAATCGCATCGATACGGTCGGCGACATCAGCAGTGACGGCGCTCGTCAGATAGCCGCTCTGCGTATAGGCGCTCACCGTCGCCGTGCGTTGGCGCTGGAGGCGGTCGATCGAGGCTGGGCCGCTCTCCATTTGAGGCTCGGAGATTTCGCTCAGCGGCAGGGCTTCGCCGTTAGTGTTCCAAACATAGAGCTGGTCAAGCGCCGAGACGGGCATCGCATTGTCGCGCGGTGCGCGGAGCACGACGGGGAACGCATCGCCGGCCGGATCGCGGAATTGCGCTACGGGTGCGCCGCCGATGGCGATGCGCAGGCTTTGGTCGATAGAGCCGGCGGGAACGCCGCGCAAAGCGGCTTCAGCGTCATCGATCCCGAGATCAAGGTCGATCAATCGCTCGGCCATCGGGTTGGCAATATCGCGTGTGCCCGGCGTCTCGCGCACGATGCGCTCGACCTCGGCCGCGATCTCGCCGATGGCGGAAAGATCGGCGCCGCTGATTTGTACTGCGATCGGCGCCTCGATGGGCGGGCCGTTTGTGAAGCGGCGGAGATTGATCCGCGCCCCGGCATATTGATCGAGCTGCGCGCGAATTTCCTCCAACTTCGCCATGCCTTCACGGCGATGCCACTCGCCGAAGCGCGCGTACACTTGGCCGACGTTGGACAATTGCTCCGGCGGAATCTCGTTGTAGAAAATCTGCGGGTTGCCGCGCCCGGAATTGGCAAAGCGCCACTCGATCTCCGGGTGCGACGCCAACACGTTGTCGACGAAAAGCACGGCGCGGTCAGTCTCGCTCACTGCGGCGCCTTGCGGTGTTTCGATCTCTACGAGGAAGTAGGGGCTGTCGTTCTCTGGAAAGAGACTGAAGCCGAGTTTAGGGATCAGCCCCAGCGACAACACAAAGCCGGCAAGCGCCACGATCACCGTTTTACGCGGGTGCATCAAAGCGAGATGCAGAGCGGGGCGGTAGAACGCATGGATTGCGCCCATCAGCGTATCGAGGAACGGGTTATGTTTGCCGGCGGCGTCTCGCGGCAGCCAGCGGCTCGCCAAGAACGGAATGATGGTTAGTGCGACGATCAGCGAAGCGATGATCGTGACGACCACGGCGACTGGAAGGGAGCGCACAAATGCGCCGGCGCCTTCCGGCAACGCCATAATCGGCAGGAAAGCGAGCAACAGCGTCGCAGTACAGCCGATCACCGCGATATTGATTTCTTGCACGCCGGCAATCGCCGCCTCGCGCGGTGCGAGACCGTTGCGCAAGTGCCGCGAGATATTTTCGGTGACGACGATGCTGTCATCCACCAAGAGCCCGAGCGCCAGCACGAACCCCGCAATTGAAAGCTGGTTCAGCGAATAGCCAAGCGCATGCATCGCGGTGACGCCCATCGCGAGCGAGAGCGGGATGGAAACCATCACTACCGCAGATGCGCGCAAACCGAGCGGCAGCAGCGTGAGCAGCACGAGCACGATGGCGATGCCGAAATCGCGCGCAAGACTACCGAGCCGGTGGCTTACCGTTTCCGACTGATCGAAGCCGCGGTGTAGGGTGATGTTGTCGGGGAGCGTTTCGCTGAACGCCTCAATGCGTGCGCGGGCGCCTTCCAGAACCGGGAAAATGTCTTCGCCCAAACGCGTGCGGGCGCTGACGAAGACGGCGCGCTGGCCGTTGAAGCGCGTGATGTGGGCGCGCTCGTCGTTCGCCCAACCAACCTCCGCCACATCGCCTACGGTCAGCACTGAGCCGCGATCGGCGCGTAAAGCCACGCCGCGAATTTCATCGATGCTGTTGTAGGAGCCGGAGGCCTGCACGTTAAACCGCCGCCCACCGGCCTCGACAGCGCCGATCGGTGTGTCCAAGCCTTCGCGCTGCAAGGCGTCCGCCATTGCCGTTAGCGGCAAACGATAGGCAGCGAGCTGATCGAGGTTTGCCGCGACGCGCACTTCTGCGGGCGGGGCGCCCCAAACTTCCGCCTGCTGAACGCCCGGCGCGCGCTCAAGCGAGTCACGTAGCGCCTTGGCGTACGATTCCAGCTGCCGAAATGGTGCATCATCGCTGGTCAGCGCCACTTGCACGATGCTGGTTTGCGCCGGATTGAAGCGGCGCGAGCGAATATCGACAATGCCGTCAGGCAGGCGCGGGCGCACCAAGTTGAGCTCGCGCACGACTTCGCCGAACTTTTCTTCAGCGTCGGCGCCCCAATTGAACTCCACCGCAATCACCGCGACGCCAGCCCGGCTGGACGAGCGGATTTCGCGGATGTCTTCGATGGCGTTTATGGCGTCTTCGATCGGAATGGCGACGAGCCGCTCCATCTGTTCGGCGTCGGCGCCAGGCAACACTACCGAGACGGCGACGCCAGGAAATTCGACGATCGGATCTTCCGCCTTGGGGATCGCCATGATCGCGCCCACGCCCAGCGCGCCGAGCAGCAGGAAGAGAACCGTGGTGAATTGCCAGCGGTCGACGAAGAAGCGAGTGAGCGCCTGCATTTAGGTAGTGGCCGCGATGCGCACCGTGGCGCCGTCCTGCACATAAGCAGCGCCAGCGGAGACGACCCGGTCGCCTGCTGCGAGGCCTTCGACCACGAGCACGCCGTCTTGCGTAACGCCTGAGGTGCGTACGCTACGGCGGCGCGCGATGTTGTCGGCGTCTACGACGAACACCACGCCTTGGTCAGCGCGGGAGTCCAGCAACGACAGTGTCGGCACCAAGATTGCGGATTCCTGCGCGGCGCCAGCTGCGGCCGCGATCTCGACCTGCGCAACCGTGCCGCTGCGCAGCCCTTCGGCGCCGGTGATGTCAACTTCAACCTCGAAGGCGCCTGTGCCGTCCGCGCCCTTGGCGCCAACGCGGGTGACACGTCCTTGCAGCGGCGCGCCGCCGGCTACGCTCACATTGGCGAGATCGCCAACACGCACCCGCGCTGCTTCGGTGGAGGACACCGGCGCACGGACCACAAGGCCAGACGCGGTTTCGCCGAAGACGAAGATCGGCGCGCCGGCGGCGACCGTCTGCGAGGTCTCCGCCAGTCGGCGCAGCACTACGCCATCGGCCGGCGCTGTGAGCGTTGAAGTATCGCGTGCGCGTTCAACCGCGAGCCGCGCATCATCAAGGCGCGCCTGCGATACGAACCCGCGATCGAACAATTCTTGCGTACGTTCCAGATCGCGCACGGCGTTGGCGCGCGCGAGCGCAGCTTCATCTGTGTTCGCGCCGACGCTTGTGCGGCGAAGCACAGCAAGTCGCTGGCCGCGCCGTACGACGTCGCCGGCATCGACTTGAAGCGCGCTTACAACGCCTGGAGATGTGAACGCCAATTGCGGTTCGCGCTTGTAGCCAATGAGGCCGCTCGCTTGGATCGTGCCCGCCGCCGAGAGCGGTTGCACAGCCACGATCTCGACCAGCGGACCCTCGTTTTCCTGTCGCGCCGCGGTGTCCTCGCCAGCGCCGCAGCCGAGCAGGGCGAACCCTGCAGCTGCCAGTGTAAGAAATTGAAACAAATTGGCTTTCTGCACGATTTCGCCTCCCGGAGGGTTATCCGGCTGCCGTATTCTTGACACTGTCTAGCTTAGAGCTTGACACTGTCAAGCGAAGTTTTATTGAAGCCCGGTGAGAGTCGCTCCGGACAATCTGCGCCGCACCATTCTCGACGCCAGCCTTGGGCTGATCGCGTCCGAGGGGCTTGAGGGATTTTCCATGCGGGAAGTGGCGCGCCGCGCCGGCGTCAGCCACCAGGCGCCCTATCATCACTTTCCTGATCGCGAGTCGATCATGGCGGCGATTGTCGCTGAAGGGTTCACGCGACTGCGCGACGACTCGCTTGCTGCGCTCGATGGCGCTTCCGATCCATTTGCGCGTCTGAGCGCGATCGGCCGCGCTTACCTAAACTTCGCGCTCAACAATCCCGCGCACTTCAAGCTCATGTTTCGTTCGGAGCATGTGCGCGAAGATCGCCACGACGAAGCGGCGGCGTGTGCGAAAGGCGCGTTCGAAGTGTTGGCGAACGTCGCAGCGGAGGTCGCCGCCGTTAGCCGCCACGAGGCGCGGTCGGTCATCCTCACCGCATGGTCAACAGTCCACGGCCTCGCCACTTTGATGCTCGAAGGCAAGCTTGAAAAAGCGCTCGAAGGCCAATCGAAGCAGGCGGCCATCGAACACGGCGTCGCCACGCTCGAACGTATGCTGCGCGCTTCCGCTTAACGCCAGAGCGCCGGTAGCGTCAGCGAGAGGGCCGGGATGAACGTCACCAGCAGCAGCACCGTGATCGCCGCCAGATAGAACGGCCAGATCGACTTCATCGCTTCCGCAATTGTGATCCGCCCGATCGCTGAGCCCACGAACAACACCGATCCAACCGGCGGTGTGATCAGGCCGATGCCGGCAGCCAATACGAGGATGACGCCGAAGTGCAAGGGCGCGACGTCGAAAGCGCGCGCCACCGGCAGGAAGATCGGCGTGCAGATGATGATCATGGGCGCGAGATCCATGAAGGTGCCGAGCACCAACAGGATAGCCAGGATCATCAGCAGCACGAGCGTTTTGTTGTCGGTGACGCCTTGCAGCGCTTCCACCGCCATGGATGGAATTTGCAGATACGCCATCAGCCAGCCGAAGGCGCCGGCCGCGCCGATCACGAATAGCACCGCGCCCGAAGAGCGCGCGGCGTGCGCCACCGCGCCGAAAAAGGCCCCCCAGCCCATTCCGCGATAGACCAGAAGCGTGACGAGCAACGCGTACACAACCGCGACCGCTGCACTTTCGATTGCAGTGAAAATGCCGGCGCGGATGCCGCCGAAGATCACGAAGATCAACAATAAACCCGGTATCGCCGCGATGAAGCGCACGCCGACGGCGCCGAAACCCGGAAACGCCTCGGTCGGGTAGTTGCGAATGCGCGCCAATACATACGCCGCAATCATGATGCCGAGCGCCAACAGCAAGGCCGGGACGATACCCGCTGCGAATAAATCAGCGATTGAAACGCCGCCGCCTGCGATGGCCGAATAGAGAATAAGATTGTGCGAGGGCGGCAAGAGCAACGCCACAAGTGCGGCCGAGACTGTTACGTCAACGGCGTAGTCTTTCGAAAAACCACGCTTCTCCATTTGCGGGATCATGGTCGAGCCGATGGCGGACACATCCGCCAACGCCGAACCCGACACGCCGCCAAATAACGTCGATGCAACGACGCTGACTTGCCCCAAGCCGCCGCGCAAATGTCCAACGAGCGAGGAGGCGAGGGAAATCAGGCGTTCTGATATCCCGCCGCGCAGCATGAGCTCGCCGGCGAAGATGAAGAGCGGGATCGCGAGCAGCGAGACCTTGTTGAAGCCCGAGCCCAATTGCTGCACCACGACGATTGGCGGCAGGTCGAGATAGAGGATCGTCGCCAGCGTCGCCGCCGCGATCGAAAACGCCACCGGCACGCCGAGCACCAGCAGCAGTGCGAAAACGCCAAAGAGGATCGCGATTTCCATTAGTGCGCTTCCTCTGGCGGATCGCCGCTCATCAAGCGCTCAAGCGCAAAGAGCGCGATCAGCCCGCCGCCGAGGCAAACGCCGACATACGAAAGTCCCTCGGGCGCCGGCGCGCCCGCCATCGGCACGCTCCATGAATCGAGCATCAAAAACCCGCCATAGCCGGCCAGCGCTGCGCCGAAACCGAGTGCGATCAGTCGCGACAGGACTTTCAGCGCAGTGCGCAGAGGCGCCGGCGCTGCTTCTACGAGCGTCGGAAAGTTAAAGTGCGACTCGCGCCGCACGGCGATCGCCGCGCCGAACAGCGCCGAAACGCTCATCAGAATCAAAGCGACCGGCTCGGTCCAGCCCGGTGAGTCATTCAGCGCATAGCGCCCGATCACCTGCCACAGCAGCACCAACACCATCACGCAGAGTGACGTTGCCGCGATGATGATCGCCAGCTTCGCAAGCGCCGAGAAGGCGCCAGCGAGCGCGTTCGATCCTGCCATCTTCCTTCCCCTCGTCGCCTTTGCGGCGATCGTTAGTCGTGGTCGTCGATACGCCTCAGCGCAGCGGCGATGTCTGGCTGAGACAGATAGCGCCGCCGCATCGGTTCGACCGCGCGTTTGAAGGCGTCGATATCGACTTCGTTCGCGGCGATCCCGGCATCGAGCACTGTTTGCTTCGCTGTCGTTTGCTTGGTGTCCCAGAGCCCGCGCATCACCGCGACGGATTCTGTTGCTTTCGCCAAAATCAGTTCGCGGTCAGCGGGTGAGAATGCATCGAGCCGCGCCTTCGACATCAGCAGCGCTTCCGGAGCGCAGCAATGCTTGGTCTCGGACCAAAAGCGCGCGACCTCGTATTGCCGCGTCGATTGATACGTCGCCCAATTGTTCTCCGCCGCATCGATTAAGTGCGTCTGTAGGCCCGTAAACACTTCCCCGAATGGAATCGGCGTTGCGTTCGCGCCCATCGCGTCGAGCATTTCCATGAAGATGTCGGCGCGCGGCACGCGAACCTTGAGTCCGCGCATATCCGCCGGAGTCACGATCGGTCGGCGCACATTATACA
Source organism: Terricaulis sp. (assembly GCA_034439495.1). Taxonomy (GTDB): domain Bacteria; phylum Pseudomonadota; class Alphaproteobacteria; order Caulobacterales; family Aquidulcibacteraceae; genus Vitreimonas. The sequence continues at coordinate 36,533 of JAWXAM010000038.1, read as the reverse complement.
TCGAGCGCAAACCGGAATCGTAGAAGGCGAGGCCGACAAGGCCGCGGCGTTGGAAGCTTGTGAGAATTTCCCGCCCGATCGCGCCGTCGCAGACGTTGCGCATGTGCGCCTCGTCGCGGAACGTGTAGGGCAAAGCCAGCGGCCGCGTCGCCGGAAACATGTTGTTGACGGCGCCGAGATAGACGCGCGCGATATCGATGACGCCGTAGCGCGCGAGATTGACTGTGTCGGTCTCGCTGCCGAGCTGACCTGACGGATAGAGCCGGAAGGAAATCCGCCCGCCAGTTTCGCGTTCGATCTCCTGGCCCATCCAGCGCACGGCTTCGACTGTTGGGTAATCGGTTGGGTGAACATCGACAGCGGTAACGACGCCGCCGTTTGCTTGCGCAAGCGCTGTTCCTGCGCCGACCGCGGCCAGCGCACCCGAACCCAGCAGCAGACGGCGCGAAATCATGCGAAGCCTTTTCCGTTCGGCGCGGCTTTCACCGCCGAACAGAGGATATCGCCAGATCCGTTGAAGCTCACGCGCGAACGTTGGCCGATGCGAATATCGTGTACGCCGGTCACCGCTCCGGTGGAAATGAGCTGGCCCGCTTTCAAAGGCTTGCCGCGCTTGGCCAGATGCTGAGCCAGAAACACGAGCGCATCGAGCGGCCCATCGTCAGCGGCATTCGCGCCGCCTTTGCCAACCGATGCGCCGTCGATGAAGGTTTCGGCGGTCATCCCGGCTTCGAGTTTAGCGCGCCAGTTCTGCACTTCCGGCCCAAGGATGAGGCCGTGATTGTTGCCGAAATCGGAGACGACAACTGTCGCGCCCAAATCGTTGATTGTGGCCAGCGGGCTGCCCGCGAGTTCAACGCCAATATGCATCGCGCCGATCAGCGCTGCTGCTTCCTCACGCGTCCACTCGGTTTTGTCGGGCGGGGCGTCTTTGCCGATGCGGAAGACGTATTCCGCCTCCACCGCCGCGAAACCGTTCTCATAGACCGGAAAACTCACGTCCCCATCGGCTTTCCAAACTAGGTGTTTGAAAATCGGGCCGGCCAAGCGGTCTGATCCTAAGGCCGCGACCTGCGGGGCGGGCACCCGGCCGATCTTCCAGCCGGCAACCTCGTCCGGCCAAAGCGCAATGGCTTCGTCCTGGACGCGATAGCTGATCTCGAGGCTGGACGGTGGGTCGCCGGGAAAGCCGGGGAGCGCTTTCGCATCCTTGCGCGCGGCCACGAACGAGCCAGCGATATCGCGTGCAGTGCTGCTCATTTGCCTCCCCGCCGGCTAAGGCCAGTCTTGGATCATGCCATAGACGACACCGGTGTCATTGGCAATCTGGGTCGCGCAGACGGGGATTGGCGACCTAGGGCGCCCAGAAAATCTCAAGCTTGGGTGCGCCCGGAGCGAGGAGGGCGGCAACCGGCGCCTGCTCGATGGGCTGGCTCAGCGCAGTCTCCAGTCGATGGCGTTTATCGGCGCCGGTGATCAGCAGCAGCGCCTGGCCAGCGCGGTTGTAGGCAGCCCGCGTCAGGGTCAGGCGATGCGGTGTCCCCGCCGCGCTTGGCGCATGCACCGCAACGACAGTGCGCGCCGTGTTGAGATCGAGCGCATGCGCCGCGACACCGGGAAACCACGACGCAGTATGCGCATCCGTCCCCATGCCCATGACAGCGAGATCGATGTGTAGAGGCGCATAAAGCGCCTCAGCGTGATCCGCTGCTTCGACCGGCGTCGGCGTTGCGGAATAGAGCGGCTTAAAGTGTGCGCCTGCTTCTATCGCCGACGCAAACGCACGCGTGACCATGCGCTCGTTCGAAGCTTCCTCGCTTGGCGGCGCGAAGCGTTCGTCCACAAGCGCGAGCGTCACCTTTGGCCAGTCCAGCGGCATGGCCGTAAGTGCGGTGTATGTTGGCTCCGGCGTCGATCCGCCTGATAGCGCAATGCACGCTTCGCCGCGGGACGCGATTGCGGCGGTGATGGCTTCCGCGATCGTCTCGGCGGCAGCGCGGGCCAACGCGGCCCGATTATCGAATGCGACGAGCGGCGCGGCTGCCATCAGCCTTTATCGGCCAGCAATTCGCGCAGTGTTTTCGCGGCTTCTGCGCCATGTTCGGCGTTAGCCAGCGCATAGGCCGCGGTGGCCCGCAAATAGCCGATTTTGTCGCCGCAATCGTATGTGACGCCATCATACTCCAACGCATGAAACGTTTGCACGCCCATCAGCCGCGCCATCGAGTCCGTGAGTTGAATCTCGTTGCCCGCGCCCGGCCCTTGGCTTGCGAGCAGATCGAAAATCTCCGGCTGCAAAATGTAGCGGCCGCTGATGAAGAGGTTCGACGGCGCGTCCTCGCGCTTCGGCTTCTCCACCATGCCCTTCATTTTGATCAGACGTCCGTCGCGGCTCTCTGGCGTGATCACGCCATAGCGTTCGGGCGTATCGGTGGGTTCAACGGCGATGATATTGCCGCCGACCTTGTTGTAGGCGTCCACCATCTGAGCCAAGCACGAAGGCTGCGCCATCATCAGCATATCCGGCAGCATCACCGCAAACGGCTCATCGCCGATAATGTCGCGCGCGCACCAGACGGCGTGGCCAAGGCCCTGCGCCGATTGCTGGCGCACGAAGCTCATCGTCCCCGGCGTCGGCACCGAGAGACCGATTTCGGCCAACTGGGCGGCCTTGTCCTTTTCCCGAAGGCTTAATTCGAGTTCATAAGATCGGTCGAAATAATCCTCGATCGCGCCCTTATTGCGCCCCGTGACGAAGACAATGTGCTCGATGCCAGCGGCCAGCGCCTCGTCCACGACGTACTGAATTGCGGGCCTGTCGAAGACCGGGAGCATCTCTTTGGGGATAACTTTGGTCGCGGGGAGCACCCGCGTACCGAAGCCAGCGACCGGGAGTACCGCTTTCCGTAGCGGTCGGGGCGAGGAGGATGCGCTAGCCATAGTGTTCCTTTTGCCGCACTGCAGCATTGAAGTGGGGCGCTGCTTTTAGCTCCCTAGCCGCTGCCGCAAATAACAGCAACCGAGCCCCGTATTCGGCTTGAATTCAGGTTTATCGGTTACGATCTCCGAAAGCCGCATTAGACGGCGGGTGTGGGTGTCGAGAGTGGTGACCATCGTCACGGACGTACTCTCTTCGGCGCCGCAAAGTAGCGTTTGCTATCACGGCAACCTTTTGTTAACTGACCGCCGCCGGTCCGGGAGTTTTCCACAATGTCGTCGTCCACCACTAAGGCCACCGTTCGCATGATCGCGGCCAGCTTCGCAGCTGGTGTGAGCGCGATGATGCTGGTCGGGCTCGTGGCCCCGGTCGCCATGCAAGGCGGCCTGGAGATGCGCGACGCCGCGGCCTCGACGCGTGAGGCCCGCCCGAGCATTGGTCTCGACGTGGCCGCTGTCGAAGCGCAGCTGGCTGACGCTGATCGCGCCATGGTCGCAATGCGCGCCACTACGGCTGACGAAATGCAACGTTTGCAGGCGCTGTCGGGCCGCTAAGCGCGCCTACAGCTTTCAGAGTTTCAAAAAGCGCGGGCCGCAAGACCCGCGCTTTTTTCTTGCCTCAAAGAATCTTTTGGCCGGTCGCCTTCCAGTCCTTCATGAACGCTTCAAGGCCGGAATCGGTGAGGTGGTGCTTATAAAGCGCCTTGAACACGGCTGGCGGGATGGTCGCGCAATCGGCGCCCGCAATCGCTGCATCGCGCACGTGCGCGCCGGTGCGGATCGAGGCTGCGAGAATTTGCGTCGGATAAGCGTAATTGTCGTAGATCGCGCGGATTTCGCGGATCAGTTCCATTCCGTCTTGGCCGCCATCATCGAGCCGGCCGAGGAACGGTGAGATAAACGTCGCGCCGGCTTTGGCAGCGAGCAATGCTTGCACCGCGGAGAAGCACAGCGTGACGTTGCAGGGGTGGCCGTCATCCTCGAGCGTCTTGCAGGCGATCAAACCCTCGCGTGTCAGCGGCACCTTGACGACGATGTTCTCCGCCACCGTCCGGAGCTTCAGGCCCTCGGCGATCATCGTCTTTGCATCTTGCGCAACCACTTCGGCGCTGATCGGGCCGGGAACAGCGGCGCAGATCTCGCGCAGCGTCTCGAAGAAATCCCGTCCCGCCTTGGCAACGAGCGACGGATTAGTGGTGACGCCATCGACGAGCCCGGTTTCCGCAAGGGCTTTGAGTTCCGCCGCGTCGGCGCTGTCGATGAAAATCTGCATAAGAAGCTCCCTCGCCGCATAGTATCCGGCGCAATCCGCTGATACCCGACTGCGCGCGCAGGGCAAGCCGCCCGAATCGCGGCTAAACACCCTCGAACGCAGGGAACACCCAATGGCCAAGCACGAAGAAATCGAAGGCGTCGCCGCCAAGGACATGGCCAACGCCATCCGTGCACTGGCGATGGATGCTGTTGAGAAGGCCAAGTCCGGCCACCCAGGCATGCCCATGGGCATGGCCGATGCGGCGACTGTGTTGTTCTCGCGCTTTTTGAAGTTCGATGCGTCCGAGCCAAATTGGCCCGATCGCGACCGCTTCGTGCTGAGCGCCGGCCACGGCTCGATGCTGCTCTACGCGCTGCTCTATCTCACCGGCAACGAAGACATCACGCTCAATGAGATAAAGAACTTTCGCCAGCTCGGTTCGAAGACCGCGGGCCACCCAGAAAACTTTCTCGCCAGCGGCATCGAGACGACAACAGGTCCGCTCGGGCAGGGCCTCGGCAATGCTGTCGGCATGGCGATGGCGGAAGCGCATCTCAATGCGCGCTTCGGCGCTGAACTTGTCGATCACCGCACGTGGGTTATCGCCGGCGACGGCTGCTTGATGGAGGGCGTCAGCCAGGAAGCCATCGCGCTTGCTGGCCACCAAAAGCTCAACAAGCTCATCGTGCTCTGGGACGACAACTCGATCTCGATCGACGGCGCGATTTCGCTCTCTGACTCCACCGATCAAAAAGCGCGCTTCGCCGCCAGCGGCTGGAACGTGCTCAGCTGCGATGGCCACGACATGGCCGATGTCGCCAAGGCGCTCGACGCCGCGACCAAGTCGAAAGACAAGCCGACGCTGATCGCCTGCAAAACCATCATCGGTTACGGCTCACCTAAAAAGGCCGGCACTGCGAAAGCGCACGGCGAAGCGCTAGGCGCTGAAGAATTGGCCGCGACCAAGGCCGCACTTGGCTGGTCGCACGGCGCATTCGAAGTGCCCGACGATATTCTCACCGCTTGGCGCAAAGTCGGCGCTCGCGGCGCGGCGATCCGTGAAGCTTGGGAAGGCACGCTGAAGCGCGCCGCCCAGCGCGATGCGTTCGCAGCCGCCATGAATGGCGAGATCGACGGCGCCATCGCCGCGCTCGGCATGCACGCGCAGAAGATGGCCAGCGAAAAACCGTCGCTCGCAACGCGCGCCTCGTCGGGTTTCGCGATCGAAGCGATGTTCGACGCGTGCCCCGAATTGCTCGGCGGCTCGGCCGATCTCACTGGCTCGAACAACACGCTTGCCAAAGGCACGACGGACTTCACGGCGGAGAACCGTCTCGGCCGCTATGTGCGTTACGGCATCCGCGAACACGGCATGGCCGCCGCAATGAACGGCATGGCGCTGCACGGCGGCGTCATTCCGTATTCCGGCACGTTCCTCTGCTTTGCAGACTACGCACGCCCCTCGATCCGCCTCGCGGCGCTGATGGGCATTCGCGTCGTCCACGTGATGACGCACGATTCCATCGGCCTCGGCGAAGATGGCCCGACGCACCAGCCGGTCGAACATCTCGCCAGCTTGCGCGCGATGCCGAACCTCTACGTGTTCCGTCCCGCTGATGCAGTCGAAGCCGCCGAGTGTTGGCAAGCGGCGCTCCTCCGCGATGACGGCCCGAGCGTGCTCGCGCTTTCGCGCCAAGCGCTGCCGGGCCTACGCGACGACGCCAGCGAGAACATGTCGATCCGCGGCGCCTATGAATTGCTGCCCGCAGAAGGCGTCGCGTCGCGCGTTGCAATCTTCGCCACCGGCAGCGAACTCATGCTTGCCGTCAAAGCGCGCGAGATGCTGCAAGCAGAAGGCATCCCGACCCGCGTGATCTCGGCGCCGTGCTTCGAGCTCTTCGAAATGCAGGACGACGCCTATCAGGACTTCGTCTGCGGCGATGATGAAGAGCTGAAGATCGGCGTCGAAGCCGCCGTCGGGCAGGGCTGGTTCGAAGCTTTCGGCCTCGACGCGTTCGTCGGCATGTCGACGTTCGGAACGAGCGCGCCGGCAAAAGACGCCTACGCGCATTTCGGCATCACCTCGGAAGCCATCGTCGAAACCGCGAAGTCGCTGCTCTGATCCGGGACCGCGCGTCTTCAGACGCGCATGCGGGCCTGAAGGCCCGTCATCCGTTAGAGCTTCTCCGCCAGCTCGCGCAGCAGCTTCACATCTTGCGCCCGCTCGCGCGGGACGATGATCACTGCGTCTTTCGTCGCGACCACCACCAGATCGCTGACGCCGGCGATGCACACCTTCACGCCATCGCCGCGCACCAGATTGCCGCTGCCGTCGAGCGCGACCACCGCGCCTTGCAACGCGTTGCCGTCCTTGTCGTGCGGCGAGATCCGCCAAATCTCATCCCAGGCGCCGACATCGGCCCAGCCAATGTCACACGGCGCCACCGCGGCCCGCGAGGTCTTCTCCATCACCGCAATATCGAGCGGCGCGGAGGACACTTGCTCGAACAGCTTCGCATCGAGGTGAATCTCGTCGCCATCGCGCCGCGCAGCTTTCAGCGAAGCTAGCGCCCTGTCGCGAATATCCGCGCTCGCTGCGAACTCAGCCAACAGCGTGGCAGGATGAAAGAGGAATATTCCCGCATTCCAGGAATAGCCGCCAGCGGCCAAATAGCCGCTCGCGGTTTCTGCGTTCGGCTTTTCACGGAAGCTCTCGATCGCGAACACGCCTTCGCTGAGCGCCTCGCCGCGTTTGATGTAGCCGTAGCCCGTCGCGGGCCGATCTGGCGTGATGCCGAACGTCACGATGCGGTCGTACGCAAATGGCGCCGCGCGTTCGATCACAGCGCGAAAGCCGCTCGGATCGGCGATGACGTGATCCGCCGGCAACAGCAGCACCAGCGCATCCGGATCGATCTCCGCCGCCAGTGCCGCCGCAATCGCGCCGACCGCGGCCGTGTTGCGCGGCACAGGCTCAAGCACGATGGCCGCGGGCAGCACGCCGACTTCGTTCAAATGCTCGCGCACCAACGCTGTATGCCGCGCGTTGCACAGCACGATCGGCGGCAAAAATGTCAGCGCCGCCGATTTGCCGCGCACGCGCCGCGCGGTTTCCGTGAACAGCGAACCGTCTTGACGGCTGAGCGCGTGAAATTGCTTCGGCTGCGCCTCGGTGGACACCGGCCAAAGCCGCGTGCCGGCGCCGCCGGACATAATCGCGGGAATGATGCGCGTGGTCATGATGCAGTGTGGCCTGTCCCGCGCCGTCGCAAAAGCGGGGCCTTGGCGTTTGTCCCGAACTGGGACGTTTCTTTTCGGGATTAACGCACGATCTTCGCGCTGATCGCCGCCACGATCGCCTCGGCGGCATCAGCAGCGCTGGTCGCGTCCGCGTCGATGCGGATTTCGGGGGAGAGCGGGGCTTCGTAGGGCGAGTCGATGCCGGTGAAGTTCTTCAGCTGGCCGGCGCGCGCCTTCTTGTAGAGGCCTTTCACGTCGCGCCCTTCGGCCACAGCGAGCGGCACGTCCACGAACACCTCGAAGAACTCACCTTCCTTCGCCAAGCTCCGCGCCAATTCGCGCTCGGCCCGGAACGGCGAGATGAACGCGACCAGCACAATGAGCCCTGCATCGGCCATGAGCTTCGCCACTTCCGCGACGCGGCGGATGTTTTCAACGCGATCTGCTGGCGTGAAGCCGAGATCGCGGTTCAAGCCATGGCGAACGTTATCTCCATCGAGCAACACCGTGTGCCGCCCGAGTGAGTGCAAGCGCTTTTCAACCAGGTTCGCAATTGTCGATTTACCTGCGCCCGAAAGTCCGGTGAACCACAGGATCGCCGGCTTCTGGTTCTTGATCGCAGCATGCGCGTTGCGGTCGATCTCGAGCGCCTGCCAATGCACGTTTTGCGACCGGCGCAGCGCAAAGTGGATGAGGCCCGCGCCAGCCGTCTCGTTCGTATCCTGATCAATCAGGATGAAACCGCCGGTCTCGCGGTTTTGCTCGAACGCGTCGAACGGAATGTCGCGATCGAGGCTGACATTGCAGACGCCGATGCCGTTCGGCTCCAACTGCTTCACTGGCGTGTGTTGGAATGTATCGATGTCGAAGCCGTGGCGGATTTCGGTGATCGTCGCGTTCGCCTGCGCCGCGCCAATCTTCATTGTGTACCGGCGCCCCGGAAAGAGCGGGCTATCGCTCATCCAGATCACGCTGGCTTGAAATTGGTCCGCGATCTCGCACGGCGCGTCCGCCGCCGCTATAATGTCGCCGCGCGAGCAATCGACTTCGTGATCCAGCGTCAGCGTCACCGATTGGCCCGCGATCGCTTCTGGTAAATCGCCGTCCGCCGTAACAATGCGCGCGATTTTCGCCATCCGCCCCGAAGGCAAAATCCGGATCGCATCGCAGGGCTTTACGCTGCCCGCCGAGAGCCGCCCGGCAAAGCCGCGGAAATCGAGGTTTGGCCGCACCACGCTCTGCACCGCCATCCGCAGCGGCTGATCCGCACGATGCGCCTCGCGCGGTTCGGCGCTTTCCAAAAGCTCGATCAGCGTTGGCCCATCGTACCAGGGCGTCGAGGCGCCGCGCGTTGCGATATTGTCGCCGCTCACGCCCGAGACCGGGATCGCAGCGAGGCGCGGAATTTCCAACGCGCCTGCCACTTCAATGAAGTCCGCGACGATCCGATCGTACGCCGCTTTGTTGTATCCAATCAGATCCATCTTGGTGATCGCCAGGATGACCTGATCAACCCCCATCAGCGACGCGATGAACGCATGCCGCCGCGTTTGCGTCAGCACGCCCTTGCGCGCATCGATCAGCAGAATGGCAACATCCGCATTCGAAGCCGCGGTCGCCATGTTGCGCGTGTATTGCGTGTGGCCCGGCCCATCAGCGACGATGAATTTGCGCTTCTCGGTGGCGAAGTAGCGGTAAGCGACATCGATAGTGATGCCTTGCTCGCGCTCAGCCATCAGTCCATCGACCAGCAGCGCGAAATCCAATTCGCCGCCGCGCGTGCCGTGTGTGCGCGAGTCAGCTTCGAGCGCCGCCAGCGTGTCGTCCGGGATCGTGCCAAGATCGTACAAGAGCCGCCCGATCAGGGTCGACTTGCCGTCATCGACGGAGCCGCAGGCGACGAGGCGGAGCAGAGTCTTCGCCTCCGCCATCAGAAATAGCCTTCCTGCTTTTTCTTCTCCATCGAGGAGGGCGTATCGCTATCGATCAGGCGGCCTTGGCGCTCGCTCGCGCGCGAGTCCAGAATCTCGCGGATGATGTCAGCCACGCTCGCCGCTTCGCTCTCGACCGCGCCGGAGAGCGGATAGCAGCCAAGCGTGCGAAACCGCACGCGCTTCAAAACCGGCTCTTCGCCAGGCTCAAGCGGCATGCGCGCGTCATCGAGCATGATCCACGCCCCTGAACGGCGCACGACTTTGCGCTCAGCCGAAAGATAAAGCGGGATGATCGGAATGTTCTCCGCTTCGATGTATTGCCACACATCAAGCTCGGTCCAATTCGAAAGTGGAAACACGCGGAAACTTTCGCCGGCGCGCTTCCTGGTATTGTAGAGGCTCCACAATTCCGGCCGTTGGTTTTTCGGATCCCAGCGCTGGTGCGCCGAACGCACCGAAAAGATGCGCTCCTTGGCGCGGCTCTTCTCTTCGTCACGCCGCGCGCCGCCAATCGCCGCGTCGAAGCCGTATTCAGTTAGCGCCTTGCGCAAGCCTTCCGTCTTCCAGAGCTGCGTGTGCAATTCCGAGCCGTGCTCGAACGGATTGATCCCGCGCGCTTCCGCATCCGGATTGCGATAGACAATTAGTTCATGCTCCGCCGCCGCCGCATCGCGCATCGCGTACATGTCGCGAAACTTCCACGTCGTATCGACGTGCAGCAGCGGGAACGGGATCTTGCCCGGGAAGAACGCCTTCTTCGCGAGGTGCAGCAAGACGCCGCTATCCTTGCCCATCGAATAGAGCATCACCGGCCGCTCCATCTCGGCGGCGGTTTCGCGCAGGATGTGGATGCTTTCGGCTTCGAGCGCTTGCAAGTGCGTGAGGCGCGGCTCAGAGGCCATAATAGCCTCGGTACCAATCAACGAAACGCTGCGCCCCATCCTCGATCGAGGTGCGCGGCGCAAAGTCGACATAGCGCATCAGATCGGAAACGTCGGCGTACGTCGCCGGCACATCACCCGGCTGCATTGGCAGCATGTTTTTGATCGCCGTCTTGCCGGTGGCCTTCTCGATCGCTTCGATCAGCCGCGTAAGCGTCACCGGCTCGCTGTTGCCGATATTGAAGATGCGATAGGGCGCATTCGAAGTTGCTGCGTCCGGCGCCTCGCCACTCCAATCCGTATTTGCCTGCGCCGGTTTATCACCAACGCGCACCAACGATTCCACTACATCATCGACGTACGTAAAATCGCGCTGCATCTGGCCGTTGTTGAATACATCGATCGGCCGTCCTTCGAGAATGGCGCTGGTGAAGAGATACATCGCCATGTCCGGCCGGCCCCATGGGCCGTACACCGTGAAGAACCGCAAGCCCGTTACCGGCAGGCGATAGAGGTGGCTGTACGAATGCGCGAGCAGCTCGTTCGATTTCTTCGTCGCCGCATAAAGGCTGAGCGGGTGATCAACGTTCTGATGCACCGAGAACGGCATCTTTGTCACGGCGCCGTACACCGAACTCGAAGACGCAAACACCAGATGCTTCACGCCGCCATGCCGGCACGCTTCCAGTAGATTGACGAAGCCGTCCAAGTTCGAGCGGACATAAGCGTGCGGGTTCTGCATCGAGTAGCGCACGCCCGCTTGCGCCGCGAGATTGAACACGAGCTCGAACCGATGCTCGGCGAAAACACTATTGAGCGCGTCCGCGTCGGCGAGATCGACTTCAGTGAACGTAAAACCTGGATGCTCTTGCAGCGCCTTTAGCCGCCCACGCTTCAGTTCGACGTCATAATACGCGCTCATATTGTCGAGGCCGACCACCGGCCGGCCAGCACGCAAAAGCCGCTCGGCCAGATGAAAGCCGATAAAGCCCGCGGCGCCAGTCACCAGGACGGGAGTCATTTATAAAAACGCCTCGCTCGCGCCGCCCAAAAGCGCGTGTCGTTCGATACGCAGCGAGGGCGGCAAATGCAATGCTTCGAGCTTTTTAGGCACGCTTGATCGCCAATGCAGCGACCAAAGCGGCGGCGATGAACATCGTCGCTAACCACCATTCCTGCCAGATGCCGAAGCTGACGTTCGCGATCACGCCAAGCGCCGCCATGGTCGCCGCGGCGCCTGCCGCAGCAGGGCGATTGTCGGCAAACACACGCGAAAGCGTCCAGCCTCCTGCTAGCAGAGCGGCTGCAGCGAGCGCTGCGCCGACAGCGCCGGTCTCATACCAAATCTGCAAGCTTGCGCTGTGCGGATGCAGCGGAATGCCGCGCATATCGAGTTCGCGGACCTGAATGCGATCCGTCACCGCGCGGGAAGCGTCGAGGCCGTGGCCGATCCAGGGCTGCTCCAAGATGCGTGCGCAAACATAGTCCCAGATACCGACGCGTGCGGCCCAGCTCAGAGGAAGCGCATCGACGAGGCGCTGATTGGCTAGGATGAGTGGTGTCGCAAACGGCGCCGCGAGCATCCAAAGCGAAAGCCCGCCCGACACAGAAAGCAAGGCGAAACGCGGCGCGCCGAAGGCCACCGCAAAAACGATGAGTGCGATTACGAACGCGACCAGATTGGCCCACAGGCCAAACGGCAGGGCAAGAATGGCGCTGGCCGCCAGCACGGCTCGAGCAAGACCGGAGCGGCCACTGGCGATCAGGCCGGCGGCGGCGCCCCAAGTCATCGCGAGAACCACTGCAGCGCCCCGGTTCACGTTGCGGACAACCTCGCTGGGCGGGATGTCGGGATTGGCGGCTCGGTTGAGTGGCAAGTCCCAGAGGGCCTCGATTGTCATCAACGCGACCAGCACGGCAAAGGCGGCGACCCCGAAGGCCTGGACCAGCCGCCGGTTCGATTCGGCCCCTGCTGCGGCCACGAAAACCAGTCCAAGCGGCGCCAGCAACGCCAGTTTTCCCGCTTGAGCGAAGCCGGGTTGAGCCGACCAGGCGCTTGTCGCAAGCACCCATGCCCAAAAACTGAGCAGCAGCCAAAGTGCGATCGGCTTGCTTTCAATGACTTGCCGCAGGTGCGAAGGCCGCAAAGCCCGCGCGGCAGCGAGGCACATCAGCACCGGAAGGCCCATCGCCCCGCCAGCAGAAGCCGCTGGCGCAACAGCGAAAAATAGCGCGAACGCCACGCCACTGACGGTTACCCGCATGCTTGCCTCCGGTCGGGAGAGGGCATGTCACGGCCCTGGCTGTTCGGGCAATGGTGATGCGGCGTTAAACAACATGGCTGGATCGTCACTGGAAAAGCCGCCTTAGTGCTTGGCGCCGGGCGACATTTAAGCTTTGTTACGCCCCAGACGCGTATAGGGTGTGCTGGAATGGCGCACTGAGACGCGTGCGCGGGAGCGTTGCGATGACGGAACGGGCGGTGAGCAGCTTCGAACACGAAGTTCGGGACACGGTCGTGAAGTCCGGTTTTACCGGCATCGCCGCCACGGTCCTTGCAGTCACCATTTTCTCGCCGGCAGGCCTCGGCGGCATGATCGGCACCAGCTTGGCTTCGGGCGCGACCGATCCGAACGTCGCCTCGTCCGATAATCCGTACGCCAATCTGCCGGCGTATCCGTCGCCGCTGACGACTGAAGAAATTTCCGACATTCGCGGCCAGCTCGCATCGACCACAGCGTCGATGGAATTCACTCGCGCTGCGACCGAAGCGAAGATCGAACATGTTCGCTCGCTCGCCATGGACGATGGCTTGGTTACGTTCACGCCGATGCCGAGCGTGCGGGTGCCGCAAGTTGCGGAAGCAGCGCCGCAGCCGGCCGAGCCCGAACTGCGTTTGACTCTGAGCCAACCGGCTTCGGCGCCGGCTGAAGAGGCTGCGATCGTCGCGACTCCGATTAGCTATGGCGCTGGCGTCAGCTTCGACAGCACGACCGATTATCGCGGCTCGCACCTTGAGCTCGCTGATCTGATGTTCGCGCACGAGCGCTTCTGATTTCTGAGAGAGATGCGCAGGACGTTGCCGCGAACGCAGGTGTTCGTGACAATCACTGCGCGTGTGCGTTAGGTTCGCGTGTCTTGGCCGCGGAGATGCGCGATGATGCGTTTTGTGCAAATACTTGCGTGCGTCCTCGGCGTCACGGCGCTCGCAGCGGCGCCGGCGCGAGCTGAGACCTATCGGCTCAACTACGAGGCAGCTGTCCTCGGCGTCGTTGTGCTTGGCACGGCGAGCTACGAAATCACCGCAAGCCCGACGCGCTATGCCGTCCGCGCCAACCTGCGCACGTCCGGCCTCGCCCGCATGTTCGATCAAACGCAGATTACCGCGACATCGACAGGGACGGTGTCGGGCAGCTCGATCGCTTGGACGCGCTACGATATTTCGCATGCCTATTCCGGCAAGTTTCGCCGCATCCAGCTGAACCGCGCTAGCAGTGGGGTCGGCGCTCAGATCACGCCGAACTATACCGATTTTGGCACGCCGCCCGCGACCGCCGCGCAGCAGAATGCGTCTTACGATCCGCTGACCGGCGTGTTCGCGCTCGGCCGCCAGATTGGCGCAGCGCGCGCGTGCCAAGGCTCGGTGCTGGTGTTCGACGGGCGCCAGCATTATCGGCTGGCGGTGTCGCCGATCGCGCAGGGCACTTTCAACGGCGGTGGCTATAACGGCGCGGCGCTGAATTGCCGCTTTCGATACGAGTTGATCGCCGGCATCGGGCGTGACGTTGATCGCAACCGCATTCCGGTTGCTGATGCATGGTTTGCGCTGCCCGCACAGCCAGGCTTCGCCGCGCCGCTGCGGCTGACGGTGCCGACGCCTGTCGGGCAGGCGCAACTCGATCTGCGCAGCTATGAGCGCATCGGCTAATTGAGCGCACCGGGCGCGGAGTTCAGTGCTTTGAGTCTCTGCGTCGTCATTGTCAGCTATCGCACAGGTCCGGCGCTCGGCGCCTGTATCGACTCGCTGCGTGAAGCTGAAGGCGTCGACGATATTGCGCTGGTTGATAACGGCAATGACGAGGCCGAGACCCGTCTGATCGAGACTTTCGCGGCGAATGACAAACGCGTCCGTTTGCTGCGCGGTCATGGCAATATCGGCTTTGCCGCTGCGTGCAACACTGGCGCGGGTTCGGCGCGAACTGATGTGGTCGTGTTTGCCAACCCTGATGTGATCTTCGAGCCTAACGCCTTCGCGCGCCTCGAAGCCGCACTTGCTGCAGCGCCGCCACCGGCGATCGTGGGCGGCGATCTGCGCGATGATCGTGGCCGGCCGGAGCGCGGGTCGCGGCGCGAGCGCGTGACGTTGTGGAGCGCATTTGTGTATGCGAGCGGGCTCGCGCGGCTTGAGCCGCTCTTGCCATTTTTTCGCGACTTCAATCGGCACCGCGATCCGCTGCCGAAGGCGCCGGTTCGAGTCGGCGCGGTGAGTGGTGCGCTGATGGCGATGCGGCGGGCGGACTTCCTGGCGCTGGGCGGCTTTGATGACGCCTATTTCGTCCATGTCGAAGATCTCGATATTTGCCGCCGCGCAGAGCAAGCGGGTTGGCCAGTGTTGTTCGCGCCAGGGCCGCATGGCGTTCACGTGCGGTCTACCAGCGCTGCCGATCCGAAATTGCTCGCGCACTATAAGGCGCACGGGATGGCGCGTTATCTGAACAAGTTCGCTGACGGGCCGCTGGAGCGAGGGTTGGCGAAATTGGCGGGCGGCGTTCTCAAGTTTTTCAATCGATGACGCGGTCTGCTTTCGTTGTCGGCGCAGGCGGCGCGGTGGGCGAAGCGACGGCGCTGGCGCTGTTGGCTGACGGCTGGCGTGTTGTGGCGTCAATGCGCACAAAGCGGGAAAAGGTAGAGGAGCGGCTCGGCGCTGCTGGTGCGACGATCGCTTATAGCACGCTTGGCGCGGGGGAGGATTGGCGGGGCGAGGCGCTTGAGTGCGACGCGCTGGTTTTTGTCACCAACCTCAATCTCACGCGCATTGCTTTGGAGGGTGTCCCGCACGATCGACGGATCGTGGTGTTCTCCAGCAACAATGTTGCGGCCGATGCTGATGCGCCGAGCTATCGGGCTCTGGCTGAACACGAAGCGGCGCTGTGGGCGCGGTTCTCGAATTTAGCGATTGTGCGGCCGACTTTGATTTATGGCGATCCTCGTTTGGTGACGATTACGCGTTTGTTGCGCATGGCGCAGACTTATCCGGTGTTGCCGCTGCCCGGATCGGGTAAGGCGCGGGTGCAGCCGGTTTTCCATGGCGATCTCGGGCGTCTGGCGGCTGGGCTGACCAATATTGACGCACCTTCAGGTGTGTTCGCGGTGGGCGGGCCTGATGTCGTGACGATGCGTGCGTTTTATCAAATGATCGCGGCATGCGTCGGGCGATCGCGTTTGATTGTGCCGATGCCCGGCTTTGCACTGAAGCTTGCGCAGGCCGCCGGTGTGGCGAGCGAAGAGCAGGTGAAACGTGCGGAGCGCGATCGGGTTGCTGTGGCGCAGGATGATCTGCCCGAGGCGCTGAGTCCGCGCACTTCGCTGCGCGAAGGTTTGGCATTGCATTTTAGCGCCATGGGCGGATTACCGGGCGGCGGCCGATTGTAACCAGCGGCGACCATGCGAGCGCTGCTGCTATCGCGCTGGTTTTGGCTTTGCGCTTTGCTTGCTCTTCCCGCCGTGACCGGAGGATGGGCGCGAGATTGGCGAGAGCTGCGAGGCTTCCGCGCCAGGCGGCCAGACCGCGGCCGCGCACCAGGGCGGATGTGTTGACATAAGCTGTCGCGGCCAAATGGGCGGGAAAGAGCGGCCAAAAGAGTATTGGCGGCATGCACTTCACAAAAGTCCAAAGCCGGTTTCTGGCGCCGTGGAAATCACCGAAAGGCGAATGCGCGCCAGCGACGCCGCCGCCGACATGCGCGACGATAGCATCCGGTGATTGTAGTATGCGCCAGCCTTGGAGGCGGAGGCGGAAGCCGAGATCGACGTCTTCGAAATAGCAAAAGTAACGCGCATCGAATCCGCCGATTGCTTCGAAGGCTTCGCGGCGCACTAGCATTGCGGCGGCGCAAGCGCTGAAAGTTTCGCCGAGCGGCGGCGGCGCGTTGCGGCGTTGGCCGTAGCTGGAGCGATAAGCGACGCCAGTGGCGTGGAGCACATCGCCGGTGCCGTCATAGATGCCGGGCGCATCAGCGCGGAGCTGGGTTGAGCCGATGGCGGCTGCGTCGGGAAAGCGCTCGGCGGTTTCGAGTAAAGCGGCGAGCCAGCTTGGCTCGGGGAAAGCGTCCGGGTTCAGGAAGACGAGATAGGGCGTATCGGCATCGCCGGCGGCGAGATTGTTGGCGGCGGCGAAGCCCTGATTGTTTTCGCTTTGGATGATGCTCGCGCCCGGTGGCAGATCGGCGAGCTGCGGGCGTTGATCGAGCGCCGAGGCGTTATCGACGATGACGAGACGCCAGCGGGTTTCGGTTTGCGCCGAGACGGCGGCGCTCATGCGCGTCAGCCAACGCGCGCTGTTGTGGGTGACGACGATGATGGTGGCGAGCGGACGTACGCTAGCCACGACGCAGCCAGGGCGGGCGCGTATCGGCGCCTTGGGGCGAGAGGCTCTCGCCGCTCAACAATGCCATGCGTTCCGCGATCAATGTGTGCCTCTCGGCCGCCTTCAGCCAGCGTTCTGTAGCGGAGATATCACCACGGCGTGCGGCTTTGCGAGCGTTGTTTATGGCGAGGAAGAAATCGTGCTGAGGTGCGAACATGCGGATGCTCCTTATGGACGTGCGAAAGCGCACGCCGGCAAGCGTTTTGGGAAAAAGTTTCGGGCCGTCCGAACAAGCGGAGGGCGGGGGACGCGGTTCACCGCGCCAAAGGCGCGCTCCGAAGAGCGCATAAGACGCGTTGAGCCGCGTCCCCTGCGGTCTGCTTTCGCCGGCCCGGCACAAGGAGGTGTTTCACTCCTCTGGCGCGGTCGCCGACGGCGTGCGGGTCGCGCTGTCACGCGATCCCCGGTGCTTTCCCGCGTTTGAGGTTTCCCTATTCACGCGGGCTTCGCGCTTTTGGCGCTCACGCTCGGCCGCATCGTCCTTGCGTTGGCTTTGACAGTGGATCCAACTGCCCTCCTGCGAGGACGAGGACGCAGTATATGTCAGGCTGAAAGGTGTGGGATAGACTTTGTGGAGGATTCGCGCCGACGCTACTGG
Source organism: Terricaulis sp. (assembly GCA_034439495.1). GTDB lineage: Bacteria > Pseudomonadota > Alphaproteobacteria > Caulobacterales > Aquidulcibacteraceae > Vitreimonas. The sequence continues at coordinate 19,042 of JAWXAM010000038.1, read as the reverse complement.
GTGAGCGCGTTGTCCAGCGCTGCGAGCGTGATTGCGCAGTCTCCGATAGCCCTTGAACGCGCGTCGTTCAGTGCATCGAGATCGGGCTTCAAAACCAACTGCACTGCGAGTCTCTCAAGATCGGCGGCGTAGGCTTCATCAATTCGGTAGCAGTACGGCCAGCCCAGCGGGGCGAGCAGGTCAAACACCTTTGCGCCACCGGCGATTTGATCGATGGCGATGAATGGGACGCCGTAGCGAAGCGCCATCACCGCGCCGTGAAACCGTGAGGTGATGATGAGGTCGCAATCGGCATAAAGCGCGTCGATGCCGTCCGGTGTGAGCTCGGAGCGCTGAAGATGGTTTTCGATGTCGACAACATAGCCGCCGCTTACCTCAAGCGCGGCAGCTGCGGCCTTGCGCGTCAATGTCTCAGTCTCCTGCCACCGGCATTTGTCCTCGCCGTACTCGCTTTGGGCGCCGCGCAGTGAAATGCCTATCTTCTTCGTATTGCGTACACGCGGCGCGCGCGCGACCGGCGGCGCGGCGATGGCGATGTCGCCGTAGGTTTCAGCTGCGCCTTGGCGTGCAAACAGAATTTGAAAAGGATTGGAGTGGTGGGGGCTCCCCTCAGGCAGGATCGACACGCCTAAGCCGATCAGTGGTGTGCCTGCAAAGTGCTTGAAGAGCGCGTTCGTCTGCGGATGGGTTCCTAGAATCGGGCCGCAAACGAAAATGAGCGCGTCATACTCGGCGCCGGAAACTTCGCTCCACTGAACGCGCTGCGAGCCAGGTATGTGGAGATCAAGGGCTGTTGCGTGATGCACGCTGTGACCGCGGCCGACCAAGTGTGTGACCGCGCTTTCAAGCGAGCGGAGGTCGCCGATCGTACCGTGGCCAAAAGACCCGTACCAGCACACGAGCAGTCGCATTGCTCTTGCTGGCGCGCCCACAGGCTGCGGCGCGTTGGGCCAATCGCCAGCCGCATAGCGGGCGAGCATTTCCATCGTTGAGCCGGGCTCGATTGGCTTGTCTTGTTTATGGGAGAGCTTGAAAACCCAGGCTGGCGGATTGGCTAGGCCATCGACGTATTTTTGCTCCACTGGTCCCATGAGCCGCGCATCGTGCGGGCCGAAGTGGAAGAGATGCCGAGCTGGGAGCTTCCGCGTGCTGTCCCACAGGCGCCGCCACTGGGGATCGGCGGCGTAGCCTTGTGCGAAGAGTTGGTGGAACCAGAAATAGTCACCGCGTTCGCGCCGTTCGTGCCAATAGTTCTCGGTGCGGCGACGCCATTCCTCAACGAGGTAACTGCCCTTCTTCGCCGCTAGGAACCAGCTCGCGATCATACGCTCTGGGACCGGCTTTTCGAACGCGAAGAAGTCGGACGTGAGATAGTCGGAAAGCCATTCATCCAACGGTCGTGCGCAAAGCGTGGATGCATCGGCCCAGACTCCGCCGTATCTCGCCAGGAGTTCGATGCGGATGCGATCGCTGAGCGCTTCGACCGCGTCGGCTGGCGTGGTCAGAATTTGATCGACAGTTTCTAACGGTAGAAAGTCGCGCAACGTCTCGCGTGAGAGCGTTTGTACTCGCCAAGAGGGATTGAGGCGCTGCCAACTTTGCAGGCACGCTTGCGCTATCGGTGGCGCACGATCCCAGCCTTGAAGCCAAAGCATCCAAATGATGCGCGGGCAGGGCGCGTCGTTAGTCATCACCCGCGACGTATAAGGATGTCGCGGTGTGACGCAACGGCGTTACACCCAGAGTCCGGAGATTGACACGCTGGTGATCCCCAACCCGCTCCCCGTCACGGTCTCCCGCATGAACACCAGGTTCGAATTGGAGATCGGGGAGAGAACGCTGCAGGGCTGCGTGTATTGGGCGCCGAGGCGAGAGCCGCCGCTTTCGCTGCGGATGCCGGTGAAGGAGCCGCTTACGCCAGCTTCCGTGGTGTCGAGGATCGCTTGCACGGAGAGGCCTTCGACCAGAGCTTTCAGCAGCACGCCTTTTTGTCGGAAGATGCGGCCGAGCACGGTTTGCATCATCGGCGAAATGTCGAGCGCGATGACGCGGCCGGGCGTGATGGTGGTCGGGTCGCCGAGCTGGATGGCGTCGGCGGCGCTCCATGTGGCGATGTCGGCGGCGTTTAGCACTTGCAGCTGGTCGGCGGCGGGCGCGGCTTTGACCCAGGCGGATTCGATCGGGGATTTGGTCGTGTTCCAGATGCGCGCATAGCAGACGCCGGCCATGAGCGAACTGAAGAGCAGGCCGGCGTCTGAGGTGGTGAGAGTGATGATGTCGCCGGCGATGGCGCTGATTGCGGCGGCGCGCGGGTTCTGTGCGCGGGCTGTGTCGATGCGATAGGCGCTGACGATTCCGTCGCCGCCGGGGGTGAAGATGAGGCGATGCTCGTTCTCGCCGGCGACGTGCGCCCAAGTTGATGCTGTGCGGATGTAGAGCTGGTGCGCATCTTCGGCGACGCACTGCCAGCCGGTGCGCGGCGTCAGTTCTTCCCATACGCCGTCGCGATAATAGGCGAGCGCGCCATCGGCCATCGCGCCCCAGGCGGCGCCGGTTTTGCCGGCGGGGAGAATGTAGATGTCGCCGTCTGCTGGCGATGCGGGCTCTGCGGCGAGTGTGGCGGATTTTGCGGAGAGTTGCGTCAGCGCGTCGAGGCGCAGAAGCGATTCGTTGACGGTGACGTGTTTTTGCGCCTGCGCGGCGGCGAGATAGGGGAAGCCGAGACGGGTGGATTGCGACATGGGTGAAGCTCCTTTTGCTTCACTTTACGGGCGCGCGTGGTCGGTCGGATTGGTGCGGCTGTATCCCCCTAATCAAGCGCGGCGGCGACGCGGATCAGCTCATCGCAGGCGAACATGATGTGATAGAAGCTAGAGGCGGGCGCGGGCTCTTCGATGAAGCTGCCGTCGGCGAGACGGCGATCGCGCCAGAGGCCTTTGGTGGGCGTGTCGCAATAGGTCATCAGCATGTCGAAGGCTTGGGCTGCGGCGTGCGCGGCTTCTGGATCGCGCGTGCGCTCGTAACGGATGACGTTGGCTTTGATGCGCTCGGTGTGCGGCCACAGGCGCGAGGTTTGCGTGCGCGGGCGGCCGTCGGGATGGACCTCGTCGAACACCGCGGCGCTGGCGAGATCGACGCCGTAGACCTCGCCATGCACGCGCAGGCGTTCGGCGATGGCGGAAAGATCGCCGCCGCCGGCTGCGCTCCATTTGTGGAGCAGCCAGCTCCATTCGAAATGGTGGCCGGGCTCGACGATGATGTCGGCGTCGGCGCGCCAAGCATCGTCGAAATATTCTGGCAGCACGCCGTGGCGCGGTTCGAAGAATTTATCGCGGAAGAGGTGAGCGATTTGGGTGGCGCGGTTGAGATGCGCTGCGTTGCCGGTGGCGGCGTGCAGCGCCAGCAACGCTTCGAACATGTGCATGTGCGGATTCTGGCGGCGCGGCGGTGTGGGCGTCACATCGCCTTCGCGGAAACCGCCGGCCGGGTGCGCCCAATTCGCTTCAGCCCAGGCGATGAGCTTTTCCGCGGCGGCGACGATGTCCGGGCGATCGCCGAGCGCGCGCGCGGCTTCGGCGAGGCCGAAGACGACGAAGGCGAGGTCGTATAGATCGCGGCGCTCGTCGGCGGGTTCGCCGCTGGGCGATAGCATGTGGCGCGTGCCGCCGTCGGCGCGGAGGGCGCGGGTGAGGAGGATGTCGGCGCCGGTTTCGACCGCCTCGCGCCACGGGCCGTTCCAGCCTAGGTGCTGCGCGCGGGCGTACACAACGGTCTGCCGCGCTTGCACGCGGATGCGGCGCGGTAGTTGCACTTGCGGCGCGCCGTTGAGCGCGATGCGTTCGTGGAAGCAGTTCGCGGCGCGGTCAAAGCCGTGCTCCCACCAAAGCGGCAGCGCGTGATCGAAGAGCCATGCGCGCGCTTGCGCTGCGCGATCGCGGAGCGCGGCTTTGGCTTGCGCTGCTGTTGCGCGTTGCGTTGGTGCGCGCGCGAGGCCAGCGCGGACGGCGCTGAGGAGTTCGCCGCTTTGCACCTTGCCGCCGAAGAGTCCGGCGGTGCTTGCGGCTTGCATGTCGAGATCGGTGTCGCCGACGACGAAGCAACACGTGCGGTCGATCGGCCATTCGGCGAGCGCGCGGCGCAGCATGCCGGGATTGGGTTTGCGGTCCGGGTGGTTGGCGTGGGTGAATTCCGCAACGACGCCGTCGCCGTGGTGCGGGCAATGGTAGAAGGCGTCGATGTGAGCGCCGTGCGCGCAGAGGTCCGTTTGCATGTGCGCGTGGAAGGCGCGCATGTCGGCTTCGCTGTAGAGGCCGCGGGCGATGCCGGATTGATTGGTGACGACAATAGCGAACGCGCCGGCGTCATTGGCGGCGCGTATGGCTTCGATGGCGCCGGGTTTCCAGCGCAGCTTTGCGGGTTGAAACGTGTAGCCTTCGTCTTCGATCAGAGTGTTGTCGCGATCGAACAGCACGGCGGGGCGGCGCATGCGATCGGCGAATTCGGTGCGCGCTTCGGCGAGTGTTTCGGGCAGGCCGATATCGATGAAATAGCCGTCGCTGGTGTAGCTCGCGAGCGCGTTTTGCGCAGCGAGTTTTGGGAACACGTCCGTCTCGATCGAGCAGGGTGTTTGCGTGATCAGATCGAGCACGCTGCGGCGGAGCACGTACACGCCGGCGGAGATCAGCGCTGCTTTGGCGTTCGGGTCTTTCTCCTGAAAGGCGAGGACGCGGCCGTCTTTCGCGTCAACGCGCCCGAACCGTGCGCCGTCGTCGACGCGGCGCAGCGCCATCGCGCCGATGTCGTTTGTGCCCAATGTCTGTGCGAGGGCGAGATAATTTGTGTCGAAGAACGTATCGCCGTTCGACATCAGGAACACGTCGTCGAGTTGATCTGCAGCGTAGCGCAGTGCGCCGCCTGTGCCTGCGGGCTCGGGCTCGACAATGACGCTAACCCGCGCACCAAACACCGATTGGCCCTCGTAACGTTCGGTGACGAGATCGCCCATGTGGCCCGCCAAAAGGACGATTTCTTCAACGCCGTGGCGGGCGATGTTGAGCAGCAGGTAATCCAGGAACCGAGTGTCGCCCGCGATTGGCAGCAGCGGCTTAGGCGCAGCGCGCGCCAGATCGCCCAATCGTGATCCGCGCCCGCCTACGAGAATGACAGCCTGCCGCATTATGATGCTCACCGGGGCGCGAGACCCGGCAAAGACGGCGTTTAGGCCGACTTTGGCGAGTTCCAGGAATCAGCCTGTCATAGCATCTTCACGCGCGCGGGTGTCAGATGCGACGATGCAGCCGTGGGCTGCAGGCTTGGGCTGACTCAACAGCTGGCAGGATGTTAGAAGCCGGCGTCTTAGAAGTGAGGCGGGGGAAGCGTGGGGACCACGGCAGTAGCGTTCCGGGATCTGGGCGGCTCTTTGGCGCGCCTGCCCTTGGCCCTTTGGCTGGCCTGGGACGACATCCACGGCAAATACAGGCGGACCGTCCTCGGCCCGTTGTGGATCACCATTGGCCAAGCCGCGGTGATCTGCGGTTTTGCCGTCGTTTTTTCCGGGCTTTTCGGCGCTGATCCCGCGACCTACTTGCTCTACCTTGCCGCGGGCTTTCCGATCTGGGCGATGATCCAGCAATATTTCGTCGATATGCCTGCGACGTTTGTGAACACGCGGGGCTTGATCGAGAGCTATGAGCTGCCCTGGCTCTTGCAGATTTGGCGCCGGGCTTTGGGCTACGTCATCCTCTTCATGCACCACATCTCGATTTTGCTTGTGGCCATGCTGATACTTGGTGTCCCGCCGACGCTGAGCATGTTGCTCGCGGTTCCTGCGTTGTTCATCGTCACGCTGGCGGGTGTCGGTTTTGGTTTGACGGTTGCTGTGCTCGGCGCGCGCTTTCGAGACTTGCAGCATGCGCTCGGCGTCGCCGCGAGCTTTCTGTTGCTTTTCTCGCCAGTGCTATGGCGCACGGAACAGCTGCAGACCAACCAATGGGTCTATCAGTTCAACCCACTGTACTATTTTCTGCGCCTCTTGCGCGACCAGTTGCTGCAATTGCCGACGCCTGTCGAGATTTGGATAGGCACAGCAGTCGGCGCCGTCGCTCTCTTCGTCCTCGGCTTCGTTACCTTCTGGGTGAGCCGCCGCAATCTCTATCACTGGATGTAGTCGATGGTGGGTGTTTCACTCTCGGATGTCGTGGTGCGATATCCGGTCTACTCGTCTGGCCGCCAGCGCTCGATCTTGAGCGCAACGGCGAACCGCGTTTCTTTCGGGCGCGTGGCCCAAGACGTCGGCCGAATTCCCACCGTGACAGCGCTCAACGGCCTCTCGCTCGAATTGACCGAGGGCATGCGCCTCGCTTTGATTGGCAGAAACGGTTCCGGGAAAACCACGTTCCTGAAAATGTGCGCGGGGCTTGTCCTTCCCAACGAGGGGACGATCCGGATCAATGGCACGCGGGCGGCCATCATCAATCCGAGCGCTGGTCTCGACCCGGACAAAACCGGACTGGAAAATATTGAGTATATTGGCCGGCTGCTCGGCGTCAGCCGCAGCGAACGCAAATTGCTGGTCGAAGACGTCGCTGATTTCACAGAGCTCGGCGACTTCCTGACTCTTCCGATTCGCACCTATTCGAGCGGTATGACAGTGCGTTTGATGTTCGCGCTGGCGACGAGCATCGAGCGCGATATCCTGATCGTCGATGAGATCATAGGCGCTGGCGATGCGTTGTTTATGGAAAAGGCGGCCAAGCGGGTCCGGAGCATGTTCTCGCGCGCCAAAATCCTGATCTTGGCCACTCATTCCGGCGACGTGGCTGCGCAGCTGTGCACAAGCGCGCTTTGGCTCAATAGCGGCAAGGCGATGATGGCCGGCACGCCGGAAGAGGTCTGGGATGCTTATGTTCATCAACGGGCGCCGCTCGGCGCTGTTGCTTGATAGGTGCGGCGTATTGGCATCGGTCTGAGTGCGTGATAGCCCGGACGGGACGATAAGCGAGGATTCGCATGGCAGAATCGTTCATTCGGTCTCGCGCACCGCTCCGCCTCGGCCTTGGCGGCGGCGGCACGGATACTTCGCCCTACGCTGAGCAATACGGCGGCGTCGTTATCAACGCGACGGTTGATCTTTACGCGCACGTGACCATCGCGCCGTCGCAAAGCGGCGATGTTGAACTCCATCTCGATGATCGCGAGCTTTTTTGGAGCGGACCGGCCGCAACGCCGCTGCCGCTGACCGAAGAGATGAAGCTGCTGCAGGGCGTCTACAATCGCATGTGCGCCGATTTCAACGGCGGCCGCGCCATGCCGATGGCGATCCATGTTTCCGCCGACGTGCCGCCAGGCTCGGGCCTCGGCACATCATCGGCGATGGTGACGGCTTTGGTGCAGGCCTTCAATGAACTCTTCCAAGCGCGCCTGAGCGCCTATGATGTCGCGCACTTGGCGCATGAGATCGAGCGCATCGATCTGAAGCTCAACGGTGGCAAACAAGATCAGTACGCGGCGGCATTCGGCGGTGTGAACTTCATCGAGTTTGGTCCGGGGCCGGGCGTGCTGGTCAATCCGCTGCGCATCGCGCCGGAAACAGCCGCGGAGTTTGAAGCGTCGCTGGTGCTCTTCTTCTCCGGTGTCTCGCGTGAGAGTGCGCGGATTATCGATGAGCAAACACGCAATGTATCGGGCGGTGAGATGGCTTCAGTCGAAGCGATGCACCAGTTGAAGGCGCAATCGTTTCAAATGAAGCAAGCGCTACTGCGCGGGCGCATCGATGAAGTCGCAGCTATTCTGGACGAAGGTTGGGCCCACAAGAAGCGCACCGCCTCGACGGTGACGACGCCTGAACTCGACGCACTCTACGATGCGGCGAAAGCCGCCGGCGCGATGGGCGGCAAGGTGTCCGGCGCGGGCGGCGGCGGTTTCATGATGTTCCTTGTCGATCCACGCAAGCGTCTGCGTGTCGTGCGCGCTCTTGAGGCGTTTCCGGGCCGCGTGTTCGCAACTGGCCTGACGGCTGGCGGCGTTATGTCTTGGCGCGTTGGAGAAGATTTGCGCAAGCTTGCAAGCCTCGCGGCGTGATCGAGCGATTGGCAATACCGGACGTCTGGACCTACACGCCAAAGCGTTTTGGCGATGCGCGCGGCTGGTTCTCGGAAACCTTCAATGCGGGTGTGCTGGGCGAGATGCTGGGCGGCCTCACATTCGTGCAGGACAATCAGGCATTCACGCAGGCGCAATACACTTTACGTGGGATGCACTTTCAGGCGCCGCCAAAGGCGCAAGATAAGTTCGTGCGCGTTCTGCGTGGTTCTGTGCTGGATGTGGCGGTCGACATCCGGCGCGGTTCGCCAACGTTTGGGCGCTGGGTTTCAGCCGTGCTTAGCGCGGAGAATGGCGCTCAGATTTTCGTGCCGAAGGGTTTTGCCCACGGCTATCTCACGCTCGAGCCGGATACCGAGGTGTTTTACAAGGTCACCGATTATTGGAGCCGTGAGCACGAGGGCGGCATCGCCTGGGATGATCCGGCGATTGGCGTCGATTGGGGCGTGGCGCTGTACAGCGTGAACATGGCCGATCGCGATCGGCAGTTTCCGCGCCTTGCTGATTTGGCGCCGGTTTTCTAACAAGAGCCCATGAAAGCGTTGATCACAGGCGGCGCCGGCTTCATCGGCTCGGCGCTGACCCGGCATCTTGTCGGGCAGGGGTGGCAAACGCTTGTCGTTGATAAGCTCACCTATGCTGGGAATTTGTCCTCATTGGCGGAGGTGGCGGACAAGCCTGGCTTCGTGTTCGCGCAGATCGATATTTGCGAGCGCGACGCGCTGAGCGCAGCGTTTGCGGCGCATGATCCGGATATCGTGTTTCACTTGGCGGCGGAAAGTCACGTCGACCGCTCGATCACGGATGCGGCGGCGTTCATCGAGACCAACCTCGTCGGCACGTTCAATGTTCTGCAATGTGCGCGCGCGCATTGGGAAAAGCGCAGTGGCGAGGCGAAGGCTCGCTTTCGCGTTGTGCATGTCTCGACCGATGAGGTGTATGGCTCGCTGGGCGACGAGGGGCTCTTTCACGAGACAACGCCGTACGATCCGCGCTCGCCCTATTCGGCAAGCAAGGCCGGCGCCGATCACCTGGCCAGCGCCTGGTGTCACACCTACGGCCTGCCGGTGTTGATCTCGAACTGCTCAAACAATTACGGGCCGTATCATCTGCCGGAAAAGCTCATCCCGCTGACGATCTTGAATGCGCTCGAAGGCCGCAAGCTGCCGGTCTATGGCGATGGCAAGAATGTGCGTGACTGGCTTTATGTTGATGATCACGTCGCTGCACTCTGCTTGATCGCGGAAAAGGGTGAACCGGGGCGCTGCTATAATGTCGGCGGGCGCAATGAGCGTGCGAACATCGATGTCGTGCACCGAATTTGCGATCTGCTCGATCAGCACGCGCCGAAAACTTTTCCCCATCGCGAGCTGATCGAGTTTGTCGTGGATCGCGCCGGGCATGATCGGCGCTATGCGATTGATGCGACGCGGCTTGAGAGCGAGCTTGGTTGGCGCGCGCAGGAGAACTTCGACACCGGCATGGAACGCACGGTGCGTTGGTATCTCGATAACGAGGCGTGGTGGCGGCCATTGCGCGACAAGGGCATTGGCGTCGTACGTCAGGGCCTGCTGAAGGAAAAGTCGTGATCCTGGTGATTGGCCGCAACGGGCAGCTGGCGCGCGCCTTGGTGCGTCGGGCAGCGGCGCGTGGTGTGGCGATCGAGGTGCTGGGGCGTCCTGAGATTGATCTCATGGCGCCGGACAGCGCAGCGCGTGAGATCTCGGCGCGAAAGCCAAGCGTGGTGCTGAACGCCGCCGCTTACACCGCCGTTGATAAAGCTGAAGACGATGCTGAAACGGCACAGCAGATCAATGCCAACGCCCCCGAAGCGATGGCGCGGGCGGCGGCGGATGTTGGCGCAGCTTTTGTGCAGGTTTCGACCGATTACGTGTTCGCGGGCGACAAGGATGGCGCTTACGTTGAGACCGATGCGGTTGCGCCGAATGGGGTTTACGGTGCGACTAAACTGGAAGGGGAGCAGCGTTCGCTTGCCGCGAATGCGCGAACGATCGTGATGCGTACGGCCTGGGTGTATGACGCGAGCGGCGCCAATTTCGTGCGCACCATGCTGCGGCTTTCGTCAACGCGCGATGAGCTTGGCGTCGTCGCCGATCAACGCGGGTGCCCGACATTTGCGGACGATCTTGCCGATGCGGCGCTGAGCGTGGCGCTGAAGCCGCAACGCTTTGGCGTTTATCATTGCGCCGGCGCCGGCGAGACGACCTGGGCGGATTTCGCCGAAGAGATTTTCGCGCAGTCGCGGGCTCTTGGCGGGCCAAGAGCGGCGGTGCGCAAGATCACCACGGCGGAATTTCCGACCCGCGCCAAGCGGCCGGCAAATTCGCGGCTCGACTGCACGAAATTGGCGCGCGATTACGGTGTCGTTATGCGGCCCTGGCGCGAGGCGCTCTCGGCGTGCATGGATGAAATCGCCGCTGGCGGCTGGAGAGTGCAATGAAGGGCATCGTCCTTGCTGGCGGCACCGGCAGCCGGCTTTTCCCGGTGACGCTGGCGATCTCCAAGCAGCTGACGCCGGTCTATGACAAACCGCTGATCTATTATCCGATCAGCACGCTCATGCTCGCCGGCATCCGCGACATCCTGATTATTTCGACGCCTGCCGATCTGCCGCAATTTCAGAAGCTCTTGGGCGATGGCGCCGCATGGGGCGTGAAGTTCAGCTATGAAGAACAAGCGACGCCAGCTGGAATCGCGCAAGCTTTTTTGATTGGCGAAAAGTTCCTCGACGGCGAGGGCGCGGCGCTCGTTCTCGGCGACAACATTTTCTACGGCCACGGCCTAGTCGAGCAATTGGCCAGCGCGACCCAACGGCGAAAGGGCGCCACGGTTTTCGCCTATCAGGTGGCAGATCCTGAGCGGTTTGGCGTGGTTTCTTTCGATGCCGACGCAAAAGCCCTGACGATCGAAGAAAAGCCGGAGAAACCCAAATCCAACTGGGCTGTTACCGGGCTCTATTTTTACGACGCCAGCGTCGTCGAGGTGGCCCGGGCCCTCAAACCTTCGCCGCGCGGCGAGCTTGAGATCACCGATCTGAACAAAGTGTATCTGGAAGCGGGCGCGCTCAATGTGGAGCGCATGGGCCGCGGCTATGCTTGGCTCGACACCGGAACGCCGGATTCGCTGCTGGAAGCGGCGGAATTCGTTCGGACTTTGGAGCGGCGCCAGGGGCTGAAGATCGCATGCCCCGAAGAAGTGGCGTTCCACATGAGCTTCATAGATCGGCAACAGCTCTTACGACTTGGTGAGCGATTGGCGAAATCCAGCTATGGGGAATACCTCCTAGCGATTGCCCGTGACGAGACTTTCAACGGTTAGCGCAGGCGCTTCCATTGACCCTGGAACCCCCGGTTTATACGGTTAAATTCGTATTTCTGATTACGGGGGCTAAACCTTCGCGCGGCATCGTCCGAATGGGGTTTTGGGGAGCGTTCGGGTTTCATGGTGCAGCCGTTTCAAGGTCCGCAAGGCGCGGTGCTCGTACTGGGCATGCACCGCAGCGGCACCAGCGCGCTGACGCGTGGCCTCGAAGTGCTCGGCATCGATCTCGGCCGCAATCTGAAAGACGCGGTCGCCGGCGACAATGAGAAGGGCTTCTTCGAGGACGCTACGCTTTCGGGGATCAATGACGAACTGCTTGCCCTGACTGGCGCGCGTTGGGACAGTCTGCTTGCCCGTGACGCCTCAGAAGCGGAGGTCGCACGGGTCAACGCGCTGAAGTTACGTGCGATGGACGTTATCGCTAAGCAGTTCAGCGGGTCCCAGTATTTTGCGTTCAAAGATCCGCGTTCCTGCCGCGCCGTCCCTTTCTGGAAGGATGTATTCGCGCGGCTCGATCTTCGGGTCACGTACGTAATCGCGTTCCGCAACCCTATGGATGTTGCGCTGTCGCTGCAGCAGAGAGATGGCTTTCCGCGGTCGCGATCATATTACCTTTGGCTGCTGCACATGTTGTCCGCGGTGCGACATACCGATGGGCAGCGCCGGGTGTTCGTCAATTATGATGATCTTTTGATCGACCCAGAAGCGGCCCTGAAGCGCGTTGGCGAAGCGATTGATGGCGGGGTGCAGGTTGATTCCGATGCGCTCGGGAAATATCGCTCGACGTTTCTTGACCTCAATTTGCGTCGACACAGCGGTTCCGCAGCGCGGCTGGAGCTAGATGCAGCTTGCCCGCCAGACGTGCGAGCGGTGTTCTCTCTGCTCTGTGCTGAAGCCGAAGGTAAGTCTCCGTCGCAGCAGGACTGGCAACGTCTCTTCGAAGCATACGATCGACTTGTTCCGTACACACTTCTGCTCGATGAAGTCGACCGCCAAATGCTCAGTCTCTTCGAGCAGAAAAATAAGCTCGCGGCGGACTTGGGCAGTGTTTCTGAACGGCTGGCTCAGGCGGAAGTGCGCGTCTCCGCCCAGGACGAGGCAATTGGCGCCCTGAGAGCGGAGGCAGCTGGGCGCGAGGTGAGAGTCGCGACACTACGCTCGCAGCTGGATGACATGGCTGCTGCGCACGAGACTGAGCGCGCAAACGACCTCTCAGAGCTCTCCGTTCTGCATGGACGTCTTCGTGTCCAGGCCGAGTTGGAGATGCGCCTTGCCGAGGCCGAGAGCGCCAAGCGCGCTCTTGCCGATCGCGTTGTCGATCTCCAGAAGAGCATTGAAGAATTGCACGAGCAACAGGCGCGGGACGAGCGCCTGCTCAGCTTGCACAGTTTGCTGGCGGCTCAATTCGAAAGCTCGCAAGAGCAATGGCTGCAGGAGCGCGGTGATTGGCGCGAGCAACTCCGAATGTTGGAGGAGCAAAGGCAGGCGCAGCAACGCTTGCTGCAGGCGCAGGAGGAGCAGTTGCGAACCCTGCTCGATCAGTCGCGGCAGCACCGTATCGCGAGCGAGGAACGCCAACACTTTGAGCGGGCAGTCGCTGATTCTGCGCGCCGAGCGGCTGAAAGCGCTCAGCGTTCGGCCGCTCTGGAGGCGGCGTACCGGATGCTGGCGGACCGGCTGCGGAGTGTTTATGCGTCGTCCAGCTGGCGGCTCGCCGGGCCACTCCGCGCATTGAAAGCAAGCGTGTCTGGCGGTCACGTTAACGAGGTCGTGCCGGGCCTGGAAGACATCGTAGCCGCAGCCCCGGCACTACCTCTGGATTCGTCACTGCTGAAGCGCAGTGCGACGTCGACGAGCACGCCGTCCTTGGCTTATTTCACGATCTGTTCGCGCAATTTCTTGGCCTTTGCCAAGACACTGTTTCAGACGCTGCGTGAGCATCACCCGGACGCCCAGTTCTATGTCGCACTCTGCGATGCGCCGGACGCGCCGTTTAACCCGGCCGATGAGCCGTTTCCGTTCATTTATCTAGACGATATCGACCTGCCGCAGTGGCGTGAGATGTCACAGCGCTACAACATCACTGAGTTTAACACGGCGATTAAACCGTTTGTGTTTCGCCATCTGATGAAGCGCGGCGTCGCGGACGCGATCGTGTATTTGGACCCGGACATCATCGTCAAAGGCCACATGTCCGAGTTGGAAGAGGCGTTCGCGGCTGGCGCATACGGTGTGCTCACGCCGCACGTCACCATGCCGGCGGAGAATGTTGAAACCAGTGATGTGAAGATGCTTCAGTACGGCATCTACAATCTCGGCTTTGCCGCGTTCCGCGTTTGCTCCGACGCAATCAGCGCTATGGAGTGGTGGGGGCGGCGGCTGATCAATGATTGTGTGATCAAGCTGGAGGAAGGGCTGTTCGTCGATCAAAAATGGGCGGATTTGCTGCCGGCGATTTTGCCGAACCTCCATGTGCTGCGCCATCCTGGCTACAATGTTGCGTATTGGAATGTCGCCCAGCGGCGCGTTGTTTTGAGCAACGGTATCTACACGGTGAACGGCGAGCCGCTTCGGTTCGCACACTTCAGCGGCAGTAAGCTCGAAGATGCGACGGTTTACTCGCGGCACAGCGGCCAATTCAATACGACGAATATCGGCGATCTTGTTCACTTGCTGAACGAGTATCGCAGTCGTGTGTTTGGCAACGAGCATGCGCGCTACCAAAAAATTCCGTACGCATTCAGCTGGAACGGCCAAGCAGGCGTCAATCTGCATACGCCCGAGCCAACACATCAAAAGCACGTGCATGCCGAGTCTGGCCCGGCGCCGCAACCGCCATCGGGAGGGCCCGAACTCGATGCGTCGAGCAGCGCAGCGCGTGCCTTGCGCATCGTGCGCACTGCTTCCAACCTTGCGGGTGGCTTTCCGCAACTGGCGCTCAAGGCAACGCGCGTGCTTGCCAATGGCGGGTTTGGCGCGGTGCGTCAGCGCATTCGCCTTGTAGAAGGCGCCGCCAATGAGTTGGAGCTGCGCCAGAGCTTACAAACGGGCGCGAGCACGCGCGCTCTTGAAGTCACGGCGGTGGATGAGCCCGGATTGCCCTCTTGGCGGCGGCGACTTCTGTTCATCGACTGGTCAACGCCTCGTCCCGATCGTGACGCGGGCTCGATTACAGCTTTTAGGCTGATGGAGATATTGGTCTATCTCGGTTACGATGTAACGTTCGTGCCGAGCGACCTTGAGTATCTCGGCGCCTACACTGACGCAGTGCGGGCGCTCGGTGTGCGTTGCCTGCATCGCGAGGATATCGGGACGGTAAAGGCTCACCTGGAGACTCACGGCGCCGCTTACGATTTTATGTTCTTGTGTCGTGCGCCGATCGCCGGGCTCTATATCAACGATATTCGTCTGCATGCGCCCGAGGCGCAAATTATCCTCAACACGTCCGACTTGCACTATCTGCGCGACTTGCGGGAAGCTGAACTGAGCGGCGATCGCGGTCAGATCGAAGCCGCGGAGCGGGCAAAGGACTGGGAGCTGGGTATCATTCGTGCGTGCGACATCACTATCGTGATGAGCGAGGTCGAGAAAAACATTCTGCGTCATGAAGCGCCTGACGCGGACGTGCGGCTGCTGCCTTTAATGTTCGTTGATGTTGACGAAGAAAGCGCGTCGTTCGCTCAACGTCAGGACATTATTTTTATCGGCGGCTTTCCGCACCTGCCGAATGTGGACGCGGTGCTTTACTTCGCGCGTGAGATTTTTCCATTGGTCAGGGCGCGTTTGCCCAATGTGACGTGGCACATCGTCGGCAATGCGCCGCCGGCGGATGTCTTGGCTCTTGATCGTCAGCCTGGAATTCGCGTGCACGGGTACGTTCAGGATATTACGCCACTGTTTCGGTCCGCGCGGCTATCAGTAGCGCCTTTGCGGTATGGCGCCGGCATCAAGGGAAAGCTTGGCACAAGCTTGGCCTTTGGTGTGCCTGCGGTCGCCACATCCATTGCGTCCGAGGGCATGCACATAGCGCATGGCGAGCAGGTGTTGGTCGCTGACGATCCGGCGCGGTTCGCGCAGGCGGTGATTGATCTTTATACGGACGAGGCGACCTGGACGCGCATGAGCCAGTCGGGGCGCGATACGATGCTGCGCGAATATTCCGTTCCGGCAGGACGCGATCGGATCGGCGCATTGATGCAAAGCGCGACGCCAGGCTTTCTGGACATCGAGGCTTACGAAGTGCGCTCGCACGCTGTTTATGGGGACCTGCAGCGCTTTTTGGGATTGCGGCTTCAGGAGCGCCGAGCGGTGGAAGCATCACTCGTGCGTCGGGACGCGGAAAGCTTCACGATTGACGGATTCTGCGCGGTATGCGGTGAGAGCCGTCAGTTTAATGTATCGTTCCTCTATTCGGGCAGTTCCGACGCCGACGGCCAGCCGCTCCCAAACTGGCGCGAGCATCTCGATTGCAGCGCGTGTGGGCTGCAGAACCGTCTACGCGCGGGCGTGCATTTGTTCGAGGGGCTGTTGCGCCCGTCCGCCAACGCGGAGGTGTATCTGACAGAGCAGGGAACGGCTCTTTATGATCTGCTGAAGTCGCGTTATCCCCGGCTCGTGGGAAGTGAGTTTTTTGGGACGCGCTGCGCGTTCGGAGAAGAGATGAGCGGGCTGCGTAACGAGGACCTTACGCGGCTCACCTTTGCTGACGACAGTTTTGATTTCGTGCTCTCGTTCGACGTTATGGAGCATGTTGCGGACGACGTTGCCGCGATGCGTGAGATACATCGCTCTCTCAAGCCGGGAGGGCGGCTGTTGTTTGCTGCGCCATTTTCGCGCGACCGTGAACGTAAAGTCGTACGCGCTGTCTTGCGAAAGGACGGGGAGATCGAACACATTTTGGCGCCCGAGTATCACGGGAGCGTCGCCGACCCTGAGAAGGGATCGCTGTGCTTTCGATACTTCGCGTGGGACGTGCTCGATGATTTGAAGTCTGCGGGGTTTGAGAATTGCCGAGTAGTGCATTACTGGTCGCGTGACTTCGCTTATCTCGGCGGTGAGCAGTTCCTCTTCATCGCCGATAAGCCCCGCCGGCCAGCGCGCACCCACTGAAAGTACGATCGATGAAGGAATGTTCGAAGTCGATTCCGCGGCGTCTTAAGGATAACCGTTACGCGCTGCGCTATTTCGTCGGCGACGGCGTCGATATTGGCGGCAAGCCCGATCCGCTCGTGCTCTATCTTGAACTCTTTCCGCGCATCGCATCTTTGCGGACTTGGGACATTGAAGACGGCGACGCGCAGATCATGGGCGGGGCGGCCGATGAGAGCTTTGATTTCGTCTTCTCTTCGCACTGCCTCGAGCACCTGCGGGACCCCGAAGAGGGGCTGAAGAACTGGTTTCGCGTGTTGAAACCGGGTGGGCATTTAGTCATCACGGTTCCGGACGAGGATCTGTACGAGCAGGGCGTTTGGCCCTCCACGCACAATCGCGATCACAAAGCTTCATTCACAATGGCCAAAGCGCGGTCTTGGTGCCCCGCCTCGCACAATGTCCTGGACTTGGTGCGCGCTCTGGGCCCAGCAGCGGACGTCCGCAAGCTTGAAGTAATTGACGACGGCTATCGCCACGACTTGCCGCGCTTCGATCAGACGTTGACGCCGGTGGCGGAGTGCGCACTCGAACTTATCATCCGCAAGCGTACAGCGGCGGAAGTTCAGGCGGGTGGACGCATGCCGCCGAAAGAACAACCTTCGGCGGAAATGCGCGGCTACATAAATCAGTATCGCCATGACCACGAGGCTCTCAAGCGCGCTGAACTTCCAGCGCCGCTTTTTGGCGACGAGCGAGATATTTGATATGGATACGAACACCGAAGCACTGGGCCGCCGCCTCATCGAAGCCGGCTATCCGCCACTTTCTATCAAGGCTGGAAATGGCCGTGTGCAGAGCGGCGTGATCAGGGGGCGTGAGCCGGCCAACGGATACACGCGGGGGGTGGGGCTCGAGTTTGGCCAGCTTGCGCGCGAATTGCGCGAGCATCCGCTTTATCTCGAAGCGCTGGAGGTATCGCGTCGGCGTTCGGTTGTGATTGAAAGCCGGCTGATGAATCTCTTCCTGCTTATCGCGTTTTATTTCGACGCGCTTCAGGACCACAACGTCGCAGAGTTCGGCGCCTATCGAGGTGGCAGTTCGCTGTTTATGGCGCATCTGCTGAAGCGGCTTTACCCGCAAGCAAACATGTATGCTTTCGATACATTCGAAGGTATGCCTCCAGTGGATTCGTCAGCCGACTTCCACCTCAAGGGCGATTTTTCCGACTCAGATTTTCCGGGGCTCGTGCAGGCGCGTCAGCAGTCGAAGCTCGATAACCTGCAGCTGGTGAAAGGTCTTGTCCAGGATACGTTCCCGCGCCAAGTGCCGGTTGGCACCCGTTTCGGTCTCGCCCATTTCGACATGGATATTTACGAACCGACTGCTTACGCGCAGAGCGTAGCGTGGGCGATGATGACGCGCGGTGGCTATTTTGTTTACGACGACGCGACGGTTTCTACTTGTATTGGCGCAACGCAAGCGGTTGAAGACCTGACGAGATCGCGCGGTTTGCACTGCGAGCAGATCTATCCGCATTTCGTCTTTCGTGTTGGCCTGTAGGCCGGGGGCTATGCCAATTTGAGGCGGGCGGCTGGATCGCTCATCAACGTTCGGCGATATCCATCGAAGTCGGCGTTTGCGCAGATCAGCGCCGCATCCAGCGCGCTCAGGCCGCGGCTGCGGTCATTCTCCAGGGACCTCCCATCAAGGTGCGCGACTGCTAACGCGTCGCGGAGGGGGGCGGGGTTCTTCAATCCGATGAACGAGATTAAGCGATCAACGTCGTCGCCTTGTATGAACAAACGTTCGTAAGCGACCGGCAGGAGCGCCAATGACACGGGCGCCTGTTGTAGCTTTGCGAACAGCTGGTTCCAATCAAAAACTGCCTGCTCAATGCCGCCGCCTTGCCAATCTCCGTCCTCGGCTTGATCGCGCTTCTGGTAGCTGGAGGCCACATCGAATATGTTGCGGATCATCACGATAACTTTGGCGCCTGGAAATTCCCGCGCCAGCACTGGCAGCCGCATGTAGGCCAGAGGCAGCTTGTCGCCGATGAAGCGCACTTGGCTCCAAGCTGCGCGCTTCTGTGGGTGCCAAGCAGCGTCGCGAATGTCGTAGAAGGTGTCGCCGTCTTGTTGAGAGAAGAATCGCTCTTGCTCGAAATCACTTGGATTGAGCGACTCGTCACTCCAAAAGCGGTGCGCGTAACGCTCGCCGCCCATGCAAATTTCAGGACTTTGATTAAGCGCCCATTGCAATGCAGTCGTGCCTGATCTGGGGCAGCCGCAGATGAAGAGATATTGTTTAGGCATTGTTTTTGCAGCGTACGAATCAGACGCGGCGCGCGTCTTAAGATGTACGCTCGCATGAACGTCCAAGCCCAACAACCACCCCAAGAGCGACCCCTGGACTTATCCCACGATCACCCAGGTTAGATCGACAGATCCGGTGACGCCGGCGTTGAGGACGGTGAAGCCGTTCATGGTCCAGACGGCGACGAGGCCGTCGT